>CAILEM010000099.1 GCA_903833215.1 uncultured Armatimonadota bacterium
CATGCCGCGGCTACAGAACAAGACCATTCTGCCAAAACTGTTTGACTTTAAGGCGTGCCTCGCATCCGCTGCAACCAACCAAGAGTCGGGTTAGCCCCTACAGCAGATTTGGCAATCGTTGTCGTAAGTCGCGAAATTACTCCGACGGAGTCGCGGCTGCAGGCGGTGCGCATGTCGCACAGGACGCTGGTTCGCCGCTGCAGGCAGGAGCATCGGCCTTGACTGGCTCGGTCGTTGGAGAACCCTTGGATGAGTAGTCGTTGATATGGAAACCAGAACCCTTGAACAAGACGGCGATCGGCTGGATGATGCGTTTGACCGTTCCCTCAGATCCACATTGGCAACTGGTTAGGGCGTTCTCGGTGATTCGCTGCTCGACCTCGAATTGGCTGTCGCAGCTACTGCATTCATAAACATAAGTCGGCATAGTTACCTGGTATTTTGGCAGACTCCGACGCCGAGTGCTAGGGAACGCGGTTCCTTGCGCTGAAAACAACAGCCGGACGCCTTCATTGAGTAATCTCTCAAGGGCTCAGTTAGGGTGAGCTGCGGGCAAAAATGGCTAATAAACTGAAGATTGGAATTATTGGAAGCGGCGGAATCGCGCAGGGATGCCACATGAAGGGCTACCAAAGCATTCCCGAGCTTTGCGAGATGGTCGCGGTATGCGACGTAAATCCGGAAATCGCAAAAACTGCGGCGGATAAGTTTGGAATCACGAAGGTCTACACCGACTACAAAGAGATGTTTGCGAACGAGGAGATCGACGCCGTATCGGTCGCGACTCCAAACAAATATCACATGCAACCGACGGTCGACGCGCTGACCGCTGGCAAACACGTCATTTGCGAAAAGCCGCTCGGAATTAACGCGGAAGAGTGCCGGGCGATGTGCCGTGCAGCCAAAGATTCGGGCAAGATCCTCCAGGTTGGCCTTCAGTCTCGATTCTCGGGCCCAGCTCGATTCATGAAGGAATATGTGGATGCAGGCAAGATGGGCCACGTCTACTTCGCGAGAGCCCAGGCGCTACGTCGCCGCGGTGTTCCTGCATGGGGAGTGTTTATTGACAAAGAGAAGCAGGGCGGCGGTCCGCTGATCGACATCGGCGTGCACATCCTTGATCTCACGCTGTTCCTCATGGGCTATCCGAAGCCAGTCAGCGCATCGGGTAAGACTTGGGACACACTCGGAAAAAATCCAGAGTTGTTTAATTATTGGGGATCTTATGATCGCGAGAAATTCACAGTCGAAGATTTCGCCGTCGGCATGATCAAATTCGAAGATGGCTCCGTGGTTTCGCTTGAAAGCTCGTTCATGGCAAATTTAGACGGCGATCCGTTCCAGACTCAGTTGTTTGGAACCAAAGCGGGTGCAACCGTCAAGCCGTACGGTGGCGACGATGCGATCCAGATCTACACAGAAGAAGATCAGCAACTGTTCAACCTCAAACCAGCGAATGTGCCCCACGTAGAGTCCGCACACACGGCTGAAATTGAGGCTTTCGTTAAGGCGATCCTCGAAGAGAAGACCTCTCCGGTACCTGGCGAAAACGGTCTCATCCTCAATGCCATCTTCGATGCCCTGTACAAGAGCAGCGAAACCGGTAAGGAAGAGCTAGTCGACGTCACTTTTTAGCAAGAAATCGTCAGGCGCGAAATGCGCCTGACGGGGTAGCTTTATGCGAATGCGATCTGACTTCGTGAAATTTGCCGTCCTAGTAGGCGTCGTCATGCTTGGTGGATGTCGATTCAAAGGAATTGAGAGCTTTGAAACTGCCACCACCCCGGTAAAGGTTCAACCTGTTTCAGGTGATAAATACGGTAGCGGCGGCATTGCCTACGCGTCAGCGGGTACCCATACCGAAACGCGATACGGCATCGGTTCCGACCCAAATTCTCCTGAAAAGGTTGATCCAAAGCTAGACCGCCCAGCCAAGGGCTCCGGTCAGCAGCCGGGGGAACTCGGTGGAGACGCTGCCGCAGGATACGGCAAGTCTAACGCTCCCGCCAACCAGTCAAAAGCGTCCGTCCATTAAATAAGCGATCGCTTGTTTTTTCGCCTCAGTTTAAATTCGTTTGAACTGAGGCGAAGCTATTTGTCACTCACCACCAGACTCTCAACAGGAGCGAGGAAATGAAAATGTGGTTAGTGAATCTACGCAGAGGGATGATCTCTGCGGCAACGTTAATTTCGGTCATCGGGTTCGCGGCTGGCTGCGGCTCCGGCCATATGGCAGCCAACAGTTCGCCTGAGGCGAGCGGGGCATCGGCATCGATGGAATTTGCGGATAGCGCCAAAGCGCCCGCGATGCTGATGAAATCTGAAGGGGCGAGTTCGCGCAACCAAGCAATAGCTCCTTCATCGCCGATGGCGGGAAGGCAGATCGATGGCGGTGCTGCTTTGGCAAAGGCACCCATGGCTCCACCCGCCCAGGTTCGCCAAGTTATCCGCCGAGCAGAACTCGTGGTACGCGTTGAAAACGTCGAGAAAGCGGAGAAGACGGTCGGCTCTATCGTTCGAGGTGCCGGTGGTTACGTCGAAACAGCCTCCAGTACGGATTTGGCTTCTGCCCATCCCGTTCTCGATATCGCACTTCGCATTCCGGTGGAGACCTTCGATGCTACGATCGCGAAGTTTGAGGCCCTAGGAGTTCGGCTTTCCAAGAAAGTCGGATCGGAAGACGTCACCGGACAACTTGTTGACATGGATGCCCGATTGAAAACTCTGCGAGCCCAGGAAGACGTTTATCGTGACATGCTCAAGAACCGAACCCAGTTGGATGATGTGTTCAACATCCAGAGCCAGCTGACCCAGGTTCGCACCCAAATCGAATCGATTTCTGGCCAGCGAAAATCGCAAGCGGGTCTTGCCGCGATGTCGACGATCTCCCTTACACTTCAGCAGAACGCGATTGCCAATGCACCAACTTCGGACCCCAACTGGATGGCACAGACATGGGCGGAAGCTTCTTCTGGCGCGAGCGGTGCCTTTCGAATCGCATTCGCCGGCCTCGTTTGGATCCTTGCATTCTCGCCATTCTGGATTCCGGTTCTACTCATCCTTCGAAAGGCAGCGAAGCCCCTAACGGAGAAGAAGTCGGTGGCGCCACCTCATTCTTTCTAGGATCTTCATGAGCGCACCTGATCAAGAGCGGGTGCGCTCATCAACTGACAGTAAACTGTCAGCGAATGGCGAAAATTGGCGTAATGGGGTGCGGCGTCGTCGCTGACTACGGACACCTTCCAGCAATCCTCCAAACTCCTGGCCTCGAATTGGCCGCGCTCATGGACCCAGATCCTGCGCGCTTGGCCCATGTGGCAAGTAAATTCGGCAATCCCCCCGCTTTTACAAACTCACAGGATTTCTTCAATTCCAAGCTCGACGCTGTGCTCATTTGCTCCCCTGCCGGAGCCCACTTAGAGAACATCAAGGCGGCTGCCGAACACGGGGTGCACGTCCTGTGTGAAAAGCCACTCGCGATGAACGACGAGGAAGCCGAAGAGGCGATTGCCGTCATGGAAGCCACTGGGAAAATGCTGTTCACTGGTTTCGTCTACAGATTTAGCCCGGTCGCGCTTCAGATCAAAAAATGGGTTGAGGACGGCGTTGTCGGTGACATTCGATCTCTTCGCTTGATCTACATCTGGGATCTTCACGGTCAGTACGAGCAAGATACCGCTGGCAATTGGATCGTGAGCCCACGGTGGCAAGGTCGCATGGTGGAAGGCGGGCCTATGGTCGACTGCGGCGTGCATCAAATCGACCTCGCGAGGTGGTGGCTAGGGGAAGAGGTTGAGAAGACGACGGTAGCCGCTGCCTGGGTTGCTGACTACGAAGCACCCGATCACGTGTATTTGCACATGGATCACGCGCGCGGAGCCCACTCAATGGTTGAGATGAGCTTCAGCTATGGCCACACCGCCAGGAACCCGATTTCTCATTTCTCCTATCATCTCATCGGAAACGGTGGAGTGATCCGCTATGACCGTGATGGTTATATTCTCGAAGCGAGAACGGGTGGGTCGACCATAGTGGTTCCTGGGGCTAGCGAAAAGAACTTTCATGGCATGCACAGTGCCTTCTCTGAAGCGCTACGAACGGGTGCACCTGGACATTTGCCTTCGGGAAGGGACGGTTTGATTGCTACCCAAATCGCTCGAGCGGCGACGGATCGTGCCATTGCAGATCGTCTCCAAGCACGTCTGGGAGACGTGAAGTAGCTATTTCATATGTCTTAGGCCAACGATCCCCGGTAGAGTAGGCAACGTGGAACCGAATCACAAAGACGACGACGCCTTTCTTCCTTCGGATGCTGAGAATGTCAGCCGCCGCACCGTTATTCTCGGCGGGATTGCTGCCGGAGTATCTCTCCCCGCTACTTTGCATGCAATCGCCAAAAACTCAAAAGATCCCATGAATTCTCTGCCGCCCCCCAACGAGACAAAACTACAGCTTTGGTATGATCGACCCGCGAAGGAGTGGGTTGAGGCCCTGCCTGTCGGCAACGGCCGTCTAGGGGCGATGGTGTATGGCGGTGTTGCAACCGAGCAAATCCAACTCAACGAATCCACCGTTTGGGCAGGCGGACCTCATGACTACGACAATCCTGAAGGGTTGGCCGTATTGCCCGAAATTCGAAAACTCGTCTTTGAAGGCAAGTACCGTGAGGCGATTTCGCTTGCCGACTCCAAGTTCATGAGCAAGCCGTTGGGACAATTGCCGTACCAAACCGTTGGCAGCCTCTTTCTTGACTTCGGCTTTGCAACGGCAGCGGCAGACTATCGGCGAGAGTTGGACCTAGATTCGGCAATCTCGACGACAAGTTTCACCATCAACGGCGTCCGGTATCGGCGCGAAGTTTTTGCCAGCCACCCCGACCAGATCCTGGTGATTAGGATTCAAGCTGACAAACCTGGCCAAGTCTCGTTTAAGGCAAGTTTCAAGTCGCCGCAGTCGATCTCGGTTGCCGGTCGTGACGCTGATTTACTCCTTCAAGGCATCAGCGGAGAATCGGAAGGTATTTCTGGACAAGTTAAGTTTGCCGCTCTGGTAAGGGCAAAACTTCGCGGTGGTTCGCAGAGCATAGATGGCGATACCCTCGTGGTCCGAAATGCCGACTCCGCCACGGTATTCGTCTCCATGGCGACAAGCTATTTGAGCTACAAAGACGTTTCTGCGGATGCCGTCTTCGCCGCTGCCTCTTACCTCAATCGCGTGGCACACAAGAGCGATGCCGAACTTCGGAATGCTCACTCCTCTGATCATCGCCACCTGTTTCGTCGGATGTCACTTGACCTCGGGAAGTCCGACCAAGCGGAGCCGACAGACGTCAGAATTCACAAATTTCAGGAAGGAAATGACCCTGGCCTCGCCGCCCTTTACTTCCAATATGGCCGCTATTTGCTGATCGCAAGTTCAAGACAGGGTGGAAAGCCCGCCAACCTCCAGGGGCTATGGAACGACAGCGTGAGGCCCCCGTGGGGATCGAAATATACGGTGAACATCAACACCGAGATGAATTATTGGCCCGCGGAAAGCTGCGCCCTGAGCGAGTGCCACGAACCGCTCTTCAGCATGCTGGAGGAAGTTGCGGAAACGGGCAAGAAGACGGCAGAGGTGCAGTACGGCGCCAAGGGCTGGGTCCTGCACCACAACACCGACGGTTGGCGCGGTGCCGCTCCCATCGACGGTGCGTCCTGGGGCCTTTGGCCAACGGGTGGAGCATGGTTGAGCACGCACATGTGGCAGCACTACCTGTATACGGGGGACAAGAAGGCCCTGAATCGCCACTACAAGACCATGAAGGGAGCCGCCGAGTTCTTTCTGGATACGCTGCAAACGGACCCCAAGACTGGCCACTTGGTGACCTGTCCTTCCACCTCGCCCGAAAATACCCATCACCAGGGCGTTGGACTGTGCGCGGGACCAACGATGGACATGCAAATCCTCAGGGACCTATTCGATGCATGCGCTGGCGCGGCGGTTGTACTGAATCTCGATGAGGAGTTTCGGACCAAGCTCCATGAGGCACGTCAGAAACTCGCACCGATGCAGGTTGGAAAAGCGGGACAACTTCAAGAGTGGCTTGAAGATTGGGACCTCCAAGCACCGGAGATCCATCACCGGCACGTTTCACACCTCTACGGAGTTTTTCCTAGCCATCAGATCACGCAGGAAGAAACTCCCGCCTTGTTCGAAGCCGCCAAGAAGTCTTTGGAGATTCGAGGCGACGCAGGTACAGGCTGGAGCCTTGCCTGGAAGATCAACATTTGGGCACGCCTTCTGGATGGAGACCATGCTCACAAGCTCGTGAAGGAAGCATTACGTCCTCAAGGTACGGGTGGAGAAGGTGGTGGTGTCTACCCCAACCTCTTCGACGCTCATCCCCCCTTCCAAATCGATGGAAACTTCGGCTTCAGTTCCGGCGTGGCCGAGATGCTGATCCAGAGCACGCTTGAGGATGTACGGTTACTCCCTGCTCTTCCATCCGCCTGGCCCGAAGGTGAAGTCCGTGGCCTGCGCGCCAGAGGCGGACATACGATCGACATCGCCTGGTCCGCCGGTGTCCCCACCAAAGTCATCATCCAGCAAGGCTGGAAGAGCAATCTCGTCGTAAAATTGGGCAACCGATCTGTCACTATCACCGGCAACCCCGGATCCAAACACGCCATTCCGACAGACTGGCTCCGCAATTCCGGTTGATTGCAGCTTGCGAGGCGCCGAACCCTGTGCGCAATGCCTGAGTCTGCCAGCGTCGCCCTCTCTTTCCATTTATTCTGAGGAAGGAGAGGGAAGAATGAGTATGGTTTTTCGCATAAGTGCCCCTGGCACCATAGTTTCCGGAACCCCGGTCGATAGCACATCCCAGCGGTGAATTCCGTAAGCCCACGTAGTCGGCGGTGATCGTACCGACGAACAGCCTGACGAATGGCCCGCAGCCTTCGTGCGAGGCGATACCGATATTCACGCCCATTCCAGAGGCTGCAGCGTCGGTACGATCACCGCCGACTACGTGGGCTGTTGGTGGCTTGGGTCTTCGGGTCTCTTCCGTCGGCTGATCTGTCGGTAGGATCACCGACTCACGCTATGTTCCTTCGTAATAGATCGGATTCGTGCGCCAGTCGTTGTCTATGTCGAATGCCATTTCCTTGACTCTTGGCCGACGTTCCCTAAGGCGGACGGACTCGATGATGAGGGCGTAGCCGCTGGAGAGGTGGTTCTTGCCTACGCACTCTAGTTTGAGTATGTACTCGCCGGGTTCGGGCCAGAAGTCGAGGAAGTGGTACTCGCGCGGTTTGACCTCGGGGGCGTAGAAATCCATTCGAGTGCCAAGTTTCACACCATCCAAAGAGACCTCGTATGCTCCCAAATCGGGGCCGTGAGCGACGTTTATCAGTAAACGTAAAGGCTCCTTCTCGTTCACTTGGATCGGAATCTCCAGGGAGTTCTTGCCATCCGCATCGGCCGGAACGAACAATACTGGGTGCTCAAATAATTCAGGGAAACGCTGAACCTCTTTCTCTTGACTTGTCTGAGTTCGCCTTCCGTCATATTCGAGGCGGGGAAGAGGATCCGTATCCAAAGTGTTCTTTTGGCCGTAGTCCAGCTCAGACACCCAAACGATCGACCTTTCGATGTTTGGTAGCTTACGCTCGCGGGCATGAGGGGCGCGGGCTTTGAAGGTTGGTGTGCCCGTTTGATACCAGAACGCGACACTGGCGTAGTCGTCTTCCCGCGGGTTCCAACTCATTGCACGCTTGTGAACACTCTCATCAGGGGCAATCCACCCGAATGTCTCGAACTGGACCTTGATCGACGTATTGAACAGAAAAGGATCGTTAACATGCCATCGATAGGCGCTGGTGTGTCCGCCGACAATGCCCCATTGGTCGAAATAGGGAACCCCGAAGTATGGCGTTTGAACCTGCTCCAAGCCCCAGGCACAAAGGAAGTAGTCTTCGGTGCCAGTGCCCCAGACGGATGGGATCGCCTCCCCGTCAATCGTGACCATCTCGTCGCCTTCCCCGAACCAGTAAGGGCTGCGGGTCCGGACGCTGAACACGGTGCCGACGTAATGACCCTTGCCAGTGGTCTCAAGCAGCGTGTAGGGTTCGCCAGTTTCAAGCGGATATGATTGGGTGTATTGGGCGTAAAAATAGGGCGTATCGGCGGGGAGTGAGTCGCGCAAAATCCAGTCGATGTTGTAGTACAACAGGCTGAGCGGCTTATCACTTTCATTCACGATTTCAACGCGTGCGGATTTGTGAAAGGGCATGTGCCAGAAGCAGTTGTATGAGTCCCCGCCTTCGACGACAACGGGCATGCTGATGAGTTCGCTCCTCTTGCCGAAGCAGCCACCAAAGAAATCGCCGACAGGTGCCTCGACACCCGGCCGCTCATTGCCATCGTAGTAGATGCGAAGTAGCAACTCCTGGTGATTCGCCGATCCATCTTTTGCCCAAGGGTGAGCTTCTGGACCGAGGAAGGTGATCCACATGTGGGTGATGATTCCGGGCCCCTCCACGTCCATCAAGACGTGGGTTTGACCGGGAGACACGCGGAAGTTGTCGCGGTTACTCTTCTCTTCTAGGTCGCTCTTGGGGGGCGCGGATGGGTCGTAGTTGCCATCCGCACCTTCACGGAAGGTCGAGGTGGCGCGCATGCTGCGACCGTATTGGGGTCTTGCCAAACTTCCCATCGGCCCTGATAGAAGAGGGTAATCACTCATCCCAACAATCTTAACTGGTTGTGAGTTTTTTGGCGACAGAGTTGGAGTAGGATGCCAAACATGGCGCATCCATGGATCGATATCAGCTACCCGATTGAGAATGGAATCCCCCAATGGCCGGGAGACCCACCGATTCAGATCAGTCGACTATCGGAGATCGGACCGAATTCTGTGGCCCAGGTTTCGAGGCTCGATTTCGTATCGCATTTCATGACCCATGTCGATGCTCCCGCTCATTTCATCAAGGATGGTGAGACGATTGAAAAGGTTGCCCTTGACCGATGGTCCGGTGACGCCGTAGTGGTCGAGGTCGAGGGCGATTCCATCGATGAGCAGCACGTGCCGCTCGATTGTCAGGGACTGTGTGTGCTTTTCAAGACACGCAACGGCGACCTCTGGCAGCATCGGACCTTTCAAGAGAACTTTGTTTATATCTCGGAGAGCGGAGGCAAGGCCCTCGCCGCGAGGGGCGCGAAGTTGGTCGGAGTGGACTACATGAGCGTAGATCGCTTTGGGACCCCGGATTTTCCGGCTCACTACGCGATTCTCGGCAATGGGATCACCATCCTCGAAGCCGTGGATCTCCGCCATATCGCCCCAGGGAACTACGAACTCGTTGCTTTTCCTCTCAACATCGTCGGGTGCGACGGCTCCCCCGTCCGTGCCGCCCTTCGAGCTCGCTAACGTTAAATTTCGGTGTCAACCCCAAATTGGTGTAGGGGCGAAGCGTGCCTTAATGTCAAACAGTTTTGGTATTTCAACAGCCGCCGTAGCCGCCGGTTGGGTTGTACCGGCGTTCGGACCGTTCGCCAAGACCAAAAATGGGTTCAAGCCGCGAGTTGGGTGCGCGGCCACAAACCATGCCGCGGCTACAGAACAAGACCATTCAGCCAAAACTGTTTGACATTAAGGCGTGCCTCGCTTCTTGCTTTTGGTGTGACCTAGCCACATTGGGAAAGCAGCGCACGCGCTTCCTTTACAGGGAACTGACTGAACATCCAGTGCGGGCACCTTCCAAGTTCTGTGTTTGACCCTAACTTGGGGTAAGGTCTGACCAAATATTAAAAATGGTCAGTCGATCTCTCGCGAAGACAAAGGAAACCGCCGACAATCACGAACTCATCTTGGATGTGGTGGGAGAGCTTCTGCGTGAGGTTGGCTACAAAAAGATGACGATCGACGAACTGGCGAAACACGCTGGTCTTGGCAAGGGAACCGTTTATCTCTACTTTGACAGCAAGCAAGACCTCGCCCTCTCCTTCATCGACCGTCAAAACCAACGTCTTCAGGCACACCTGCACCAGATTCTTCGAAGTAGCAAGCCAGCCCGTTCGCGGCTGCACGAGATGCTGATCGAGCGTGTCATGTTTAGATTTCAATGTGTCCAAGGACACAAAGAGGGAATTGACGACCTGCTGATTTGCCTTCGTCCCCAGCTGTTCGAGCGTCGAGCAAAATACCGCGTTGCCGAGGCACGGATCTTTGCCGAACTCTTGATAGAGGGGCGAACTCGTGGGGAGTTCGTTATAGAGGACCCTTTTCTCGTCGCCGAAGCCTTTCTTGACGCGACCAATTCACTGCTTCCACATAGCCTGAGTCCCCAGCAATTAGGGGAGAAGTGCCAACTGCTTGAGCGAACAACGGTCTTGACCGATTTACTCGTGAGGTCTGTTGACCAGATTCGTTGATTGCTAACGAAATGTGCGCACGACTCGAATTATCAGAGTGGACTGACTCTTTTTAGAAAGCAGTCACCGGAGAACATAGAACTAGATGGCAACCACTATAGACAAGGATTCCGCACCCAAAGGAAAGCCAACGGAGATGCCCGCAATCACGGAGCCATCGGTGGTTCCTTCTCCAAAAGCTAGTCGCAAGCCGTTTATTCTAGGCGTCGTGGGTGTCCTGTTGGTGTTGGCTGCAATCTACTTAACGAGGTTTATGGCATGGTCGGCCATTCACGTCAGCACGGATGATGCGACAATTTCTACTGACGTAATCCAGATTTCTCCCCAAGTCGCAGGAACGGTTATAAAGCTGAAAGTCAGCGAAAATCAGCACGTCAAGAAAGGGGACCTCCTTGTCGAACTTGACGGAGCAACATTCCAGACCGCGTACGAGCAGGCGAAAGCAAACCTTGACCTTGCCATCGCGCAATCTCAGAGCGCGAGCGCCAACGTCGACTTGACCAAAGGAAACACTCAAGCCCAAGTCGCCCAAGCGAAGAGTGTCGTAGGGCAGTCGTCGGGTGGTATCGATAACTCGTTGGCGATGGTCGCAAAGTCGCAGGCGTCTGTGTCTCAGGCGCGGGCTCAGGACAGTGGAGCCAAAGCGGGCATCTATGGTGCCCAGGCGAACATCGCCATCGCCAAAGCGAATCGCCAAAAGGCGCTTGATGCCGTCCAGGGTGCTCAGGCGCAACTCGACACAGCTCTGGCCGCGGTCAATACGGCTCAGGCGAACGTCGAAGCGGCTGTGGCTAACTCGAACAATGCCCAAAAGCAAGCTGAGCGAAACGAAACCTTGTTCCGGCAGGGTGCGGTGAGTGGACAGGTTGCCGAGCAAATGCGTGCGGCGGCCGATGTCGCCAAGGCTCAGGTCAATGCGATCCAACAACAACATGCCCAGGCTCAAGCGGTTGTTGTTCAGAGGCGTGCAGACCTTCGTGCCGCCAAGAACCAGATACCGGCTGCAGATGCAGCGATCTCTCAGGCCAATGCTCAACTCCGCGCAGCCCAAGAAACGGAAATGGCTGCGCGCGACACCATTCGCCAGACTCAAGCCGAAGTCACAGCAGCTCAGGCTGCGGTTGCCCAGGCCGTTCAGCGTCGAGAACAGGCGACGGGCCAGCTACAACAGGCCAACACAGCGCCGAGTCAAGTTGCGATCAGTCAGTCAGCGCAAAGTCAAGCCGATGCCAGAGTCGAACTCGCCAGAGCCGCTTTACGTGAGGCCAAGATCAACCTCGACAGAACGAAGATCTATGCTCCAGCCGATGGCAGAGTCAGCAAGAATACGGTCGAAGTGGGAAATCTTGTGCAACCAGGTGCTTCGTTGATGGCGATTCTGCCTGACGAGGATGTGTGGGTTGTCGCCAATTTTAAGGAAACTCAACTTGCCGACGTTCGACCGAACCAGCCGGTCGAAGTTGAAGTAGACGCCTACCCTGGCGTGACTTTCAAAGGGCATGTTGGCAGCATTTCGGCGGGAACAGGATCGACTTTCGCACTCTTGCCCGCAGATAATGCGACGGGCAATTTCACGAAGGTCGTCCAACGCGTTCCTGTGAAGATCATTCTCGATCATGGTCAGCCAAAGATGGACCAACTCCGAGCCGGGATATCGGTAGTCGCGACGATCACTACATCCAAAGATAAGTCCTGATTGTGAAAAGACGACAATCAGGGCGTCATTTCTTGGACCAGATTGCGTAATATTTTGACGTGGAGGATACGAGAATGAAGATTTCAATGATTGCCAAGCTGAGCGCCGTTGCCTGTATGGCAGCCTGCATGTGCGCTGCCAATGCGGCAGATACACCGAGCATGACCGGGCTATCCGCTCGCATCGGCTCATTCATGCCAACGAATAGCCTTGCCAGCGACCTGGGCCATAACTGGTTCGGATTTGGTGTTGACTACAAGATTAGCAATCTCTCGCTCAAAGTTCCGATTACGGGGACCGAGACGTTCTTCGGGATTTCAGCCGATTACTACTCCCATGGTAGTGATAGCGATATTCCCGTTGCACTCACCGCGAACGCACGACAGGGTCAATTCCTATATTCCGTTGGTGTCGGACCGGACTTCAGGAATTCCGGAGACCTGACTTCGACGGGCGTTGGCATTGGTGAGCAGGTTGCCGTGTCTTATGAATTCGGAAACACACCTACACCGGTGTTTCTGCAGGCGAAGTACTTCCTGAGTTCAAAGCCGCAGCTGTCCGGATTCGGGATCTATCTCGGCGTTCGGTTCTAGTTTCGCCCGCGCCCGTAGAAAGGCCACGGAGCGTACTCCGTGGCCCTTTTTTTGGCCTAACGGATAGGTTCTTTGGGATAATGCGGAACATCCACTAGGTGGCCATCTTCTATCCAGTGTAAACGAGGGAGACACTTGATATGAGAAAAACAACAATTGCAAAGTTAAGCTTAATGGCAGGCGCCATGATGGCGATAAGTTTTGCAGGGGCACAGACAAATGGACCACAGGGATACTCGGTTCGCCTCGGCCTGTTCATGCCCTCAAACAATCTTGCCAGCGAATTGGGTCACACGTGGTTTGGCCTCGGCGTTGATTACAAGCTCAATTCGATGCAGACAACATCACCTTCCAAAGGTGATCAAGCCTATTTCGGAATTTCTGCCGACTATTACTCTCACGGAAGTAACAGCGATATTCCAGTTGCGTTCACCTACAACCTCCGACAAGGTCAAATGGTTTGGTCAGCTGGTCTTGGACCTGACTTCAGAAACTCAGGCGACTTAACGTCGACTGGCATCGGTCTTGGTGAGCAGATCGGAGTAGCCTACGAATTTGGAAATACCGCGACTCCATTCTTTGTCGCCGCGAAGTACTTCTTCAGTTCAAAGCCAGAGTTGTCGGGTCTAGGAATCTTCATCGGCGCTAGGTTCTAATACCAACCTGATGTGGAAAGGGCTCCTCTCATTAGCTGAGAGGAGCCCTTTTGGCGTTGTTTTCGAAGAGACTAAGAACTAGCCGTCAGCGTAGAGATAGAACTCATATGGATGTGGACGAAGGTCAACCGCGTCGCACTCGTTCACGAGCTTGTAGTCAATGTAGCTCTCAATGAGATCCTTGGTGAACACGTCGCCTTTGAGGAGGAACTCGTGATCTGCGGCAAGAGCAGCCAAGGTTAATCGGAGTGAGCCAGGAGTCTGCTGAATGCCAGCTCTTTCGAGTGGTGGCAATTCGTAAAGGTCCTTGTCGAGCGGCTTCGGTGGCTCGATACGATTCTGAATACCGTCGAGGCCAGCCATCAAGAGGGCTGAGAACGCCAGGTATGGGTTTGCCATAGGATCTGGAGCTCGGAACTCAACTCGCTTAGCCTTCGGCGACTTGGAAACCATTGGAATTCGAACGCAAGCCGATCGGTTTCGTGCCGAGTACATGAGGTTGATTGGAGCCTCATAGCCTGGAACCAGTCGTCGGTAGGAGTTCGTCGTTGGAGCGCAGAATGCGAGAAGCGCTGGAGCGTGCTTCAGAAGTCCGCCGATGTACCAGCGAGCGGTGTCGCTGAGTCCAGCGTAACCGGTCTCATCATAGAACGTAGGGATACCGTTCTGCCAGATGGACTGGTGGCAGTGCATACCGCTTCCGTTGTCACCGAACAGAGGCTTCGGCATGAACGTCGCGACATAGCCGTGCTGATAAGCGGTGTTCTTGACGATGTACTTGTACTTCATCACCTTATCGGCCATGACCTTGAGCGTGTCGAACTTCATGTCGATTTCGCACTGGCCAGCAGCAGCGACTTCGTGGTGATGCATTTCGACGTTGATTCCGCACTCGACCATCTTGAGAACCATTTCAGTTCTCAGATCCTGGAGTTTGTCAACAGGAGCTGCAGGGAAGTATGCACCCTTGACCTTATTGGTGAAACCAGGGCTACCTTCTCGACCAGAGGTCCAAGCCGCTTCGTCGGAGTCGATCTTGTAGAACGCACCCTGTGGCTGGTTGTCGTACAACAGTTCGTCGAAAACGAAGAACTCGGCTTCTGGGCCGATGAAAATCGTGTCGCCGATGCCGGTGGATTTGAGATACTGCTCAGCCTTTTCGGCGGTGTATCGTGGATCCTTGGGATAGCGCTGACCAGTTAGAGGGTCAGTAATGTCGCACGAGATGACAGCCGTTGGCACATCCGTGAATGGATCCATGAAAATGGTATCCGGGTCTGGCATGAGGAGCATGTCCGACTCATTAATAGCCTGGAATCCTCGAATGCTCGAACCATCAAAAGCGAGACCATCTTCAAACTTGTCTTCAGTGAAGTGGTTAATGTGGATGCTGAAATGTTGCCATGTGCCAAGCAGGTCGGTAAACCGAATGTCAACGATCTGCGCGTCATTCTCTGTCGCAAAACTGACGGCTTCCTTAGGGGTCATCTAATCCTCCGATCAATAGCTGAGTGTCACAGTTCGACTCGGGCATTTGCCTCTATCGGCTGCGATCTAGGAAAGACGAGGAGGGATAAACCCTCCATTCGTCCGCATAAGTTCCCGCTCGCGACATTGCAGAACGATTGATCGGATTATTGCTAATTTTCCTCGTGTTAGGGAAGTGTAAAGGTATCGAAAGTTGCGCAACATTCGTATCCCCGACAATTTCTAGGGCTGGAGCTTCTTTTTGAGGAACTGATTGATCTTGGCGAGGGCGACAGAATCCATTGGCCCAGTGAACGCATCATCATTTCCAGCCTTCGTCGACTTCAGGTTGTGGCTTGCATCCGGAAGGATTAGCATCTCAACCGAGCCGCTCTTCCTTCCTTGAAGTGCCGCTTGCAGCAGAGGCGTGTCGCGCACGGGTGAAATTTGGGTGTCATGCCCCCCATTGATCAAGAGGACATCCCCTTCGAAGTTTTGGGCAAGTTTGCTCGGGTCGATCGTGCAGTAGGACCGCATGATTTTTGTGGTGGAGACGTTAAACAGCGAGGTAAATCCCTGTGGCATATCCGCTGGGTATGTTCCGTCCTTAACAATTTGGTCGAGAATCTTCTTGAGCCCGTCCATGTATTGCTTCTTCACCGGAGCCGGTGCCTGCTGGCGAGTGAGGGCTCGATCGATCTGTTCGATGAGGATGGGGCCCATGGGTCTGCCCGCTCCACCCATGCTAATCAGGGCAGCGGGGCGGTTTGGATCTGCCTTTAGATTGCTACCGATCTGAAAGGCGATTTCGGCGCCTTCGCTGTGGCCAATGATGGCCATGTGTTTGGGATCTACGCCAACTTGCGACCCAAGAAACCGATATGCTGCTGTTGCGTCTTCGACGAAGTTCTCCCATTTAAAGAAGTCGGGCCACAGTGCGCTATCCTTCGGGAAGCTTGAGGCGTAAATTGCAGCTGCCCGTTTGTCAAACCGAAATGAAGCGATTCCGTTTTCGGCGAGCGAATTGGAAATCTCTTTGAGAAGGTCAGTTACGAGCTGTGGCGGCTGGTTGCCATTGCGATCCGTCGGACCGCTTCCGGGGAGAAGGATAACGCCTGGAATCGCCCGCCCTGAACTGCTCGCAGGCATCGTCAACGTTCCGTAGAGTTTGAATCCCCCCGCCCCGATAAACGACACTTGTTTTTCCAACGGTGCCGAAGC
Source organism: uncultured Armatimonadota bacterium (assembly GCA_903833215.1). GTDB lineage: Bacteria > Armatimonadota > Fimbriimonadia > Fimbriimonadales > Fimbriimonadaceae > Fimbriimonas. Next base: position 16,050 of record CAILEM010000099.1, read on the forward strand.
CAATGTCAACAAAGCGAATCCCAACAAAACACTCATGCTCAATTTCCTTTCCGATATTTAGATAGTTGTCTAAATATACTCCCGTGGCTCGGCTTGAGGTTTCACCCGTTATGACGCTAATGCCAGATTGAACCGAGGAAGAGGCAGATTGATACGGTGAAAATAATCCCAAAGATAGCTGTCGCAATCTGCCAGAAGTAGATTATGGACCTGGATGACGACCTGTCGGTGGATTCTATGGGGTCCGTTGACTGTTCGTTACGTACCATGAGTTCTCTCCATCGGTACATCCCATTCAACCGCAGCGTTATTAGTTATTTATGAAGGTGTTCGTCACCCAGGCAAGTTGTGACACTCACGAAGCCATCTTTCATGCAAACTGAAGCTCGGCGAGTGCTATATGGCTGATCAACCTCAATCACCTACCCAGATTGCACATATTCTGTTTCTCGACATCGTGGGGTGGTCCCGTGAGTCGATCAATCGGCAGGGACAGCTTCTTGCCGAACTTTCAAACTTGGTGACCGAAAGCCGTACGTTTCAGTTGGCTAAGTCGGCGGGTGAGTTGCTCGCGTTTCCTAGTGGAGATGGGATGTGGATCCTATTCAAGAATGACCTCGCCGGTCCTGCGAATTGTGCGATTGAGCTGGCGCAGCGTCTCAAGAATTCGCCGGAACTGGCCGTGCGCATGGGGATCCACAGTGGTCCGGTGCGCTTTCAAACGGACATTGCGGGTACTCAAACGGTTGTTGGAGACGGCATTAATATGGCCAAGCGTGTGATGGATATGGGGGATGGTGGCCACATCCTGCTTTCAGCCCAGCATGCCGTTTGGTTAAAGCAGTCCGATGAATGGACTCCGTTCGTACGACCTTTCGGCTTCGGCGAAACCAAGCATGGGGAGCGAATCGAACTATACGCCCTTGTTTCCGAAAAATTCGGGCGCAGCGACCCATCGACCCACATACTGCCCGTTACGCCTGCAACGCCTAGGGTGGCACCGAGTTTGGGCCTTAAGCTCGTCATTGTCTATCGCAGAAATACCCAGCCTGACGATCACGTTCTTATGCTCCTGGAAAGATCACTTTCTGAACTTGGGCATGACGTGTTCGTCGATCGACACCTCAAAATTGGTGTCGAATGGGCGAAAGCTATCGAAGACAAAATTCGGTCTGCCGATGCCGTCATCGTCATTCTTTCGAGCGCTGCGTCAGGCAGTGAGATGATCGAATTTGAACTTGAAACTGCGAATGACGAGCGACAACAAAGAGGTAAGCCGTTTCTCCTGCCGGTCATGGTCGGTACTCAGACTGCAATTGAAGGTGCCGTAGGTGCATACGTCAAGGGCTTGAATTACGCTGCCTGGAAAGGACCGGAGGATGACCTGAAGGTACTGGCCGAGATTCAGGCTAGTTTGTATGCAGACCAGAAGGCTGACGAACCCGAACTACAGCTTGAACCTGTGGGTGGCGCTGTTCCTCCAGATTCACCGTTTTATGAGGAAAGGGTTTCTGATGCCGAGTTTGGGAAAGCGCTGAGGGCTAATGAAAGCATTATCCTCGTCAAGGGGCCACGTCAGATGGGCAAGACCTCGCTGATTGGCCGGGGTGCGAAAGCGGCGTCGGAGCTTGGTTGGCGACAGGTATTTACCGATTTCCAGAAGTTGAGCAGTTCTCAACTCTCTTCGGATGATGGATTCTATAAAGTGCTCGCGGCGACTCTTGCTCGGCAATTGAAGTTCAAATACGATTTCGCCGAAGAGTGGATCGACATTTTTGGAGCGAACATGAACATGGATAATTTCGTCCGTGCCCTCATAGATGATTCCCAAACGCCCTTGGTGTGGTTCATGGATGAAGCGGACAAGCTTTTCGGGGTGCCGTTTGCCAGTGATTTCTTTGGTCTTGTGCGGTCTTGGCATAACTCCCGGGCAACCGAACCCAACGGCCCCTGGTCACGCTTTACCGTTGTCATCGGTTACGCCACTGAGGCGCACCTATTTATCCAGGATCTGAATCAATCGCCGTTCAATGTCGGCAGGCAAATCGCTTTGGCACCCTTTGACTTGGACCAGATATGGGACCTAAATCTACGCTATGGCACACCGCTTAACTCCAGGGACCAAGCCGTACTATTGAGTCACCTCGTCGGAGGGCAGCCATTCCTTATTCGCAGGGCATTGGATGTTTTGGCGCGGAATCAGATGGACTTTGCGACATTGATGTCCACTGCTGACCGTGAAGACGGCCCCTTTGCGGACCATCTCAAGCGGATATTTATCTCGGTCACTCAGATTCCCTCGGTGCACGACGCCCTAAGACAATCGTTGACGCATCCATCGATGTCAACCCAGACCGACGGGCTCCAAAGACTCCTAGCTGCAGGCGTGCTCAAGCAGACCACGGATAATCGCGTCGTCTTGGCATGTGAGCTGTACCATCGGTACCTATCCACCCACATGCCGAAATCAGACTAGCTTTGTTGTCCCCAAGGGCCGTTAACCTACTCGGTGTAGATCCAGGGATCTGCGAGCTTGCCCTGAAGGTCTTCGATGGCCTGCGATGCCTCTCGGAGCCTTACCGAAAGGACTCTCGACAGGTTGCTCAGCATGATAAAGCCAATATCCTTGTTCTGAACCATGAAGCGGCGAAGCGCCTTACCATCGATGACTGCATAGGTCAGGTAGTTGCGCGACACGACATAGGCTGACCGAGGAAGATTATCGAGCAATGCAATCTCTCCGATCACTGAACCAGGTCCGCGCTCGCCGAGCAAAACGCCTCCCTGTTTGTAAACCATCGCGGTGCCATCCAAGATGATGTAAAGATCAGAATCGGTCTTGCCCAACTTGACGATTTCCTGTCCGCCTTCGACTCCTTTAAGCTGTGCGAGTTCGGCCACTTTGGCGATATCTTCATCGCTAAGACCGGAGACCAAGTAGTTCTGCTTGAATTGATTGAGATTGATTTCCATGCGGGGCCATTGCTCCAAAAACGATGTTGATCGCTGGGTGCGTCGATTCTACCTACGGCCAGCGAGCGAGACAAACCATTTTCGCTTCTTGTCTACAGACAGATTTTTTGAAGCGATGGTTCTCTGCACCGTGTGGTGCGTTGAATCGCCGATCAGAGTTCAGTAAGATGGTGTCTGTGAGCGAGGAACCGGTCAGTTTGGCTGCAGTGTTTTTCGTCGCGGGAGGCACGGTTCCGCCCGATTCGCCCTCCTACGTCGAGCGCGCTGCCGATAACGAGCTTTTTGATGCGCTTACCGATGGGCAGTACTGCTTCGTCCTCAACGCCCGGCAAATGGGAAAGAGCTCACTGGCCGTTCGAACCATCCTTCGGTTGACTGCTAGAGGCATTCGATGCGCCTTTGTGGACCTAACAAGATTTGGTGGCGCGACGGTCACACCTGATCAGTGGTACACGGGGCTCCTTGTAGAAACCGGTCGAGCCTTGGGGTTGCGATCCGAAGCCGTCGCATTTGTGAAGGAGTTTAGAGAGCTTGGCCCCGTGGAAAGGTTTCTGAGCTTTCTGCAGGAAGTCGCCATCCAAAAGGTTGACGGACCTCTCGTATTGATGATCGACGAGATTGATGCGGTACGAAGTCTTCCGTTTCCGACCGACGAACTCTTTACTGGGATCCGTTTTCTATTCAACGGACGGGCAGCGAATCCCGAATTGGGACGCTTAACAATTTGCCTTTTAGGTTCGGCTCTGCCAACCGACCTGGTCTCAGACGCTCGGACGACGCCATTCAACATTGGGCGCAGAATCGGCTTGCGTGATTTCACAACGGATGAAGTTCGTCCGTTGGGCCAAAGGTTGGGCCTGCAGGGAAATCTCATCATCTCTCGGGTCCTGTACTGGACGGGTGGTCATCCGTATTTGACCCAGGCTGTATGTGCTGAGTTGTCGGAACTTTCCAGCCCCACCGTATTCGACGTGGATCGAATCGTGAAGGCAAGATATCTCGACACCAGGGCACGAGAGTCCGATACCAACCTCGTCGATCTATCGAACCGTCTCTTGGGGCGAGGGGATCCTGCCGTCTCGGACGCAGATCGTGCGGATACCCTCTCGATGTACGGAATATTGCTTCGGCGAGGCGTCGCAGACAACGAGGCAAACCAAGCATCCGCCAGAATTAAGATGAGTGGTGCTGCTCGAATAGAAAACGGGTTACTTCTGCCCAGAAACCGGATCTATTCCACAGTCTTTAATCACCGGTGGATTAAGGCGAATATGCCAGGTGAAGAGCTTCGCCGTCAGAAGCGCGCCTTTCTTGCCGGTGCGGTCCGTACAGGCATTGTTTCCGCCCTTATCATCATCATTCTCGGGGCCATGGCGCTCATCGCTTACACAGGCGCGAAAATTGCGCGGGCAGAGCAGCGCAAGAGCATGGGGCTCTTGGAGACAAGCCGCGAACTTGCCAATTCTGAAGGGCTTGCCAAAATGCAGGCCCTTCAAGCAGTAGAAGACGCGCAACGCAGCCTTCGCCGAGAAAGGGAAGCGGAAAGGCAACTTAAAATAGCCATTGCCCAAGAGCGCCAGGCACGTTTGGACGCGATCAAGTCCGCAGCGGAAGCAAAGAAAGCTGCCCAGCGGGAGCGAGCCGCGGCTCGGCTATCCGCACAATTGGAGAGGAGTGAGCGGGAACATATGAACTCTTCCAGCGCGCTGCTCAACCCCATTCTCAACTCTATACTTCGCCAGGATCGACCTCCGACCGAAGTAGAGTTGGCCACAATCGCGTGTGCGAGCCTCGGGTTGTTTCCCGAAGCGATCAAAACGAATATCGCAAATATACAGGCGGTTGAGGCTCGTTTTGGAGACGAGCTGAGTGACCCGAAGAATGGTATCTTGCGCGAACTCTTTGCTCTAGCAGTTTGTCGCTCTGGGCAGCTGGGTAGGGCTGAATTACTGATGAGAAATGCGCTATCAGCTCGAGGACTGCAGCCGAAGGAAGAGTTGGCGAAGTTTGACTCGGGAAGGATGATCCTTGCGCTCATTCATGCAAAGAAGGGAGACCTGAAGACTGCTCGCAAGGAGCTCAACCGGTCTTACTCACTCATCGCGCAGTTGGATGACCTGCCTGGAAAACCATCCAGCAAGACAGAGATGGTTGCAAGCTGGTGGGGCCCCATCTACCAGTCGGTACAGAGTGAAGTGGAAGATCTAGTCTCGCGGAAAAATTCACATTGAGATCGACACGAAGTGTTGAACATTTCTCATAACTGAGAAGCAATCCTGATATCCTTTGCAAATGCCGGATACAGGAACCAAAGCCAACCCTTGGAAACTCAAGACACCACCGAACACATCCGAATACGAAATGTATCGCGATGAGAAGGATGGAAAGGAAGTCATTGCCTGTGTCGTCGGCAAGACAACCCTGTTGTACGACGCACGTTGTATTTCTGATTTACATCAAATGCTTGTCGCTCACGGCGACTGGATGGACCTCGGTGGTGCTGACGAGCAGAAAGAAGCCAAGGAGGGAACGGTTGAGGCCTGGGGACGTGCAGAATCGAACCCGGTGGGTGGATGGTACGGCCTAAAGAAAGGTTTGCGAGGACGGTTTGGAGTCTATGTTCCGCCGCTTCTTGAAGCACTCGGGTTGGTAGAAATCACCCATGAAGCCAAGAACAACAAGATGAAAGCAAAGTAGATTTTCGTCTTGTGCTAAAAAAACTGCACATTTTCCTTGCACATCGCCAAGTTACGTGCTAAAATTTCAGCATGTTGGTTTTCACAGCGGGGATCGTATGCCTTTACTAGGTGGAGGACTCAGTCGTCGAGAGCGCGAGATGCTTGAGATTCTGCATCGGCTTGGGCAAGCCACCGCTGCTGAAGTTCATGAGCAGATGGAAAGCGCACCAACTTACTCAGCGGTCCGAGCAACTCTTCGCATCCTCGAAGAGAAGGGCCACGTTGTACATATTCAAGACGGTAAGCGGTTTGTCTATGAGCCGGCTGTTGAGAAGCAAGAGGCAGCGAAATCAGCTTTGAACCAACTCGTGACTACCTTCTTTGGCGGAAGCTTGGAGGGGGTCGTGCGTACGTTTCTGTCGGATGAAGAATCGGGCGTTCGGGCAGATGAGTTGGATCGTCTCTCGGCTCTGATCGAAGAAGCCAAGCTGAAGGAGAAAGCACAGAAGTGAATTACATCGACCTCGCAATTAAATCAATTTTGGCGGCGACGATTGGGTGGTTCATCCTTTCTTTCCTCCGCCGAAGTTCGGCGTCTACACGACATTTCGCTCTCTTGGTGACACTTATCGGTGTGAGTCTGCTGCCGGCAGCTTCAATGCTTATGCCGAGCTGGCAGGTGCCGTTCCTCCATGTGAATGCCGATGTAGCACAGGTTACGAAGCAGGTTGGAAGCGGTGCGACTTCTGGGATCGCCGCGAACGCTCAATTAGTCAACGCCATCGACCACTCCACTACCCTCAACCCGAACTTGCTCCTATTTATATGGGCTGCGGTGGCGGGCCTGTTGAGCTTGAGGTTGGTCACGCGACTTGTTCGACTCAAGATGGCAGAGCGACGAATGCCAATGTCGACCGATTCGGCTCTTCATACGCTCGTTGCTGCGCTCTGCCGAAGATCGAGTCGTCACGTCGTCCTTCTGGAAGGCGAGGAAGGTAGACCTCCGATGACATGGGGATTCTCACGCCCCGTGCTGGTGTTTCCTACCGACGCCCAGACTTGGCCATCTGACCGCATCGAATCTGTCGTGTTGCACGAATTGGCACACATCGAGCGAGGCGACTGGCTGGCCAGCATCGTCGCGCAATTCGCTTGTGCCGTCAATTGGTTCAACCCATTCGTGTGGGTCATCCGGAAGCAGATGGAGCAAGAAAGTGAGACGGCAGCAGACGATCGAGTTCTAAGCTCGGGCGTCTCAGCCACACAGTATGCGTCGCACCTGGTGAGCGTGACACGAGAGCTCTGCACTCGAAGATCGTCGACGGATGTCGCATTGGCAATGGCGAGGCCGGGCACACTTGATCGTCGTATCCGAGCCATCCTTGAAGCGCGTCGATGTCGCAGGAATGTCCGCGGCGTCGTATCGCTAGGCTTGGCAGCCGTCATCACCGGAATTGTGGTCGTGCTGGGTGCAGCTGTACCCAGTATTCGGCAACAGTTGCCTCATCAGGGGCCTAGCGTTTCCGTAGACGTCACGCCGACGCCTAGTATTGCCCGAGACCTTGAAAATCTGGATTCGCCTCGTCCTGGCTTCGATGTGAAGGACCTTTCCGACCAAAAACTAGCCGCAAAATCCGCCGAAACTAGAGAGGGTTTGGCGGAGACGGGAAGTGGCACGCTCAGGGCACGCGAGCCAAAGCCATCCAAATCAGCCCAAGGTGCGACGTCAACTTCTCACTCCGTAACAGGGACCAAGGCTGGATCCTCTTCACTCACCGTCGGCGGTGTGCCTGACCCAGCCGATATGAAGATTGACTTCAAAGAGATGGAAGCCGAGATGAAGAGAGCTGGCGTCGAGGTCGATGCTGAAACCCAAAAGGCTTTCAAGGAAGTCTCGAACATCTCTATCGACACCAAAGGGCTCATCGATGCTGTCACCAAGGTGACGAGTGCGTCGACAAAAGCCGCCATTGCTTCCGCGCAAAAGCTGGCGAAGAGCGAGATCAAATCTGCGCTCGAAGAACTCAAGCGACATCAACACGAGAAAAGTTCAACGCACGTGAAGCCCGCCCCGTAGGGCTCCCCTCCACAAACTCCCTTTGAACCTGCCGAGACTCTTAAGTCCACGGCAACCCTCCCACACGCCTCGATTTTCAAACTTGAAGAGAAAAACAAATGCTAAAAGTCAGTCTATTCCTCATTTCAATGGGCGCCGTCGGTGCCACCCTCCTCGGATCAAAGCCACAACCAACTCCCGTCAATGATGGCGACCAGAAGACCGCAAATCTCCAAGTGAGTACGGCCAACGCCTCCAAACTGGAAGTTTCAATTCCTCTCGGCGAGGTTCTTTTAGTCGCAGACAATTCGACGACCGTGAATGTTCATGTGGTCCGTTCAGCGAAATCTCCGCTGGACGCGGAGTCCAAGCGTTGGATGCGGGACTCTTACGTCACCGCCGAGAACCATGGCGGAGTTCTGTCCGTCAAAGAACACCCATTTGGCAAAGATTCATTGAAGGGAATCTCCTCCAGCCAGTCCAAAGGTTCGAAAGGCAAAGGCCGAAATCTGGACCTCAAAGTGGAAATCCATGTGCCCTCCAATCTCGACGCCAAGCTCAGTATGACGGCGGGTAAAGCGACTGTTCAGGGGCATTTTCGAAAGCTCACCGCTGATGTCTCCGCAGGAGAACTCACGCTCAATGGGGTGAAGTGCCAACTCAACCAAGAGTCCCACGTAGGCGCTGGCGAGATCAAAGTCGTCCTTCCATCTGGTGCCAATGCCGATGTATCTGCGGACGTCTCAGTCGGGGCAATATCTGGTCTGCCTTCAAGTGCAAAGCGCTCAGAAGGTGTCCACTTTGGTGATCGACGGCATGGAAAAACAGGCAACGGTGAGTCCAAGGTTCGAATTCACGTAGGTGCAGGTTCGATTAAGGTTGAGTCACGAGATCGCATTATTGCCAGCTCGCTTGCCGACGATGAACCCGCTGCGATGGAAGAGAAGGATGAAGTCAAGGAGCTATCGGACGTTGACTTCTCTGACAAGGATCTTGATCGAACCGTTCAGGAGTCCATCCGAGAGGCAATGAAGGCCGTGAAGGAGTCGCTTGGTTCGCTGCATAGCGACATGAAGATTGAACTGGGCGAGAACCAGCCAGACGTTCATATGAACCTGGACAACATCGATGAATCCCTTGAAAAGGCACTGGCGCAAATTGGCCCAGATATCGAAAAGGCCATGAAGCTCTCGAAGCCAGAGTTCGAAAAGGCGATGAAAGAATTCGACGCCGAAATGAAGAAGGCGATGAAGGCTTCAAAGCCAGATATCGACAAAGCGATGAAAGAGGCCGAAGTCGAGATCAAGAAAGCCATGAAGACGATGAAGCCCGAAATGGAAAAAGCGCTCAAATCGATCAAGCCAGAGATTGAAAAAGCACTCCGAGAGGCAATGAAAGAGCTTGAGAAGGCCAATCGCGAACTCAAGAAGCACCACGACGAGTAGGGAGTCATTCCCGATTCGATAGTCAGTGGAAATTGCTTCAAGAGAACGGGAAGATCGATGCCTACATGTCATATGGGCGACGTGTTCGGCACGGAACGGATATGTTTGTCTTGATCGGTGAACCCAATAGCCAGAGGACAAAAGGACAAGTCATCCCAAAGCTAGCGTGGCCTTTCTGATTGCAATCACTTAGCGAGGTCCCAAATCCATGGGCCCTAGTTGTACATCTGGTTTGATGTTGTAGCCAGCCTTTCCAGTAATTCGCCTCGCGTCAAGGCGAAATGCTGGAAAAGCTGCCTTATTCTCGTTTAAGCCACGGAGGTCTTCGGGAATGAGGCGGCCAGGCGTACTTGAAACCTGAAAGAAATCCGTATGATGACTGGGGTTATAGGACATCAACGAAGGATTGGCCAACATGTCGTATCCGTACACATCAACGTGGGGCGGGCCAAACGCATGACCTAGTTCGTGCTGAAGAGTCGACTCGAAATTCGGAGAGTCGTCGAGGTCTTTTGCAGAGAGGATTATGATGCCGCCGCCCTTGTTATGGCCTCCATTGATCGGCCTGCCACCACCACCCGGGAAGGAACCCGTTCCTACGAACACAGCCACGTATACATATGGGCAACTCCATCGCGTCTTATGGTCGTGCCCTAGCAGTTCGTTTACGACGAATTCGGCGGCTCCATTTGGTTTTAGTTTCAGCGACTTGGCATCCGCCGAAGACCTGAATACTTGGCATGTAAGCTCCAACTCGAAAGTATCCATCCCCTCAAGGAGCTCGAAATATCGCGATTGGGCGATCTTAAGATATCGAACAAGCCTCTGTCGTTGAACCTCAGTGGGGATCGGGGCATCCGCCGCCAAATAAAGGACCGGCCTAACCACAACCCTTCCGCCCACGTAAGTATCCTGGCCGAGAATTCTTGAAACAGCGAAAGCGAGGAGCAGGCTTGCCATTCTGTATTATGGTTGTCAAGTGACAGATCCACACGTGACGAGCCTAATCTTGGACAACCTTGCCAATCTGGAAGCCCAGCACGACATTCAGGTGCTGTACGCCGTTGAATCAGGCAGTCGCGCGTGGGGGTTTGCTTCACCAGACAGCGACTACGATATTCGGTTCATCTACCGACATCCGATAGATTGGTATCTTTCCGTGCAAAAGAGGCGCGATGTGGTCGAGGCGATGGTCGACCCCGAACTCGATTTTGCGGGCTGGGATCTGCCGAAGGCCTTGATGCTCCTTCGGAAATCAAACCCTTCACTGATCGAATGGCTTGGGTCCCCGATTGTTTACGCTGAGGACAGCGCCTTCATGGATGAATTCAGAGAACTGGCAGGACGTTGCCTCTCTTTGAATGCGTGCCTCTACCATTACCTGCATACAGCAGAGGCCAATTGGAAGTCGTACTTTTCCTCGGACTCCGAATCGGTCAAGCTCAAGAAGTACTTCTACATCCTTAGGCCGCTGTACGCTTGTCGGTGGATCGAACGACACCACTCAGTCCCGCCTGTCGCGTTTGCGCGGTTGCTTGAGGGTGCGAGCGAGCCCGGACCCGTTGCCGATGAGTTGTTCAAATTGCTTGAAGCCAAAGCTATAACATCTGAGATCGGACTCGGCACTAGAAACTCTGTTCTTGATGCCTTTATAACCGTTGAACTTCAGCGGATCAATGACATCACCCTCACGACGGCAGAACCGGTGGGTGTTGAAGAACTAGACGCATTCTTTCGGAAGCATATTGGTTTTCAGGCGAACGGTTAAGCCCTAAGTGGTCAGAACGACTTCGAAGTACTCGCGGAAGAACGCATCGACGTCAACCGTCTTGGCAACTCGATCTGGGCCTTTCTCATCGACAAGAGTGGTGTGTCCAGAAGTCTTGTCGCCCTTTGCATAGGCGACCTCAACTCGACCTGACTCGTACGTGCAGAGTTCAGGATGAAAGATCAGAGCAGCGGCTAGGGGGTCGTGAAACGTGATTTCGCCCGTGTGCTCAAACCACTTGGTGGCCATCGAAGCAACTGTTCCCAGAGGCTCACCGACAAATCGCTCGCGCACTTCACCCGCTGACATTCGGCACTTTTCGGTCACATCTAAGCCGACGGAAAGGTGATCGGGTCGATCGGCACCGTATACCATTGCGGTGGCAGCCGGGTCCACGAGGGCGTTCCATTCGCGACGATCCCCACCAAAGAAGATGCCACCCATCGAGACAATCGCGCGCAGGAGGTGAGGGATTTCGGGGTCAAGCGCGAAGAGGAGAGCGATATTTGAATACGGGCCAATACTTAGGAGTGTGATCTCTCCGGGTCGACTCCGAATCGTCTGTTGCAGAAACTCAACCGCGTCGTTCTCGTTGCGCTTCAGATTCGGATTTGTATGGGAGATCGCCTCAAACTGAGGCACGTTGGGTTGTCCGGGACCGTCGATCAACACATCACGGCGGCCACAGTGGATTGGGACGTCTCTACGTCCTACAGAGTGGCAAACCGCCTCAGCAAGCGCGGCGCGCTTTTGGACGTCACCCGATACCGTGGTGATTCCTAAGAGCTCACACTTGGGTTTCTTAAGCAAATAGGCAAGTGCGACGGCATCGTCGATGTCACTACCAATGTCGGTGTCGAGCAGGATAGGTATCCGTTCCACGTTTCACGACTTTACCACTGAGTTGTTCGACCGGCTGGGGCAAGAGGGCCATGGCTGTCCTCCTCACACAGGCAAAAGTTCACCATCCGAGCGATTTACGCGTTTCCCATAGGCTCTCCGCGCGCCACATTGACCTACTGATAGTGTCAGGGATACCAATGACATAGAAGCCACGGCTTTCCTGGAAACACCGCTCGGACTCACAATTAGTTATTGACGTCAAATTATCGTTAGATTTGAACGATGCTGGCGTTAATTAAGTGAAACATTATGGCACCACAAGCGACGCGTATAAGCATCGTGTTCGGCTGTTTGGTATTTGCATTTGCCGGCGTGAGAACCCTCATCGTTCCGGATTCCTTTGGTAAGACCGGACATTTTCGTCAGGCAGCCCTAGGCGCAATTGCCGCACACCCACCGAAATTCGAGGGCAAGCAGCCCTGTATCGACTGTCACGCAAACAATACGCCTCACACTGACAAAGGTGTATCTTGCGAAACCTGCCATGGACCAGGAGCCGCTCACTCGAAAGATTTCGATAGCTCCAAGCTCGTTGTAGATAAAACTCGGAACGCTTGTGGCCGATGCCACGCGATGAATACGGCGCGAAGATCAACCTTCCCACAGGTTGACATGGCCGAGCATCATGGCAGCCAGCGTTGCGTTGAGTGTCACAACATTCATCCAGAAGTGCCAGGTAAGCCCATCGGCGATCTCAAACCTGCTGGTATTCCGAAGGATGAAGCTGACGCCAAGCCAACTGCACCCGTCAAACCAGGTGCCCCTGCCGCCGCGACGCCGCCAGCCAAAGATGCGAAAGCTGCTGGTGATGTCAAGGCAGCACCAAGCAAAGTAGTGCCAACGGAGAAGCCCAAAGACGCTAAGCCAGCTGTAGAGGCACCAAAGCCAACGGCAACTGCACCAAAACCGACCGCTACAGCAGCAAAGCCTGATGCGACCCCCGCAAAGCAAGGGAGTAAGAAATGAACCCTGAAGAGAACACACCCCTCACAGATTCAGGCGAAGATAACACGATGACCCGCAGCGAGTTTCTCGCTGCAACCGGCAAATCAGTTGCCCTCATCGGTATTGGAGCCGCTGGATACGCCTCGTGGAATAGCCTGACTTCGCGTCTCGCGAAGCGAGAGATGACGCCCATCAAACAATATCCAAACACAACTTGGTATTCGATGGCGATCGATATTCAGGCATGTATCGGATGTGGCAAGTGCGTTGAAGCGTGCTGCGCTGAGAACGACGTTCCGCAAGACGACTTCCGAACATGGATCGAAAGGTATCGGATCAAGAAGGACGGTACGGTGCTTATCGATTCGCCGAATGGCGGCAAAGATGGTCCTGGACCAGACGACGTGCCGGAAGATCAGATTGAGAAATCATTCTTCATGCCGAAGCTATGCAACCAGTGCGACGACTCTCCTTGCACGAGAGCTTGCCCGGTCGGTGCCACGTTCCTTACTCCTGAAGGGGCAGTCATCGTGGACTACGACTACTGCATCGGCTGCGGTTACTGCATTCAAGCCTGCCCATACGGTTCTCGATTCTGGAATGCCAAGAAGCAGACGGCAGACAAATGCACCCTTTGCTACCACCGCATCACCAAAGGCAAGTTGCCAGCTTGCGTTGAAGTTTGTCCCGTCAAAGCAAGAATCTTTGGAAACTTGGCAGACGAGAAGAGCGAGATTTCGAAGTTCTGTCGAGAGAATGCCGTCGTTACTCTCAGGCCGCACCTGAAGACAGGCGCGAAGGTCATGTACAAGGGCTTGACCAAGGATGTCGTGTAAGCCATGAACCCCCTCTTAATGAATCCGATGAGCTTGCTAGCTCAAAGCAACCTGTATGCGCTACCGAATGAGCAGCATGGAATCACGTGGGGCATCCTCATCGTGCTTTATCCATATCTCACAGGTTTGGTCGCAGGAGCTTTCATCCTTGCATCACTTGTAAGAGTCTTCAACACCGAAGCTGTTCGCCCTGTTTATCGACTGGCACTGCTGACAGCGTTGGCCTTTCTGATCTGCGCGCCTATGCCACTTCTGTGCCACCTTGGCCACCCAGAGCGGGCACTGCAGATCATGATGACGCCGCACACCACGTCGGCTATGGCCATCTTCGGATTTGTGTATGCCTGGTATCTCATGGCCGTCCTCCTATTGGAGGTCTACTTTGACTTCCGTAAGGACATGGTCTTGGCTTGTGAGAAATCTGGGCCCATCATGAGACTCGTGTACACAGTCTTGACGCTTGGGGTCAAAGACATTTCACCCAAAGCACTGGCCTTCGACGATAAGGCGGAGCGCTTTCTCTCTGTCATCGGTATTCCATCCGCGGTCCTACTTCACGGGTACGTCGGCTTCATCTTCGGGTCGCTCGCGGGTAATCCTTGGTGGTCCAGCGTTTTGATGCCGGTCATCTTCCTTCTCTCCGCGATTGTCTCTGGCATCGCGATGGTCTTTCTGCTTCACATGATCACTAGCTGGTTCAAGAAAATCCCGCTAGACATGATATGCATGAACGCGATCGGAAGGATTCTGATGTTTGCGCTGATCTTCGACCTTACGCTCGAGACGCTGGACATCGTTCACAGAATGTACGAAGCCGGTGAATGGGTTGATATCCTACGACTCTTGAGTTCGGGCTACTTGTACTACACCATCTTTGGAGTGCAGCTGTTCCTCGGTGGAATCGTCCCGGTCATCACCCTTGCAGTCATGCAGGCGGCAAAGATGAGCAACGTCGTGAAGATTCGCTACTACTTCGTGATGGCGATTCTGGTTCAAGTCGGTGTCTTCGCAATGCGCTGGAACGTCGTTATCGGCGGTCAGCTCTCGTCGAAGAGTTTCCGAGGCATGAATCACTTCAATCTAGAGTTGTTTGGACGCGAAGGATTCCTAATGTTCGCAACCATCCTCTCGCTACCCTTCATCATCCTCTTCGTTCTCACCAAGATGCTTCCACCCTGGAAGAGCGGTCATGGCCCCGAAGAGTTGCCAGCTACGGCAGCCTAGTCACACCAACATCAATCACAACGGCTTCAACCTCACGATCTGAGGTTGAAGCCGTTAAGCATTGTCCAGCCCCGTCGGCGGCGATCCTACCGTCGCAGCAGCCGGTCGGATTTTTCAGGCAAACGAGAGTCGCCCAAAGCCCCCGTAGTCGGCGGTGATCGTACCGCCGCAGCAGCCGCAGGCATTCATGAGCCAAACGACAGTCGCCCACAGCCCCTGTAGTCGGCGGTGATCGTACCGACGCAACAGACGCAGGCATTCAAGAGACGAACGACAGTCGCCCACAGCCCCCCCGTAGACGGCGGTGATCGTACCGACGCAGCAGCCGGTGGCATTCATGAGCCGACTAGGCGTCACCCGAAGCCCCCGTAGTCGGCGGTGATCGTACCGACGCAGCCTCCGCAGGCATTCGTGAGCCGAACGATTGATAACCACAGCCCCCATAGTCGGCGGTGATCGTACCGACGTCCGGAAGGGCAGGGGGAAATCCAGTGACTGTGCGTGCGCGTCAGGCCCGATAGTTCAATGGATCCGTTGAACGACTGCATCGGTACGATCACCGCCGACTACGAGGGCACGTGCACCTAAAATTGGGCGACACCCTTTCACCATGCGGCATCGTGAATTAATTCATTCAAGTTGTAGCCAATAGATCCTGTGAGTGGGTATGTCCAAGGATCTTGGACAATTCCCGCACGAACAGGATTCTGAAATACGTAGAAGACCTTTTTTCGCCATTCCTCTGAACGCCGAATAATCCGATCGTGGTAACCAGTTTGCCATCGATAATCTGCATCCGAGGTCTTGAGATATCGACCGCTCTTGGTCTTGAACGCGTCCATCGCACGCCTACCGTCTGCATGGTCCGTCATCCCCATCGAGATGACGTGGAGGTGGTCCGGCATGAAGCAGTAGATGGGAATACCGCACCCGAATTTCTCAAACTGCTCCCCCATTATTGAAATGAGGGCTTCAACATCCGAGTGGCAAATGAACACCTGGCGACGTTCGTCTACACATGCGGTAAAGGAGATCGCAATCTGACCCACGTAAGATGTCGGTGGCAACCGATGCGGTCTTTGTCGCATTCCTGACATGGCATCGGATGATATCAAGGAACCACGTTCGCACGGAAGCCCCCTGCCTACACCGCACTCCGTAGTCGGTGGTGATGGTACCGACGCTCTAGCCCGTTATCGCGTTCAAAGCACCAAATTCATCCCCGGCCGGTCCAGACGTCGGTACGATCACCGCCGACTACGGAGGCTGCGAGTGATGCCTAGTCGGCTCATGAATGCCTGCGACGGCTGCGTCGGTACGATCACCGCGTCTACGGGGGCTGCGGATGATTTTGGGTTGGGTGGACACTGCCGCAAAAAAACACAGGCCCCGGGTGGGGCCTGTGCTGGAGAGAGGAACAGAAAGAAGCTGTTAGGCCATCGCGGGTTCGCGGATGGGTTCGTAGGAACAGATGGGGTCACTTCCGGCGGGATTGCCGGTGTGAGCGTAGGCTCGGGCTCTGGACCCACCGCAGATTCGACGGAATTCGCAGTAGCCGCATTTGCCTTCGAAGTTATCCACGTCTCGCACGCGCTTGAAGACTTCCGAGTTCTGATAGATCTCCTTGAGTGACTTGTGGCGGACATTGCCCGCTTCAAGGGGTAGGAATCCGGAAGGATAGACTTGGCCGAGGTGGGATACGAATACGATGCCGTTTCCATCTCGGATACCGTAACCTGCATGGACGCTGCTCTTTCGAACTTCGTCGGCATGCATTCCGAGGGATTTCATCGTTTCGGACGCGACACGTCGGTAAGACGGTGCTTCGGTTGTCTTGATCTGGAACGGAGCGCGAGGTACGAGCTTCTGAATCCAGTGCATCAACTCTTCTGCGCGTTCGGGATCCAACTCGTTGAGTTGCTGTCCTCGGCCTACCGCGATAAGGAAGAACAAACTCCATCTCATCAGGGGGAAACTGTGAACCAACTCGAAAACGGCGGGAAGATCCGAAGCCGTCTCGTCGGTAACGAGCGTGTTGATCTGGAGGGGAAGTCCAACTTCACCAGCCCACTTCGCGGCTTGAAGGGTGATATCAAATGTGCCCGGCACCTGACGGATGTCATCGTGCAACGCAGCAGTGGATCCATCCAAGCTTAACGCGATGCTGTCGACGCCAGCAGCTTTGAGTTGCTCGAACGTTTCCTTTGTAAGAGATGGTGATGCTGCAGGAGTGACAGAGACTTTGATCCCTTTATCCCGTGCGCTCGCGATGAGGTCAAACAAACGATCTCGCTTGAGTGGATCGCCGCCCGTGAGAACCAGATGGGGAAGGGGTGCTCCGAACGAGGCGATGTCAGATAGGAGTCGCTCTCCGGCCGCATAGCTAAGTTGGAGAGGGTGCGGCATGGGCATCGCTGAAGCTCGGCAATGTCGGCATGCCAAGGGACAGGCCTGGGTTGTCTCCCAGTAGACGAGCATGGGTCGCTCGGCAAAATCTATGTGGTCGGGGCGTACCATCAATGAGGATGTTATTTCCAGATGGAGTCCGCCACAAGTCGTGGGTTTTACGGACAATGATTCTTGGCGCTTGAACCGACGACTTTTGCTCCGAGGGTGCCAGGGGTACCATCCGGAGCGTAGACACGCCTTTATAAACATCGAAATGGCACGAATCATTATTATCGGAGGGGGAATCGCGGGCCTCAGCGCAGCGTACGACGCATGCCAAGATGGCAAACACCAGGTAACCCTGATCGAGAGTTCGGATCGGCTTGGTGGAAAGATCATCACTCGATACGAGAATGATCTGGTGGTCGAAGGTGGGCCTGATTCTGTGTTCACCACCAAACCGTGGGCAGTCGACTTAATGGTGGAGCTCGGCTTGGAATCGGAACTCGAAGAGCCGATCGGTGCTGGATTCTCGGTGCTTGTCGGTGGGAAACTCCACGTCGTTCCTCGCGCACTTGCCAGCCTGATGCCATCCGCCTCGACAGCCCTTGAATCGATCGGCTTTCTCGGAGCAACGGCCCGCAAACGTATCTTGTCCGAGAAAGCGGTTGAAAAGGGATCGGGAGAAGACGAAACGATCGCTTCGTTCTTTCGCCGACGGTTTGGCAATCGATTCTCAAAGACCCTAGCCGAACCGCTTCTTGCCGGTATCCACGCCGGAAGTGCGGACAAGTTAAGCATGAAGGCGCTCTATCCTTCTTATATAGGGCTCGAGCAAAAGCACGGAAGCCTAAGCGCCGTCAGTTCAGCAGCCCCAGCCATCGGTGCCCCCTCTACATCGCACCGAAAGCCAGGATTCATCACGCTGGACGGTGGTCTTCAACGACTCGTGGACGTCCTCGTTGAAAGGCTCAAGAGTGTCGACATCCGGCTCAACACACTGGTTGAGCAGATTGAGCGAAATGAGGATGGGTCGTTTCGTGTCCACGCGAATGAAGTCTTGGAATGTGATGCACTCATCTTCGCCATCCCAGGCTATGCCGCAGCACCCATTCTGAGTGGAATCGCTCCAGGTGCCTTTGAACCGCTTATGGGTATTCGGCACGGTTCGACCGCAGTAGCGTCATTTTGCTATGCGAGCAGTTCGTTCAAAAACGAGTTGCACGGTAATGGCTTCCTGGTGCCGGCGGATGAGCCTTCCAGTATTACGGGCTGCACATTCAGTTCGTTAAAGTGGAAACATCGTGCGCCCGATGGATCCGTCCTACTCAGGGCATTCATGGGCCAGGACGGTGGACTTAATGTGGACGATTACTCCGATGACCAACTATTGAAAATGGCGGTGGCCGATTTTGGCAAACACCTCAAGGTCAAGGCGGAGCCCTATTACACCCGGGTGGATCGGTGGACAAAGGCAATGCCTCAGTACGAGGTCGGGCACACCGATAGAATGGACGTTATCGAAAACGCGGTCGGAGAAATGCCGATTCTGTTCGCCGGTTGTTCCTATCGTGGAACTGGCATTCCGGATTGCATTCGCCAGGGCAGAGAAGCGGCAAGATCTCTCAACAAGAGATTTGCCTAGTCAGAGGGGTGGGGACCAAACTCCACGCTTTAAACCCCTTTATACGTCACCTTGTACAAAGAAATCACCACAGACCTGACCTGTTTGTGGTTTCTAACCTTCGTTTTTTGTGGTGATTTCCACTGACATCATAACCCTTGACGGATTTGATGATTACATGACAATCCTGATGCGCTATTCTCAATTTGCTGGTAAAGCCAGCGAGGAAACGACCGATTCCCTGGCAACGGAAGGCGAACGGTTCGAATGGAGACGGGGAAGTGAAAATACAAGCGTTAGTGCTCAGTATAGGAATCGCAAGCCTCGTTTTTGGGGCAATGCAGTCTGGCAAGAAGCCTGCCGCAAAAACAGCGCCCGATAAACCCGATCAAGCGGTTACAAATATCAACCTACGATTCGCTCAGGCCAAACCAGAGGACTACATTGGGGATCAGGCTTGTGTCGAATGTCACTCTACTAAATCACACAGGTTCGATGAATCGGCTCATTTCGCGCCGATGTCGAACCCGAAGCTTCCTCTTGCTCAAAGAGGGTGTGAAGGATGTCACGGCCCAGGAAAGGCTCACCAAGAGAACCCCGAAGTCGAAGTCATCTCGTTCACTAAGTTAAGTCCCAAAGACTCGGCTGCGGCTTGCTTACGCTGTCACGGCCAGACGATGGACAAATCGCATTGGGCGCATACCGACCATGCGAAAGCAAAGCTCTCCTGCACCACTTGTCACCAACTGCACCCGGATACGGAGTTGGACCTGCAAGGTAACGGTTTGAAGCGTGGAAAGACTGAAGATCCGCGCAGTTTGGTTCGAATGGCAAAGCAGCCTGCGAAACAGTTATTGCTTAAAGCCGACGAAGTCACGCTGTGTGGTCAATGTCACCCGTCCCAGATTGCTGACTTTAGACAGGCGTATCACCATCCAGTGCCAGAGGGTCAATTGACATGCAGTGATTGCCATGCCCTTCATCCGACGAAATCATCGCAGGTACGCCAAGCCTCCTTCAAGAGCAAGTGCGTTACATGCCATGCGGATAAGGCTGGACCCTTTGTATACGAACACGATCCCGTAGCAGGATTCGGTGGAAGCGGCTGTGACGAGTGCCATAAGGCACACGGATCTCAGAACCCGTCGATGCTGACCTCTCGGACTCGCGGCTTGTGTGCACAGTGCCACTCCGACAAACTCGCCACTCACCATCCTGGCCAGACTTGCTGGTCTGCTGGATGTCACGTCGCACCGCACGGAAGCAATACCCATAAAGCTTTCCTGCGTCCCTAGGAGGAAATGAAGATGAAGCGATGGATCACACCACTTGCGACACTGGCCGGAACGGCAGTGATGATCGCCTGTGCTAGTGCTCAACAGGCGCCCATCCCCTCCCAAGGGGACGACAAACCACAGAGTGACAAGCAAGCTCAAAAGCAGTCAGCTGTTAAGAAGAAACCCGCAGCCGATCAGTCCAAAAAGGCAGATGCCAAAAAAGCAGATGCTAAAAAGACTGATGAGGCCAAGGGTGATGCGGCTCCCGCCGAAGCTGGCAAGGCAGATGCCCCTTACGAGGCCGAAGCCAAACCACTCTATAACTCTCTGACTGTCGGCTACAGCACTTGGAACTCGTCGGGCAACAATAGCGCGATGAACCAGCACGGGCTTGTTCAAGGCGGATTCGGCCTGGCCGATCTGTCGATCCTTACGCCGTTCGATAAAGGAACCTATACAGCATTCGATTGGAAAGGCAATATAGGCGGCGATTTCGGTACGAGCTTGACCACAAAGTGGGGCGGAGACACCTCACTCGTTGTCAATGCTCATCAATTCACTTCTTTTGACCCAAGTTTCGGTGTAACCGATCCAAGTCGACGGAAGGGAGTGGATGCAACGCTAGAACAGACTCTTGGTACGAATTTTGGCGCTTTCGTTTCGATGAAACTCGACCAGAATGAGCATCAATTCTCAGCTCCTATCGATCCTACCGACTATGTAACTCGAACGGTAACTCTCGGTGCTCAGAAGCAAGTAGGCGAACACACGTTTGGTGCGCTCTACTCCGAATCGAGCTTTAGCGATGTCACAGCGATCCAACCAGGAACCTTGACGGATCGAGGGCAACTTCGATACGCCGGAAACTGGGGAAGTCGTCTATCCACAATGGGAACAATCGGACTTACTCGAATCGAGCAAGCCGGATTACCCAGCAACTGGATTCGTGACTATGCGGTCAGCGGTGTTTACGATGTCAGCGAGGATTCATCCCTCGGTGCTCACTTCGGTGAGCAAGACCTCGATCTGAACGCCGTGCAGACTGCCTACGTTCGGAAGAAGCTCGACTCAGGTCTGAACTTCAATGCCCGACTCGGAGAGTGGGGACTTGGGTTTGGATTTGCCCACCGCGAAGAAGAAAGAGTGCGAGCTGACCACAGCTTCGTAGACGTTCCTGCATGGAATACCTACGATGTAAAACTGAACGGAAAGCTGACACACACCTACCGACTCGGCGTGAAAGGCACCCTTGAGGACCTATCAAGTGCTCCGAATTTCCTAACTACCGACCCGAGGCTTTTGTATTGGAGCCGAAAGGCGAAGGTGCAGGGCAAGGTAAGTGGTGGAGGGGAAAAGAGTTCGGAGTATCTCAGCTATACATTCCAGTATCGAGAAAACTCTATGCGAGAGTTCTCGATCACGACATATGACGTCGCCATAGGTGGCAGCAGGGTCTTTACTCCGAAACTTCTCGGTTATGCCGAGTTTGCTTCTGAGCAATATACGACCGGCGGACCTAACCCGATAGCTCCTCAATTGGGAAGCTACTTGGCACCTTCCGAGACGTTCATGCTTGGATTGGACTACACGCGTAATTCGCGCGAAGACCTTTCCCTCGTCTTAACTAGCTTCTATACCCAGGATCAGTGGGGACAACAGGTTGCCCTGACGTACCGACTGGACTTAGGCAAAGAACGCAACTTCCTGATCACCTACTCCCCTTGGCTCCAGCGTGATCGACTGTACGACGTGGATACCTTCACCGCTCCTGTTTGGACGATGAAACTAGGATTCCGCTTCTAAGCAACGACAAGGAAATGAAACTGAATTCTAAGGGACAAAGAACGGAGGACTTATGAAAGCGCGATGGCTCACATTGTTTGCATGTGTCCCGCTGATAGTCGGAACCATGCTGTTGCAGAGTTGCGGAGGCGTAGGCGGACCTGCTAAGGGTTCAACCTCACCTGGCTCAAATCAACCTACACAGGCGTTTCTGGCGCTCTTAACACCGGAGCAGAAAGGGGCGAAGAACATCGGCCCAGAAGCATGTGGCACAGCCACTTGTCACGGTGGAGCGGCTGCAAAGGCTCATATAGCAATGAAGACGGCTTCCCTCAAAAAGATGGGAAGCGGTGACAACCAGTACACGACATGGAAAGATACTGCTCATGCCCAAAAAGGCGTGACATGCGAAAAGTGCCACGGACCTGGTAGTGCGCACGCCGCCATGCCACAAAAGGCTGACGGAACTGCAAATGCAATTCTGACTTTCCCGAATATCGCTTCACCGACCGTATGCGGTCAGTGCCACGGACCAACTCACGATGAGTTCATGGCATCCAAGCATGCAGAGTTGATTGCGAGCCCGATCTCATCGACGGTAACCGGTCCAACCACAAGTGGACAGGCAAGCCAATGCTTCGAGTGCCACGGCGGTTTGACGAGAGCGCAGTATCTCAACAACGGCATCACACCCGAGCAGATGACATCGGCTCAGATCGTTCAGGTTGCGAACGACACTCTCAACTCACTTCCTCACGTCGCTCTCTGCGCAACATGCCATAATCCGCATGCGAAGACGGGCAACCTCACAGGAAATGGAAAAGAGGTTCAACTCTATAATTCCGAAGTCCTTACAGATAGCTCTGGAATCGGCCCAGGAACGACACCTCCACAGTACACGCGCGTCAATCAAGTATGCGGCCAATGCCATAACGGTAGAGGCACCACAGCCACTGATGCGTACCTGAACAGCAGCACTTCTCGGCCGTCCGCACACCACAGCAATCAGTTCAACTCCTTGCTAGGCGTCGGTGGTGCAGAGAACTGGAACAGCCCACCATCGAAGCGATCTGGTACTCACGCCCTTGCTCCTGGACAGTGCGCCACATGCCACATGCCAAATGCGCGACACACCTTCACGGTGAGTTACGATGGCTGTGCACCATGCCACACAACTTCAGACGCAGCAGCGAGAGCATCGGCCCTCAAAGCAGAGGTTAGCAATGACCTCCTCGCTCTTGAGACTCGAATGTCAAGCTGGGCAGTTGCTCAGGGTTGGAACGCGGCATGTTGGGACTACACATCGAACATCCCCTCAGGCGTAACTGCTCCTAAGCAGACTTTGATTCCCAACAGCGTCAAAGAAGCCCGCCACAACTACTACTACATCGTGATCTCGGGCGACCTCGGAATCCACAACCCTTCGTACACTCGGTACCTGTTGGACTGGTCCAACAACGCACTGACAAGCGCAGGTATTCCCAAGGTCAATATGAGCGAGATCACTAAGATCCCGACCGCTGCGAAGATCAAGCACTTCCAGCAGATCAAAGCGAAATCAGCCAACTCGTCTATGGACTGATAACTCGTGACGTGAGAAATGAGGACTTGTCGAAGGACAGGTCCTCATTCACACTTTAAGTGACTGAGATCCGTCAACGGAGCAGACGATGAACCTTCCTACCCCTCCAGATTGGTCACTTACGACCGGAGAATGCGGGCGCTTAGCCGTATATCTTTCCACCTTCCTGTTCACTCTAAGCGTAATCTGTTGGTTCCTTGTGCCAAAGGCGCCTCAATTAAAGAGCTTTGCTCGCAATTCCCTAAACATAGGCGTCTTTAGCCTTTTCGGAGCGTTTGTTGCCTTGGGCGCGCTCTTTGTCGCGAGTCGATTCGAATACTCCTATGTCTATGAACACGGAGACCGAGCCAATGCAATTCAATACCGCGTTGCTGGTATCTGGTCGGGGCAGCAAGGAAGTTTTCTTCTCTGGGCTGTCTGCGCTGGCATCTTTGCCCTCTTAACGGTTAAGGGGACGGGGAATCTACGCCGCTGGTATTCCATCGTGTACGGCCTGTTTCTGGCCTCCCTTTCAGGAATTCTCGCTTTTGAATCACCGTTCAACCTGAACATGGTCGATGGCAAACCCGTCGTCCCACCAGATGGAGCAGGGCTTGCACCCTCTCTTCAGAATTACTGGGTAACCATCCATCCGCCGACGATCTTCCTTGGCTTTGGTGCCCTAACCGTTCTTTTTGCCTACGCATTCGCGGCGATGGTTGAGAAAGACTACACTGGCTGGCTCCCTAAAGTTCGACCTTGGGCGCTAGTCTCCTTAGCTGTGCTGGGGCTTGGGCTCTGTATGGGCGGCTTCTGGGCCTATGAAACCCTTGGTTGGGGTGGGTTCTGGATGTGGGATCCAGTTGAGAACGTCAGCTTTGTTCCCTGGTGCCTAACCGCAGCTTTTGTCCACGGAGTGATCGTTCAAACGGCTCGTGGGACAAAAAAGGCAGGAAACCTTATTCTAGGGGGACTTCCTTTCCTGTGCTTTATCTACGGAACGTTCCTTACTCGATCCGGATTTCTTTCGGATGCAAGTGTTCACAGCTTCGCCGAAATGGATCGATCTGCTCTTCGACTCCTTATGGGAGTGATGGGTGCATCTTTCATAGCCTTTCTTGGCCTTTTCGCCTATCGAAGTTTCCAAATGAAAAAGGAAGCTCCTGTCGAGAAGAAAGAAGAGGTTAAGCAGCCAAGCCCCTATGGCCGAGAGGCACTCATCAATATTGGCATTGCCACCGTAACTTCCATCGGTGTCGCCACGCTCATAGGCATGAGCATTCCGTTTGTCCAAGCTTTGAAGCATCAGCCTTCGAAAGTCGTCGAGGAAGGACTGTA
Organism: uncultured Armatimonadota bacterium; assembly: GCA_903833215.1. GTDB lineage: Bacteria > Armatimonadota > Fimbriimonadia > Fimbriimonadales > Fimbriimonadaceae > Fimbriimonas. The sequence continues at coordinate 40,848 of CAILEM010000099.1, forward strand.
CCACCAGGTGCTGACTTGGTTCTTTATCCCAACGATTCTGCTGATGGCGGTTGCACCCTTCGCTCCTTGGAAGAACGCAACCGGCAAGAATCTCCTGAGTCGCTTCTACTCTGTACTTTGCTTGGCCGTCGGTTTTACTGGACTGTTCCTGATCGCCCTCGTCTTCACGCCGTTTGGGCAAATCATCGACAAGGCCCCGGTCGTAACGCTGGTAGGCAAGCATGACCTTCCAGGAATGGCTTGGATTCTCTTCCTCATCGGTGCCTGCAGCTTCTGCATCATCGGAAACGTTTGGCGGATTTGGGAACTACGCAAGGCAAGCCGGCTCGGCTGGTCTCCATTCCTTGCTCATATCGGCGTCGCCATTCTTATGTTCGGCTTGATCGTTTCTCGAGGGTTCGAGCAGAAAGCACAGCTCACCGTCATGAAGGATCATCCTGACAAAGCACTCGGTTACGAGTTTCGCTATCGAAGCATGACATCGACCGAATCGGATAAGCACAACAAGGTCTTGTTCGACGTATATAGTGCTGAAGACCCCAAGAAGTTACTCTTCACGGCAGATCCTGGAATGTACAAAGTTCCCGCCGAAGACGGTAACGAGAACACAATGGTTTGGCCAGCGATTGTCCACAAGCCTCTCTACGACATTTATGTATCACTTCGCCCACCTCAGAATGAGCAAAGCGATCCGATGTCACTAAAAGAGGGAGAGACCAAGGTCTTCGGCGGACTCGTCATCAAGTACGACAAGATGACGATGAACGGTCAGCCTGGTCAAGCGGGAACTCAGTTCCAAGCAAACCTGTCTATCGACAACGACGGTAAGAAAACGGCGGTTCAACCGTCGATTGAACTTGGGGGAGAAGGGAAGCCAGTCCATCACAAGATCGCCGTCGATAAAAACTTAAACGTGGAGGTCGCCTCGTTTAACGCAGCCGATCGATCTGTGACCCTCCAGTTTGAACTCTCTAGTCCGATGTATCCAATTGATGTCTACCATAAGCCGATGACGTCCATGGTGTGGTTGGGTACCGGACTCATGACTGTAGCTGGCCTCTTTGCTGCATTTTATCGGAGGGTTCCTTCAACGTCGAAGGCCGCCGAGAAGGCACCTGTTGCAACAGGCAAGGAAAGAAGCGGGCGACTCGCAAAGCAATCCTCATAGGAGATGAACATGAAACGAACACTATTGATTACAGCACTCATCGGCATCGGCGCAGCAGCCATGTCGACAACCGCAAACTGGAAGGTCTTCCAGGCCAAGTACAGCATTTCGAAGGAATCCAAGATTGGAACCGCCGGATGCGTTAACTGCCACGTCGGTAAGAAAGGCGGCAAGCTCAACGCATACGGTAAGGACCTTCAGGTTGTGATGAAGGCTGCCAGCACCAAGAAACTCACCAACGAGCTTCTTGCTAAGGTCGAAGGACTCGACTCCCTGAAAGATGGCAAGACAAATATTGCCAAGATCAAGGCCGACGTCAATCCTGGCCAACCTTAAGCTACAAAGCTAACGCAGAAAAAGGCGGGGTGACTCTTTTGGAGTCACCCCGCCTTCATTTGGGTTCTTACTGAGTGTCGAGCTTTGCTGCCCCACTGGGTTTGCCAGGGGGAGCCGCTCCTGGAGGAGCAGACATCGCTGAGGTTACTTCCGACGGAAGCTTCTTCATCGACTTCGTCCTTTCGGCCGATCCACCCTTCTTTTGAGCCGCAGCATCTGCAAGCTGTTTCTGGAAGTCTTTATCTTCCGGAACAGACTCAGCGCCACCGCCATTGCATCCACACACAACGGCAGTAGAGATGACTAGCAGTGAGAACCAGATTCCTATTCTCATTGATTGATCGCCCAGATGAACTTCGAAGCGTCGGTTACGCGACCTGGGAGAGCTCCACCGGTACCGTAAGCGGAACAACCAGCAGCGATCTGGCTGATTGGGCTTGTCTTAACGTGGCCATCAGCATAACCGATGACAACCTGTCCGTTCTGTGCACCTGTGAGAGCGCTGCTTGACGTCTGAGCATAGAATGGCCAGAGACCGCCGTAGACGATCCATGACAGAGGATTGGAGTCCCAACCTACGCCATAGGAGTAAGCCTGACCGGAACCAGCATAGTTCTGGTAGGAGCTCATAGGAGGAAGGAGGTTACCGTTGTTGTCGTTCCAGCATGGAGTTTGTACGACCCAGTTACCACCCTGAGTTGGGGCTCCACCTGAAGTACGGTTCCAGATAGAAGTACCGAACATCAATGTGTGGGCAGGTGAAGTGACGAGGCTTGCTCCAATAGAAGCAGAACCGATGTAGAAGCCGGTTGGAGTCTGTCGGTAGATCCATGGGCTGAAGAACGCGAAGTTGTATCCCATGTTGGATCGAACGCCGAGTGCATATGCCTTTTGCTCGGCTGTCGCATTGGCAGCAGTGCATCCCATGTACTGGCACTGATCAGCGATGCGCTGGGTCTCACTCTGCCAAGGATCCATTGGATCAATGACGAACTGAGTGTTCTTCGTATATGGCGACATCACCTGGAAAGGAACTGTGTCGGGAGGTCCAAAACCCCAACCAGCACCGTTGATGCTTCCGCTGTCGGACAGCATATAGGAGTCGTCATTATCGTTGGTGTACATCATTGCAGCCAACATGCCTTGCTTCATGTTGCTTACAGCAACTGACTTCTTGGCAGCCTGCTTTGCCTGGGCAAAGACTGGGAAGAGGATGGCAGCGAGAATGGCGATGATTGCAATGACAACCAGCAATTCGATAAGCGTAAAAGCTTTGGATGATCTATTTGGCATAAGGATTACTCCGGAATCAAAAAAAACAAACAGTGACGGTCAGCACCGTTGCTGTGGGCTCTATTCTAAGACAGAAATCGCGGATTTGATTAAGGAAATTGAGAATTTTCGCAATTAGTGGTAATGCAGATCTCAACTTCACTGAGCAGAATTGGCGAAGTGCAGTGCTTCTATGCTGCTAGAATCAGACGACTCTATTGAATTTCGGGCACCTTTTTGCAGGGAAATGTCCCTTTGTTTGAACCTAAAATGAACACCGATTATGATGTCGCAATTATCGGGGGCGGCCCCGCGGGCACGACCGTTGCCTCACTCCTGCGTAAGTACGATCCTCGTTTAAGCGTCGTCATCCTCGAAAGAGAGCAGTTTCCAAGAGAGCACATTGGTGAAAGCCAATTACCACTGATCTCGCGAATCCTAAATGAGATGGGGGTCTGGGACAAAGTTGAGGCGGCTGGTTTTCCAATAAAGATCGGAGGGACCTATCGGTGGGGAAAGACCGACGACCTCTGGGATTTCGATTTCCTAGCTGGGGGAAACTTAACCACGGCCCCTCGACCGGGCACATATTCGGGCCAAAGGCTGAACACTGCCTTCCAAGTCGATAGAGCTATTTACGACGAAATTCTCTTGAACCACGCTGCTGAAATGGGGTGCATCGTCCATCAATCCACCTCCGTGCGGGAGATTCTCCGAACCGAAGACAAAGTCGATGGATTTGTCTTGGGTGATGGCAAAGTTGTAACGGCTCGATATTACATAGATGCCAGTGGAAACTCCGGGATCCTGCGCCGCACGATGGAGATTCCGCTCGATCAGCCTAGCAATCTTCAGAACATCGCGATTTGGAATTATTGGACCGATGCAGAGTGGGCAGTAACGATCGGACATGGTGGAACCCGTATTCAGGTTTTGGCCCAAGACATCGGATGGATCTGGTTCATTCCCATGGGCAATGACCGTACATCGATTGGGCTCATTGTGCCCGCAGATTATTTCAAGCAGCAGGCAAAACGTCCCGAAGACCTTTACTACGAAGCTCTCAATTCGGACAAGATCGTATCCAAACTCACCAAGAATGCGACGCATGACGACACGGTGAGGACAACCAAAGACTGGAGCTACGTTGCCGACCGATTGACGGGTGAGAATTGGTTCTTGGTTGGTGAATGCGCTGGATTTGCGGACCCGATTCTATCTGCGGGCATGAGTCTTGCCCACGCCGGAGCACGTGAAGTCGCGTACGCAATTCTCGCCATTGAAAAGGGTGAGTTTGATTCTGAATGGATCAAATCGCAATACAGTCGAAACCATCGGGGGCACATCCGGCAGCACATCCAGTTCGCTGACTTTTGGTACACCGCCCACGGGGCATTTCCCGACCTGAGAGAGCATGCAAAAACCATCGCAGCCGGTGCTGGACTAGACATGACTCCGGAGCAGGCGTGGCAATGGCTAGGTCAAGGTGGCTTTATCGATTCTTCCGGTGGAACAGATATCGGATTTTTCGGCTCGCTTGCGACCAAAGAGCTCATCTCATCGTTTACGGGACAAGAAGCCTTCCACGCCATTGAAGGCAAGACCCACTTCGTGCTCAATTTGGACGGCGCCGAAAAGGATTGGGTCGCCGAACTATCCAATGGCAGGATGAGCCGCTACCGGTCTTACCGACGACGGCATCAGACGCTGCCGTTTGTCGGCGCCATGGGCTGGATCGCGAGATTCATCATGTCAGAACAATCGTATTCCGGCATTCTTAGCGGCATCAAGTCTCATGCGGCATCGGGGACCATGACTCAGGAGCAGTACCACTTCTTTAGGTCGCAAGTGATCAAGAGTCTTGAGGTCCTTGTGTCGTACGGATGGGCTACGGCTAGGTCTGAGGAAGGGGCAGATGCCTGTCCGCGACTTCAGGCAGATCTCAGTCAGACACTTCACCCGAATCGGGATGTTTCGAGTCTATTAACGCAAGACTAGTCTTTCTGAGTTTAGGCGAAGAATGAGAAGAACGAGCACTCAAGTTACCACTGAAATAGCCACGGCGCGCCAAGCCCTAGCCCAAGGCGATGTTACAGCCGCCACTCAAATTATTGGTTCACTTCTAGCGTCAAATCCTGATCATTCCGAAGTCTATTTCGCCCAGGCGATGATTCTCATGGCACAGGATCTACACTCAGAAGCGCTAGGGTCGATTGAGGGGGCACTCAAGTTCAGCCCCAATAACCCCGACTTACTTGCGTGGGGTGCCTTGACTTGCCTAACTCTCGCTATGGGAGCGAAAGCTGAGGGGTTTGCCAGCAGGCTCGTTAAGCTTCAACCTAATAACGACCGAGCAATCTATCTCTTGAGCAATTCTCAGAGCCTTCAAGGGCGACTTGAAGAAGCGCTCGCATCCATTGAGCGCGCGCTTTTGCTACAACCGATCGAAGTCGACTACATTTCGGGGAAAGCCCAGTTGCTGGGTCGGCTGCATTGGTCAAGTCAAGCTATTAAGTGGTATCGAAAGTCGCTCAGGCTTAGGTCGTCGCCTCAACTTGCAATCGAATTAGCCCAAGTTCTGATGGAAGAAGGCTATGTTCAGGAAGCCATCGAACTGCTCGAAAGTGTCCAGAATCAGATGCCTTCCAACGACTTTCCGCACCACCTGCTCGGCCAAGCCTACACTGAGGCACAGTGCTTTGATATTGCGAAAACGTATTGGCATGCCTCAACGAAGTCGGCGGTGGAACCCGCAAAGGTGCTGTTCGATCGGGCAAATGCTGAGGTCTTCGCCGGGCGCCTTGATGTCGCCGAAGATATTCTCCTCAGCGGCATCAAGCAACAGCCGAGTGCCGCAAGTCTATATCAGCTACTCACAAGTATTCGGAGGATGACTGCTGCGGATTCCGCTCTCATCGATGCCATGGAGCTTCAGCTAGCTAAGGGTGATATTCAAGCAGATGAATTGCGTGACCTGAGCTACGCACTGGGGAAGTCATATAGTGATCTCGGCAACTTCGCCGGTGCCATGGAGCATTACGATGAGGCCAATCAAATGGCCTACCGACTTGCACCTCACTGTCAAAAATTCGATGCAGCCGCGTGGTCAAAGTACACAGATGACCTGATTGAATACTTCGACAGAGGCCGAATTCAGCAGTTGTCTGCTAAGGGGCTAGATTCCCGGTCACCGATCTTCATTCTAGGGATGATTCGGTCTGGAACAACCCTAACCGAGCAGATCATCAGTTCGCACTCGGAGATATCAGCGGGTGGCGAGACAACGTTTTGGCCCGATCATCGAAACGACATCTTTGATCCAGCATCGAAGTGGTTTGACGTCGAGGCAGGGAAACGGGGCGGGAAAGCATTCCTGAATGCCCAGGCGGGAAGGGCCAAGGGTGCCCGCTATGTCACCGAGAAAAACCCATCGAACGTGACGATCGCAAGCCTCATCCATTGCGTTTTGCCCAAGGCCAAAATGCTTCACATCCAGCGGCACCCCGTCGATACTCTCCTTTCGATTTGGATGACGCCAATCAGAACGGGGCTTCCATTCGTTTACAACCGACAGCATATAGTGTCCGCCTATCGCGACTACCTCCGCTTGGTTTCCCACTTGGCAGATACACTGCCGCCTGGCGTCTTTGCCACATTCCAATACGAAGAAATTACGTCAAAGCCGGCAGCAACCATCGACGCCATGTTCGAGCATCTTGGGCTCCCGACCGAAGGTGCCTGCCTCCACCCTGAGCGATCCAAACGAACGGTTCGCACGCCGAGTTCGTACCAAGTTCGACAGCCAATCAACACCAACTCGCAATCCAAATGGGTTCAATACGAGCCATGGTTAGCCGAATTCGCTGACCTGCTGTAGCTACCACGATCCGTTTTTCACCGGATTATTCTCACGCAGAGTGGATGGTCTCGGGCGGACCGCAAAGAGGTGACGAGGAATTGCTAATCGACCAAAAAACGACACCGTGAACTCGCGCTTCCGCAGGAGTAGCTTGGCACCGAAGCCCTCCACCGCGTCCGAGCGGGCGGAGGGTGGGGTGGGAGAAATCCGGTCAGAAAAGCGCGTCGCAACGGAGTCGTGACTCCAAATGAATCATCTCACCATCACATCCCATAAGCCCCCGATATCACCAGAAACTCGGCAACGGACTCACGCCGAGAGCGCAAAGGGAGCCCGGGCGAAGTAATCAGACTTGGTTACACCAAAAATAGCCAGAAATGAACAAAGAACCCATCAGAATGAAATAACCGATAAGAGACCCTATTTAAGAAGTTCCGCAAACTCCCCTAGCCAAGGCTCATAGTTTTTCCATCGGTTCTGAGCGCCCTGATGAATGGGCTGACGAACTTGGAGAACGCTGGGGGTGAGCACGGTACGACTACTCTTTTCTGGCGAATAACAAGCTTCCTCGCTACCGAGCCCTAGAAACGCTAACATGGCATCAATCGTTTCGTGGGGTTGCGATGTCAAATCCTCATACTGAATCGTCAAGAACTGATCCTCTGGAACTGCTGATTTTAAGTGCTCAACCAAACGCTGATATTCACGATAGGCAAACACGAGATTTGCTTTGTCCGATGCATAACCAACATTGCCACTTATCGGCGTCATCCAAAGCGATAGTAGATTATCTACTGGATTCCTATGAGTGTGAATGAATTTCGCATTCGGATAGATGCTGTGCAGCATCGCCACCAAGTCGATGTTGGCGGGATTTTTGTCGACGACATGTCGTATTTCGTCATTTTTGGGTTCAATAACCTTCAAATAGTCGCCAGCAAACTGCATTGCGAGGGCGTAGTCGAAATGGATTTCATGATCGACGGGGTGAAATAGCTCGATGGCCCTTTCGGGCCAGAAGGACTGTTCACCGACTCCAATGACCTGAGAATGGGCGTCGAGAATTCCTTCGGTAAGTGTCGTGCCCGATCGCATCATTCCCACGACAAAAGTCGGCAATGTGGAAGGATGTCCATCCTCTATGAACTCTTCGATCGCGTCCTTTGTGAAGATTCGAATCTGCGCATCGATCAAGGCGCTGTACGCCGCTCTGTCAAAATCTTTCCGACGGGGATAGAGTTCCAGACAAAGTCGATTCGCGGCATCGAAATGCTCCATCGCTTCCTGGTATTGCTTTAGATCATCAAAGCATTTTCCTAATGCGTAATGTAGGTTGGCTAAACGAATACCGTCAACACCACCGCTGTTTCTGACTGACTTCATTTGAGCGATAAGCTCGTCATCTTCGTGAGTTATCTTCCGAGCGGTCACCAGAATGCAGAAGGCCTCATCGATGGCACTGCCAGACGCTATATCGCGCTTCAGTAATTGTTCCGCGACATCAAATCTTCCCACAGATATTTCCGCAGTTGCCCGACTCCGAAGCACCACCGATTTGTCTTGAGCGAAGCTTTCTGCCAGCCCCCAATGCTTTTCGGCCCTGTCGAAAGCATGCAACTCCGTCAGCGCTTGCGCAGTAAGGGCATGGGGTCGTTGCTCCAAGCGTAACGCTGGAGAAACCTGATCAAGGATATCGAGTGCCTCTTGTGGGTGACTCTCTTGGAGCAGTATTCGTGCGAGGTCGATGGCAGCAGGTGCAGAGGGACGAATGGAAAGAGCCTGACGATACAGTTCAACCGCTAACCCAGGCATCTGCCAGTCTTTGAGGAGCCTCGCTTTTGTTACAAGGCTGTCTGTGTCCTGCGGATTGATCTCAATCGACCGATCAATGGCGGTCAGTGCCTCCGGAATTCGATCTTGACCACGAAGCGCACTCGCGAGCAGGTAGTGCCCCCGTGCGTTTGTTGGGTCGCACTCAGTTAGGCTTCGAGCAAACTGCTCGGCCGCGGAAAATTGGCGGAGATTGAGAGACGTGTACGCAGCCCAACCAAGCGCCTCGCCGTTTTGAGGGTCGAGTTCAATCGCCAACGCAAGAGCATCGAGCCCGGCTTCTGGATCGCCCTTTGCGATCAGCAAAATCCCGTGAGCTAACTGAACGTCAGAACGGTTGGGATAAGTCTCAACCAACTTAAGGATCCGTGTCTCGGCCCCAACCAAGTTGCCCGATCGATAAGCTTCATTGGCGAGTCTCAGTTCAGTTTCAATAGGGCGATCGGAGGGAGCAGACACTTCGGATCATCTTATCATATCGGTCCTGGGCCGCTCTTCCGAGAGCGACCTTACTGGCGACGAGGCAAAGCAAAGAGCGCCTTCATCGCATGGATGGAGTCTGGCTTTGACGTGTTCACATCAAAAGTGTCGTCGGTGGGATTCGCTGGCTTCTTGGCCCAGCCCCAATAGCACCACGGTAGGCGGTCTTTCTCTAGAATAGTGCCGACATCGACGATCCATTTTTCAAATCCTGGACACATGGTTGGGACTCCAAATTCTCCGCACCACACGGGGACATGAAACTGGTCGCGAAACTTGACGGCGGGTTCAATCGCTTTTGCCAACATCGCTTGATTCCACTTCCCGGGGTACTCGAGCTTTGCCTCCCGTTTTTGTGAGGTGTATTCCCAAGGGCCGTAGGTGTGGAAAGCGTAAATGATGTTTGGATCTGCTTGCTTGAGTCCAGACACCAAATTTTCCGGCCAACTGTAGCCGGTGCCTTCAACCACGATCGGCCGAATCGAGTCAAGTTTTCGAAAATGCTGTACGACAACCTTGTACCAAGCGTTCACCGCGTCTGCGGGCGAATCGTGCGGCTCGTTGATGGGCTCCCATGCCGCCACCATTGGCTCATCCTTGATCTGGCTATAAACGTAATCCCACATATCCAGGAACTCCTTATTGAGTTCTGGATCATCGTAGGGGCCCTTTCCGTTCTTGCGGAAGTCGTGAATGACAGGAATGACCCACAAACCGTGTGACGTGAAGAAGTGGACCTGTTCCTTCACCTCAGCGACTTTCTCGGGGTTGAATTTACCTTCGGGCTGGTACCCGAACATGACTCGGACGCAGTTGCCACCGATGGAAACGATATCCTTCGCGTCCTGCTCAGTTGGAGGAACCCACCAACAAACATTGAAGCCCCTCAACTGAATCTGCTTGCCATTTGGAGTCACTATCTGTGTCCCGCGAACTCGCAATCCAGGAGACTCAGCCCTCATATCTGCGTGAATCATCGAACCAATAAGCAGCATTGCCCACATACAAGCATTCTGGCTGAATCACAGGCAAGGCATCGAAATTGCTTCCTCCCCCTATTCAATTGGAAGCGATCATGTGACAATATCGCTGATTGATTTTTTGGGTGTTGGAACATGATCATTCGAAATCTGTATGACGACAAATTGGCTCAAGCGAGCTATCTCATTGGTTGTGGGGCGACCGGTGACGCAATGGTCATTGATCCGACACGAGGCGCCGACCTCTACGTGAAATTGGCGGCCAGCCTTGGGCTGAAGATAATCGCTGTCACCGAGACCCACATTCACGCGGACTACCTTTCTGGCAGCCGCGAACTTGCGGCAGCAACGGGTGCGAAGATCTACCTAAGCGACGAAGGTGGATCTGATTGGATCTATGGCTACGCGAATGACCCAAACGTGGTGCTCGTTCGGGATAAAGCTCGCATTTCAATTGGGAATATCAGCTTCGAGGTTTGGCATACACCAGGGCACACGCCAGAGCATATTTCGTTACTCCTTACCGACCATCCCGTGAGTTCAGTCCCTCATTCGCTTTTTGCGGGAGACTGCATTTTTGTCGGCGATGTCGGGCGGCCTGACTTGCTAGAAAGAGCCGCAAATATTGCAGGAACCATGGAGCTCGGAGCCCGAACCCTTTTCCGAACTCTAAGCAAATTCAAGGATCTGCCAGATTTATTGCTCGTTTGGCCGGGACATGGTTCTGGATCCGCATGCGGGAAGTCGCTCGGGGGTAGTCCGGTGACGACACTTGGCTACGAGCGCCAAAGCAACTGGGCCTTCAAGATCTCAAGTGAAGATAAGTTCGTGGACGAGATTTTGTCTGGTCAACCAGAGCCGCCTCTCTACTTCAAAGAGATGAAGTTTCGGAATCGCCAAGGTCCGGAGATCTTGTCCGGTTTTCCGAGCATTCGCCCTTCCAAGGAGTTGGTAGGGCAGGTGATCGACATCCGGTCTGCATCGCAAATTCGTAATGGCTTCTACGTGGGATCAACCGTAGTGCCTTATGGAAAGGCCTTCGTCAGCTGGTGCGGCTGGGTTGTGAAATACGACTCACCTGTCACATTGATCGCGGACAGCCAAGTCGCCGCCGACGTTGCCGCGCATGACATGGCCCTTATCGGGCTAGACCATGTTGTTGGATGGGTTGCTCCGAGCGATCTCGATCAGAGCCTTCTTGAGCCGTTCCAAACTATTCACGCAACGTCGATAGAACCGACTGCTCAAGTCCTGGACGTACGTGGGACCGGCGAGTGGAACATGTCGCACGTGAAAGGTGCGATCCATATCCCTTACGGCTACTTACGGGACAGGCTTGCGAGTCTTGCCAAGGACAAAAAGACAATCGTCCATTGCGCGTCTGGAGGGCGATCACCTATCGCCTATTCGATACTCCGCAATGCAGGGTTCAACGACCTCTGGGAGTTGAGCGGCGGAATGGCTGAAATTGAGATTGAGGCACCGGAAGTCCTTCAGGCCACATAGGCTATTCGGAATTATCGGTGGCTTGGGCCGTCGAGCTTGATTGGCCAGCCGCCTTTTTTGCCTGCTCCTTTGCCATCTGACCAACTCCGCCCCCTGTCCCGCTGCCGAGATTCTCACCGCCAGCTACTGGAGTCATCGCACCAATGTTTGGCCCAATGGGTCTCACACTGTCCGAAGAACCCGCAGCTGTTGGTTGTTGCGCTCCGGAAGCAGTTGCGCTCGCTGAAGGTGCATTCGTATTGGATGAGGCTGTTGTCGAGTCAGGTTTTGGCGTACACCCGGTCGCTACGAAGACGACAATTAGGGCGGTGAGCAGCGGCTTCATGCTCGCTATATTACGCTCTTTTGCGTTGACCTCAATCCATGTAATGAATCCGATCTCTGTTTTCCCGCAGCAAGCGGGCGTTCCATTCATCGCCGCCGTCGAGATTGGCACTGACGAACACAGGGGGCTCGATCCCCTTTGCGAGAAGGTTCTGCACGACTTCTGCCACGATGGAATTCACAATCGCACAGCCGGTTATGGATGATACGGGGCCGACTTTCTGTAGAAAGTCACCCACCTGAACCGCGGCATCACCGAACGGAGCGCAGTTGTCGATAAGGATGTCACAGAGGTCTGAAAGCTTTTTTCCGGAAGGATGTCGGCTACTGACGCCATCTGAATAGCTCAGCGAAGTGATGCCAATCGTCGTTATGGAGCGTCCTCTGGCTTCGATTGCCATGTCGATCGTTACCGCGTTTCTTCCAGAAGTCGAAGTGAGGAAGAGTACGTCTCCCTCCTTGGCCGGTGAGGCTGCAAGAAGCTCAGTACCAAGGCCAAGAACGCGCTCCATGCGAGAAGTTGCCGTCATCGGACGTACTGAGAGGTTCATTCCGTGGGGGTAGATCGGGTTGATGAGCATCAGCCCACCGGTTCGGTAGACCAACTCCTCCGTTGTTATAAACGAATGAGTCGCACCAAATGAATAGATACTTTGCTGAGAAGCGATGGCGTTAGCGACCGTGCGCGCGGCCGCAGTTATATTGGGGCCCTGAGTTTCGTTCACGCGGGCGAGCGCTTCGGTTGCAGCCTGGAGATATGCCTCGTAAGCCAAATCAATAACCTCGCGTGTGGTATTGGTCCCGCATCTTTTGGTAGAACTCGGGACCACCTTGTCGATTGAAGCTCTGAAAAACAGTTGGCGGTGATCCAGCAGCAATCATTTTGGCGATGGTGGATTCCCAAATCATCCACCCAATGACCACTGCAGACACGCCGGATACCGGCAAAGCACGAACCTCCAAACCATCCAGTTCGCAGGCCGCATCTCCATACGGAGCGCCATTATCTACAACGATGTCGGCGACATCGCAGAGTTTCTTCCCAGACGGATGCAGGGACTCTACTTGCGCCGTGTAGGTTAGGGAAGTGATGGCGACCACCGTGACGCCAATCTCGCGGCAAGCCAGAGCGATCTCAATCGGCACTCGGTTCTTGCCCGAAACTGAGCCCAACAAAAGCACATCGCCGGTCCGCATGTTGCTGGACACCACCGCCAACCGTGCGGACTCCAAATCTCGCTCGGTGGACCGTGCACCGGCCCGATCCTTGAGGCAATCCGGTGTAGGGTCTGTAACTGAGAAGCTGAACGTAAAGCTCTGAACGGCAGCAAGTCCACCTGCTCGATTGAGAAAGTCATGCTGATTCGCGTGGCCAATCTCGTAGCAATAAACGATTCCACCGTTCAAAAGGCTCTGGGCGACAGCTTCTGCGGCACGATCAATGCTTGGTGATTGGGTCGATTCGATATGGTCGAGAATATTGCGAACAGCCTGTAGATACATGAGAATTATTCGTGTGCGAGTTTCGGCAGCGTTTGGCGTTGGAGGAGAGGACGAAAAATCTTGGTGTCAATGTTCATTTGGGTTGCCATTGCGCGTAACAACCCCATAACCTGGGGTTCCATCACCCGCTTCGGCTCGAAGTTTGGAAGCTCCTGCCTCATCCTATCGCAAATTCTTTCCCAGTAGATGTTGGAATGGACGATGACGCTACCTGCGCCGACAAGAGTGGATGCAGTATCCGCAAACCAAAGGCTCCGTGCGACACAAAGGATCGTTTCCACCATGTCATCGGCAGCTTCAAGAAGGATGCGATGGCTGATAAGGTCTCCAGACGACGCGAGGTTATTGACGACTTTGGCAAGCGATGCGATGACCGACCGATCGTGGGGCATCAGCATAAACTCAACCATGCTAAACGTATCAGGTTCTCCCAAAATGGCTCGGCATGCTTTCGGAATTTCGTGTTCAAGCTCTGTCTTGAATTGTGAATGCCAGTGTGACCTTCCAGATGCTCGAACACCTGCTAACCCAATCTGAAAAGCTCCCCCATGATCACCATAAAGTGGTCCAATACCGTCCAGCAGCAGTTCATCGCCAGAGGGGGCCCTACCGTACGCGAACGCCCCAGTACCGGCAAGGGCCAATATGCCGTGGGGGACGCTTGCGAGCGCCATGGGGCCGTCTTGCTCGCGAATGGAGTGGCAGATTATCGGACAACTCCATTCGGACAGAGACTCAAGTAAGCCTGGCCGCACTCCACAAAAATGCAGTTCATCGACCCTTAAGTTGGGATTCACCACTTTTCTTAGCGTGGCGAGTATCGTCTCGTCCGCGCGCCCAAGGCCTCGGTAGTCACTCCGGATCTCGCTTGTGGAGAGGTCGGTGCGTCCGTAACCCAGGATTGCGCCCTGTGAAGTTGCAAGGATTGCTTCACACTTGGTTCCGCCAGAATCCACGGCCAAAAGGCATGTCATACCCTTGACCATTATGGTCGACGGGTTATCGGCATTTTATGTGGAGCGACAGCGTATTCTTTAGTTGTGACTGATGAAAACGTGCTTGAGATTCTCAAGATAATCTCGCACCCGACGCGGATCGAGATCTTGCGCCGGATCAGCGCCCGTTCTGAGGAAGATGGCGTGACGTGTTCGTGCGTGCTAGACGGAATGGAGATCTCGCAATCGACATTTTCTCACCATGTTTCAGAACTTGTACAGGTCGGACTCGTGTCCGCGAAGGCGCAAGGTAGGTTCAACATGTTGACCATCAACCGTGAACTTTGGGATGAATTTCAGAAAAAGCTAACTTCTGCGATTTTCGGATAACTCGTCAACATATCGATGCGTATCGATATGTACAATGTTCAATCTCGAAAACAAAGTAATCATCGTCACAGGCGCCACCTCCGGAATTGGCAAGGCATCCGCGATCGCCTTGGCCAAGCAGGGTGCAAAGGTAGTCGTGTCCGGGCGACGCGAGTCGGAAGGAAATGCTGTCGTTGAGACCATCGTCTCACTTGGCGGAGAAGCCACTTTTGTAAAAACGGACGTCACAAACGAATCCGATGTGATCTCGCTATTTGAGACAACCGCGGCGAAATACGGAAAGATCGATTCTGTATTTTTGAATTCAGGAGTGTTTAGCTTTTCCCCTCTGGGCGAGCAGACGTCTGAGGGCCTCGAGCATCAATTAGGCGTCAATGTGAAGGGTGTTTATTACGGGGTGAAAGCCGCTTCCAAGCACCTCGCCAGCGGTGGATCCATTATCATCAATTCGAGCGTGGTGGCATCGGTCGGTATGCCAGGAGCAAGTGCCTATTCGCTGACCAAAGGGGCGGTAAACACCCTTGTTCTGTCGGCTGCGATTGAACTCGCACCCTCAAACATTCGCGTCAACGCTGTGGCCCCGGGCCCGGTTTATACAGAGGGTGCCGACGGTATGGCGGGAAGCCGAGAGGGATTCGAGGCGATGATGGCGCCCATGGTCCCACTTGGTAGAGTCGGCGAACCGAACGAAATCGCTGCTGCGGTTGTCTTCCTCGCGAGCGACGAAGCGTCGTTCGTTACGGGGCAGATTCTAGGCGTAGACGGAGGAGTTGGCGCAAAGTAAATCCCTCGATCTGAGACGCCGATCAGTACTCTAGGACAAGAACCCAGTCAGGTTCTGAGCTCGGGTTTCGGTTGGGGCTCATGTATGAGCCGGAACCTGCCGGGACACCAAGCATTTCAATATCAGAATAGGCACCCGATCGCGGATCGAACCATCGAGCCGCAATCGGGTGCCTTTCTCCAAATGCCGGGGCAAGGTCTATCGCTCGCCCAGCATCGGGGATATAGATTAGGGCGACTTGGCCAGCACGATCTTTCATAGCCCCGAGTCGAAGTCCGCCAACGCCGAGGTCTGAGGAGACGATCGAGGTATCGGGAACGAGATCATATTGGCTGTACCGATCCATGAGTGCCCTTAGGTGGCCAACATGGGATGCGCCGGGTCGGTCGATGGCCTCTTGCCACACGAACTTCGTGTAATTGATCCCCTCTCTTTTTCCATCCCAAAACTGCCACACGCTGTGGTGACCGTATACGACTCCGCATCCGCCAGCAAAGACAGATCGATAGCATTGCTTCCGGACGTCATAGTCGTCGAAGTATCCGTTTTGGGGATCGTAAGTTGGCCAAGGATTTACCGGATGGTCTTCGTAATTTGGTTCGCCGTCAAGGGTGGGCTTGAAGGGCACCAAAGCATAGTCGCGAGCAATCCAATCCCATATCGGCGCGTCATGTCCACCGCCGTGGCCCGATTGAATCATGTTTATGCCGAGCCAAGGTTCGCTGTGAATACACTGCGAGCTTGAATACGCCCCGCCTTGTGGATGGTAACTGAAGAGTGCAGTTCCGTCGGTTCCCTCGGTGATGCCACTGGCCAGTGCGGCCCAAAGTGGAGTCCAATCTGTTTCTGACGTAAAACCAGCATCCCAAGGATGACCCCAATCGCTTGAAATACCTGCCAGTTTTGCCGGCCTATCACCTCCGAGAATCCAGAGAATATTGGTTGCAGATCGATACCTCTCGCCGAGCCAGCGCCCGTAGGTTTCTATAGCTTGAGTGTCGCCAATGTTGAAAATTCGAGGCCCTTCTCCCCACGGTGCCGTAAGTTTGTCTCCCCATGTAGGAAGGAGTCCGATATACAAACCCAAATTTGACGCCTGCTCCAAAACGTAGTCGAGAAGGTCAAAATACGCCTCATTTGGCTTCGACGGATCTTCGCTCGTCAAGGGCAATTGGCCCTCTGCGTTCGGAGTGCGCAAGCCATCAAATTCTGCCAAGGCGACCGTGCAGATGACATTAAAGCCTTTTGCTGCTCGATTGGACAAATACAGGTCGATTTCAGGCCGGGTAAGCCGGTGCAGCAGTTCCCAAGCGGTGTCACCAAGAAGGAAGAACGGTTCTCCATCGGCAGTGGCGAGTCGATGCGGGTTAGTTTGGCTGATGCGCAGACGTGGAAGTTGCTTCAAAAGAGTCCTCTAGACTCCACTATATCTGCTTGATGTGTTGATCACGCCACTTGGTTTCTGTCCGCTTTGCGGTTCACGAGTATTGGGCTCAAAACAAATCGGGGTCACTCCGCATCCAAAATGCGGGGTGACCCTCCCCTTTCAGTATCGTGGGTCTTGCCCTACGGGTTGATGCCGCTGGCAATGATGTAGTTGTATAGTCCACCGAAGTTCAGGGCTCCCCAACCGGTGGCAAAATCCCAGCCGATTGCTGGCGTCGCTGCGGTTGTGGTACCCGGTAGGTTGCCTATGGTGGTGCCCGCCGTGATGTCGTAAAAGATCGACGCGTTGGATCCTACTGAGTAGAAGTAGTCTTGAACTCGGCCGAATCGAACATTCGATCTTGAAGCGTTTGGAGTTACTCCGGCAAATACACGCCCTTCAAGTGCGCCAAGGGCTCCTGCCGTAGCTGGACTTGCAATGCTGGTTCCATCGATAGAAATGGCAGTCCCAGGAGGATAGCTCGTTCCTGTCCCCGTGTTGTAATAGATCGTTAGCGCCCAGCCCGTACTTCCCGAACCAAGTCCATTCTTTCCACCAGCAAAAGCGGCGAGGTCTGGCAGAAGTCGATAGTTGTACTTGCTGGTTTTGGATGAGATGTAAGAGGTTTGATACGCTGGCGCAACGTTAAAAGCAAAGCCTTTGGCCGCCGTGTCATAGGGGTCGAACCCGCCGGTTCCACCGTAGCCACCGGAGGTTCCCCAACTGGCTTCAGATGATCGAATACCGGTCGTGGCATCAACCGTCGCGATTGAACCGCCAACATTGAGCACTTCTGGATCAATGTCTGGATATCCATACCGTGCACCTCTACTTGGAAATGCTGCGGTGCCGTTGTCGCCGGTAGCAGCAAGATAGGTGATCCCCTGTGCGCTCAGCGATAGGTGAACGTTATGGGCGGACGTGTAGGTCGCCCCATAGTAGGTGTTGTTGCTTGAAGTCAGCCATCCGTAACTTTCGGTGACGATGTCGACAAGGTTATCGCTTGAAATCTTACTAAGAGTCGTAATCGGGGCCGCCGAATCGTTCGTGGAATCATCGTAGATATACACCGTCGACAGTGGCGCGGCGATCAGCACTGACTGAATATCGAGATCGCCCTCACCCTGTGGCGAACCAACTCCGTAGGCCGTACCGGTGCCCACCTTTGTGACCACGATATTTGACCCAACCCCACCGGTTGGAACAGGTAAGCCATAGGCTGAAACCCAATACGGAATGTTGTTGAGGCGATATCCATCCCAGTTCGCAATGGCAATTCGAACCCCCTGTCCATAGTAGCCTGCTGTATAGCCTGCCGCGGCGTTATAGTTGGCTCGAAAAGTAGTTGGGTTGAGCGTCGTAGTCGTCGCCCTGCGAATCATCTGGATCGATGTATCGATGCCGTCGATGCTGAGGATTTTCGATGCAAGGGAAGCTGGCACCTGAAGAGGCTGTAGATTAGTTCGGAAGGTTGATGACTGATCCGTAGTTTGAGCTCTAGGCGCATATCCTAGGCTTGTGTGAAAGGCATCAGCAATCTGTTGCGCGGTTCCATCTGCCACGATCACCATGCGATTTTTGGCGATTTCGGATACAGAAATACCGTGGGAAGTCAGGAACGCTACGGCCGCATTGACATCTACTTTCGAAGGGCCAAACCTTTCTCCGACTTGCTCTGGCGTTAAGAAGTGGCGGAAGTTAGGTGACCTAGGATTACTGACGTCGCTTACGAAAGCTTCGAGCCCGGCAACGTTGGTTGGCTGAAGACTAATCGCAAAGTGAATAGGTTCATCGGCAGAAACGGGCAGCGTAGCGGCGGCACGGATCTCGGGATGTCGAAGCGAATTCGCAACGGCTGTGAATTGTTCGCGACGTGCCGATGCCATCGTTGGAAAAATCAGCGCAGACACCGTTGCCACAGAAAATACGGCTAGGCGCAAGTAAGCAGGTTTACGATTGGGCAATTCCAAATTAATCAAAAGGATTTTCCTCCGTCCCAGACAGAGACCTTCACGCTACCCATCCAGAGGGTGGTGGTTTGCGCTTTGGTCCTGAAATACTGGGATGGGTATTATATGTGTAAAACTGATTCATTCCAAGGACCAAGATGGTTTTCTCATTAATCCAATGAAGAACCCGCATAAGTACTTAGGGTATTAGGTGCTAAGGAGTGGAGCGATACCATTCATTAGGCGAAACCACGCTCTCAAATTCTGCCTGCCAAGAAGTCGGCGGAATGCAGGAACGTATGCTTAGCATACGTACGGCCAAACAGCATAAGACTTGGAGCCGAGTGGGACTATACGCCCACAGTCTTGCGGTTTTGCGCTGAAAGTTTTGTATTCAGCGACTTCCTGACCTACAATAGGGACGCTCTTAGGAGGGCCTAATGACCTATAGCCGCTCGATGCTGATTCTCGCTCTATCGACTGTGATGGCAAGCCAATCGGCGTTTGCTCAAAAACCAAAACCTAAGATCAATATTCCAGTGACTCCGATGAACGAAGTGTTCGCCGGACGGCTCATGGTAAAAGTCAACGGTGCCGATACGCAAAATGGCAAACCTGCTCGATTGACTCCCACTCAGCTTTCAAGAATTTCCTCAAAGTTATTTGGGGCGCGGCTGATCACCGGTTTGACACATGGCGGTTGGACTCTCTGGGAGATACCAGCTGGCAAGAGCCCGGCCGTCGCCCAAGCAGCCCTGCGAAATGACCCTGACGTCATTTTTGTGGAGCCTCTCAATAAGCTTTATCCAGTCTCCTTACCGGTACCAAACGATCCGGATTGGAGTGTTGTCGAGACGAGTTCCACCTATATTTTTAACCTGGGCAGCGGTGGAAGTTCCAGCGGCGGAGGAGGGGGTGGCGGCGGCGGCAATACCGGCTTTCGACGTTTGTGGAACCTCTGGGATATCAGTGCGGTAACCGACGATTCCAGTGGTGTTCTCAGTGGCGGTTGGGCTGTCTATCCTGGGACTTGGTATACGGCTTCGACGAAGCCAGCGGACTGTCCGATCATTGCCTTCATCGATACCGGTGTCGACATGGACCATCCCGATTTCATCAACGCGGGTGGAACCGGAACGGATGTGTCCCAGGGTGGACAGTTCATGAAATCCTTAAGCACGAACTTCTCCAATGGTTCTGCTGTCGTGGGAGGCGATCCGAACGACCTTAACGGTCACGGCACGCATGTTGCGGGGATCGCCATTGCAGCCGGAAACAACGGTGGCTTAAGTGGTGGCGGAACGATCGGCGTTGGATATAACTCACGCGGCATGGTTCTACGTGTCTTCGATGACCAGGGGAACGCAAGCGATGGCGATGCTGCCGCTGCAATTCTTTACGCCGCAGACCATGGAGCGGCAATCATCAACCTCTCGCTTGGAACCACAAACTACTCTCAAGTTTTCCAGGACGCAGTGACCTATGCGTATCAGAAGGGAAGTTTGGTTGTTGCGGCTGGCAACGAAAAGGGTTCTGGCGGCGGGGATCTTGGACCGATTTATCCCGGTGCCTGCAGTGGAGCATTGGCAGTCACTGCGAACGCACCGAACCAAGTTCCAGCGGATGACTACTATGCGGGATACGGAAACTACGTAGGTATTGCCGCACCCGGTGGAGATCTTGTCGTCTATAGCACCACTTCTTACGCGATCCAGTACGTCTATTCCACTTCGTGCCGAACCGACTGTACTCTCAGTCAAATGAACTTGACACCGCCGTACACCTTGAACTATACGTACTTGGTTGGTACGTCCATGGCGTGTCCGCATGTGTCTGGTGCTGCTGGTTTGTACTACGGCCAGCAGAAGATGCACCAGACGGATGGGTTTGCCAACCTTAAAGCCTTTCAGGCGCTCCAACGTTGTGCCGATGGAACGGGTGGCGCGTTGAACGGAGGTTGGGAGCCGACGCAAGGTTATGGGTCGCTAGACATCCAATCGCTCATGCAACTCTCTGCGAATCCAAATCCGAGAAGCTCAACGGTTGGAGACGTGACGGGAATTGTGTATTACGGCGGAACGCCTCAGACCAATGTGCGTGTGACAGCGACCCAAGTCGATGCGCCTCACAAGGTTTATCAAACGACTACATTCGCGGATGGAACGTACCGGTTTGACCCATTTCCTGGTGGCATTTATGACATCACCGCCACTCCGCTGGGTACGACTAAGACAAAGAGGGTACAGGTCACAAATGGATGCGATATCCCGGGTATCGACTTTTTTAACGGACCAGCCATTACCGACAATACACCGCCTACCATCGCTCGGTTTAACTTCAACGGTGGAACCAAGACGACCATGGATTTTGATCAGTGGGCCTATGACACTGAAACAGAAATTGATTCTGCTACCGTTCAGATTGGGACTGCTCCGGGTTCAGGAAATGTGATGCAGCCACAACAAATCCTTCCAGGCACGACGAAAGTTCATCTGGCAGGCCTCAGGCTACCAAATCGCTATTTTGTGACGTTCACCTACACCAACGGTGTCAACGGCATCAGCAAGGCGATTCGTGGTGTCCAACCGAATTTGGGGGACGCCTACGTGACGGATGCACCGCCGAAATCTGGTTTTGTCCAAACTCGACTCAACGTAAAGAGTGGGGCAGCCGGAAGTAACTCTGTGGCATACCTGCAAATTGATATCTCCGGCCTACGAAAAAATGTCGCCGATGCTCGGATAACGCTTAACGGGGCAGCCAAAGGATCCGCGGTTCCGGTTGGTATCTACGCGACAAATAATCCAACGTGGACCGAAGCAAAACTCAATTGGGCCAATGCGCCGACTATTTCAGGCTCAGCCGTTGACGAACAAACGGTTGGAGTAAGCAACTCCTATACTTGGAATATCACTTCTTTGGTCAAGGCTGCAAAGGCAGTGGGCAGCAAAACTGTGACGATCGCAGTGAAATGCGACGTTGCCTCTGCCACGGGTGCAAGCTTTGAGAGCAGGAGGGGAGCGATTGGAACGCCGACGGTTGCCGTCACTTCAAGCGACTAGCTGGATACCAGAAGTCTAGCCGCCGGTATAGCCCACAGTAAACGTCGTCGGCGTCCAGGTACCGCAATTGGTTCCTGCGGAAGCCACGACTTGGCACTGTGTGCCGGAACGGGTGATCGTATAGCCAGTATTCGTGCCTGTACACGGGTTCAGCGGGACACTGCCACCCATATCTACAGCATAGTTGGCAAGGGTCGTGTCATACGAAGCATTCAAAATTCCTTTGCTCTGAACTGTTGTTGCGAGAGCACGGGCATTTGCGTTAGCGATTCCCATTCGAGCTGAATACACCGAACTGAGGTAGGACGGAAGAGCTATATTCATGAGAATTCCAAGAATGAGCACCACAACGAGGACCTCGATTAAGGTGAATCCTTTTTGACGACGACGTGACTGAACTCTCATTGTTGAAATGTTATTCCTTTCATCTAATACGAGTTACAAACCCGATTCGACTCGCTGTTATTGTATCAACACCCAGCCATATCAGCGATACACTTGGGGCCATGAGTTCGTGTGAATACACGTAAACGTTACAGGTTTTTTCCTCAGGCGCCAAACGCCTTGTCGTTGATAATTCATGAAGGACGAGACGGTGCGGGATAAGCGCTCCGAGCCAATTAATGAAACGTTTATTCGCGCATCATTAGGCTCAAGTCGACGCATAAGGTCAAAAGAAACATGAACATAGGTTTGATTGCGCTCCTCGCCATTTCTGGTGGTCAATCGGTGAAGCTACAGCACGAAGGGCAGTCGTGGCACCTTTTGGTCGACGGTAAACCCTATGTCGTCAAGGGAGCGGGCGGAGATGCGTCCAAGAAGCTACTTGTTGAGATGGGTGGCAATTCGTACAGAACTTGGGGTGCCGATAACCTTGACAAGCAGCTTGCTGAAGCCCAAGCCTTGGGCTTGAAAGTCACCGTTGGAATCTGGCTAGGTCATAAGGAGCACGGTTTTAAGTGGGACGACCCTAAGCAGGTTACTGCTCAATATGAGCAAGTGAAAGCGGTGATTCAAAAGTACAAGGATCATCCTGCCGTTCTCATGTGGGCGCTCGGAAATGAGATGGAGGGCTACGACAAGGGTGACGATCCAAATATCTGGATGTCGATCGAAGATCTTGCCCATATGGCCCACAAACTCGATCCAAACCACCCGACGATGTCGGTGATCGCTGAGATCGGAGGCAATAAGGTTGACGCCATTCACCGCATGTGTCCGAGTCTGGATATCGTTGGTATTAATTCGTATGGTGGGGCAACGTCAATCTACGACCGTTACGTTAAGCAGGGTGGAAAGAAGCCTTACATCCTCACTGAATTTGGACCTCCCGGTGCCTGGGAGACAGGTGAGACTGCTTGGAAGAGGCCGATTGAGCTCTCCAGTACAGCGAAGGAAAAGGCGTATGAAAAAGCTTATGTCGCTAATGTCATAGATCATCCTGGCCTTTGCCTTGGCTCCTATGCGTTTACATGGGGCAACAAGCAGGAAGCAACCGCCACTTGGTTCGGCATGTTTATGCCCGACGGCTCAAAGGTCGGGTCGGTCGACGTGATGCAAAAGCTTTGGACGGGTAAATCAGCCGAGCACCCTTGTCCGCGAATTGAATCGTTGGAGGTTCAAGGGGATGCCGCCGTCGATCCAGGCGAATCCGTCGCAGCGAAACTCAAGGCTAGTGACCCCAAAGGGGATCCGCTAAAAGTCAGTTGGTCCCTTACCTCTGACAGTGGAACGATCGGTGTCAATGGAGATAAGGAAGATTTGCCTGACGTGATCGCGGGGGCAGTGGCAAGTTCTGACGGTTCAGGGGCGAAGATCAACATGCCAAAGGTGCCTGGGCCATATCGGCTTTTTGCCTTGGTCCGAAATGCGCACGGAGGCGTTGCAGTTGCGAATATCCCACTTCGAGTCCGTGGGGCGGTGCCAGTTGCCCTTGGTGGAAAGGCCCATTTGCCCGTGTCGATTTACTCGGAGTCAGGGAAGGCGATGCCGTTCGTTCCGTCAGGGTGGATGGGGAATGCGTCCGCGATGAAACTGGACGTGAATTCCACTATCAAGCCGCACTCTGGCGACACGTGTGTTCGTTGGGATTACAATGCCTCCGACAACTGGGGCAGCATCGCTTGGCAAAGTCCGGAAGGCGACTGGGGAGACAAGCCGGGCGGACTTGATCTCACCGGGGCCAAGAAACTCATCGTTTGGGCTCGTGGCCAAACTGGCGGAGAGCAACTATCGATTGGATTGGGGCTCATCAAGCACGACAAGACCTACTTCGACACCGCAATTGTAGCTCCGGTTCAAAAATCTCTGACCACTTCATGGACCAAGTTCGAACTCCCACTAACCGGAAAGGACCTCACAAGGATCAAGGTCGGCCTCGTGATGACGGTAACCAGCCAGGGGCAGCCTGTGACCGTTTTCCTCGATGACATCAGTGTCGAATGATTCAAGAGCTCGGCCAACTGGCGTCAGGTGAATATGTTTTTGACCGCCCTCGATCTCACCTTCACGGTGATATTGGTGAGTTGCTGGCGGAGGTGCTCGCGCAAATCGAGTCAGCCAATGCCGACCTGATCGTCCGGCAAGTTGACTTGAAACGTGTCGTCGGCAAGCGAATCTGTGTTGAAACCTCTAGTGCAGACACCATCGTCTTTGCTCGACGGCAGAATCGAAAGGGGCTCACTCGATTTGTCGTTGGGCGCGACCCGGAGGACTGTTCGTCTGTCGTGGTCGTCCTCAAAAAGGATGAGTATTCCGAAACTTACGTGTGCATCACAGCCTATGTCGGCGAAAGGTCCGAACCTGAGCCTTGGGACCCTCATGCAACCGAGAACAGTGTGCCCTTTTGGCAGACCCACGCCATGATTTGGGATGGCATTGGTTTTGACTCCGTCTCAGCCAAGTAGGACAGACCATGCGTCACCCAAGTGGGTTGGTAAAATGTGAATCTCCGGTTGAACGATGTTGCGTCACCTGAGAATTCCCAGACGTAAGCCTTAAGATGAGTATCGCGCCTTTGCCCGAAAATGAAGCCAGACGGCTAGATGCGCTTGCCCAGTATCACATTCTTGATTCGATTGATGAGCAGGCTTACGATGACATCACCTTTTTGGCCTCTCAGATTTGCGGTGTACCGATCGCTTTGGTGAGCTTCATTGATAAGGATCGCCAGTGGTTGAAGTCCCGCATCGGGATTGACGTTAAAGAGACGCCAAGAGACATTGCCTTTTGTGCCCACGCGATTTTAGACCCGCACCACGTTATGCAGGTTCGCGATGCGACCCATGATGCAAGGTTCTCCGACAACCCCTTGGTAACCTCCGAACCCAGGATTCGATTTTATGCCGGTGCCCCGCTTGTCACAGCCGCTGGAGATGCACTTGGCACCTTGTGCGTTATTGATCAAAAGCCGCGAACGCTTACGGAAGGACAACGCCGAGCCTTGGAGGCACTATCGCGGCAAATCGTGGCTCAGTTAGAGCTTCGTAAGGCACTCGACGACCTCTCAACTCATATTAGGGAGCAGCAAGTTTACGAAGAAAATTCGAGGCTTACCAGTTGCGTCTTGAGGAACTAAACGCTTCACTCTTCCATGACAGTCAAACCGACAAACTGACTGGCCTCAGTAATCGGCGCCATTTCGATGAGTTGTTGGCGGAAGAGTTCGCGCGAGCCTCCAGAAAGGATTTGCCCCTTTCGGTTATGTTGATCGATGTAGATCACTTTAAGGTCTTTAACGATACATTTGGCCACTCAGCTGGAGATGAGACGCTGCGGCAAGTTTCCAGAGTTTTGACGGAGAGTAAGCGCTCTCAAGATCACGTGGCTCGATATGGGGGTGAAGAATTTGTGGTGCTTCTTCCGAACACTTCAGAAGAAGGAGCGATGATTCTCGCCGAGCGGATTCGAAGGGCTGTCCAGAATAGTGACTGGTCGTTTGGGCAAGTCACCATAAGTTTAGGCGTTTGCACATTCTCGGGTAGTAATCACACGATCGGCGACCTAATGGTCGCGACTGACGAGGCTTTGTACGCATCCAAGTCATCTGGAAGAAACCGTGCGACACTCGCCAAACTGCCCTAATGGGCATATTTTGAATTGCTTCGTACACCAAAAATGTGCCTGATATTAGCCTCAATCAGGGCACTTATCTGAAAACGAGATTGGTGTCTAGTACAAGATTACGGATGCTTGATATTTTGCGATTTTTCACCACTAGATAAAAACGGTCATTGGATTTCTGGAAATCTGCTGTAGCATGTATCCGTTCTGGTCATCTAACCGATTAGATGACAAATGTGGCAATGGTGACACTCAAGGATATCGCGAGGGTAAGTGGCGTTTCTACGGCGACGGTGTCGTACGTCCTCAACGACGGGCCTCGATCTGTCCTGCCTGCCACTCGTGATCGAGTCCAGAGAGTGATTGACGAGTTCGGATACAAACCGAATGCAGCCGCGAGAGGTCTTAGGGGCTCCAAGACATCCACCTTTGGCGTTGTTTTTCCGCACGAAGGAATCGAACCAATTGAGAATGAGTACTTCAGCGGAGTATTGAGCGGAATTCTCAGCGTTGCTTCCGCGCGCAAGCAAGTCTTGATGCTCTTCACCGGTATGAGCTGGGAAGAGGTTGAGCAGAACGTTCCAACCTTCTGCGACGGTCGATGCGATGGCTTTTTATTCGTCGCCCCGCCAGCCAATTCCAGATTTCTGGTTGACCTCTCGGAACGCAACAAGAATATTGTCTTGCTTGGAACGCGCGCATGGGGCATTCCCGTCGCGACGGTGGATGCAGACAATGTGTTGGGAGCTCGACTTGCGACCAGGCATCTCCTGGAATTGGGTCATCGGAAGATCGCCATGATCACATCTGATCCCCGAAGCACTTCGAGTCCGGAACGACTCGCTGGATTTCGCGAAGAAATGGCGGAGTGGGAAGTACCTGTAGATGAAAGGCTGGTAGTCGAGGGGCACTACAATTGCCGAAAAGCCGAGGATGCCGTTTTGGGATTACTCGGTGCAAGAAAGGAAACAGGCCTAACTGCCGCGTTTTGCGCTCACGATTGCATCGCCGAGGTTTTGGCAAGGGTTGCAGCAGAGATTGGAATGCGCGTACCTGAAGAATTGTCTATCGTCGGCTTTGATAACTTGCCTCACACTTCAAAACTCGATCCCCCCCTGACCACTATTCACCACCCTTTGAAGCAGATTGGGGCCACGGCTGCTCACACACTGCTCGACCTCGTCGAAGACCCTTCTCGGGACCGAGAAGAAAAGCTGTTTGAAGTCCACCTTGTTGAACGTGGATCGACGTCCGCTCCCTTGCGGCGTCTGTAATCGCTTTTAGCCATTCGTCATTTGTCCCGGTAAACGGGCCCTACTACATTCATGTTATGGTTGTCGGGAACAGGCTTTGGCCTGGCGTCAAAGGTGAGCCCGACTTTTATATCGCCACTCGTCCCCAACCCGGGCCTTTCTATTCAATGGAGAATTTAATGCGTTCAAAAAAAGCCTTCACCCTCATTGAGCTTCTCGTCGTCATCGCGATCATCGCGATTTTGGCGGCGATCCTCTTCCCAGTTTTTGCCCAGGCCAAGCTCGCTGCCAAGGCAACTGCTGACATCTCTAATGCTAAGCAGATCAATACTGCGATGATGCTGTACACCAACGACAATAACGACATGTACTGCTTCGCGACTCCCGATAACTGGTCTGGGGCACCCTCATGGGGCAGCCCGTCTTTGGGATGGACCCTGACCCTTCAGCCATACAGCAAATCGCTGGCGTTGTTCCGAAGTCCCCTTGATACGGCAACCCAGGTTCAGTATCCATCTTGGGAAGGCGTCGCCGTCTCCTATGGTCTGAACGCGTTTACGGCTCCCAATGCAGCTGCGGCAGCGAACTTCATCGGAGTTCCTCCTGATTCGTGGCAGGGAAGGTGCGAAGCGCCAAGCTTCACCAACCATCAAGACTGTACGCTCAGAGGTGTATCTGCACCCTTTGCTCAGGTGTACGGCCAGAATGGAGGTGGCCAGTTAAACGTGGCGGCGCTTACGGTGACGCAGGTCACGAACCCAGGTGACTCTATTGTCTTGGCGACGAAATACAATAGTGATGCTCTGAAATGGGGCGGAACCAATGCGACTCAATTCCAGTGTGGCGGTTACTTTGAAGGTGTTCCGACAACCGACGGTAGTAACAGCAATATCAACGACTGCGGTGGAAATGAAATTCCGAACGGTTTGATACCGGCCACTGTCGCGGCCCCGATGGGCCGAACCGGAGCTGTGGCGCAGGTTAAGAACGGCGGTTCGAACTTCTCGTTCTGTGATGGACACTCGAAGTTCTTGAACATCTCGTCAACCGATCCAGATCCGGATCACAAGCCTGGCTTGAATAAGTGGGACTGTCTGAGGCCCTAACGTTCGGTCAATTGTCGCCTCACGTCAGAATGTCGGCGTGGGGCGACGCTGGAACTCTCATTCGAAGATTAATATGAAACTGAAGAATTGCAGTGCTGCGTTTGCCGTGGCTATCGCTGTAGGAGTAGTTGTGGCTGGTTGCAAGGGTGAACCAAGCATCTTGGATCAGCAAGCCGCCGCCAAGAAGTTGCCGCCTCCGACGGCAGCGATGATGAAGAAGGGTTGGGATCAGATTGCTGCGAACCATGCCAAGGAAAAGCAAGATGAACTCGATTGGGCTGCCAAAAATCCGGACAAAGTCGCTCAGGTTAATGCTGATCGCGCGAAATCAGGCAAGCCTCCTCTCGGGCAGACTTCAAACTAGAGCGCCGAAGTCAATTTGGCTCATTGAGTAAAGTCTTGAATTCTCCCAGCCAAGGCTCGTAGTTCCTCCAACGCTCCATCGACGTGCGATAAACGGGCTGACGAACTTGCCAGAGGCTGGGAGTAAGGACGACTTTGTCGTTTTTCTCCGGCGAGAGGCATGCATCGTCCCAGGTAAGGCCGCAGAATTCGACCATATTACGGGTAGTGACTTCGCGATCGGTGATCAGCGACTCGTAGGACACATCCAAGAATCGGTCCGCCGGGATGACTTCGCGCCAATGCTGCATCAATCGATCGTGCTCTCGAAAAGCATAGGCGATGTTTGCCTTGTTATTTACAAATCGGGCTGATGTTCGGATATTCGTCGACCAAATGGATACGGCGGTATCTACGGGGTTTCGATGCATGTGAATGAACCGCGCATTGGGATACGCAATGTGCAGTGCCCCCGCAAGAATCAGGTTCCCTGGTTGTTTGTCGATGACTCTGGATTCGCCATTCTTGGCAAATCCCCCCAATAGCCGGAGGTAGGTTTGGGCAGCATCGCGAAGGATCGCTTCATTGAGCTTGTGGCTTTCATAATCCATCAGCCTTAGGTCTGCACTTAGCCAGAAATCCAGTTCACCAGCACCCGCAACCATGGGATGAGACGATAGGATCTGCTCAGCGAGAGTGGTGCCAGAACGGATCACGCCAAGTACAAATATCGGGGAAATCGTCGGGTCACCATCTACAGCGGTGCGCTTCACCGTTTCCTGATCGTACACCTTCATACGAAGGTTCATATTGGCTGTGTAGCCTGCTTGATCGAACCCTCCTGACTGTTCGATGGCACGATACTGAAGGCGATTACCTTCATCGAAGTGCCGGATGGCTCGCTCATATTCCTTCAAGTTGTCGAAGGCTTTACCGAGGGCAAAGCTTAGTGCAATTCGGTCATCGTCACTGAGATTTGACCCAGATAGAAGCTTCGCCATGCGGTTCACAAGAGGTAAGTCCTCATTCGTGATCTTCTTGTTGGTTGCGATCTGCACAAGCGCAGGGACAAAATTCGGTTGGGCATCTAGGAGCTTTCGAAGGCTGCCAACACCTGCGTCAAATTGACCGTGACGAATCAAGGCGATCGCCCTTTGAAGTGGTATTCCCGCATCCCTGGGCGCCATCAAAATCGCTTGGTTCCACCTCTTTTCAGCGTCCTCGAAGCGACCGAGAGCCATGAGGCTGCGGGCGAGGAGGGGAAGAGCACCATCCAACTTCGGATTGGCTGCCAGCGCTCTCGTGGCGGAATTTACTGCCCGGTCCGCATAGCCGAACGAGAGTTGTTGCGAGGCCAAAATGAGCAGGGCAGAAGGATCGGGTGACTGAGCACGGGAGACAGCCTGCTGCAGAGATTCCATAGATTCGAAATCCCGGTAGAGCCGACTCAGTGCGGAGGCGTTGCTTACCCACCAACCTGGGTTTTCAGGCTGTTCTACCGTCGCCCTCGCGTAGTGAATTTGTGCCTGCTCAAGGTTGCCGCTTGCTTCATAGGCGTGGCCCATCAGGCCACAGAGTCCCGGGCTCTTATCTTGTCCCCGGTGGCCGAGGTCAATTGCCTCTTGCCACAGTCGGCCTTCCAATCGGAGTCTGACACCCCAAACATAGGCGGGGCCTGCTCCGTTCGACAGGTGCAACAACTCATCCGCGACTTTCAGGGCTGTCGTCAGATCTCCTTTTTGAAATGCGCCCATGCTTTGAGCGAATAGCGCATCGAGGGCATTATTTGGTGGATTTGGAGAGTTCGCGCTCATCGTAAGGGTCCCATTTTAACCCCGATTCTGCGATAATGACGGCCCCTCGATAGGGATTAACAAGAGTTCAATGGTGAATGCAAACTACGACGTTGCAATTATCGGAGGTGGCCCTGCAGGCTCCACCGTGGCTGCACTCCTTCTCAAGTATCAACCGTCGCTGAGAGTTGTGATACTCGAACGCGAGCAATTTCCGCGTGACCATGTCGGTGAGAGCCAATTACCGTCCATTTCACACATCCTCGCCGAAATGGGGGTCTGGGACAAAGTCGAGGCAGCGGGGTTTCCCATCAAAATCGGGGCAACTTACCGGTGGGGTAAGACGGATGACCTATGGGATTTTGAATTCATCGCCGACGGCGTGTTTCATCCCGTTAATCGGCCATCCAAATTCGTTGGGCAACGAACTCAGACAGCCTTTCAAGTGGATCGTGCCCAATACGACAAGATCCTCCTCGATCATGCCGCCGGCCTTGGGTGTGTGGTGCGTGAGTCAACTGCAGTGCGAAGCATCGACCGAGTGGGCGATCGCGTAACAAGGCTCGTACTAGACGATGGTTCGGAAATCAAAGCCAAGTACTACGTAGACGCTTCCGGACATTCCGGCATCCTGCGCCGAGCGATGGGTGTTGAAGTCGATATCCCGACATCTCTTCAAAACGTAGCCGTGTGGGATTATTGGCGAAATGCTGATTGGGCTGTTTCGATCGGAGTAGGGGGAACTCGTGTCCAAGTTCTCTCCCTTTCTTACGGATGGATATGGTTTATTCCGTTGGGGCCGGACCGTACATCGATTGGCCTTATTGTTCCTGCTTCTTATTACAAAGAGACCGGCAAGCGCCCTGAAGATCTCTACCTCGAAGCACTCCAAACCGATCCACTCGTCTCGAAATTGATCCAGAACGCGACTCGGGAGAACAACTTTCACACGACCAAAGACTGGAGTTTTATCGCCCAGCGCCTAGCAGGCCAAAACTGGTTCTTAGCTGGAGAGAGCTCTGGATTTGCCGACCCTATTCTCGCTGCCGGAATGGCGCTGAGCCATGCCGGAGCCAGGATGGTGGCGTATACAATTCTTGAACTGGAGCGTAAAGAACTTGACCCAGAATGGCTACGCGATCACTACTGCATAAACCACCGAGCTCAGATTCGCCAGCACGTCCGATTCGCCGACTTTTGGTACACCGCCAACGGAGTCTTTTCGGATTTGCAGGATCATGCGCAGGTGATTGCGGCCGAAGCAGGTCTCTCCCTCACTGCGGCAGATGCTTGGCGTTGGCTGGGGCAAGGCGGCTTTATCGAGCACACCAGTGGGACTAACTTGGGTGGATGCGGTCTGCTAGTCGCCAAAGAAATTGTTGGTGCCTTCACTGGCGAAGCAGCACCGTACGTCATTGTTGGCAAGACGCATTTCCGAACAGACCTTGAAGGAGCGGAAAAAGACTGGATGGCCGAGATGGTGAGGGGAAGGATAACGCGTCGTCGAATGTATCGACGGAACGGTCGTGTACTTCCTATGGTTGGACTGACCGCGTTCTTGGCTCAACTTATGCGAACGGAAAAGTCCTACGAAGAGCTCTGTGAATTGTCGATTCCAGATTTGTCGATGAATGGAGAACCAGTAGATCCTGCCAAAGTTCAGTTGGAAGTGCTCAAGACTATGGAAGCGCTGGTTGCCGACGGGTGGGTTATCGCGCGCACACAACCCGGAAGCGTGCCATTCCCAGCGATGAATCTGGACCTAAGCGCGGTAGTTCACACAAACCGAGATTCCGTCTCCCGAAAGCACACTAATGACGACTAACTCTCGGACCCACGGGAGCAAATCGCCGTCGATGGCCTCTACCGCGTCAAAGCGGCGGAGGCTCTGGTGGGGGTGAATCCGATCAGCGAATCGCGTCGAGACTCCCATATTCCGGTGACCGCGAGAGTTTCCAGAACTGAGGTGTCCCGACCGGGTCGGGACTCCATTCCAACCGGATCTACCCGCGCCCGACTATTTACCACTTGACGTGAGAGAGGGTATCAATGCCATTCGGCCCTTGCGGAATCCGAAATCCTGCATGCCGATTTTTGACCAAGAACTCCTAAGAAGTCTCTGCCGCCATGGCGCCGACTGATGATAACATCCGAGAGCAAACGACATTTCCTAGGTGGAACTCGCCGACATCCCCTCAGCCGGTTCCTTACTGAAACTCAGAACCGGACGCTTCTTGTTAAGCTTCGCGGTAATCCACCCCTCGAGAATCATCGATTCCAAAACCTCATATGCGGCAAACATTCCTTCGTCAATTCCAGGATAGCGGCTGGCGATGAGTGCTTCTCGGATGAGGTTGAAAACCTTGAGGGCATCCGACTCACGATTGACGGCACCGTAGACGATGCGATACATACCGTTGAGAGGCAGGACAATGTCTTTTCGTCGGAAACACTTCGTCGGTTCAATCCGACCGTTGCGCATAAAGGCGATCTCGGTCGGTTGGGCACCAACCATGTTCAATCGGAACTCGTTCTTCTTGGTGATGACCCAATCAATGGATCCGTTGGTGAGGGTTTCCGTGAATACTTTGATGGAGCTAAAACGGTAGGTTCCCTTCATCGCAAAGGATTGATCTTCACCCGCAAAACCGCCTGTACTCAACCAACGGAACGCTTCTTGCGCAGAAAGTTCTAGCCCAGCGTGCTTGGCGATCGCGGAGCAGTTCTCCTTGAGGTCGGTGAAACAACCGTTGGATGAATACCAAAAGTCAGCGAACCGAATGTGATGAAGAATTTGGTCGCGGTGGATTTGACCATACTCCTTCCGCACCCAAACAGGATCGAGTTCGCCGCGATCAAGTTCCAGAATGGAATACGCGATACGCCTTCCGCTCGTGTGAGCCAAAGTCATTCCTGCGGAAAGAATTGGGTCGGCAAAGCCACAGGAATCACCCGCCAGGAACCAGTTTTCGCCAACAATGCGGTCGGCGGTGTAGCTCCAGTCGTTGGTCGATTGGAGAATCATTTCGCGGGTTGCCTTGGTGACCAGCTTCGAAAGCCTCGGCTCGGCCGCAATTGCTTCGAGGTAGATTTCCTCAGGCTTTTTGCCTTCCTCTTTGAACTTGGCAGCGGGTAACACCAGGCCGATTGAGGTTCTTGTCGGTGAAATTGGGATGAACCAGATCCAGCCCCAACTAAGACTCAGGACTTGGATTCGAGTGCCTCCTGTCCCAATCGATTCTGCCCATTCAGCGTTTTGCCAGTAATCCCAGATCGCGATGTTTCGCAGGTTGGTAGGTGAAGTGACGCTGATGTCTAGCTTCTTTCGAAGCAGCGCAGAAACCCCAGATCCATCCACGTAGTGTCGTGCCCGAATTTGAGATTTTCCATCCAGTGGCGTGCCACCGTGGTTTCCAGGAACCTGTGGAGAAATGTGAAGACCTAGAACACGGTCTCCTTCGGTGTCAATGGCATCCACCTTGGTTTCTTCGTAGACCTCGCAGCCGAGCTCCTTTGCATGATCGAGAAGAATCTTGTCGTAGACTGCGCGATCGACTTGGAAGGCAGTGGACGCTCGTTGGTGGCTGTACTTTGCCGGTCGTGGCTCGTCTTCGAAAGGTCGAAGCAGGAAATCAAACTTCCAGTAACCTTTGGTGCTTCCCCAGCGGTAAGTCGCTCCGATTTTGATGGGGAAGTTGGCGGCTTCGACTTTATCCCAAACTCCGATTTCGTCGAGGATTGGCGAAATCGCAGGAAGTTGGCTCTCCCCAACATGCTCACGGGGAAATGCTTCTCGCTCAAGAATAACGACGCTAAGGTCGGGGTTATATTTCTTGAGTAGGGAGCCGGTTGTGGAGCCAGCAGGCCCTCCGCCTATGATAGCAACGTCGCAATCGTAGATTCCTGACACATCGTGAGATTACCAGAACCCTTTTGCGACAGAGAAACTACGTTTAGGACCCACTCTGCGTAAGAGGAGAGAGATCTGTAGTGTCCCGATTTCTCCGCCAGATTTGGGTGATTTTTTAGGGGGAGGACTCGCCTCCTTTTTGTTGATTCCATAGGTTCCATACCTCTTTGGGTGTGAGATTTTTCAGGGACATATGGAGACGTTCATTGTTGTA
>CAILEM010000100.1 GCA_903833215.1 uncultured Armatimonadota bacterium
AAACCGTCGCTAGAGGATTTAGAAAGTTTCACAACTTCAGAATTGCCATTCTGTTCTTTCTTGGAAAACTCGAACTCCACCCACACAAAACCTCATAGAGCCGCAATTAGGACGGTATTATCCGAACCGTCGAATCCCTTCTAACTTTCGGTGTACTCAATGATGCAGCGTCGATTACTTGTCCTCGATGATGATGACGCAGTAGGTAACACTATTCGTCTTTTGGCAATGAGTCTCGGACTTGACGCTAGGTGTGTTAGTAACCCTAAAGGTTTTTTTGCGGAAATGGCTCGATGGGAACCGCATGTTGTGGTTATTGATCTGGCCATGCCGGAAATGGATGGTGTCGAGGTCATGCGACGACTTTCCGGCATCCAAAGTTGGGTGAAAGTCATCATCACGAGTGGGATGGGGAGTAGCGTCCTTGACGCAGCCCGACGGTCCGGTCTTGGCCATGGCCTCGATATCGTTGGTGTCCTGCCAAAGCCGTTGACGAAGCAGGGCCTATGTGACTTGCTCGTAGAAATCCCCGAAGTCGTTCGTGGTCCCTCGGTCGAACCCAAATCGGCCCCAATTGAAACTCCGAGAACTTCTAAAGATGATTTGGTAAACGCTATTGCGAACCACGAATTCGTGATGATGTACCAACCCAAAATTGCGTGTCGGACCACGACCCTCGACGGCTTTGAGGCGCTGGTTCGATGGAATCACCCCTCTCGTGGAATTCTAGCGCCAGATACATTTATCCCGGCTGCAGAAAACTTTGGGTTAATTGACGCGCTCTCCCAGCAGATTTTTCGGCAGAGTATCGCTTGGTTTTCCCAAGCGTTCCCCGATTCTCAAGAAAGACTCTCACTGAATTTTTCTGCCAAGAGCATCAAAGATTTCAGCCTGATTGATCAGCTCTCAAATCTGTGTCGAGAATTTTCGATTGCGTCGGAAAGAATCATCCTTGAGCTAACCGAAACGAGTGCAATGGATGACCCCCTTCTCTCCCTCGATTTGATGACTCGATTCCGGGTGAAGGGATTTCACCTGTCGATTGATGATTTTGGAACGGGCTATTCCTCCATGGTTCAATTGGTGCGACTTCCTTTTTCAGAGATCAAAATCGACCGATCATTTGTGGTCAAGGGCGCTCGCTCCCAAGAATCTAATACGATTATTAAGTCGATCGTTGACCTTGGCCAGAGCTTAGGGCTCGCCGTTGCCGCTGAAGGCGTCGAGGATCTCGACACTTTGCAGTATCTCGATAGTCTAGGCTGTGGTCTCGCTCAGGGCTATTTCATTGCCAAGCCGATGCCGGGTGAAGTCGCCAGTCGCTGGGCGAAAGAACGAGCGGTAACTGCCTGAGGCGTCCCGAGGAAGACCTAAGGTTGATGATGAGCGTTGGCGTCTGAAAAACCAGAAATCCGCAGAAAGGCATCGACAACTGTAGGGTCAAAGTAAGTATCCCTAAGGTCGTTGATAGCGGCGAGAGCCTCTAGTCGTGAATAGGTTTTCTCATTGCTACGTCCATGCGTCAGCGAATCGAACATGTCTGCCAGCGCAACGATTCGGCATGGCATTGGGATATCTTCTCCTTTAAGGCCATGCGGATATCCCGTTCCATCCCACTTCTCATGGTGGTGCAAAGCCAAATCACGTATCTCGCGCAGAATGGGTGAATTGCAGTCACCGATGATAGATTCACCGAGGAGTGTGTGCCGTTTCAGCTCTGCGAGTTCCGCTTGGGTGTATTCTCCGTCCTTTAGGACGAGGGACAACGGAAGACCGATTTTGCCAAGATCATGAAGTGGTGCGATCAACCCGATCATCTCCACCTCGGCGTCTTCGATCCCCAAGGCTCGGGCAATGCGTTCGCTCAGAAGCCCGACGCGTTTTGTATGTCCACCGCTAGCGTCTTCTCGAAATTCAAGGGCGCGTGCAAGGCAAAAGAACGCCTCTCCTCGTGCCTCAACCAACTCTCTCGTTCGAACCATGACGCGGTTCTCAAGCATTGAATTAGCGTCCTGAACGGAGAGGTGCATACTCCGCATCCGTAGAAAGTTTCGAACCCTAAGGAGTAACTCGGTTTGCTCATAGGGTTTGGCAATGAAGTCGTTTGCGCCAAGCTTCAGCGCGCGCTGCCTAGCTTCGGGCGTGTTGTCCGAGGTGCACATTA
Organism: uncultured Armatimonadota bacterium; assembly: GCA_903833215.1. Classification (GTDB taxonomy): domain Bacteria; phylum Armatimonadota; class Fimbriimonadia; order Fimbriimonadales; family Fimbriimonadaceae; genus Fimbriimonas. Next base: position 2,165 of record CAILEM010000100.1, read on the forward strand.
GGATCGGAATGAACGAGTCTTGATGGGATCTTTTGAGCACCCTTTCTAAGATTTCGTAACCGTCCATATACGGCATGTGCACGTCAAGCAACACCAAGTCCGGCTGGTCGTGAAGGATCATTTCGACAGCATCACGAGAGTCTTGAAGGGTAGCGATATCGGAATACCCAGCGAGGAGGAGTACTTGTTTGGCAAGTCGGAGATTGTTGAGCTCGTCATCAATGACGAGAATCCTTGCATCGGGGAAATCCCAGCCGTTCGTCTTTCGCATCGTCGCCCATCCCGTCTCGTGTGGAACTTGAGCACATGGAAGCGGGGCTTCCGCTTGTTGTTCTTTTCGAGGGGTCAATCCGTATTCTAGCGGAACCGTAGCTCCCAACGTGTAGTAGATCGTCAAGCATGTCGAAACGCCAATTTTGGGCCTGCTAACTGGCAGGAATCCGGCCCAGACTTGTCTCTCCTTCCATTCAGTTGGTTCGTCCAAATGGGCTCCAATATTGGAGTAACATGACCGGGCAGTTTGCAGATTTTGTCAATGTTGGGTCCACCACAATGTCGTTTTTGGCTACGATATTTGACGCGACGCTGAACTGTGCTGGACCCACAGTGAAACCGAAAACTGCTGCTTCCCCAGAATCATGACAAATCCCAAAAGTTCTTTTCGTCCGCCCGCCGTTCCGTTGATCACGCACGATCCTTATTTCTGTGTTTGGTCCACGAGTGATACTTTGAATGGAGGGGTTACGAAGCATTGGACGGGATCCGAACAACCGCTTAATAGCCTGGTTCGGGTTGATGGAGAGACCTTTCGATTGATGGGTGCCGGTCCGGTGGAACTGCCGGCAATGAATCAGACCAATCTCGTGGTGACACCCACGCGAACCCTTTACACTTTCAAAAACCAGACGGTCGAGGTTCAGCTGAGCTTCATCTCTCCGATCCTCGCAGATGATATCGATGTTTTGGCGCGACCTGTGACCTACGTGACTTGGGACATCAAGTCGATTGACGGAAACCGTCATCAGATTTCGGTGTATTTCGATGCGAGTGGCTTACTTACTGTGGATAAGCCCGAACAGCTCGTTTCGGGAGAAGTGGTCGCTATGGACGGCCTAAACTCAGCCCGCGTTGGCTGCACCGACCAGGCGGTGCTCAATCGGAGCGGCGACGATCATCGGATCGATTGGGGGCACCTGTACCTGGCAGGCGCTGCCGACGATAGCTCGGTTGCATATGTCCCAAGTGAGCAAGGGCTCTCTTCGTTCGTCGAACTCGGGCTCCTTCCAGACTCCGCAAACTCCAATATCGGGCCGGCGGGTGAAGGCTGGGCGTTGGCAGCTACTCTTTCCTTTGGAGAAGTTGGAGTTCAAGGTGCAAGCCGACGATTGATGGTGGCCTATGATGACAAGTACTCCATCCAGTACCTAGGTGAAAACCTCAAACCCTATTGGAGAAAAGGAGGCTGGGAAGCTGCCGATCTGCTGCAAGCTGCCAACGCCGAATTCGAAAGCCTAAGAGCACGATGTGAGGCCTTTGATGCTGAGATTGCTTCGGATTTGGAACTGGCCGGGGGATCTGACTATGCGTTTCTTGGAGCGCTTGCCTATCGACAGAGCTTTGCCGCGCAAAAGGTTGCCGCCGGGCTCGACGGGAGTCCTCTCATGTTTTCAAAGGAGAACTTCAGCAACGGTTGTATCGCAACTGTCGACGTTCTCTATCCGGCTGCGCCACTACTCCTTTTGCTCAGCCCAACTCTGATGAAGGCATCTCTGACCCCCATACTTGACTACGCGGCATCGTCGCGTTGGACTTTCCCATTTGCGCCACACGACCTAGGACAGTATCCGCTGGCTAATGGGCAGGTGTATGGGGGAGGAGAGAAGACCGAAGATGACCAGATGCCAGTTGAGGAATCTGGGAATATGCTGATCTTGCTAGCTGCGCTCGCAAAGATCGAAGGCAATGCCGATTTCAGTGAGAAATACTGGCCCGAGATCAGTAAGTGGGCGGATTACCTCGTGAAACAAGGGTTTGATCCTGAGTTTCAGCTATGCACTGACGATTTCGCTGGCCACTTGGCTCACAACGTAAACCTTTCCGCCAAGGCGATTGAGGCGTTAGGAGGGTATGCCTACCTCTGTGCCATATCGGGGCGGAACGAAGAGGCGGCGACGGTTCGAGTTCTTGCCGAGCAATATGCGGCTCGTTGGGTTGTCGAAGCATCCGCTGGCGACCACTACCGACTCGCCTTCGACAAAGAAGATTCTTGGAGCCAAAAGTACAACCTTGTTTGGGATCGATTGCTTAACTTCAGGTTGTTCCCTGAGAGTGTCGTGCGGACCGAGATGGATTACTACCTCACCAAACAGAACGAGTACGGCCTCCCGCTTGATAACCGCAAGGACTACACGAAACTTGACTGGATCGTCTGGACGGCGACGTTGACCGGCGAGAGATCGGACTTCGACGCTTTGATACAACCGATCGTCAAGTTCCTAAACGACACCCCCGACCGAATCCCGATGACCGACTGGTACGGCACCGTTGCGCCGAACAAAGTCGGTTTTCAGGCCCGCTCTGTGGTCGGGGGTGTCTTCATCAAGCTTCTCGAAAACGAGGAAATTTGGCGGAAGTACGCTGGCAGATTTTCTGCCAGGTAAGGCCGACCATAATGGTCTGACATGCCCGAATTGCCCGAAGTCGAAACCGTTCGCCGAGTACTATCACGCGTCTTGCTAGGCAAGAAGATCGTGTCGGCAGAGTTTCCTGCTGACACAATCGTCCAGTCGAAACTGCCCGAAGGGAGTCTTCTCTCGGCGAGCTTGGGTGCTACCGTCACGAACGTTGGCAGGAAAGGGAAGTATTGGTGGCTGGAACTTGATCGCAAGCCGTGGGTCTTTGGGCATCTTGGCATGGCAGGCTGGATTCGCGAAATTGGGCAAGATTCGATTCGCCTTCGAGAACACGGAAACGCCCCATTTGACGACGAGAATGGGCGACCTCGCTTCCTAAAAATGATGCTGGAAGCCGAAGATGGGGGGCGTGTCGTAATGACTGACGGGCGCCGATTGGCTCGGCTATGGCTGGCCGCCGATTCGGCTTCGGGACTTCCCAAATTAGGTCCTGACATGCTGCATGAACCTTGGTCTGCCGAGGATCTAGCCAAGCGCTTGGCAGGGAGAAGTGCGCCCGTCAAGGCCCTCCTGCTTGATCAAACATTATTCTGCGGGGTCGGTAATTGGATCGCTGATGAGGTCCTTTACCAAGCCGGAATTTCGCCTCGGCGCCCCGCTGGAGAGTTGTCGCTTGAGGAGTTGGGGCGACTCATGGCATCGCTTTCAGTGATTCTCTCTCTTGCGGTAGAGGTTGGCGCTGACTCCGGGAAATATCCGAACACGTGGCTGTTCAACAGCCGTTGGGGCGGTGCCAAGGGGCAAGAAACGCTTGACGGCGAGGCAATCATACGAGAGACGGTCGGCGGAAGAACTACCGCTTGGGTCCCAACTCGGCAGGTTTAGGACAGCCTGAGCTCGTCGTACTAAGCCCATGTTGCACCGAGCGAGCAAGTAATTTGGTGAAAGTCACGAGTTTTCGGGCTCGCACTGGTTCTGCTGTTAACGGCGACCACCGTGCAGAATTTGATTAACGCAGCTTCACCTCAAGTCTCGAGGTCCGTGTTGTCGCCGAAGCATCGTCTGATCAATATCCATCATCACGTTTGGTAGGCATTCCGCTATTTGATTCAGTAGCTCTGGCTCTCGGCATCCGGCAGCCATGCCCGGCAGGCTTAGTCTCAATCGGGATAAGTCATCTCGGTACCTCTGCAGCGACTGTCCTTTGAGGCGGTCGAGGTAAATGGGAGGCCCTGCATACTCCGTTTTCAAAGGCTCGAAATCAAACTCGCCACCTGGCAATTTGCCAGCGCCTTTGATAAACGCCATCTCAACTGCGAGAAGCCATGCTACGATTTCGGATTTTGTCTGGGTGTTCTTAGGTTTCAGCAGCTTATCGACGACCCGCCCCAAGCTGGTTTCAATGGGTGCTTCTGGGTGCTGCAACTGCTCGCCAACGAAATGAAGCATCAGCTTTCCTTGAGGGTTGTTAAGTGGTCCGACGAAGAATTCAAACGCACTGCCTCCATCCTCGGCAAGCTCGCGGATGTTTGTGCCTGTGAGGTTCGCATGTGGGAAGAACCAGCGATCGCGATTCCACCTTTGGGGTGGAACGATAACAGGGCCGCCCAATGACCCAAGCGAACAAGGAAGCTTGGCGGACAGTTCCTTTCGGAAAGTCCGGCCTTTAGCGGCGGATTGGTCACTGACGTCGGTGACAAAGTCGAGGTTTTGTGAGAGCTTGACGGTCGACTCAAAGGGGCCGTCAATTTCGACGCCCCATCCACTCAGTCCGAGAATTAGGTTCTTGTCGAGCGATTTTGCGTAGGCGGCGGTTTCATTCGTGACGCGCGTGTAGTACTCAATATCGCTGAGAAGTTTGCACTCGTGGCAATAGCAGCGGCCAAGGTCAGCGGGTTGAAACCCAAAGCCCTTGGCACCAAGGTCTTTCACGCAAAAGTCGATAATCCTTTGCATCCATGCTCGGGCGGATGGCTCGTGGTAACACATCGCGACCCCATTGTCAGGAACGATGCTCCCATAAACCATTCGACCTTCGTTGCGTGCACACGTTGGGTCATGTTTGATGATCTCGTCAAAGCCCCAGCTATAGACACCTATTCCAAAGAGAGCGGTGATCCCCTGCTTGTGCGCTTCCTCTAAGATGGCATCGACGAATTTCCGTCGTCGCTGAATCTCAGGGCTATTGAGTGGAACGGGCCATGCATGAGAGCTGTAAAGACCCCATAGCGTGAACGCATTGAATCCCGCATCTTTAGCTTCTTGAAAATACGCTTTGTAGTTGGTTACGGTGTCTTGATCAATCGAAATGTCAGGCCAAGGCTTGCCTTCCAGAGCATGCGGGCAGATGTCATTCACCCATCCGAGGAGCATTCGGTGCTTAAAGGGCCGAGATTTTGAGTCAGACATAGATAGGACCTGAGACAGCGGGGATAGGGCAAGAGCGCCAGCCCCCGCAACTTTGAGCAGTCGACGGCGGCTAACTATGAGCGATCTCCTGATGTGATCGCCGAAATACTTTCGGGAGGGGACTGAGCCGAAAACCTGGATTTCATCACTCCCACATTTGCCTGCTCCTTTATATCCAAGAGGGCAAAAGTCGCCCGATATTGAATATTTGAGTTATCCGCTGGCATCTTGTCACTCCCCCCGAATTGCCACGGCAATTGCTTGAGCCAAGGCATCATGTGCCGATTCGTCGAGGTGAACTCCATCGCTCGAACTTACACTCACTACCTGACCTGCATCCAAAAATGGGATGCCGAGACCATTTGTTAGCCGTCCAAGTTGAGCCGTAAATTCTCGACAGTAGGGAATGGCGACTTGCTCCTCAAATTCATCGTATTTGATTGGCGAGGCCATTGGCGGTGGGGCAACAACCAAGATTTTAGCTCCTGACTCGAGGGCGCACTGAATAATCTTCTGCAGACCCTTGACAGCATTTGCGACCGAGCCTCCCACCCGCTTCTTGGGATCGTTGGTTCCGAGCATGACAACAACGATGTCCACCGGAGAGTGGGTTTCGAGAACCATCGGGAATACTTCGGCACCATTGCGAAGAGGAATCAGAGGATCTTCGAAATGAGTCGTTCGGTTGGGCAAACCCTCTTCGATCACATGCCAACCGGAACCGAGGATTGAGGATAGCCGTCCCGGCCATCTTGTAGAGAAAGGGAACCGGGAAATGTCTGTCGGTGCCGCACCCCACGTGTTTGAATCGCCAAAGCACAAGACAACTTTGTCACTCATATGATGAGTCTATCTCCAAAATAATCCGCTTTCAGCGCAATTACTGGGGCGATCTGCGGTGGCTCTGGAGTGGCTTGAGGGTGCCTTGGCTGGCATCTATCCGAACTCTATCCCAAATTTGGGTGTTTAATGGCCGGTGAGGTGGTGCAAAGGGGCCAAGACTCGCATCAAGGCGCGGAAATAGTCCGGGAGAACGTGGGTGGTCGAACCACCGCCTAGGTTCCACGTAGACAAGAATAAGTCTGCCCACATATCGATGAATCAAATTGATTTAGCTGCAGATCAAACTTACTCTGGCTCTTGCTGGATTGGTCAGCACCAATCCATTCGGCGACTACCGTAAACTAGACCCGTGGATAGCCGTCACCCCAATAACTCCCAAAAAGGCTTCTGGTTAAAAGTTGCCGTGTGTGCAACAGCCTTGGTTGTGGTCGCGTGCTGGGTGGCATTGCAGCCCTCATTCAAACCTGCTTCACTGGAAGAGGTCCGGGCTTTGCTTCCGGCCGATCTGCTGAAAGAGCCTGCGGTAGATAAGGCTGCTCAGATCCGATTTGCTGCGCTGGTCAAGCTAATTCCCTCGATTGATGAACGTCAGATCGAAGAGATATGTGATGTGAAGGGCCCCATACCTCAGAGGTATGAAAAGTCACTTCAGTTTTGGCACAGCCATCAAGATGTTGACTCGATGGTGTTCAATTTGCTCGGAGAAGGACCGATCCAGTGGCCATCTGTACCGACGAATGGTCTCGACCAACTATCGCTCCTTGAACCTATCGACCGGTTTTCCAGGCTCGCGACTTCAAGCGCTTTCCTGTTTGCCTCAATGGGTGACTTCATGCGAAGCGCCCGTATGCTTGGTTTAGCCGAACGACTAGGGCGAGGCTTGATGGGTGCTGGCGGTGATCTTCTCCAGTATTCGACTGCCGCTAGGATTCGAATCGCGACAGCCAAGGCGGTCACAGAGATTGTTGGGAATTCAAAGTTTCCATCCTCGGCGTGTGCGATGGTGTTGGCTGAGAATCTCCCTGCCCCAGAAGTCGACGAGGCGCTGGTCGACGGCATAAGGGAAGACTTTCAAAAAAAGCAGTTACGTTGGCTGCCGGATCCAACAAGAAATTTGGAATCTGCGGGATCACAGATTCAGGGTTCCAGCATCCCGATGAGGTTTTGCGAGCCCGGATCAGGCGGATATGATGCGCTTGAAACGACGCGGATTTTTGCCAAAGTTGTGCCAGTGTCAATCGCCAATGCAAAGGTCTCATGGTCCAAATTCGATCAATCGGGAGATCAATTGGTCAAAAAGGAAACGAAGGATTTGCCTCAAAGGAGTCCTCAATCGGGCCCAGGTGGTGGTCGAAGCGCGTTCAACGGCTTGCGTTACGAGATCTCCATGCGGTTGACGCGAAATAGTATCGGTCGCGAGCTGATTCAGACTCTGGAGCACTCGGGGGAATCTCCTGTTCTGATGTCTTGCGAATGGCGAACAGTCCACGATGTGGCGCGAGCCCTGCTTGCTGCAAGAATCTATCGTGCGAGTCACGGCGGAAAAGTCCCTTCTTCCTCCGCGGGGCTCGTTCCGAATTTGGGAATTTGGCCGCAAGATCCATTTAGCGGGAAGCCAATGATCTACAACGCAAAGGACGAAGTCGTGTACAGCACGGGCAAGGACTTATCCGATGGCGGCGGCAAAGCCCTCGGAATCTCGATCGATGATTCAGACATTGGCGTCTCACTGAAACTGAAGCCGTAGCGCCTCAAAGATGTCAATGGGCATGTTGCGGTTGGAAGCCAGGTCCAGCGAACTGGCCTAGCCCGATTCCAGCTACGCAGCGATTTCAAATCGCTGCTCCATGCCGTGTCCCTGGTCTATTGAATATATCCAGGAGCTTGAATCTCTCCGACAGCCTTGGCGGCACCCGTCCTGACGAGGGGATTTTTGCTCTTCCCAGCGGCCTGAAGATCACCACTTGCTGGCGTCCCCATTCTTTGCAGGGCCGCTATTTGAGACCTGATTGGTCTGGTCATCGCGAAAGCCGAAATACGAACGAACATTTTTGGGGGAATCCCCATTTAATCGTTACGTGCAATGGCTCTCGACTAGCTCGAGAGTGCCCTGATTAGCGTCTATCCGAGCTCTCACCCCCAAGGGAATGGTCAGCATGTTTTCGATGTGACCGAATGGAAAGTCGATGATCAGGGGAATTCCAAGCGGCTCAAGTCGTTCACGGACGATCGCTCGCCAGGTGACGTTTTGATACATCTCGCTAGGCTTTCCATCCGTGGTCTCTTTGCATAGCTCATCGGTTCCCGTCATCTCACCCATCACGATCCCGGCGCATTTCTGAATCTTGCCCGTACGAATAAGGTGGGTCAGGAGGGCATCGACACGGTGGGCGCGTTCGCCAACGTCTTCGATGAGCAGGATCTTGCCATCCATGTCGATCTCGTCCGGCGTCGAAAGAGAATCCATGAACGGCACGAGGCATCCACCTGTGGTGTCCCCTTCCGCCGTTCCGGGAACAACGCAGGTTCCCTTCGGATACGGGACGTCGAGTGGATTGTGCCCAGTTAAGCCGTTCAATAAAGAACGAAGGACCCAATCTGCCCGAGGCGTTCGCAATGACGACCCCATCGGAGAGTAAAGCGTCACCAAGCCTCGGCGATTTAGCGCGACATGGAGCGTTGTGATGTCGCTGAACCCGAGAAATACCTTGGCAGACTTGGCAATCGTACTCAAGTCGAGAAGCGGCATCAATCGAGGGCAACCGTACCCTCCGCGAGAACAGAAAACGGCACTCACACTTGGGTCGAGAAACGCATCCATGATGTCGGCCGCGCGATCTTGGTCCGTGCCTGCCAAGTAATCCACATGGTCAAAGACGTGTTTGCCGAATTCAACTTGAAAACCAGCTTGCTCCAGCAATTCCTGAGCGGGGGAAAGGTGCTCGGACATTACGGGCGAGGCTGGCGAAACAAATCGAATCTTGTCGCCTGGCACCAGAGCCTTGGGTTTGATTTTCACCACGAGCGAAAACTTACCACGCGTGATCTGAGTGACATTGGGCTCATTCGTTGTAAAACACTAAATTTGTACTTTGGCAGGGCGTCTGCTAAATGACTCAAAAAGTCTAGGAGTTAGTCCAATGACCTACAACGATTCTTGGTCGAACGGATTCGTTGAGAAGTGACGGGAAACTGCGTCTCTAGGTTTGACTAATCGCACTCTGGATTCAAGCGCACCTTTATCGAGGTTCTTTCGTCTTAAGGACATGTCGTTGCTTGTTTCGTTTTTGCTGCTGTCGGTTCAGTCCCCACGGGTGACGATTTCGTTGTCGCCGATGCCCGCACCGGCTGCGATTCGGGCATTTTCTACAGCTTGCGGAAGACGATTGGCCGTTACTCCCGCACTGGCGGATGAGGTCCTGTTTCTGCGACTCAAGGATGCGTCGGTGGAGGGTGCGTTGTCTCATATCGCGGAAGTGCTCTGTGCGAAATGGGTTCGTCATTCGAACGGAACGTCCTGGTTGGAACCCAATCCTGAGGCACAAAAGAACATAGAAAATGCGAATGCAGCCGAGGATGCCCACCGACTAAGCAACTCGCTGAAGTACCTGCAAAACCGACTTTCCCAACAGCCAGAGCAGCTAGATAAAAAGGCGGTTGACGCCTATGTCCAAAAGAAGTTAGCTCAGGACCAGCGAATGAGCGATGCGGAGGCCAGGAAGAATTATTCCCGCGTCGTAATCGGAGCTCCCGCTAACCAAGGTTCCCCCGCATGGCGTGCGATGGCGCGACTAGTGCTCCAGATTGACCCGAAGGTGCTGCTTGCCATACCTGCCGATGGACGGGAAGTTTGGGCTGAGAACCCTACTCCGATGCAGCACGGGTTTTCTGAAACGCAAAAAGCAGCGCTACAGATTTATCGTCAAGAACTTGGCATCCTCGATTCGTCGTTGGAAGCAAATCGGGTGAAGTTGGTATGCCGCAAGGTAACTCTCGCCGAGGAATTCGTGGCGGAATTTGGGGTTACCGGTCCTGACGGCAAAGCGGTTGATAGGTCCGTTGGGCGCCTAAATAGTTATGCCAACCAAATAGAGCCGCCTTCTTCCGAGGCAGATGCCAAAGCATCAAAGCCGGGCGAGATTCCCCTGCAGCCGACGGCCGAAGTCGTAGAGGCGCGCAAAGCCCTATCGCTGTTTTACGAAGGCGCCGATCGCAAAGCGATTTATGCCAAGTGGCGACCGAAGCTCCTAGATCCAGTTCATTTTGAGCCGACAACTTGGGACCTTGGCGAAGAGCTGATGATGGTTGCGGAAAGTCTTGATCGCAACTTGGTGGGTACCGTAAATGATGCATCTGCCGCCTCTTGGGATCTACTCACCAACCTCACTGCAACTCAGGTCTTGTCAAAGAACCGTGAGAGCCTGATTCCAACAGATGATGACTGGCTCGTTTTTCGAAGTCACGAGCAGAAACATCGGATATCCAGGTCGAAAGCCAGAGCGCTCCTCGCCAATTGCGTCAGACACGGCGGAATGACCGTGGATTTGGCGGCGGAGTGGGCAGCGCAGTCCTCAGACCCATATGCCTTCCAGAACTGGCTATGCAACTACGTTTGCCTGCTTGGCACTTCTGGCGGATTGTACAGTGATTTGTCCACGATCATGAATGACTATGCGTTGCGGCTGTGGGCTGCCATCGGTTCGTCTGGGATCGAGCATTTGCGAAACGGGGGAGTCGTTCAACTATCACGATTGAGCCCCGCAGCGAAGGCGCAGATTTCCACCATGTTATATGACGACGAGTTGCAGGATGGGCGTGACCCCACCGACGCGCTGCCGAACGGAATTATTGATGGGACGCTCAAGATGAGTATCGAAGAGCTTCCGGTCATGTATGCCTGGGCTAGTGCCGATGGCCCGCCTGTGGCACCTGTCGGGCTTGAGGCCAAAGAGTTTGGAACCTTGTTGGCCAAGGGCGAGCCGTGGAAGCAAGTTCCCCCCAGCGCCTATCAACGTTACGATCGGTTTCGAGTCGGAGTGGTTCGCAAATACAAACTGAACCTCCTCCTCGAACCCGGTGACATCCCGATGACCGTTTCGCTGCCAGAAACCCTGTTTAATCCAGCAAGCAAGGAACTGTCCGAGTTGCCGCCTGCCTTCAAATCTGAAGTGGAAAAAGCCAGGTTAGCCGCGCTGGCCAAGCCGGTCGAGGTGCCGAAGCAAAGAGTGATCCCACCTCGTTGAAATTGAACCAACGTCAGACGTTGGCTGGTTGATAAATCTCGAGCATGAACGGGGAAATCGAAATCTCAGCAGGAAACAAGACAGAGACGGCTGATTAGGTAAGTGAATCGTCTCCTTTTTGGGGGATTTCAAGGATGAAGCAGATTCAAGGCAATACAGGGGCGAAGCCGTGGGACCAATGGAGATTGGGAGGCTGGGGAGCCTTTCTCTTTCTGCTTGGAATTTTTTTGTTCTCCCATCCGGGACGAATTGATAGCCTTGACGCACAAGTTCGATTCGAAGTCTCCAGGAACATGGTGAACCTGGTTGGTCCAGAGATTCGTGACTACTACATCCTGTCGACGCCACTGCCGAAGAATGCGGCGACAGGTAAGACCTACAGCTTTTACACGGCACCGGCAAGTCTTGTACCGATTCCGCTAATGGTGGTTGCCAGGGCCTTTGTCGGGAACAACGTCGCCACCGACCATTTCAGCTTCTGCATCGTGAGCGCCTTTGCCGGAGCATGTATTGGCCCCCTTCTCCTTGCGTTCTTCAGGCGTTTGGGGGTGGATTTCAAGCAGGCGCTGGGTTGGATGCTTGTCTTTGGGCTAACAACTCTCTGGTGGCCAGGCTCGGAAACAGCCTTTGATCAGTGCCAACACGGTGTGGCCCTACTGGGGATGATCATGACGGCCTATGATGTCGTCAAGCGAGGGAGTTGGGGGGCAGCATTCGCAGCCGGACTGCTCGGGGGATTATTGGTGAACTACCGAATCCCCTTTGTGGCCCTGTTGCCGGCGATTCCGGTGTATTGGTTCCTCGAAGCCAAGCGTGCTCACACTGAAGGCAACTGGAAATCTCGCGTATTTGCTCAGACTTGCCTGTTCGGAGTGGGAATCGCGATTTGCTTTGTTGGCTACGCCTATTACAACTGGGTTCGATATGGCAGTGTGAACATGCCTCACTTTGACAACGGTGGGGCTCAAATGCTTGCGAACCCGATCACGGGCTTTTTGACGCTTAGCGTGAGCCCTGGCAAAGGAGTGCTTTGGTTTAGCCCTCCCTTAGTGCTGGCCGTGATTGGTTTCAAGCAGTTCTTCAAAGCCGAGCGAGGTCTTGCTGGACTCATCTTTGCCATCACCGTGCTTCATTTCGGCGAAATGTCCTGCCTGTCTTTCGCCAGTGGTGACGAATGCTGGGGGCCAAGGTACATGATGGCGATCATGCCGCTATGGGCTCTGGCGTTTCCCTACATCGCGGTGAAGGTGGCAAAGTCTGTGTTTGCCTATACAGTCATTGGGCTTGGGCTCATCATTCAGCTCATGGCGGTTTCTGTGGACAACTCCCGTTTCTTCTCCTATCGAAGGCTGCCGCCTAATTTCTTCCTCGATGGTTGGGCCTACTTCAAGTACTCGCAGCTATTGGCACGGCCGGCAGAATTGCTTGAGAATATCCAGACTCGCAACAAAGTCCGGCCTCATGTGACAAGCACCCCCGACGGAGACATAACGTATATGCCGTTTGGCCCTGCGCAACACATGACCGTTTCAAAAACCGGCCAGCGAATCATCACCTTCACCGATCCCAGGGTTTTTCAAGAGGATTACAAGGTGTTTTATGCTCCGCGACCATGGTGGGGTTGGATCAACGAAATTCCAACGGAAAAGCGGCCGGTTCCACCGGGGGCCTTTTTCGGGCTTTGCCTAGTTTCCACCGTTCTGGGGGCTGGACTCCTTTGGGGAGCAGTCGGTCGCAAGCAGTAGAGCCTGCATGAGGTTTGGGCGAGGAGGAACAAAAGACGTTCCTCCTCTTTTGTTACTGATTCGTTACGGGGCCTTGTCGAGTTTGCGGTAGTTCATCTTTTCCGCATCGAATCGCGAAAGGTTGTCCTTCAATCTCAGTTGGAACGACGACCAGTTGCGGGCTTCTTTGGGTGACCAAGCCAACTCGGCGAGGGCGCAACCGCGCGGCCATGCCATGTACTCCATGTACGAAGTTGTCGCAATATACTCGCCCCAGATATTGCCTTGGACGCCCAAGATGTGTTTTGCCTCGGTGTCGTTCAAGACGCTGGGAACCGGCTCGTAGCCATAGACCTTATCCAAAGGTACAAACCCGCCGATCGCGTGTGGCTCTGACCGCGGCGGCCCCTGGAAATAGTCGAAGTACATGTGGCTTGTTGGGCTCATCACGGCGTCGTGTCCCGCGCGAGCAGCAGCAATTCCACCATCAATGCCTCGCCACGACATGACGGTCGCTCCCTGAGCCAAACCACCTTCGAGGATCTCATCCCATCCGATGAGGCGACGCCCATGGGCGGTCAAGTACCCATCGATTTGGCGGATGAACCAGCTTTGGAGTTCATCCTCGCTCTTGAGGCCGCGCTGCTTCTTCAACTCCTGCATACGGGAATTGTGGACCCAAGGGCCTTTGTCCACCTCATCGCCACCGACGTGGATCCAGGTGCTTGGGAAGAGCTTCATCACTTCGTCGAGGACGTTTTTGTAGAACTGGACGGTTGAGTCTTCGGCATTCAGGTTTGAAGACTCCGTCGCCCAAGGATTCGCCTTGCGGGGGTTGCTCCACACGCCAAGGTCTGGATAGCTTGCGATCGCAGCAACCGAGTGCCCAGGCATCTCGATCTCAGGCACAACAATGATGTGCAGCTTCTTGGCGTAGGTGACCACCTCACGAATTTCGTTTTGGGTGTAGAAGCCACCGTGGTTCTGCCCGTCGATCGGCTTACCAAACGTGTCGAAGTTCTGGAGGGAGCCAACCTTGGTCAGGTTCGGATATCGCTTGATCTCAATCCGCCAGCCTGGATCATCGGTGAGGTGCCAGTGGAAGTGGTTTAACTTGTGCTCAGCCATCGTGCTGAGCATCTTCATAACTTCCTCCTTGGGGAAGAAGTGGCGACTGACATCGAGCATCATCCCGCGCCAGCCAAATCGTGGACGATCAGCAATTTCAACCCCCGGCACTTCGTATGTGAAGGCTTGGTTGTTCATCGGACCATACGTTGTGGCGGGGAGCAGTTGGCGGAACGTTTGAATGCCGTAAAACAGCCCGGCTGAAGTAGCCGCCTCGATATCAACCTCCGATTTGCCAACCGACAGTCGGTAACCCTCCTCACCAAGCACGTCATCTGGCTTAACCAGCTTCAAAACGATCGTATTCTGAGTCGTCTTCGACGTACTCTTCAGTGGGAGGCCCGTGGAGCGAAGCGACTGCCGGAGAAAGTCTGCATTCTCCCGAGCCGCTCGGCTGTTCGCGAATACCGTTGTCGAGCCGTTGAGCGTGAACGAACCGCCCTTCACTTCAACATGAGACGGCCAAGGGACGAGCGGTAGCGGACGCGACTCCGATTGGAGTAACGAAGCGGCTGCAAAGAACAACATGCCGCCAGCATGCCCCACACTTCGTCCGCACGTCAAGCACGATTTCGTATCATGTTCCCTGTGGCAGGAACTTCCCTATTTCTTACAGAGCGTCTCGAAGCTCGGCGGCTTACTGCAGACGATGCAGTGGAGATGGTATCCATCTTTGGCGATGTCGAAAGCATGAGATTTGTCGGTGACTCCCAGGTTCTTTCCGAAGAAGAATGCCGGCAGTGGGTGGTAGACGTCACAGAGAGGAACTTCATCCAGAGGGGGTACGGGCTGATCGCCTTCTTTTCCAAAGATGGGGACGAAATGGTTGCCTGCGGTGGTGTCTTTCACCCTGATCAGCAACCCGAACCCGAACTGATGTATTGGGTTCGGCGTGAGCATTGGGGCAAAGGTTACGCCACCGAAATCGTCAAGCGCCTTGTCGAGTATGCAAAAGACGATTGGGGAATCGGACACATGATCGCAACCATCCACCCCGATAACCTGCCATCCCAGCGAGTGATCGCCAAAGCCGGATTCCATCACGCGGAGGATCGCATCGACGACGATGGGTCTGTCACGCAAGTTTGGGTGAAGGGCGACTAGATGGTGACCGAAGGCTTAGAGCACTGCGAAGTTGTGTAGGGACTTCTTTGACGTGATGAGATCACTAAAACGATGTCAATCTAGGTGCGCTGTAAATATCGAAGCCGCTGTCATAGAGACGGCCAAGCGCCGAAAAATACTTTGGGAAGAAAACTGGGGCAAGAGATGAGTTGCATCAACGAACTGATTACTGACGAGTGCCGGGCATAGCCTGAATACAAGGCAGCATACGAAGTAGAAAGTGCACTGCGCGCTCTCGTGCGTGCCCGGAATGCTGCAAAATTAAGCCAGCGCGACTTGGCCGAAACGCTGCACCTTTCTCAGCCCTATATCGCCCAAGTAGAGCGTGGAAGCAAACTGATGAGTTTGTCACTAATGGTCCGCTACGCCAACGCAGTGGGTGCGACGATTGAGGTCAAACCGAAAAAGCGTGCCAAACATCCCGCAGTCGCCACAAGCTTCATTAGGGGTCGCGTAGCCGACGCACCGACAAAGCGATAGCGGGCAGCGCTACCGCAGCGAGGAGTGCTCCGAGCAGGAGTAAGAGCTTGCCCTTACTTACTGCGTCCTCTCCGGTCGTAGAGGGAAACCCAAGTTCGGGCCAGCCAATCAGGTACTTCTGGAAAACGGCGTAGTAACCTTGGCCCAGGAACGCAGCGGAGAACTGGAGAGGCAGTGAGAAGGAGATGCAGAATAGGACAAAGGCAGCCCTACGCGAAAAGCGCTTTTTGCCGTCTGACATGGATTGATTGTACGACCACTGTGGTCTTCCCATGTACTAAGCGAACGCATCGCAGTGGACTGGTTCCGGTCGCGCTCACGACGAGGTCGTTGGGATCACTCCTCTGCTAAGAAGCTCGGACTCTTGCATAGTCACATGAGAGAGTCCGAGCTTCTGCGGCACTACCTGCCCACCTCCTTAGAAAGTGGGGCCGTTGAATAGCCAAGAGACGTCTGAGTGTAGGCGTAGCGACCCACTGCTTTGTCTACCGTGGATCGACCGTTGTTGTAGTCGTACAGGGCATTGACGTAGTCGCTCTGGGCTTGGCTCAGGGTTTGCTGGGCGTTGCTAAGCTCAACGATGGGAGAGACGCCTTCCTGGGAGGTAACTCCCGTCGTATAGCGGAGTCGAGCCAGCCGATAGGCTTCATCCGCCTGGGCAAGGCTCTGACGTGCCGTTTTGAGCGAGAGCTCCGCTGCCTGAAGATTTAGATATGCCTTTCGTAGCTCAAGCGTAATCGAATCGATTGTCGCCCGCCGGTTCGTTTCTGCAGTCGCAACGCCAGCATGGGCTTGAGTAACCCGCCCGTGACTTGCCCCCGAATCGAAGATCGGAATGCTCAAAGTTAGTAGCCCGTATCCGGTTGTCTGCTGGCCGAAAGCGCCTGTGTTTGGCGTGTAGGCATAGTTGTAGCCAAGACTCAAGGTAGGCCGAAGTCCCGCGTTGGCAATGGTCACGCCTTTTCTCGCCGCTGCGATGCTGGCGTCGTCCCGCAAGATTTCGGGCCTTGTTTTGATCGACTCGTCAAGCAAACGCCGATATTCGCCATCCTCGGGCCGCGGGTTTGGTATGGTCACGTCTTGGGCCGCTGCAGCGAGGGCAGCACCACGATCACCAACGGTTCCGTCTGCCCCGATCTTGAAGTCATTCTCGGGTGGCTTTGACGGCTTAAGGTCAGGGCCAGCGTAGGCAGATTTTGCGCTCTCGGGAATTTCGACCGCCCCGGTTGAGGTCAGCGTGAGTGCGGTATCCAAGTCAATACCCATCACGCTGTTCAGAGACGCAAACGCCTGGGACAGTGAATTCCGGTTGGAGATCAAGGTCCTTTCTGCGGTCGCCATATCGCTTTTCGCGGTGGTGACGTCGTAACGCGCCGATGTCCCCGCATTGACACGAAGCTGCGCGTCTGATAAACGGTCGACCGCGTTCTGCAAGGCATCTTGCGCCACCCTCACCAATGCTTGAGCACGAAGCACAGAATAGAAGGCACTCTTCGCCTGAAGCACAATTTCATTGCGAGTCCTGTTGATATCCAACTTGGCCGCGATCTGGTTGAACTTAGCCTGATCTCGCGCTGCTCGAAGTTCACCACTGATGTCAATGGGAACGCTGAACGTCGCATTCACCTGGTTCTGAAATTGCTGATTGGTAACGATCGCTTGGCCGCCAAGATTGCTGGCTTGAGCGGCGTTGTAGCCATAAAGATTGTAGTTTAGGTTGATGGATGGGCCAAGTCCCGCCCGGGCAGTCGTTGATGCCCCTTGAGTTCGCAGGTATGACTCGGCTTGCAGCGCCAAGTCTCGGTTGGTAGCCAGAGCTATGGAAACGATGTCGTTCAACGTCAGTGCTTTTCCACGAAGTGAAACGGGAAGCCGAGGCGACGACTTCAGCGGACGGTCCGGTATAGGTAGCTCAAGAGCTGGTTTCGGAAGGGTGCCTTGTGGCACGGTCGTAGGGGACTGAGCGAGTGCCAAGGACGGCAGGGCAAGTGCTGCACCGAGAGCCCAGGACCAGCCTATCGTACGAAGAATCGTGGTATTTGACTGAAGCTTCATAGGGTTCACCTTCATTAGGAATGGGTCTCCGAACTGCGAGAAAAGCGATTCATGAAGCCGATGAGCGGTTTCTTCCTGCGGGTTATGAATCCCGAGAAATCGGCCATCAACGTGTAGACCACTGGGGTCGCGATGAGGGTAAGTGCAAGGGAGAGCGTTTGGCCACCGATAATGACATCGCCCGCCGAGTGGTTCGTGTCCGCACCGACCCCTTGCGTAAAGGCAAGCGGTAACATGCCTGCGACGAACGCGCATGTCGTCATCAGGATCGGTCGAAGCCTGTCTCGGCTCGCCACCAACACCGCCTCTTCGCGGCCCATTCCTTTTGCGCGTAGTCCGTTGGCGTGGTCCACCTGAAGAATCGAGTTCTTCTTCACGATGCCAAAGAGCACGAGAATGCCCAACATCGAAAAAATGTTTATGGACACGCCGGTTAGGATCATTGAGATCAATGCGAAGGGTACACACAGTGGTAGCGACATCAGGATCGTAAATGGGTGTAGCCACGATTCGAACTGAGCAGCCAGGATCAGGTACACGAACACGAACGAGAGGACCAGAGCCATTCCGAATGAAGCGAACGCCTTGCCTTGCTGCTTACTGAAGCCACCATACTGCCCAACATATTCTGGACCGGCATTCAGGCTCTTGAAAATCTTGTCGACTTCGTTCTGGACGGTTTGCTGAGAGGCTGTCTTCGCGATATTCACTTTGAGAGTGATTTGGCGTGACCGAGCGTATCGGCTAATCGAGGCGGGAGCAGTCCCGTCTTTCAATGATGTGACCTGGCTCAAGTCCACCATCTTGACCCCTTCCTTCGAACTCGGGACTGTAAAGAGGGAGAGGTCGGCACCATTTTGCCGGTACTGGGGTTCGGCACGCAGATTGACGTCGTAGCGGTGCCCGTTCTCCGTGAAGTTGGAGGCGGTCACACCGGCAACGGCGATTTGGGCCGTGTTCGCAATATCCGAAGCGGAAACACCTAGGTCTGCCGCCTGATTCCGGCGAAGGTCAAGTCGCAACTCTGGATTGCCGAATGTAGCGGAGGTATCAACATCAGAAACTCCGGGAATCTTGGCGATCTTCGCCACCATCGTGTCAGAAATTTGGCGCAGCTTGTCAAGGTTCGGACCGCTGACGATGTACTGCACCGCTGCCTGAGCAGCGCCGCCGCCAATCGCGCTGGTCGAGGAAACTGTGATGCGCACATTCTTCGGGCTGCGGGGAACGATTTCGTCACGGACCCGCTGCATCAGAGTAAATTGCGTCGCTTTGGATTTGCGGTCCTTGATTTCGTTCAACTGGACCTGAATGTCGCCGCTATTGACCGCCCCGTCGGAGCCAGAACCGACGGTAACGACTGTAAAGCGAACGTCGGGCAATTCCCTAATCTGGGTAGCAATCCGCTCAAGTTGGTCGCTTGTAGCTTGCAGGGATGTGCCTTCAATCGTTCGGGCACTCACCACAAACTGGCTCTGGTCGTCGTCGGGAAGAAATCCCTTATTGACGAGCGCCATCAACGGTACGATGCTGATGAAGACGGCGACGCAGGCAACCACAACGACCCACCGATGGTGAAGAGCCCAGCGCAGCACGTGCCAATACACTGTTTCTACTCGATGGTAAAGACCTTTCTTGTCAGCCTCAGGGGCCGGTTCGTCTGGAATTTGATGCGCAGCCCCAGGTGAAACGTGGGCTTTCTCCAACATCTGTAAATCGTTCTCTGATTCCTGGGAAGGATCGGAATCCTCCTCGTCTTCTGCTTTCAGCGCGCCGCGCTTGCCGCGAAGCCAGCGAGAAGACAGCATGGGTGTAAGTGTAAAGGCGACCAACAGCGAAACCATGATCGCAAACGACATGGTGTAGCCGAACGACGCCAGGAATCGTCCGAGAATCCCTGACATAAACGCTACCGGAATGAAAATCGCAACCAACGAAAGAGTAGTGGCGAGGACTGCTAACCCAATTTCCTGCGTAGCCTCCTGCGCAGCACGGCGCGGCGACACGTTCTTTTCGTTTACGAAGCGAACGATATTTTCCAGCACAAGAATCGCATCATCAATGACGATTCCCACGGCGAGGGTAAGGGCGAGTAGAGTGATGGTATTGAGGGTGAATCCCGCTACCGATATCAGAAGGAACGTCGCAATGATCGAGCTAGGAATCGCAAGCGCGGCAATGACAGTCGAACGCCAGTCCCAAAGAAATACAAGCACTGTGATGGCAGCGAGAATTGCGCCGAGGACGAGATGCTCTTTAACCGTGTCGACCGAAGCATTGATAAACGTCGATTGGTCACCGGTGATCTGAATTTTGTAACCTGCAGGTAGCGTTTTCGTGATCAGGTTGATCCGCTCTTTGATGCTGTCGATCACCGCGATCATGTTCGATCCGCTCTGCTTTTTGACTTGGAGAAGTACGGTGTTCTTCCCATTCAAACGGGCAATCGAACTGGCATCCTCTAGGGCGTCTTCCACTTTCGCGACGTCGCGAAGATAGACCGGAGTCCCACCCTTCTGAGTCAAAACGAGCGACTCCATCTCTTTAGCACTCGTGAATCGGCCCATCGTCTTAACGGAAATGCGCCTTTCTTTGGTCTCAAGAGAACCGCCCGGAACTTCCACGTTTTGACGTTGAAGCCCGTCGCGAACGGCAATTGCCGTTAGTCCGTAGGCGCGGAGCCTCTGCGGATCAAGCGTGACGTTGATTTGGCGGAGCCTTCCGCCGACGATGGACACTTCACCGACGCCGCTTACGGATTCGAGTTGAGGACGCAACGTCTTGTCGGCGTATTCAGAAATGGTACGAATATCAGCGTTAGGAGCAGATAGAGCGAAAGAAACGACTGCCGCGGCATCCGCACTCATCTTTTGAACCGTGGGCTGATTGACGTCTTTTGGAAGGTTGGGCAACGCCAAATTGATCTTTGCCTGCACTTCAGAGAAGGCTACGTCGGCGGTCTTGGTCATCAGAAACGAAATCGAAACGATTGAGATGCCTTCCGATGAAGTCGAAGAGATCGAGTCGATGCCCGCAATCGTGTTGACCTTCTTTTCGATTTCCTCGGTGACAGTCGTGTCAATTTCCTCTGCCGAGGCGCCGGGCAATGTCGTTGTAACCGTGATCATCGGCGAGTCGACGTTTGGAAACTGGTCAACAGTGAGACCGAAGTAGGCGTAAAGGCCCGATACACACAGTGCGAGGATGAGCACCGTAGCGAAGATGGGCCGCTTTATGGAGATTTGGGCAAGCCACTGCATCTCTACTTGCCTCCTTGATCGGTTCCGGCGGTCTGGTCCGTTGTCTGAACCTTCTGACCGTCTTCGAGCACATCTTGTCCGGACGTTATTACGGTGGCACCGGCTGATAGGCCCAGCACTTCTACCGAGACGCCTTTATCAGCGCTGATCCCGGTGGTGACATCACGTGCGAGAACGATTCCGCCTTCGACGACAAGCACCTGCTTCTTTTCGCCTTTGATGATTACTGCAGTTGTCGGAACGATCGTGACGTTTCGGTGGGTTTGGACAACGATGGTGCCCTGGGCAAACATGTTTGGACGCAGCTTGTCTCCGGAATTTGGGAGCATCACACGAAGAGAGGTTGCGCGCGTGTCGGACGAACTTTGTGGATAGATCTTGGTAACCGATCCGAGGAATGTCTCGTTCGGGTATGTGTCCACATGCAAGGAAACCTGCTGGCCAACCTTTATCAACGCGACTTCGGAGTTGGATACCGCTGGCTCAAAATAGACCGAATCGAGAGAAACAACATGCAGAAGAACGGTCGCCGAAGAAACAACTTGCCCCGGTTCAGCTGATCGCTCTGAAACACGGCCCGCGATGGGCGCGCGAACCATGGAGTCCGAAAGGGCTTGCTGCGCGATAGCCGCCGCGCTTGTAGCTTCCTGGAGAGAGGCTTTTGCCGCCTCAATATCCGCCTGTTTCACGCGATTTTGCTTTCGCCCAGCGATCGCAGTATTCAAATCGGCCCGTCTCACGTCGTCGGTAGCACGCGCAGCGTTTGCTTGCCGTAATGCCTCCTCTGCCTGCCGAACGGTCTCCTTCGCCTGCTGAATATCTTGCCTTCGGCTGCCTTCTTGCTGCATTCTGAGCGCCGCACGCTTTGAATTCAGATCAGCTAGGGCAACATCGCGTGAACTGACGTACTTGTCGTACTCCGCGTCCGAGATGGCACCCGCATCATGAAGCTTCTTGTAGCGGCGGAGATCGGATTCTGCTTTGCGGGAGTTTGCTTCTGCCGAGGCGAGGGCAGCCTCCGTCTGCTTACGCTCTTCGGGACGCGCACCTTCGAGCGTGGTGGAGAGAGCTGCTTTGGCGCTGGCGAGTTTGGATTCGGCGGATCGCACCTGGGCTGCCGAGGTTGCGGTCTGTTGGTTCAGAGCCGCCTGGGCAGAGTCGATTGATGCGTCAGTTTGCGCGAGTTGTTGCGCATAAGCAGCTTGCGCTTGTTCCAGTTTTGCCCTGGCCGAGGTGACTGCAGCTTCGCTGGAACGAAGCTGTGAGCGAAGGTCCCTATCGTCGACTCGCGCAAGAATCTGACCTGCTTTGACGGTGTCGCCCTCACGAACCAACACTTCGGTCAGACGCCCTGCCTGCTTTGCGGAGAGAGAAACGTCTTGGAGAGCAACAATTGAACCCGTTACTGACACGGTCTTCGAGACGTCTCCCGATCGTGCTTTCTGTACGCTAACAGTCGTAGTCTGCTTTTCTGCCGATGGCGAGGAGGAAGGGGCCATCTTCGGACCGCAGCTGGCGACGACGAGGGCCAACAGCACAGACAAAAGACGCCCGCTTACGGACACCAATGTGCTACATGGACGCATGAATTCACTCATGAGCACTCACCGCGAACTCTCTATGGGTGGCACCGTAGCCGAAGTAGTAATGCTGATCGGCAGCCATCTTGTACGCTGCCGGAATAGCCGCCAAGGTGTGGGCTACCAGAAGTGCCGTTGTCGAATGCTTGCTGTGTTCCAATTCTCAACTCCTTGTCACCTTAAGAGTCTGGAGACAGGAAATGAGTCAAAAATGAGGATTACCAGCCGCAGCTCATTTGCCTTGTGGTAGTTCGATGATAACGATCGTGCCGCGACCGATCTCGCTCCGGATTCTTACGTTGCCTTGGTGTGCTTCGACGATTGCCTTTACCAGCGCGAGGCCCAGACCAGTCCCTCCCGTCTCGCGTTCGCGTGAGGCATCGACCCTATAGAAACGGTCAAAGACATGAGGAATGTGCTCAGCCGCTATGCCACTGCCAGTGTCTTCCACCTGGATAACGACATTCATGTCGCGATTGAAAGCGGTAAGCACGACCTCGCCATCCCTCGGCGTATGTCGTGCTGCATTGTCGAGCAGGTTTGAAAGAACTCGGGAAAGCTCGGCTGCATCTGCAGAAACTTGAAGGCCTGTCTCAACCCGGCAATCGATCTTGCGTCCGTATGCGTCTTCGACAATCGAAAGTGCCTCTTCGGCGAGCGACTCTACGGGTACGGATCGCCTCTTCCCCAAAAGCATCCCTTCATCTGCCCGGGCAAGCAGCAGGAGGTCGCTGACGATCGACGACATTCTGTCTGTGGAGCGTCTTAGCGAGTCAAGGTGATCCATGTACTTCTCAGGGGTCTGGACCTTTTGCGAAGCGACTCCAAGACGGGTCCGCATTGCTGTGAGTGGGGTCTTCAATTCGTGCGATGCATCCGCGACGAACAGCTTTTGCGACTTATAGGCACCTTCCAAGTCTCGAAACGCCGTCTCTAGCCGACCAAGCATCGAATTGAACACACTACCTAAATGAGCAAACTCGTCTGTGCCGATTACTGGCATGCGCCCCGAGAAGTTGGTAGCTCCAATACGTCCTGCTGCATCCGCGAATTCCCCAACCGGGCGTAGCGCTCGGCGCGTCAGCCACACTCCAGCTACACCTGTCAAAAGCAAGGCAAGGGGCAGCAGGAGTAATAGCACGCGTCCTAGATTCGCTACTGCCTTGTCGGCGTACTCCAAATTGGCCGCGAGTTGGGCCGAGCCAGCAAGACGTCCGTCCCTGTATAAAGGCAAGGACAGAACTCTCACCCGTCGCCGATCAATGTGGTAGTCAAACAATTCTCTGCTTCCCATAAGTGATCGATTGGCGGCGGCGACGTCCCAGGGACCGCCGTCTAGCGGCGCACCCCTGGTATCGAGGAGATTGAGTCGAGGGCGGATGATGTAGTACTCGAACTCAATTTTGCGAAACTGTGCCGGATCGACACCGACGAGTTGCTCGGCTGGCATCGGAGTGTTTTTGGGAGGAGTTTTTGGGAGGTTTTGGAACGTCGACGTCAAGAAGTCGGCGCGAGCGATGAGCTCTTGGTCGACAGCTCCGTAAAGTCCGGCACGGGTGTACACAAATGCCACCAGGCCGACCAAAGTGAGGACTGCTGCTAGAACCACCGAATTCCACACGGTGAGTCGTGTACGAATCACGTCTCCAACTCCTCTCGCAGGACGTACCCGAGGCCATAGACTGTATGGATCAGCTTGTTGTCGAACCCATCGTCGATCTTCTTTCTTAAGTTCTTGATGCAAACATCCACAGTGTTTGAGACGCTGATGTCGTCCGACCACACTCTTTCCTGGATTGCCTCTCGGGATAGGATCTGTCCCTCGTGACCCGCGAGTGCTTCAAGCAGGGTGTACTCCCGCCCGGTCAGTGGGATCTCACGCCTCGCCCTCGACGCGGTGCGCGCTTGGGTGTCGACGACTAGATCTGCGATCTCGATGAGGCTAGACTTAACGACGTTTTCACGCCGAAGCAGGGCCCGCACGCGTGCCAGCAGTTCATCGAACGAAAACGGCTTGACCAGATAGTCGTCAGCGCCGGCCTCCAGCCCAGCAATCCGTTCAGGAATCGTATCTCGCGCTGTGACCATGAGGATTGGGAGGTTGTTTCGCGACCGTCGAAGCCTGCGACAGATCTCCATCCCATCCATCGACGGAAGCATCAAGTCAAGAATGATGAGCGCATAGGGAGTCGTCTCTGCCAATTTCAGGGCACGGTCGCCGTCGCGAACGACATGAGTCGTGTACCCCGCGTCATCCAACCCCTCTCGGACCGCCATGGCAATCTCCGCATCGTCTTCGACGATAAGAATCTTCATTGTTTACCGGCACGATATCCCACAAAGATGATGCAAATATGAGTGAAAATCGTAGTTCAGAGGGATCAAACTTACGAGCAGTTGACAGCGATCTCCATTGATGTCCTAGTAAAAATAATAGTATTTCTAAAACCAAAAATGCACAAACGTGCGCTAGATTGCTAGGCGCTGATAAGAATAGCCTCTACTTTGGGCCCTCGAGTCGATCTCAATACGAGTGACCCACTGCGCAGTATCAGGTTAGTTAGCGAACAATTTCGAACCTCAAGCTCCGTTTGGTCTCAATCATCGATGACTATGAAACTGCAACACAATCGAAGACGGTTTTGCTCCTCTGATACTTTACGTTCAAAGGCTTGGCACCCCCGACATGAATCGAACATGCTACCCACTGCTTAGAAGGGAAAAGAAATCAGGTTCAATTACCTGCCGCTGAGTGCACTGCCGTACGTGGCCGTACCAGACTGTGCGTGGTGTAAGAGAGACTTAAGAGAGACCGTGGCAAACCCTGGAAATAAGGCATTCCACCTGGCATAAAAAAGTCGAACTCAAGATGTCGATTCCCGCGCCGGATTTGAACCACGAGCACAGTCTTAGTCAGTTCTAGTGCTGGAGCACACTTACCCCCACTTGTAGCTCCTGGCTAGACAGCAAGGCATCGAAGTCGACCGCGACCTGAACTCCGAGCCAGCATAAAAGGTTCTAGGATTTGACACTGGTCATCCGTGACGTCAGTTTAGTGAGGGTGCCGTACCATCGACTCAAAGACGATCTAGACTTCCTAATCGAATCAACGCACAGAACTCAAATCGATAAGCACAGTGCGAGTTCGGGAAAACTCCCTTGGCGCACTTCCACATTTACAGATGCATTTCTACAATTGTTGGCTTTCGGCTTTCCCTTCACTCCAAACCGATCTTTGTTACAGTCCCCCCCCCAATGCAATATCAAGTAAAATAATTACTGATGCTACTTCAGAAACAATTCAGCAGCATCTAGCGAGTGGATCTCGGTGAGAACGCCTGTCTTGGACAAAACGAACAGAGACGGCGTGCCACGTACCCCTATAGCTTTCGCCAGTCTCACTTCTCGAAGCACCTGCGATTCAAACGTGGCAGCCTGAGGTAAGCCAACCAGTCTTTTCAGTCCCATTCGGGCCAGATCTGTGTTCAAAGAGCTAGTCGAAAGGGAAACTTTATCTGACATCAAGTGCTCAGCCATAGCTTCACCCTGACCGAATCTTCGAGCAATAGAGAAGCAAACCGCTGCAGCAAAAGCGTCTGGATGAACCGGCAAAGGATAGTTTACGAGTACCCAACGGATTTCGGGGTGAATCCTTCGGAAATCCTTAGCGCTCGGCCACAGTTGCCTGCAGGGCGAACACTGGAAGTCAAGAAACTCAACGATTATCGGCTGTCCTGGTTTGTATCCAACCTCCCTTTCGACGGAAAGAGCAGCTTCATGAGATTTGATTTCCCCTGGAAGTTGAGATCGAAGAACAGCGAAGTTAATTGTACGCAAAATGACGCAGCCACCTGCTGCCAATATGACCCCAATCAAACAGCGTCTGAACAGTTTCAAATCGTCGATGCGGATTCTGAGCATGGCTTTAAAATAAACTTTTCGCTAGTTGAGGGTTTTTGCTAAATAAAATCGACAAATCCCTTGCTAAAATTCTGGCGATGTCATATTCTACTGATGAGTGTACTATTATGAAACTAAAAGTTGTCTTATTTTGTGCTTCGATGGCGGGTTCAGTAATCTCTTTGGCAGGTAGTCTTGGACCTTGCGGTGATTGGGTAAGCGGATCGTACCATATTGAAACCTCGTGCCAAATCGCGGGAGTAAATGAGAATTGCAGTGGTGCCCCATTTGGATACAACTCTAACTTCGAAGTGCAGCGAGGCGATACTATCAACGGTTGGACCGGGGGCTACACATACACTTGCACTGGCTGGTCTCGCGATGGAAACTGTTGCACGAATGTGCAGAATCCGCTGAATCCCTGTCCGAGAAGCACTTGCTCTCCGTAAGGTATTGAGGCTAAATGTGACCAAATATCTCTGCCAAAAGTGGACTCAGACAGGTCAATATTCTTGTCTTGTAGATTACGAACCACGGTTGCGTCGTCTAAACGGGTTTACGTTGGTAGAACTCTTGACCGTAATCGGGGTCCTAGGTGTGTTGGCTGCGATCATCTACCCTGCGTTCAGCGCAACGCGGGGCAAGGCCTACCAAACTCAAGACGCTTCAAATCTCCGGTCCTTTGGTGTAGCCCGGGCTCTCTACGAGGAGGACCATGGGCCAATCATCGACACCGTAGTTCTAGTGACAAATAAAATCGTCCCGTTGCAATGCGTAGTCAGCGCCAGCGATCCGACACTTGTAGGCTACGCTAACATATTCCGAAGAACAGATGGAAACCCAGGGCAAGTTACGGTTTACAAGGACTCGTATCTGCCGCTGTCGTCTGCGGGGTCTCCGTACGCGTCCCGCCTGATACTTTCCAGCAGCAATCCAGGTTGGCTTGTTGCCTTCTCAGGATCGCATGATTATCTGAATGGCACCTCACTCGGCTACGATGGCCCTGAGACACCGATACTGCAAGGAACATATCTAAGGCTGATGTTGGACACAAGCGTGGTTGTGCGGCATTGCCACGTTAGGCACCATTACCCAAGTCCTCAAATTGAAAATTTTCAAAACCCGTTGTGGTTTTTTACCGACGACGATGATGCTGCAGAGCCCGGTCATTTAGCCACCTCCGCTGAATGAGACCTAGATTCCAAGGAAGATGAAAACCATGGACGCCCCACTGGCAGTTAAAAAATCACTTATCACACGGTATCCTTTGCTGATAGCTGGGCTGATCACAGGGCCGCTAGGAAGGCTTGCATCTTGTGGAGTTGGGTGTAGTTTAGGCTATCTGCACTCAAACGTCTTTCGCGCCACTTCGATTTTCGAATTTGGATACATATTCACTCTGTTCCTAGTGCCCTTTTCTAAGGAGGATACCCTGTCGCCGATCCGATTCATAGTAGGGTGCATACTGGGCAGCTATTTGATCGTTCTCACGGGAAATGTGCTGACACTGTTCGTAAGTGCAAGCCATGCTAACCTCTATCCCTATCGATTTTGGTATGACCCGCTCCTGACTTCAATCACCTGTGGCACTAGTGCTGTTCTTTATTGCTCTGGTCGACAAGTCGCTCGCTCATTCCTACCAAAATGAACGCCAGACTTCTATCTTTGTCTCTGCTGCTACAGATAGCGTTTAGTGTCGCTGCTTATGTTATATATAAGTCAAGCGGAGGTACTTTGCTAAGCGAGATTAGTTTCCTGCAGCCGAGTTGGCCGTCGCTGCTCGGAATTTGCTGTGTTGGCACTGTCACTTGCTTTATTGCTACAGAGAAGATTAGGTTTGGAGGTGCCGTGCTGTGGGCATGCGCTGCGGGAAGCGGTATTGCAGTGTCAAAGATTGTTACCATCCCGGCGCTCTACTCGACAATGCCTATAAGAAGCATTTTTACTGATCTTTTTCAACTTACAGTTCGCATCATTGCTTGTTGTATCGCTTTGTCCTTAATCGACAGAAATCCTGGTGGGGTAACAAGAAATGAATCCTAATGTTGTTAGCCAAGACTCCCGGCTCGCAGCCGGTCTTGTGATGTTCGCAGGGGCTTTTATGGTATCAGCGGTGGTCAGAACGAACGATCAATTCGACCGCAACACGGATATGAACAATCTTAAGCAGATCGGGCAGGCCCAGCAACTATATTCCGAGGAATGGGGTGACGTCTATGCTACGAGACCGCTGGTTCTCTCCGGTGCAATTTCTAGGCAGATGCTGGTCAGTCCGAGTGATCGGACAAAGCATGGTTATGCCAACCTCTTTCGATCAATGACCAAATCGCCGTTGGATCCGGAGGCCTATTATCGCGACTCGTACCTTCCGATTAGTGCCGTAATGAATCCGTTAGGCATCAGTAGAGTAACCTCGACCAAAGACGCAGGGTGGCTTGTCGCATTTTCAGGAAGTGAACCTGAGCAGGCAAAGACGCGCCAGCCGTGCTTCTCAGGTACATTCTTACGGCTCCTGAAGGACGGGGCCGTCGTTGTGAAGAAACACCACATTTCCTATGACTTTCCCAATAAAACCTATGGACCGTTCCAAGAAGTGTCATGGTGGTTCACGGATGACTTCACTGTCGCTGTGCCCGGATTCAAGCCACCAGCAGACTTCAAAAACTAATGGGGCGCAAGCCATAAAGTTTTACTGCGCTGGCGATTTCTCTACTGTGTAGGCTCAGGAACGTGATACTCGCCAGTTGTGCCAGCATCGGCATCGTCCATGACCGGGTTTCCGGTGGAAGGATACTCTTGTGGATAGACGTCGTTGTCATCGTTTAGTTAAAGCATCCGGACGATGCCGATTTGGTTGCTGTTTGCGCAGAAATGGTCACCACTGATTTGACCCTGCGCAGCCAATGGTCTAGAGCAGTGAAGCAAACCGGTGGTGCGGGAATGGAAGCCGATAGCGCCATTCCTGCACGTTTCGCAAAGCGAGGATTACACATAATGTCCGACTCGCAGGCCCAATTCGGTCCGAGTTTGCGGTGCGCCTTTCGCCCGTGCGATAGCGTCGTCGAACGGGTGGCAGAACAATGGAGCCAACAACTGATGAACGCTCCCAATACTCGCTTCAGGATCGCGGCTCTTCAATGCTCCGAAGACCAATTCGGACCGAACAGTTGCGCAAACGGAGAGTTCGTCTGGGTGATGTGATCGAAAACGTTCTAGGACAGGTGGAACTCGACCACGGAGGTAGGAGATGCAAAGGTTCGCATCAAGCTGATAGATCACCTAGCGGCTCTCGAACGTCGAATTCGCCTTGCGGATGGCGTACAAATGACTCGTCCGATATGGCTCCGAATGTCGCGGCGAAATACCCTTCGGGCCAGCTAGTGGCATTGGTGCTGGATGCGCTGATGACAACTTCGACGCGCTCGCCAATCCTAAAAGGCAGGTGGTCCAGATGCAGCATCCCGCCTAACTCAATCGTCGCTTCCGCTCGATACGCCTCCACAACGACATTATACGACACGGTTGGCGCCGATTCCCGTAGAAGCAAGTGCGTACTTGAACGCACCGTGGGGAACCGAGTCACTGATCTCGCTGACAATACAGACCCGGCCCGCGGGGCTTGAGGAGGACAAAATGGCTAAAGAAGTAAGCGCGAAAGATGCCGAGCGAATTGGACAGGCTCTTGGCATCTCTTGGAACCGTTTTGACGTTGAGCAGTTTCGCAGGGGCGTGAAGGTGGATTTTGAGCATGGCTCACATGATCCACAAACTGACGTAACTCACGACGACGAGATGGTGACCGGCAAAATCGCTTGGGCCCATCTTAAAGAGTTTCCGGATTACTACACCCGTCTTGAGAAGATGGAAACTGAAGCCAAGGAGTTCTGGGGCAAGACACAGTGAGGATCGCGGAAGGGACAGGAGTGTAGTGTCCCGATTTCTCCGCCAGATTTGGGTGATTTTTTAGGGGGAGGACTCGCCTCCTTTTTGTTGATTCCATAGGTTCCATACCTCTTTGGGTGTGAGATTTTTCAGGGACATATGGAGACGTTCATTGTTGTACCG
>CAILEM010000101.1 GCA_903833215.1 uncultured Armatimonadota bacterium
GCAAGCCGCCGCTCTGCCTCACTAATTATCTGACCGTAAGATGGTGGCTGCCTCACATAAAAACCTGACCCAAATGGAGGTCAGTGTTGAGTTTACAGACGCGTCGAGAATTGGTGGCTCATTGGAGGACCGAATACGCTAAAGCAAGCCGTCAGGACAAGAGTCGTATTCTAAACTCCGTTTGTGAGGCAACGGAGTGGAACCGCAAATATGCGATTGGTGTGCTTGGCCGGGATGCACCTGCAGTCAAGTCAAAACAAAAGCGCAGGCGCAAGGTTTATTACGGCCCTAACGAAGAGGCAGCCCTCGTAAAGGTATGGCGTCATTCTGACTATCTAGCCAGTAAGCGATTGGCTCCGTTCCTTGAAGAGTTTGTAATCTCGCTTGAGCGTCACGGCGAACTGACGCTGACGGAATCAACCCGAGCCAAGTTAATTAAGATGAGCCCGGCGACGATCGACCGACTTCTCAAGAGACATCGAAGCACCCACCCCCGAACGCAATCTCGCATCGACAAAGAGGGCCTGAAGCTGCATCCACTCGTTGAGAACCTTAAGCCGCTCGGATTCTGTGACTACAATAAACTCCAAATGAACGCCTTCGCCGTGCTCAGCGACAGCGGGACGATCACAGAGGAATCCTCGATTCTGAACTTCCCCGCCCTCAATATTCGGGAAGCTCACGAGAGGCCGGAAGGAATGGAAGAAGGGTCCGTGATTATGTCTGGCTTCGGGCGCGAGAACGTGCTTCGGTCGCTCAAAGTATTGGAGTCACAAGCACGCGGAGAAGACAGGCTGTTAAGGCTCGTGTCCGACTACTCACAGCCAAACGTCAGCGAGAAAGTGTTGCGCATTATTCTGAGCTACACCGACTACATCAACCGTACAGTCTGGCGGAAAAGCTAGGCTACGCACGCCAACGGAATGCAAAGCGCAACGTTAAGATCGTACGTTTGACTTGGGCTTTGCTTTCCACATAATAACCTAGCTTGCATCGCGAGTCCTGCGTGCGAAGTGCATGACTTTCCCCCCGACCGTGCCCAAGGTCGAGGTGCAACGCGCAAGATTGCTCGGCGGGGGATGAATTCGCTTTACGCGACCTCTCAGATTCTCACTCGAGATGCGGTTAATTTCAGCAATCTCTGTCCTGATTTATGATACGACCATCCAAGGCTCCTCTCGAATGACCTAATGATCGAGTCGTAGCCTGGACAGGGAGGCGTATCCTGCGACCTCGATCGCCAGGACCGCGATAGGCAGAACCATCCACGCCATGCAAGTTAAGTAGCTACCGGAGGCCATGCCATAAATCCAGCAACCCACGAGAAAATAAGCGTGGACAAGCGGGACGGCAAAAGATAGGGGCCCGACTTCCGCAGTCTCGTCACATTCCGGCCACTCGACAAATTCAGTTTCTGCTTCGTTGCTGTGTAGAAGCGACATGCACACGTTCATATTTGCTCACGCTATGGAAACCAACCAGTCCAATCACCGCCATTGGAAATCATTGCGAATTGGATTGTTCGCAACCACTGCCATTGAGCGAGGGTTCGCACTCGAACCCTTAGACTGTAGATGAAAGTATTTCTAATAATGACACAGGATAGCGAAACCTGCAAGCCGTCTAGGAATGGCTGATGGACTTCAGATCGTAACTCACAGCTCTTGATCCAGGTACAGCAGACCTTCGCATCCGTTCGCACACCGACACAGTGCGGTTTGAACACATATCGAATTCAGTACACAAGCCCGAGTTCAGTCTTGATTTCGCTGAAGTATGGGTTGACGTCCTCGCTGTCTTGACGGCACCGATAAACATCCCTATTCCGTTCGGTTTTGGTTGTACGTGAATTCTGGTTGAAAGGCGGATAAGACGGGACCTGGGCGGCAGTCTTCTCCTTTACTGGCGCAGGTTTTCGTGCCTTGCTACGCGGCATTACCGCACTGCGAGACGTGGGGCGATTTTGGAATTGGAGGTCGGGGAATGATGTATGGGGCGAATGCAATTAGGATGTGCCGACTGCGTCGCCACCGTTAGCATGGCTGACCCCTCATCCTGACCTTCTGCCCCTTTGACAAGGCGAGAAGGGACCTGTATCGATACTTCTGTGATTACGAACGAGGTCTATGTGAGGGTCTTTACGGAATTATCCTGGCACCGGCACGCTAATTAGTCGAGTTAAGTGGGTCGTCCGTTAAGGTTGTCCCGACTGCTTCGGAACCGACTGAATGGCTGACCCCTCATCCTGACCTTCTGCCCCTTTGGCAAGGGGAGAAGGGACCTGGGCGGCAGTCTTCTCCTATACTGGCTTAGGTTTTCGTGCCTTGTTAAGCGGCATTAAGGCACCGCGAGACGTGGGGCGAGTTTGGGATCGGTGGTCAGGCTATGATTCATGGGGCGAATGCAATTAGGATGTGCCGACTGCGTCGCCACCGTTGATGGCAGATTCCCCATCCTGGCCTTCCCCTTTTGGGCAAAGGAGAAGGGACCTGGGCGGCAGTCTTCTTCTTTACTGGCGCAGGTTTTCTTGCCTTGCTAAACGGCATTGCCGCACCGCGAGACGTGGGGCGAGTTTGGGATCGGTGGTTAGGCTATGATTCATGGGCCGAATCTTATAAGGGTGTGCCGACTGCGTCACCACCGTTGATGGCAGATTCCCCATCCTGACCTTCCCCTTTTTGGGCAAAGGAGAAGGGACCTGGGCGGCAATTTTGGCCTTACCATCTTCGGTTTTCGTACCTTGCTAAGCGGCATACCGCGCCACGAGTCGTGGGGCTACCTTGGGATCGGCGGTCGGGCAATGATTCAGAGGCCGAATGCGAAATGGATGTGCCGACTGCGTCGGAACCGTTGGAATGGCTGACCCCTCATCCTGACCTTCTGCCCCTTTGGCGAGGGGAGAAGGAACCTGGGCGGTAATTCTTGCTCTTACCATCTTAGGTTTTCGTACCTTGCTTAGCGGCATGTCTCTTTACCCCATCGCAAGGCGAAGGGCGAGGTCAGCGTCGACATTCTGCTTTGGCCCGCGACAATGCGCGATCATCGCAGTGGGCGGCCCGGCTTGGTACTTCACCGGAACGATATCGAGGGGCAAGACATCATAAATGAGAGCTTCGAAAAAGGGGCTCTCAAGGTGGACGGGTTTCGCCATCTTGCGAATGAATCGGCCTGGGATGCGAATCGGCCCTCGCTTTCTTAGGAGAGAGAAAGATTGACCAGACAACCGTACTTCATTGAAGAACAAGTTCAACAGGGCTTGGAATTCATCGATCGTCCACTCCCGGATGTGAAACGGATTCGCTGGGGCATCGCTGAGAGCTCCAACTCGTCGCACCGGACTCGAAACAAAGAGGGAGCCGTCTGGCTCTAGCATTGAGATCATCTGATGCAGGAACACATCGGGACGCGGAACGTGTTCGATGGTTTCGAATGAGATGATTGTGTCGAACTTCTTGTCCGTCCAACGCGCGCAGGCATCGGCCTGGACAAATTCGATATTTGGGTGCTTGTATCGAAGTCGCGCATAACGCAGTGCGTCGGGGTCGATATCCGCTGCCACAATCGACTTGGGCTTCGCTTTCCGCATGATATAGTCGCTTCCATACCCAGTGCCGCACGCGATATCGAGAACGTTTTTGCCGGCGACATGTCCCAAGGTTGACGTGTATCGGGCAAGGTGCTCGCGGAAAATGAATCCAGGCGTGGCACGATCAATGAGCCGCTCGGTCGAGATGCTGTTTATTCCGGCGATATACGTCCGGACTTCCTGAACCGCCATCCAAAGCTCATCGCGGTCGCGCTGCTCAGATTCTGCTTGAGTTTGATTATCGATGGCCGACTCCTGTTTTGGCGTCGCTTGACGCCCGAATTACACCGACGAGTCTACTAGGACAATCCCAAGTTCTTAATCTACGGCCCACATTTGCGTGGAACTCGCGTCATTTGAGTTTGATACATCGCAAGCCCTCACCCATGTCGGCACCGATGAGGGCACCATCTTTCTCTGCCGAGTACGCAATCATGTTCTCGACCCCAGTGAGATGGCTTCCGAAAAACTGGCTCTTGTGGATCGTCAGCAGCTTCTTCTGGTCTTCCCAGTAGTCCGAAATGTCGAAGACATAGTTTGGCGCTCCGGTCTGAAACATCATGAGCCACTTCGCGACATGCGTCTTCTCGGCTGCCAGTTTGGCGGCATCGCCTGCCCTTCGGTGGTCTTGGTGACTCGCACGAGGAGGGTATGCCCCGTCGAAGCACAAGATGTATTCCGGCTTCACCCGTTCAATTTCCTGGGAAATCTTATCGACGACGTCCTGATTCGGGTGCAAAAATCTGTCTGGAAACGCCAAGAACTTAAGGGACCGGGCATTCCATGCGCGAGCGGCGTTGTTCGCCTCCTCCCGCCGCACGACTCGATTCTTGGCGGCGTCGGTGAAGAACAAGTAATAGCCCTTGTCGCCATCGGTGCAGATCACCTGATGAAGCTCCGCACCAGACCGAGATAATTTCGTCAGGAGACCTCCAATAAAGAACTCAGAGTCGTCCGGGTGTGCCGTAACCACCAAAACCTTTGTTCCTTTGGCGAATAGGTGCTTGGTATCCGGGTCAAGCATCGGGGTGGCGACTGGCGGCTGCCGCTTTACCATGTCAATTTCGTATGGCTGAATCCACAGGAAACCGTAAATCAGGAACACCAATGTTCCATAGAACCAAAGTCGAAAACGAATCCGCTTCCTGCGCAGTTTCGCCTTCTCCTCGGGAGTAGGCAGAACTCGAGGTTCGGGAATGACTATTTCGATTGGTTCTTCTTCCAAACTCATCTGTCGTTATCACTTGGAAGAGTCAAAACCTGAGTTCGGAAGGAGCAGGCGTTGCACCCACATTCATGGCCTTCATCTGCTTGGCAAGCTGCCGGAAAACGCTCCAGTACTGACTGTCTCGATCCAAGCCATCCCAGAAGTTTTCGCATTTGTCTGTTAGCAAGACGTAATAGCCGAACATATAGTGCGCCACCTCTTTTCGGATGAGGCCAGAATTCACCATAAGCGCTACTTCCTCAAGGAAGCCGACAAAGTTCCTTCGATCTTGAATCGGTGTATTTTTTAGGGCCACGGAATCGGTCGCGAGCAGGTTGAGGATGTCCCGAAACAGGGGATCCTCCAAGAATCGCCGTCGCATCTGGACGAAATTGGAAGCGCGGTGTTGATGCCCCTGCCGGATATATTCAAAGATGCCGCTGAAGAACGTCGTCAAGGCGATAACGCCTCCGAAGATGATCGCGACATCTTTCCAAAAATCGAGGTTGTGCTGGGCCATCCATTTCAGCGTACCGCCGTGCGCAAAAGACACGGCATAGTGGATGGGCCACAGTTTCGGCTATTCCTGCAGGTACAGACGCGCTAACCCCGAATATCAACGGTGTACGTCAGCTTGCGCTCCTCCCCCGCTTTCACAGGAAGCTTCCACTGAACGGTCTGACTGTCGAGCTTCTCGCTCTTGTCCGACTCCACCACCGGAGTCCATCGACTGTCGTACGATTGAACGAGACGGACGAGCGTCGTGGTCTTCTTCTCGTTGTGCAGAGTTGTCTGCACCGTCTTTCGGATGGTGTGTTTATCGAGGCGAGCTGACTTGAGCACCTTGTACTCGGCATAGACATCGAAGACATTCGAAAGTGTGAGATTGATATGCTCGTTCTTGGCAGTATCGGCAATGGATGCGGCGCCCGTGAAGTCCTCGTGACCGGCTTGATCTCGTTCATAGACGCGGATAGCACCTGCAGGCAATGCCATGCCCAAACTTGAGGCTTCATCGTTCACAAACGCGATAGAAAGCGTCGCAGAGACATGGGATTGGGTTTGCGAACCATCATATCCATACCCCCACGCGCTCAGGGTGGGAATTCGAATGGCATAGTCGCGCTTGATCGGCACCGTCTTCGTTCCAATCACACTGACTCGATTCATCTGATCCTGGCCAATAGATGCCGTAGAGGGGATTTTGTAAGCGTGCATTTCACCTACGGTCATGTTTGGCGCATCCAATTTGCCCGACACCGACAAGTCTCTGTCCATCACAGGAGAGGCTACAGCTGGTGCCTTAGCTGCCCACATGGTGTGCTGAGGAAGCATCTTGACAGTTGCCTGAACGGCAGCTCGATTCGGTGAGCCTGCCATCAAAGTCAACTTTGCGGTCGGGAAGGCCGTCCCCGTGCTATTTGATATCGTCGCCCAGCACTCCAATCGGACTTGGTCGAGTTCAGAATCGAGTTTTGCTACGTAGTCAGCACTCCAAGACATTCCACGCGTGAGGTAGGAGAAGCCAACTTTGGTGTTTGTTGAGCCGGAATTTTCCAACTCCACCGAAAGCTGAGGCAATGTTGAGGCGGTATTGGATGAAGCAACGATCGTTCCACCCGGATTTATATAGAGCTTATCCTTGGTCCTTAGGGCGAATCCTTCGCCCTGCTGGGCCGCCTCAAGTCGACCGCTAATAATGTCGCCTGGCTTTCCCGCATTGGATGGCCACATCATGTCGACCTGTTGGCCGTTCAGCCGCTTGAGCTGGCTCTCTCCGTTCGCAACGCCTAAATTGTAGGTGGTGGCAACGACTTGTGGATGCTCATCGCTGCCAAGCCAGTCAAACAACACCGACTCAGGGTCCAGTTGTTTACTAATATCGTCGATCGTCAATCTGCTGTGCCCCGCTTCAATTTTGACCGGCCTCTTCTCCGAGACCATCGCGAAGTCATCTTTGTAAACAGTTAGCTCCACCGCTCGATTGGGGTCCTGGGCCGCTTGCTGCGCAACCGCCTTGCTGCATCCTGATGACGCAAGAACCACCGCTGAAAACGCCACTCCCATGCCGAGAATCCACTTCAAATCACTCATTCTTTCCACCTGTTGTGGTTAGTGAGTGTCCCAGTTGGATCTGAGGGTTCAGAGATTATCAAACACCACCTACGTTGATGCCTCCACCCGGAGTGAAACGGAGCGTGGAGGCTCCTCATAGAGTACTTCGGGAGGAGAAACGCTCAGCCGCCACCCACGATGATGCCTCCACCCGGAGTGAAGCGGGGCGTCGACGCTAACCTATGGAGTGCTCGGTGGGCATTCGAGCGTACGCCACCGGAAGCAGGTGGTTCAAGCCTCCAGGCTCCGCTTTCAGCTCCGGCTGGAGGCATCATCGCAGGTTAACCTCTAGAACTTCATCTCGACCGTGAAAGTCAGCTTCTTGGCTTCTCCGGCTTTGACGGGGAGCTTCCATCGGACGGACTGGCTGTCTAGCTTCTGGCTCTTCTGTGATTCCTCAACGATCACGTACTGACCGGCGAAAGCTTGGTCGATGCGAACCTGGATGGCCTTCGCCTTCTCGTTGTGGATCACGGCTTCGATGACTTTTCGAACCTTGTGCTTACTGACCTTGGTGGACTTGACGACATGATAGCTGCCGTACACATCAAACGCCTTGGCCAACGAGAGAGTGACCCGCTCGTTCTTCGGCGTATCGTTGATCTGGTCGGCACCGGTATATCGCTCACGTCCAGAAGGATCTTTTTCATAAACCCTTACCGCACCAGAAGGTAGAGGGATGCCAAGGTGAGAAGAACCCTCGTTCACAAAAGTCATCGTCACTTCGGCTGGGAGATGGGATGTGCTTGAATAGCCTTCAGCCATATCCATCATTCCCCACGAAGAAAGGCCAGGAACACGGACCGTGTAAATCCGAGTAACGGGAACCGTTCGATTTCCGAGAACACTAACGCGGTTCATTTGGTCGACACCGATCGTCGCGCTTGAGGGTATCTCGTACGCATACATGTCGCCAACCGTCTGTCTTGCAACATTGGATGCCAGGTCAACGTTTGCCCTTTTGACGGGGAGTCCTGCGACTCCTCCGATCGGTGAATACGTTGTGCTTAGGTTGACCGTACTATTGGACGTCGATCCGCCAATAACACTGGTCGGGCTTAGGGTGATCGATTTGACAGCTCGGTTAACCTCACCAGCCATGAGGGTTAGCTTTGCTAAAGGAAATGGAATTCCGGTGTGATTGGTGATGGTCGCCCAGCACTCCAGTTCGACCGAATTGCTGCTTGGATTCAGTTTTGCTACGTAATCAGCCGACCACGACAAACCTTGGGTGAGGTATGAGATCCCAACCCGGGAATCCCCTGCGATCTCGCTGTCCATTTCCACCGAGAGTTGGGGCAGAGTCGAAGCAGTTTCAGAACTCGCAACGATAATCCCGCCCGGATTTACGTAAAGCTTGTCCGCGGTTCGCAGGGAGTATCCAGCACCATCGGGAGATTCAAGGGTTCCCCTAATCGACTGGCCAGGGCGGCCATCTGACGTGGGCCACATGAGTTCTATTTCGTGGCCATTGAGTCGACTAACTATATTCGTACCGGCACCGACTCCTAAATCGTAGGTCGTGGCTATCACTCTCGGGTGGTTTTTGGGATTCGGCCAGTCAAACAGGATCGAGTTAGGATCGAGTTGCTTACTGATGTCATCTACTACAAGCCGCGAATGCCCAACTTGCAACCGAACTGGACGGCTCTCGGAGACCATTCCAAAATCGTCCTTATAGACCGTCAGCTCGATTCGACGGTCGAGTCTCTTCGTGTCAACTTGCACATCTTTCTTCGTCCCGACTTCCGACCAGCCCAAAGTCGAAGCGGCCGCACAACCGATCCCTACAATCATCTTCCAGTTTTTCATTCCATTCACCTGAACTGATTGTAAATTGCATTTCGGGTATTTCGGCGACAATTCGGAAAACGCTGATGGGCTTTTGCTCCTAACTTGTGCGTTATCACGCATCTGAGACGTTCACTGTGCCGTAAACCTTAAAAGCAGATGGAAAGTCAGGCAAAGAATGTTTGGACCCTCAAGTCGCCCTACTCGTCGATTTCCATTCGATGGGGCCAACTGCTGTATGCCGTTGGGGCCACTGGTCTTGGGGCCGGCATTCTTTTTGGCACTTTCCACTCGGCCTTGGCATGGATTTTGTGTATGGAAATGATTTGGCTCACATTCAGGGAGCGAGCCAAGCACCGTGCGACCGAGAATGCCAATCCTGCAGAAGATGGACCTACAGGTGCAACTGGCGCTCTTGTACGAAGTGGCCCGATCGGCCCCAGACGATCTGGGTCCAATCGAGCCGAACAACACCGGTCTTAGCCTACGGAGCCTTCAAGCGAAACGCCGAGTAGCTTTTGCGCTTCAACTGCGAATTCCATGGGGAGTTCGCGGAAGACCTCTTTGCAGAAGCCGCTGACGATCATGTTCACGGCGTCTTCGGTCGGAATACCCCGCTGATTGCAGTAGAAGATCTGATCCTCTCCGATCTTCGAAGTCGAAGCCTCATGCTCAACCGTAGCGGTTGGATTCTTCACTTCGATATACGGGAAGGTGTGAGCTCCACAGCGGTCGCCCATGAGCATGGAGTCGCACTGAGAGTAGTTGCGAGCGTTCTCGGCACCTGCGTTGATCTTCACCAAACCACGGTAGGTGTTCTGGCCGTTTCCGGCTGAGATACCCTTCGACACGATGGTCGAACGGGTGTTCTTGCCGATGTGGATCATCTTGGTACCGGTGTCGGCCTGCTGCTTATTCGCAGTAAGCGCGACGCTGTAGAACTCGCCGATGGAGTCGTCACCCTGAAGGATAACGCTTGGATACTTCCAGGTGATCGCCGATCCGGTTTCAACCTGCGTCCATGTAACTTTGCTCTTTCGGCCCTTGCAGCGAGCTCGTTTCGTGACGAAATTATAGATTCCGCCCTTGCCTTCTTTGTCGCCGGGGTACCAGTTCTGCACCGTGCTGTACTTGATCGTCGCGTTGTCCATCGCGACCAATTCGACAACAGCGGCGTGAAGCTGGTTCTCATCGCGCATGGGAGCGGTGCAGCCTTCTAGGTAGCTGACGAATGCGCCTTCGTCTGCCACGATCAACGTTCTCTCAAACTGGCCTGTATTCTTCGCATTGATTCGGAAGTAAGTCGACAACTCCATCGGGCAGCGGACGCCCTTTGGAATGTAAACGAACGAGCCGTCGGAGAAGACAGCGGTATTGAGCGTCGCGAAATAGTTGTCGCTATACGGAACGACGCTGCCCAAGTACTCGCGAACGAGTTCTGGATGCTCTTTGACTGCATCTTGGATCGAGCAAAAGATGATTCCGTGCTTGGCAAGTTCTGCTCGGAAAGTCGTCACGACGGAGACCGAATCGAATACGGCATCGACGGCAACGCCCGAGAGGCCGGGTGCGGCATGGGGCATCGCAAGTGCGTCTGCTGCAGACGCGGCCGCGCCTTTGACATTGAGAAGCACCTTCTGCTCTTCAACCGGAATGCCTAGTTTCTGGAACGTTCTCAGGATTTCTGGATCGGCATCATCCAACGAATTCAATGTCGGACGCATTTTCGGGGCCGAGTAGTAAATGATGTCCTGAAGATCGATGGGCGGATAGTGAACGTTGGGCCACTTGGGAACCTTCATTGTTTGAAGGTGTCGGTAGGCTTTGAGACGCCAATCAAGAAGCCACTCTGGCTCTTCTTTCTTGGCTGAAATGCGTCTTACGACGTCTTCGCTTAGGCCCGGTTCAAAGGCATCGGATTCGACATCGCTGCTCCATCCATGCTCGTAGTCTTTGTTCGCAAACTGCTCAAGCAGCGCGGTAGATTGATCAATCGCGTTTTCACTCATATGGGTCTCAGTCGATCGCCCTCCGGGCAGCACCCGCTACGCGATCGCCAATAATGTGCTTATACATTGTGACACGACGGATCGTTAGCAGGAGCGCGGCGGACGCGAACACAAACCCACTCAGACTGCGACGGCTTCGAACGTACTTTCTCGAGTCACAAGCTTCATACCAATCGTGCTGACTTGACGAGCCAACTTCGGCTCACGAATTCGGTTAAAGAGGAAGTGCATTCCAACTTTACACATCTCATCGAGTGGCTGAGAGATACTGCTCAATGACGGGACGGAATAATCG
Source organism: uncultured Armatimonadota bacterium (assembly GCA_903833215.1). Classification (GTDB taxonomy): domain Bacteria; phylum Armatimonadota; class Fimbriimonadia; order Fimbriimonadales; family Fimbriimonadaceae; genus Fimbriimonas. Next base: position 11,004 of record CAILEM010000101.1, read on the forward strand.
GTCTCTGGCACATTGTCGAAACCTATGACCTTCGAATCGATCCCAGGTCGGTATCCCATGTCCGCGAGAGCTCTCATCGTGGCGAACGCGAAATCATCCGAGTAGCAGAAGATTCCATCGGGAAGCCCGTGAGCCGATACGTAATCCTTAACCGCTTCCCGCACTTTTGCCGGTCCACCAGGTGGGCATCGAATGAGCTCCGGTTTTTGACCAGATGACCGCAAAACGGATCTGTACGCTGCGCTTCGGCCGCGGCGTTCTCCAAGCGGGAATTCTGTAGAAACGTGGGCAATCCGTTTGCACCCTGCGTCAAGGAGGTGTTGAGTTGCCAACTTGCCTCCTCCATAGATATCGACCGTCACGGAATCGGTACGTGGATCTGCATGCGAGCCGAGGGTGACCACGGGAATACCTCGTGGTAGCTCTGATTTGCCTACCAACTCATACGTGTCGACCGCGATGATCCCGTCGACTGGCCAATCATATGGTTTGCGGGATTCGTCGCCATAGTCTGCTAAGCAGAAAACCGTTTCGTAACCCCTTGCACGAGTCATGGCGTACAGGGTGTCGAAGACCTTCCCGTAATAAAGCTTCGCCGGACTAGGCATCCAAAGGGCGATCATCTGAGTGCGTCCCATCGCAAGCGCTCGGGCCGCATGGTTCGGCCGATATCCCATTTTCTTTGCCATGTCGAGAACGCGCTCGCGCGTCTCTTCGGAGATGGTTACGTCTCGGCGGTCATTCAATACAAGCGACACGGTGACGTGAGAGATATCTAGCTTTCGAGCTATATCGCGCAGAGTTACAGCCATAACGTTTTTCGGGGCGGAAAGCGGTATTCAGTCGGGCTCAAATCTGCCTTTCTAAATTACGTGATTCAATCGTATTATGTTTCGGCGATTCCACATGGGTTCTTTACGAACCAGGATAGAAGTTTTTAGCCTTGCCGTGAGAATCAGCAAACACCGCTAAAATGATCGTGTGATCACCCTTGTTGCGGCCTTCGGCATTTTGTATGGGAATTCTCAGGTCAAGACTCCTCAAACAACCAAAGCGCCGTCGATCCAGTTACAAGAGAAGACGTATCCACTAACGAAACCGTTGGAGCTAATCTCCGAAAATGTCGTACTAGACGGGCACGGAGCCACCCTCGTCGGGTCAAACGCCAGCGTTGGTATACATATTGGCCCTTTTTCGCATGTGGTTGTCAAGAATGTGAAACTCGTCGGATTTGCGACCGGCATCCTTGCCCAAGGAGCGACCGATCTCACTCTTATCAACGTAAGTGTGCAGAAATGTGGAGACGCATTACGTCTGGAGAAATCCAACGGGGCCTTGCTTCAAGGAGTCCAAGCCCACAACAGCAAGACTGGAGCCAACTTCATCGGATGCTCAAAACTAATCGTAGAGAAAAGCGACCTTTCTCAAAACGAGCAATTTGGTATCGCGCTTTCTGGGTCTTCACGCTGCATCGTGCGTGAGAACAAAATCGCTGGCATCGGCGAAGGTACGACTGGCGGATCGGATAATGGCATCGGCATCGCGATCTCAGGTGGATCGGATCACAATCAAATCCTCAGAAATGTCGCTGCCCACTGTCGAACGTCGGGAATCCGCCTGAGTTCGGTCGGAAATCAGCCGTCTACTGATAACACGATCCAGGGGAATGAACTCAGTTGGTCCGTCCGTGGGGTAGGTCTGCTTGTTGAGTCCGAGGCAAGCAATCAGATATTGGACAACACTGCTGGCTATTGCCAAATCGGATTTCAGTTCTCCAAAGTGAGCGGATCGACCATCAAGGGAAATCTTGCCGTCGGAAATACAATATGCGGCATCAAGGATGAATTCGGCTCCAACAACACATACGACACCAATGTATTTGTCGAAGAAAATGGCGGCACAACCGCGATGTGGTTTCGAGGCACTGAAGGTACACCAAGCGCCATCCGCCTTTTCCAGAACGTGTTTATGGGATACCAAAAGCCCTTGCGGATCGAAAACACAAACCCTCTGACCTTGCAGTCCAATCAATTTCCTTGGATGAAGTCGACGGCACTTTCTGCAATCGCTGACATTGTCGGGAAGAGTCCGATTTCACTGGATAGCACGAACGAAAAGCCAGGAACCGACGACTTTGTTCCTTCCATAGGGGCTATCGCCCAAATCCCAAGCATGTTTGACCGGCTTGGAGGCATCAGCGTATCTTCCACCCACCTGGGAGAAATGGAGGTTGTCGTCGAAGGTTCACTGACAGGAGCATTTCGTGGCGAAGAGGAGGTGCTTGCTCGCTACAAAGGACAACTTCCAGTGGACATCACTTTCCCCCCAAGATTTGTGATGTTTGTCCGAGTGCGACAGGTGGCAGAAAAGCCTTCATTCATCGCATTTCTGGCATTACTCGGGGACAACTCAATGGCCCGCAATAAGCCAGCAGATGATAGTGGCGACACTCTATTCAAGCCATCGCTCGCTGTGGATGGTGATATTGTCACGACCGACAATGCTTGGATCCCCCCTACCGGCAAAGCGGGAGATTGGTGGGAGGTTGATCTCAAATTGGATCAAACCTTGACCGCGTTCAGCGTTCTCGCCAATCCAGCCAGCCCCGATGATTTTTGGAAGAAATTCCATATTGCCGTTTCCTCAACCGGCCTTTTCAAGGGTGAGGAAACGACGGTGGTTACAGAGACAGACTGGACCAAACGCCCCGGCCCGCTAAGGGTGTATAGGATTCCCTCGATCACCGGTAGGTACGTGCGCGTCTACGGGGACATCGACCAGCAAGGTGTTCAGCTGAAGCAGTTCGGAGTGTACGGGATCAAGCAGTAGTTCCCTACTGCCTGACCTCGGCCAACATACCCAATGGATCTGAAGTGACCTCGGGCAGCAACTTGGTAACGACCTTCGAGTAGCGTGTCGCATCGAATTTCTCAAGCTGTCGCTTGGCAACCTTACTATTTGTCGCGGCCAGGTGATCCTGCAGCATCTGGCGAACCACAGAAGAGTCTTCTTCATCGAGGCTGAGCGCATGAACGTAGCTACTATTCAGCTTTTCTGCGTCGGCATCGTACAGATACACCGTACCTCCTGTCATTCCTGAGCCAAGGTTTACTCCCGTGGGTCCGATAACCAAGGCCGTACCCCCTGTCATGTACTGGAACGCATTGGCCTCAACACCCTCGACCACAATCCTTGGACCTCCCCCTTCGTGATTCTTGCGGAGACAGATTCCGAAGCGATTTCCTGCATTCCCGGCAATAAAGGCGGTTCCACCTCTCGCACCGTATCCGAACGCATTTCCTACAAGGGCAATGCCTTCGGCACCCTTAGGCGGCTGAACAATCAAAGTTCCGCCATAGGCCGCAGTAAAGCACGAATCAGCAGCGACTCCCGTGAGTCGGAAGCTCATGCCATCTACCGCGTATGCCCCATAAAAGTGGCCGGCGGCACCGGAATGGATGAAATGGATGGACCCTCTGACAAGGCCAAGATCCCCGTAAGCCCGAGCGATTTCACCAGCAGCGGCAACACCCACGCAACGCTTCTCGTTGGTGAGCGCTCCGGTTATCTCGACATCTTCGCCGAGGAGCGCTTTCGCGACTTTCGCAAGTTCACGATCATCCCGCTTGGGCATGTGCTCAAGAGTTTGTGCCGCGTACTCCCGCTTGTCCGAACGACCATGAGGAGCATTGAGGATGAGATGAAGATCAAGCAGGGCCGCTTTACCAATAAGGTTTGGCTTGCGAACCAAGAGTTCTCTTCGGCCAACCACCTCAGACAGCTTACGAATACCCATCGCTGCCATTTGCTCGCGAATCTCTTGGGCAGCAAACCTAAGCATTCGGGCAACGTGCTTGCTGTCTCCGGCAAACTTGGCGATCCACTGGGGATCTTGCGTCGCAATACCTGGGGTGCAGCCAAGACGACGCTTGCCGGTTGGATCCGACGGATCTGGGCCACTCAGATGGCACTTACGAAGCATCGAACAGCCGATTGCGATGAGAAGGCTGGTACCGAACCCGACTCTGTCCGCACCCAGAAGAACCAACTTCATCGCCTGCAAACCTGTTTGAACGCCGCCATCAACACTCACCTCGACGAGGTGACGAACATCTTCTTCGACAAGGAGGTCTTGCACAGTCGGAAGAACTGCAGCCACGGGAATACCAGCGTGCTTTTGGTCGACACGTTTCGCCGCACCAGTTCCACCACAGCCGTCGCTGATATGAAGTCGATTGGCACCCGCGTGTACGCCCCCCACGCAAACCATTTCAATTCCATACGTCGCGACATACTTGAGCGCGCAGTTGACCTTCGGGTTCAGGTGTCGCCAACTCTCAATCATGAGCTTGACGTCCTCAATGGAATAGAGGTTGTGGTTAATTGGCGGTGAAACAAGTTCGTAGCCGGGTTCGCAACCACGCTGATGGGCTACCTTGGCCGAAACTTTCTTTCCTGGCAGCTGTCCGCCTTTACCTGGCTTGGCGCCTTGCGCGAACTTGACTTCAGCCTCGTCGGCACAAGCCGCCGTCATCGGCGTGATCGTGAATCGACCACCGGCATACTGGACGCTTCGATTGCCATCGCTCTTGCCGATGCGCTTCTTGTCAAAACCACCTTCACCGGTATTTGCAACGGGGCCAATGCCACCTGGGATCGGCTCTCCGGATTGAAGGAACTTCATCCGACAGAATCGATATAGAGTATTCATTCCCTTAGCGACCGCTCGATGAGCTGGCTCAGATAAAGCGCCTTCGCTCATTCCTGGTGCCATAAACCGCCACAGGATGCTCTCTTCGCTTTCGACTTCATCAATCGGAATGGGTGTGCCTTCTCGGAAAGTGAGGCAATCCAGCACAGTGATTGGATCTCGCTCGGTCACGAGTGAGCTGTAATCACGATAGGCCTCGTAGGTTCCGGGCGTTGAGCGGTGGATCTTCTTCGAGAATCCGCTGGCCGAGTGAAGTGCACGCACGATTTCAGCGTTATTGGCGTGAGGGCGTCCGCCCTTTGAGTGACGATACTCACCGGCATCCACAAGTTCTGTGATCTGAATTCCACCAAATGCATCCTGGTAGAACGAGAACCACTCTCGATTCAGGACATCTGAAGTGATTCCGCCAAGGTGAACAGGCACTCCAGGGAATTCCGCTTTCATTAGTTCAGCGTCGAGGCCAATTGCTTCCACTAATCGAGCTCCGCAGTATGCGGAGGAAGGAGTAACGCCCATCATCGACATAGCTTCAAGGAGGCCGGAGCGAAGGCCCTTAAGGTACTTGTACTCTCCGTCACAAGACGATGCGCACCCAAGCCAAGGGCAGACAGCGTCGGTTCCGAGGGTCACCAGCAAAGCAGTGTGGTGAATGTCCCAAATCCCAACATCCGCAACCAACCCGACTTTATTGCGCAGTCCTAGCTCCACCAGGCGCTGATGCAGACGACTTAGAAGCCTCGTGGCAGGCAAGGGTGCAAGCTTCTCCGTTGGCATGCGGTCGGTGAGAATGAGCACTGAGTTCTCGTGAGCAGCTTGAACGGCGCACCCAATAACGGCAACCATCGCGGCCTCAATTCCTTCGTCACCACAGCAGGCATCAAAGAGGATCGGAATCGTCTTTACACCCGGTTGTGTCTTTAGCCACTCAAGTTGACCATTGGAAAGCACACGATTATCGAAATGGTAAAGCGGCCCACCCGAATATGACCACAGTCCGCCCCGATCACCAATCACAACGGTGGTGTCGAAGACCCATTCATCGCGAATAGGGTCGACGGGGGGACTCGTCTCTTGGGCAAAACGAAGCTTGAAATAATCCTCAACTCTTCTCGGGAAGACATCAAGCAATGCGCTTGGCGAGGTGTCATCACCCATCGATCCGATCGCAGGCTTGCCTGTCGTTCGAAGCGGCTCAATGATCACATCAATGTCCTCGCGCTTCATCCCAAAGCTTGCCTGAAGCTGGGTGAGTTGTTCTGACTCTAATTCAATCCCAATTTCGAGTTCGCCACCTTCTGTCATTCGACTTTCCGGTGATGGGAACGGGTGGCGAGTGACTTCATTGGCCACCGCTTCGTTGAACAAAATCCGACCTGAAGACAGGTTGATTGCGATCGTTTCGCCAGGTCCCATGACTCGCTGGGTTTCCACCGGGCCAAGATCAATGTGACCCGTCAGTTCGCTCGCGGCAAGAGCATAATCTTTCGTCGTGACGAACCAAAGGGGTCGCAATCCGTTTCGGTCCAAGTGGGCGACGGCCTGATCACCATCGCAGCCTACGATGGCGGCAGGACCATCACAGGCACCCAAGTAGACCGACGCGGCTTTGTAGAAGCTGCGCATGGGGTCATTCGCAGGCAAATGCGAGGCTGACCCAGGAAGCAGGGCAAGCAATGCCTGCGAGTAGTTCATGCCCCCCGCGATCAATGCGATGACCATGTCGTCCAGGTTCGCGGTATCGGACCCATGGGCGCAAACAATCGACGTGACCTGAGTGGCAATCTTTGACAAAGTCGGATGTCGCTCGACCAGGTTTCGAATCAAATCGCCACCAATCGCTTTCATCCAAGCGACGTTCCCGCCAATCGTAGAGATCTCTCCGTTATGGGCCACCGACCAGAATGGCTGGGCTCGACGCCATGCCGTGGTGGTGTTCGTGCAATAGCGGCTATGGAATAACACATAGCGGGAGGCTACTTGAGGGTCTTCGAGGTCGGGGAATAATTGGCCAATCTTGGATAGCTCGGCAAGCCCCTTGTATACGACCGTACGGTTTGAAAGACTTGCAATCGAAAATTCATCTTGAGCAACCTCGCTCAGGACGCGATCTAGAGCCAAACGAAGAAGATAACGACATGCAAACCACCCTTCTTCACCTAGGTCTTTAGGGCGCTGGAACAAAGCTTGACGAACGACTGGAAAAGTTCGAAGTGCACCGCTGGTTGGAGGAAGGGCACCAGGATTAACAGGAACGTCCGCCCATTGAAGTACGGGGGCCGAAGCAAGGCCAGCTAATTCTTCAACGACTTCGACACATCGACGTCGAAGGGGAGCATCGTACGGCAGGAAGAACATTCCGAGCGCGACATCGCGCTGGGCAATTGGTTTGGCGTGATCGGCAAAACGATCAAGCAGCAACGGCCATGGGATATCGAGCTGGACCCCGGCACCGTGTCCTGGCGCACCACGATGGTCATAGCGCTTGGCAATATCCAATGCTACGTCAAGAATCCGGCGTTCGGCAACGCCCCGGCGGCTGGCCAAAAATCCGATACCGCATGCATCGGATTCGAGAACGGTCTTTCCGTTTCTAATTACTTCGTACAAGGTGCCTCCAACGCGCCGCTGTCATAGCGACTTTTCCGGGGGCACCATTACCGACCGGGTTAGCATGTTACAAGAGAGGGGCCCAATTTCCAAGATCAATCTTTGATCTTGAACAGGCGCTGACATAAAAACAACAAGGATTAGGGCTTTGCCGGTCCCGGATGGGTGACTGCCCCTTTGCTAGCAGGTCCAACCTGAGCCGCATACTTCGCCAAAACTCCAGAAAGGTGGCGCTTAGGTGGTTCCCAGTTGGCTCTTCGGGCCGCCAACTCATCGTCAGAGATGTCGAAGGTCAGGCTGTTCGTGTTTGCATCGACCGTAACGATATCGCCGTCTTTGATAAGCGCGATGGGTCCGCCGTCGAATGCTTCTGGGCAAACGTGCCCCACCATGAGGCCGTGGGTTGCGCCGCTAAAACGACCGTCGGTGAGCAAAGCGACATCGTAGCCAAGACCTTGGCCAACGATTGCGGAGGTTACACCGAGCATCTCGCGCATTCCAGGACCACCTTTGGGGCCCTCGTACCGAATAACAACAACATCGCCACGAACAATCTCACGTGCCTGGACGGCAGCCATTGTTGCTTCTTCGCTATCAAAGACTCGAGCTGGGCCAGTGTGAACGACTTTCTTAACGCCAGCAGTCTTGATGACTCCACCGTGAGGAGCCAGATTGCCTCGCACGATCGTGAGTCCACCGGTAGGCGAGAAGGCTCGATCGGCGGTGTGAACGACATCCTGATCAGGTGGCACAACCACATCCTTGAGGTTCTCAGCCATCGTCTTACCCGTGATCGTCATCACATCGCCATGGAGGACACCAGCATCAAGCATGGCCTTCAGTACGACGGGCACGCCGCCCACCTTGTGAAGATCAAGCATGACGTACTGTCCGCCCGGCCTTAAGCTGGCGAGAATGGGAGTCTGATGGCTGATACGCTGAATGTCATCGAAGTTGATTTCAATACCTAGCTCGTGTGCAATGGCTGGGAGGTGCAGAGCAATGTTGGTACTGCCCCCAGTTGCGGCACCAACCGCAATCGCATTCTCAAACGCTTTCTTAGTGAGAATATCGCTCGGCTTCAAACCAGAATTCAACGCCGCTACGATTTGCTTGCCTACCTGCTCAAACAGGGCCGTACGATCTTCGGATTCAGCTGGAGGCGACGACGATCCCGGAAGCGCCATTCCCAAAGCTTCAGCAACACAAGCCATCGTATTCGCGGTGTACTGACCACCACACGCACCAGCGCCAGGGCACACTGCACATTCAATCGCGTGGAGTTCCTCGGCTGTAATCTTCCCTGCTGCAAACGCTCCGGCCGCCTCAAATGCATCCTGAATCGTGACGTCCTTATCCTTGTAGCGTCCAGGCATGATCGTGCCGCCATAAAGAAAAACGCTCGGGACGTCGAGGCGCGCCATAGCCATGAGCATGCCGGGAAGGCTCTTATCACATCCGGCAAGGCCAACGAGCCCATCGTAGCAGTGTGCCCGCATCATTAGTTCCACGGAATCCGCAATGACTTCTCGCGAGATCAGAGAGGCCTTCATCCCCTCATGTCCCATTGCAATTCCATCGCTGACGGAAATCGTGTTAAACCTTCGGCTTGTTGCACCGTTGGCAGTAACCGCTTCTGCAATCTGCTGCCCCTGTTCGTGGAGGTTAACGTTGCACGGTGTGGCTTCACTCCAAACTGTGGCGACACCGACCCATGACTGGGTCATGTCCTTGTCGCCTAGCCCCATGGCGCGAAGCATTGAGCGGTTGGCGGTCTTGTCAGCGCCTTCGGTGATCGTACGAGATTTGTGTCTTGGGTCCATTTTCAATGAGTTTCAGAGGAGAAATATGTTTGGTGAACAGAGGGGACTCGTCAATTGCGGCCACCCACTTGTGCCCTGTAGACGCCACAACTTCTGTCGAGGGCTATTTGCGTCTCAAAAAGTGATGAGAGGTTTTCGGATGTCATTACGGCCTCGGTTGGCCCGTCGAGAAACACCTTGCCATGCTTCAAGAGAATCACGCGGCGGATTTCCGGGACAATCTCTTCAACGTGATGCGTCACGAGAACAAGATTTGTTCCATTTGCGCAGATCTGCCTCAACGTGTTCATGAAGAGATGTGCGGATTTCATATCAAGGCTAGTGGTGGGTTCATCAAAAAGAAGCGCCTTTGGAGCATTCACCAAGGCACGGGCGACCAGAACCCGCCGTCCCTCACCGCTGCTCAACTCAGACGTAAGCCGCTTAGCTAGGTGACCAGCATCTACGGATTGTAGTGCCTGATTCGCACCGTCCCACTGCTCTTGAGTGACTTCGTACGGTTCCAGAACGCCGTAACTCCCGAAGAATCCTGAGACGACGAGATCAACGGCGGTGACTTCCTTTGCGCAAGTTGCCTGAAGCTCGTTTGACACGATGCCGAGCGTTTTACGAAGTTCAAACAGATTCCAGCGAGCCTTGCCCCCGACTCGAACAACGCCCTTTCCCGCGAATGGGCGAACATCGCCCGCAATTGCTTTGACGAATGTGGATTTGCCACACCCGTTTGGGCCAAGAATAGCGACGTTTTCGTTCGAGTCGATACTCAGGTTGAGAGCGTCAAGCGCCCACCGTCCGCTTCGGACGATGGTGACGTTCTCAAACTGAATCAGGGGCGGGAAGGTCACTTGGCGTTAATAAACGGCATCAGAGCACGAAGTTCTTTGCCGACCTTTTCGATGAGGTGCTGACTCTCATCCTCTCGGAATTTGTTGATCCGAGGGCGGCCGTTCTTGTTCTCCTCGATCCAATCCTTGGCGAAAGTGCCATCCTGGATATCTTTGAGGAGGGCCTTCATCGCCAGCTTCGACTCTTCGTTGATCACCTTTGGACCCGCGGTGTAATCGCCCCATTCGGCGGTGTCGCTGATCGAATAGCGCATGTAGTTCAAGCCACCTTCGTAAAGAAGGTCCACGATCAGCTTGGTCTCGTGAAGGCACTCGAAGTACGCGGCCTCCGGTTGGTAACCAGCTTCCACAAGCGTGTCGAATCCAGCCTTGATGAGGGCACTGAGGCCACCGCAAAGCACAGCTTGCTCGCCAAACAGGTCGGTTTCGGTCTCCTCTTTGAACGTGGTTTCCAGCACACCAGCCTTCGCGCTGCCAATTCCCCAGGCATAGCTCATGGCGATCTGCTTGGCATTTCCGGTGGCGTCCTGGTGAACCGCAACGAGCGCGGGCATACCGGCACCGTGGGCGTACTCATGGCGAAGTCGGTGCCCAGGTCCCTTGGGAGCGACCATCGCTACGTTCACCGTCGCAGGAGGCGTGATCAGTTTGTAGTGGATGTTGAAGCCGTGAGCGAACAATAGCGTCTGGCCTTCTCGAAGATTCGGGGCAACGCTCGTTGTGTAGATCTCGCCCATGGGAACGTCGGGCGTGCAGAACATGAGGACGTCAGCCCATTTCGTCAGGTCTGCGACTGTTTCTACCTTCAGTCCGGCTTCTTCAGCTTTGGCCTTTGATTTGCTGCCTTCATGCAGCCCGACTCGCACATCGACTCCGCTATCGTGGAGATTCAGAGCGTGCGCGTGTCCCTGTGAGCCGTAGCCCACGATTCCGACCTTAAGGCCCTTGATAATTTCTGGTTGAACGTCTTTTTCGTAGTAAATGGTTGCCATGGTGATTTTGTGAGACAGTTTGAGGTGGTGGAACAATGATGGGTGGACGTTAGCCCTCGACCTTCATCGCAACAACGCCAGTTCGGACGATTTCCGTGATATTGAATGGACGAAGAGCCTCAATCAGACGCTCAATGTCGTAAACGTCGGCGACTTGCTCCACGACAACGCATGTCGGTGTGGATCGAGGAGTGCGCGCGATGAACTCGTTAACGATGTTATATAGAGATTGCCGTTGGTCTTCGGTTGGCTCGACCCGAATAAGTGCCAACTCACGTTGAACACTCGATTCCTTGGGCAGGTCCTCACACTCAACGACGTCAATGAGCTTGTCTAGTTGCTTCAAGCATTGACTAATCGTGGCATCGTCGCCATCCACGATAAATGTCAATCGGCTAAAACCAGGATCCTCGCAGTCGCCTGCATTGAAACTAGCGAGAGAAAATCCACGACGGCGGAACAGGGACACGAGTCGATTGATCGTTCCCGCTTCGTTCTGAACAAGGGCTGTTATCGTATGATGTTTGGCGCTCATGATTTCACCGCTCCTGCGTGAGTTGTCTCAAAGGCACCCAATTGATGTGCTTCTTCGCTTGGGATGAGGTCAGGATCCATAACAAGGGCACTGTTTGTCGCGCCTGGGCCAACCATTGGGAAGACGTTTTCTTCCATCTCGACAACGAATTCACAAAGCACTGGCCCCACGTGGTCGGACGCGCCTTTGAGTGTCGCTTCGAGGTCTTCCAATCGAGAACATCTGAAGAACTTCACGCCGTAAGCATCAGCCAGTTTGCAGAAGTCGGGTGATCCCATTGCCACGTGACTGTGACGGTTGTCGTAGAACAGTTCCTGCCACTGGCGAACCATGCCGAGGAACCCGTTATTGATGAGGCAGATTTTGACGTTGCAGTTGTATTCGACAGCCGTTTGAAGCTCTTGGAGAGTCATCTGGAAACCGCCATCGCCGACCACAGCCCAGACTTCCTCATCCGGTCGGGCAAACTTCGCACCCATTGCGGCAGGGAATCCGTAACCCATCGTGCCAAGGCCACCCGATGACAGCCAACTCATCGGCTTCTTCATCTTGTAGAACTGTGCCGTCCACATTTGATGCTGACCAACGTCGGTCGCCACGATCGCGTTGCCGTGGGTTACATCGTTGAGGCCCTTCAATACCGTGCGGGTTGGGAAACGACCTTCTGGCACGATCAACGGGAATTGCGTTTGCCAGACCCGAATCTGCGCCATCCAAGCTGGATGCTCAGAAGGCTGAATGAGCTTGTTCAACTCGCCTAGGCTCAGCTTCAAGTCACCCAGAACCCAAGCGACTGGGTTCACCGTCTTGCCGATCTCACTCGGATCAAGGTCAAAGTGCAGGATCTTGGCTTTAGGAGCGAATCCACCCGTATTACCTGTGAGTCGGTCATCAAATCGGTTCCCAAGTCCAATGACAAGATCGGCTTCCTGTACCGCCAAGGTTCCAGCGGCTTCACCGTGCATACCCATCATGCCAAGCGATAACTCGTGGTCTCGCGGGAAAGATCCCAGTCCCAGGAGCGAATTGATCACCGGGATCTTTGTGGTTTCTGCGAGATAGAGCAACTCGGCCATCGCTTGAGCGTGCAAAATGCCAGCACCAGCGATGATGACGGGGCGTTGGGCTTCGGAAATGAGGCGCGCAGCCACTTCGATTTCGGCACGGGCAGGCGCGCCTGCAGGCTTATAGCCGCGTCGAACAATCGTATCGGGGAACGGTGCCTCAGACATCGCGGTAAAAACGTCTTTGGGAATATCGACAAGCACGGGACCCTTTCGGCCAGAGTTCGCGAGGTAGAACGCCTCCGCAAGAACCTGGGGCAACTCGTTGATATCCGTCACCAAATAGTTGTGCTTGGTAATCGGGATCGTGATGCCCTGAATGTCCGTCTCCTGAAAAGCGTCCTTTCCAATCGCCCATGAATTGACGTTTCCGGTGATTGCCACCATGGGAATACCATCCATGATCGCGGTTGCAATTCCCGTGACGAGATTGGTTGCACCTGGGCCGCTTGTGGCCAAGCACACACCAACTTTGCCAGTTGCTCTCGCATAACCATCTGCCATGTGGGCCGCGCATTGCTCGTGTCGAACAAGGACGTGGCGAACTTGGGGCCAGTTCAGCATTTCGTCGTACAGCGGCAGAACAACGCCGCCGGGATATCCAAATATCGTGTCTACACCCTCGCGAACGAGGGCTTCCATAACTATTTTCGCGCCAGATCGATTCATCAATTTCGCTCCTGAGGCCACAATTGGCCATTGAGCCGACGACCTTGTCGGCGCGCAATCCATTACGTGCTCCTTAGTCCTCACGAGGCTTCCATAGCCACATAAGCACAAAAGGCCTTCCCGGAGTCCGGGAAGGCCTTTTACAAGGTTCAAGCTTCAGTCTGGCTTCCCGGGCGTTACGTTGGCAATCCGATAATAATGCCAAGGAGGAGCCCAAGAAGCGCAAGGAAGGAAAGCCCAAGGAGTACTTGAACATTTACCGCAAACCTATTAACTTCTGCTCGTGCTAACACGTGGGGAAGATGATACACCAGGTTTCACTTGAATTGCTCAGGCATCCCAATTGGATGCAATCTTAATATCGATTTACGCCGATTAGTGGGTGGCGGGAACCGAAAGCCGAAACCCATACAGTGGACTGCGAATCGCCCCTGCTTGGTAGCTGTTTGAACTTTCTGGCGCACCGGTTGAAAACTTGTCGGCGTAGCGATATGCGGATCGGAAACTAATCCGATTATCGTCTCCCCAGTCGCCGCCGCGCAGAATATGGCCCTGGCCGACATTTGGCCCCGTCGGATTCCGGTCAGGGAGTCCAGCGTAGCTACTGCCGTAAAAGTCGAGGCACCACTGGTAGACATTTCCTGCCATATCCAGGCAGCCATAGGGACTTGCTCCTGCCGGGAAACTTCCAACGGGTGCAGTTGATTGCGTGTTGGTGCAAAGCTTCCTAGGGTCAAAGCGAGGCCCCCAGGGGAATTCCCTGCCATCCGTTCCACGTGCGGCCTTTTCCCACTGAGCTTCGGTGGGTAGATCTCCGCCCGCCCACTTGCAAAATGCCCGGGCATCGTTCCAGTTCACCAGCACCATTGGGTGGTTGTCGATCCAGCCCCACTGCGGTTTAAACTTCTTCCAATCATAGGGGTACGGCTTGGCCTTGCAGAATGCGCGGAACTGGGCGACTGTAACGATGTTCTTTCCAATCCAGAAAGCATCGAGATAAACCTTTCGGACGGGAAGTTGGTTTACGTCGCCGGTCGAGCCCATGGTGAATTCGCCGGCAGGAATGTAGACCACATCCACATCGCCGTGCAGACTCTTCTTGATGGTTCCAGAAGCAGGTTCCTGGACGGCTCGGGAGCCAAGTGACATAGCGGCAATTAGGGCAATGAGCATGGAAGGTCCTCGGAGATGTGACAATACCACGGTCTGTCGAAATTGACTAACTAGTATATCGTTCCATTAATTGATCGACATGGCTTCAATCTCTTCAAGCGCTTGGAATTTGGTCCATCTGAAAATGACGGGTTCTTCGTTCATCTCTTGAATACCCAAGAGAATTCGCCTTTTGAGTTCGGCTTTGGA
>CAILEM010000102.1 GCA_903833215.1 uncultured Armatimonadota bacterium
CAGCAAGCCCTTCACCGACCCGATCTCAATTCGACGCCACGTCCAATTCTCACGCCGCCTAGCCCAACATATTCCGCGAAATTCAAGCCGAAGATGTCGGGAGCCTTGACAAAGTCAAATACTATCTGGGCTTTGGGGACAAAACACCTTCGGCGTTTGTGGATGGGTGTGTTCGCCCAAATCTGGGCAACTTCGGCCAAGACGATCAATTCAATCCCTCGGATGGGCTTTCGTGTACTTCGCTCGGACCTCGTCTAGGTCGAGTTGGGTGTAGATCTGAGTTGTCGAGATGCTTTCGTGGCCCAGGAGTTCCTGCACGGCTCGGAGATCAGCTCCGCCTTTCAGCAGATGCACGGCGTAGGTGTGGCGGAGGGTGTGGGGGCTGACGCCATCGGGGAGACCGGCGCGTTTGGCGTACTTTTCGAGAATGTCATAGGCTGTTTGGCGAAGGAGGTTGAGGCCTCGGTCGCTTAGGAAGACACGTGCATTGGCTCGTTTAGCCAACTGAGGTCGGCCGCTTTGCAGGTACCGCTCCAGCCAAACGACCGTACCCTCTGGCAAAGGGACGCGGCGGACCTTGCCTCGCTTACCAAGCACTTGGACGTTTCGACTCTCCAACTCCAGATTGCTCATCTCAAGCTCTACGGCCTCCGACACGCGTAGCCCAGCCCCATAAATCAACTCCATGAGTGCCCGATCACGAAGCCCTGGAGCCGTGGTCAGGTCGGGGATACCCAACAGAGCCACCATTTGGTCCATCGGTAGCGCCTTGGGCAAGGTCTTCGGCTTCTTGAATCCGCCTGTACTTGGCAAATCTGCCGCCGGTCCTTCGTTGTTCTTCTTGAGGAACTTCAGAAAGGAACGCAGGCCGCTAATGCGGCGTTGAGCCGTCGTGCGAGCAATCTTGGGGCCAAGTGACGATTCGTAGCGAAGCATATGGTTTGCTTCGATGGATCGCCAGCTCGTGATGCCCACACGATGAAAAAACTGAGCGGCGTTTTCGAGATCGGTATGGTAGGCCAGGATGGTGTGCTCACTCGCACCCTTCTCCACCCGTAAATGGTCCAAGAACCACTCAATCTCCTCTCCTAATGCGTGGCTTTGCGCTTCCATATCAACACGCGAGGTTGAACGTACGCCATATCCTGCACCAGGTTAGCCTCGTCGCCGTAGAACCGGTCCGCTTCATAGTCCTTGTCGAGTGCAGCCTGAAACTCGGTGTACTGCGTCGCCAAAGCTTTTCCAGTGTCAGAAATATCTGTACGGCCCTTCAATCGAATAGGGTCGGCATACTCCAGACTCGTGTAGGTGACGATGTCCGGCTTGAGGTCAGTGACAAGACGCTTGTCGAACTGGGTCGGGTTTCCTTCCGGTGTCATGAAGTACGTCTCTTTGGGTGCGGTTGCCGCCTCCATCGCCGCCACACGCTTCTTGGGTGTCATCGAGCGGCGGGCGATCGTGCTATCTGGGAACAACGGAGGAGACCAGAACCACGGGTCTTCGGGAAGGCCAACAACCAATCCAGGTTTCGACTTCGCTTGGTCTTTCAAGTAGCGAGCGGCGGAATCGCGCGGATCCTCCGCCGTCATGTATTGCGTAAACCGAACGGTTCCGATGAGCCCCCCGTAATCGATACCACCGACGGCGAGAATCCCAGCACCGACGACAAATCGGCCAAGCTGCTTCTGCTCTTGGCCTTTCGCAATAGCGTATCCAAACCCGATCGCGAGGCCGGTGTAGAGCGGGAAGGTGTACCGCATGAACTTCACTTCCGCCCGTCCGATGAGAACGTAGTACGGCAGCATAAACGCCAACAAGGCGATGGCCCAAACCTTCTTCTGATACGCAAAGTAGGCTAGCGTGATGAATCCGGTGACGGTTGCGATCGTCCCAAGCCCCTGCAGCATGTTCCCCAAATGGTAAATAAAGCCGTTAGCGGTCCCCTCAAATACCAGCCCATGCCCGGTTGACGTGTGCAGCATCTCGTACTTGAAGTCGCGCATGAACGCGGAGTTGTCGAGAAGAATGCCGGGGCAAGACAAGATAAACGCGCCAAGCGTCGCCCCGAGGCTGATGAGCGACTCTTTCACCGCCGTTTCTTTGCGGGTCGCAAAGAGTACGACGATCAGCGTGACCAACGCGAGAATGCCGGTGTACTTCGTGCCTGCGCTCAGGCCGGCAAACACGCCAGAGAGAATCACCCACTTGAGGATACTTTTCGCTGCTGGAGGCTCTTCACCGTCTTTGGGCAGCAACTTGAGCGCGAAGAGGGTGCTTGCCGTGAGCAGGAACACCGCCATCACGTCGACGGTTTGGAACCGAGAATGCACGACATGGGCAGGCGCCACCGCAAGTATCGCTGCCCCACTACACGCCCCAAGCAGGTTGCTTAGCCTTAGCAGGATGAGAAATGCAAGGAGGACGGTGCCTGCCCCTGCGAGTGCACTAATGATCCGGCCCGCCATGTTGCACCGCGCGATGTACGACCACGTGGCATCCTGGTTCTTGGGATCAGGCCCGCCCGTGTACGCCGCCGTCATATCGCTTGCGATACGCAACGTGGTCAAGTAAAAAGTGCCGTAGTTGTAGAAGCCCGGCGTGAACTTGAATTGGGCTGGCTCAATCGCTTGGCTGAACCGAAAGATGTCCTCTTCGTCAGGGTGATAGCTCTGGTTATGTAGGTCGTTCTTCAACCCCCAACTGATTCCAACGAGACGAATCGCGAGAGCGATCACGAAAACGGCCAGTTGCAAAAGCAGGCGCAACCGTTCCGGGGACAAAAGACGCTGAGAGGGCTCCGGCACCCGACTAGGATATCACTCCTCAGCCCTTCTTCGCCGGAGGAGTGAGGATCTTTTGTCCAACGAGTCGCATCGTTGTGTGAGCCTTGATTTTGTCTTCCTGCACGGCATCATCCGGATAGGCAGTGATAAACACCCCAAAGCCCGATTCCGTGGTCGCCTGCGCCAAGATTGTGTGGCGCGTCTTCATGTCGAGATCGAAGAGAATCCTCGACTTCATGGTGAGCGGCACTTTCTTGAGCCCCGTATCATCCGGCTTCATGCCGACAAGTTGGTTGACGAAGTCGCCGAGGTCGGTCTTCAGGTCAAGGCTTCCCTCCACGCGGTAAACCTTCTTCCCCTCACTCTCAACGATGCCCTTGTAGGTGAAGGTGTAGTCCAAGCGCTGAACGGCTTGTTTGTTCCCTTTGCCTTTCAGCTTCTGGGGCTGATATCCGACGGTGTGTTTCCAGGTCTCACCGACCTTTACCGATTCAAACGGGGTCTTCGGGGCAAAGTCGAGTGAAGCTTCGAAGGAGCCCGCAAAAAGCGACAGCCGATACATCTCGCTCACAAACTGGCTGAGAATTCCAGACATGCTTCCCTGTCGGCGGCTACCGGCAAAAGCCAACAATTCCGAAGTGTCTTTCTTGGCTGGCTTACTCGCCTTGTCCGAGAGATCTTTCATCTCAAGAATTTCGTTGATTGGGCTTACCGTCAACCGCAAATTGAGGTTGGAGTTGATCACGTGATCCTGTGGCTGCGAGGTGAAGGTCTCCCCCTCAATCTCGTGCATGATGGGCCGCTGATAGTGAATCACCGCGATACCATCCGGCTTCATTTCCTCAACAATCGTCGTGAAGCCGTAATTGAGGTCGAGGTCTTCGGGGATCCAAGTATCGAGTCCCCGAAGGCGATGTTCTGAGTGAAGACTTGACTGTACATCGTAAGCGAGTTTCAGATTTTTGGTAAACACCCTGCCCAAAGACACCGGCGCCTCCTGCGGGTTGGATCCCAAAACTCCAGCAAACACAATCATCGAGTACAGAAACGTCAAATCATCACCTCAGAATTAAAGAACGCTTTTCGAGTCCATTGTGTTCGTCAAGAACGGATCGAACTTACCGAAGCACCTGCTTAGCTATCACAAGGCGCTGAATTTCCGAACATCCTTCACCAATCTCCGTCAGTTTTGCGTCTCGCCACAGTTTTTCAACCAAGAATTCCTGAGTCATTCCACGGCCACCGTGAATTTGAATGGCTCGATTTGTGACCCTATTAGCGGTTTCGCTCGCGTAGAGCTTGGCGAATGAGGACTCCTTGATCGCGGGAAAGCCCATGTCGTACAGCTTTGCTCCGTTCGAGAGCAGCAAGTTGGCGGCCTCAATCTCCACCGCGCTATCCGCAATCATGTTTTGGACCGACTGCATATCGGCGAGCCGACGATTGAACTGCTCACGTTGCTTTGCATAGTCAAGTGTGAGTTCAAACGCTTTCTCAGCGATACCAACCGCCATCCCAGCGATACCGAGGCGACCACGATAGAGGAGCCCAATCGCCTCCTCAAATTTGCATGGCGTGTGCCAAGCAACCGCGTTCTTCAGTCGAAACTGCACGGTGTTAGAAGCGCTTACACCAACCGTGTTAATTCTCTTTTCGATGGTGAAGCCCTCTTGATTGGTTTCAAGGAAGAACGCCGTCAATTCTGTGTCGGAGACTCGGGCTACGATCACGATCAAATCCGCTTTTCCACCGTTCGTGATGAACATCTTTTGCCCATTCAGGTGGTAGTAGCCAGGTCGTCCCTCAATTGGAGTGGCCATCGTCTTCACGCGACGCGCATCGGAACCAGCATCCGGCTCGGTAAGACCCCAGGCCATCTTGATTTCTCCCTTGATAACGCCAGGCAAGTACTTTGCACACTGCTCTGGCGTCGCAAAGTGGTCGAAATGGGCGAGACACAGGGCGTTGATCGCGGACAAGTTCATTGCTAGCGCCGGATCCCCTTTCGCGACCTCTTTGATGACTTGGCAGTATGCGTTGCACGAGGCACCGAGGCCCCCATTTTCCTTCGAAAGGCATATCGAAAGAAGTCCCAACTCGCCAAGTCGGGGCCAGATTTCATCGGGAAACGCGGCATTGCGTTCCCACTCTCGGGTATTCGGAAGCACTTCCTCGGATACAAACTTACGAACGGTATTGAGGAATTGCGCTTCGTCTGGATGAATTTCTAAAAACATATTTGATAAACCTCTCAGCCATTGAGAACTGTCAGCTTCGTTGCTGGCCGATTTTACTTGCTTTGGATTGCGATCCTTTAGCCTGATTTCAGGACATGGTGAATGCCTGCCAACAGATTGTAGGAGCCCCTCGTATTATATTTGGGCTGACTGATGATACATGTCTACGAAGAATTAGGTGACACGTCGCGTCGGCGATTGCTTGGAGAACTATGCACGGGACCCAAGACCGTAACGGATTTGGTCTCCGCCACGTGCATGAAGCAGCCTAACGTTTCAACCCATCTTGCTCGCATGAAGGTCAAGGGGATTGTTCGCGCTGAAAAGGTTGGGCGACAGGTGTTCTATTCCCTAATGTCCGCCGAGGTAGAGGCGATTGTCAAGAGCGCCCTCACCAAACGAGATATGCATGTCACATGCTGCCTCAAGGAAGCCTCTGCCAATTATGCGACCGCCGCAACCAACGGAGACGAATCCAGTTGCGCAGAAATTGTCGACCTCGCCATTCGGGCGAAAATGCCTCTCCTAGATATCTATCAGGAGCTCCTTGGCCCCGCGATGATCTTGGTTGGAGCGTGGTACCGAGCAGAAAAGATCGGGACGGCTCAGGAGCACATGGCAAGTGCCATTACGGAACGCATGATGGCGCGGGTCATGCAGAGCGTGATGCCGGCAAAGAATGTAGAGCGAACAGCTCTATTAGGTTGCGGCCCCAATTCATGGCATGTCATCGGTCTGCGGATGCTCGGCGACTACCTCACTGTTTCGGGATGGCGCACCCTTTTCTTGGGTGCTAATGTTCCCCACAATTGTTTCTTGAAGGCAGTCGATCAGAATCAGCCAGATTTAGTTCTGGTAAGTTGTGTCGCCCAAGATGGCTTTGACGGCGGCTTATCGCTGATTCGGGAGTTGAGTGGGCGTCGCAGCAGCACCTATCGCTTCACTATCGGCGTTGGTGGCCCGTGCGTGTGTATGAACCGCGAAGCTTTTCTTGAGGCCGGCGCAGATTTCACCTGTTCCAGCCTGAAACTGTTCGCCGAAGAGTATCTCCCAAGCATCGAGCGAACCGGCAAAGTTCCTGCCGTCGCCTAAAGGCAACCAAACCCGTAAACGGCGGTGATCGTACCGACGCAGCAGCCAAAGGAATTCAAACACACGCCCAATTTTTCATCACCGAATCGCATGCGGTTGATGGGATGCGGTGAGGTCATCAACGGGGTGAAACCCAACGATTCCGGACGACGGTACGATCACCGTCGGCTACGAGGGCCATTGAAAATGGAAAGGATGATGTCCCCAGTTATGGGGGACATCATCATTTAACACTAAATCTCTTAGAGTGAAATCCAACGATTCCGGACGACGGTACGATCACCGTCGACTACGGGGGGCGTTAAAAATGGAAAAGAGGATGTCACCCGTTCTGGGCAACATCCTCTTTTGAAGCTAAATCTCTTAGAGACCGGCTTTGGCTTGGGCTACGATTGACAGGAATGCTGGCATATCGGCGATAGCCAGTTCGCTAAGCATCTTTCGGTTGACCTGGATGCCCTGAGTGTTCAGGCCATGGATCAACTGGGAGTACTTGATGTCGCTTGTGGTGCAAGCAGCAGTGATACGGGCAATCCACAGACGACGGAAGTCTCGCTTCTTGGCTCGTCGGTCGCGGAAGGCATACTGCCCCGACTTCATTACCTGCTCGTGAGCACGGCTGAAGACGTTCTTCTTACGGCCCCAATAGCCGCTCGCCTTGTCGATAATCTTTTTGTGGCGCTTGTGGCGCATTAAGCCACGTTTTATACGTGCCATATTCGAATCTCCTCGTTTATCTTGTGACCGGGTCCCAGCCTCGAAGGGCGGTAGCGGTAGAGTTTGTCAGGGATTCAGCGACAGGGTTCCCATCGCTGAATCGCGGTTCCTAGAGTACTAGCAGTCGCTTAACGCGCTTCTGCTCGCCTCGGAACACTTCCGGTTCTTGCTCAAGCCTCCGCTTCCGCGACGCTTTCTTGTGCAGGAACTGGTGGTTGTTGTGCGACTTCCGGCGAGTGATCTTTCCCGTTCCGGTGATCTTGAACCGCTTTGCCGCCGTCTTGCATGTTTTGATTTTTGGCATCTTTTTTCTTGCCGGTATTCGGCTTCGGCACGAGCACCATGATCATCATGCGCCCGTCCAATGTCGGTGTCCGCTCAACTGTTGCGAGCTCGACCAGATGTTCAGCAAAAATTTCTAGTTTCTTTTTGCCAAGCTCAGGGTGAGTAATCTCACGAGCCTTAAACATACAGGTCACTTTAACCTTGTGCCCCTCTTCCAAGAAACGCGCTGCGTTCCGGACGAGAAATGCAAGGTCATGCTCTGCAATGCGCGGACTGATCTTTATACCCTTTACTTCTTGCTGTTTGCCCTTCTTATCCTTTCCGAGCTTCCCTTCGAGGTACTTATGCTTGCCGTAGTCGATAATTCGGCAAACGGGAGGCTGCGCGGTCGGGGACACCATTACCAAGTCCAAACCGTCTTCTTTGGCGAGTGTCAACGCTTGTCGGCTTTGCATAATGCCGAGCTGATCGCCCTCAGGGCCGATGACGCGAATGTCTCGATATTTCAGCACGCGCTGATTGATTTCGGGGCCTGGCTCAGGCCGGGGCGGTCTTCTAAATCCTGCTATGTTCGTTCACCTCTGTTGCCAATATTCCGACAACTTGCCTTCAGTATATCTTGGCTTCAAATCTGAGTCAAAGAAGAGTTTTATCGAAACGCAAAAGATTCGGCATATCCGAGGCCATCTGGGTTCCATATTCAAGAAAAGTAACGTCACAAGAAGTGTCTCGAACGTCTCACTATGAAGCAGACTTGAGGCTGTAACGGGGAAAAGGATGTCTGAGTTGAGATCAGTAAAGAAGGTCTGTGTCATCGGGGCGGGAACGATGGGAAGCGGAATCGCTGCCCATTTGGCGAATTTGGGCTTTCAGGTGACCCTGCTCGATGTCACACCGCAATCCGTCACAGAAGCCTTTGAGAAGGCAAAGGCAGCAAAACCACCTCTATTCGTTACTCCAGACCGCGCGATGGATGTGCGCCTCGGAAATACTTCAGATAATCTCAATTGGGTTTCTGAGGCCGATTGGGTTGTGGAAGCTGTTTTTGAGCGTCAAGGCGTCAAGCGATCGATCTACAACCGAATTCAGGACCTCGTTCAACCCGACGCCTTTATTTCTACAAATACGAGCGGTTTGGAAATCGAGTTACTCGCTGAAGGGCTATCTGAGAGTTTTCAGCGACGATTTATTGGAACCCATTTTTTTAACCCTCCCCGCTACCTCAAGCTCCTTGAATTAATCCCAACAACAAAGACCGATCCCGAGATCGTTGCCACGATGAGTGACTTTTTGGAGGACCGCGTCGCTCGACGCATCATCGTCGCGAAGGACACCCCCGGATTTATTGCCAACCGGTACGGCATGTGGTGCATGTATCACGCCGTCCATGTCGCGGAAAAGCTCCGGCTGACCATTGAGCAAGTCGATGCAATCACGGGAGTGTTCCTTGGCCGACCGAAAAGCGCAAGCTTCCGACTCAACGACATCGTTGGTCTAGATGTCATGAACGACATCGCCAGCAATCTTCTGGAAAGATGCCCGAACGATCCATTTATCCAAACCTATCGTTCGACCAAATCGATTGCAGCCCTCCTTGAGCGAAAGTGGATTGGTGAAAAGACGCGCCAGGGCTACTACCGAAAGGAAGGCAAAGAACTCCTGGTCTTGGATCTGGGCACACTTGCCTACCGACAGATGGCGGAAGTGGACCTCCCATCCCTCAAAGAGCTTGCCCCGCTGCACCTTAACGAGAGAATCAGCAGAGCCCTCGAGCTAAAAGACGAAACGGGCGAATTCTTGCGGCACTATCTTCCTCCCGCGCTTAAATACGCGGATTATCTCAAGGAAGAAATCAGCCACAGCGTGATCGACATCGATCGTGTGATGGAATGGGGATTTGGTTGGCAGCAAGGTCCGTTTGCGACAATCGATGCCCTCGGCCCCGTGAAATCAGGAGTAACGACAGGACCTTTCTACGAAGGTGAGTCCGTCCGATCTCATAACGGGAATTTCGTGCACATCCCCAGCAACCCGAAGTACAAGCCCCTTCAGGAGTATCAGGAAGTCGGGAACGGCGAGACCTACCGGCTTCGCGACCTTGGCGATGGCGTGACCGCAGTCTGCCTCACGACAAAGATGGGAACGATTAGCCCAACTTTTGTCAAAGAACTCACTGACCTGATCGAATCAGACCGTTTGGATCGATTCGTTTTGACAGGGGATTCACGAACTTACTCGGCTGGCTTCGACCTTCGATTCTTTGCCCAGGCGATTATCGATGAGCGCTGGATTGAAATTGACCACGAGCTTTTGCGTCTTCAGAAGCTTGGGGAGATGCTTGAAGCCTCGAAAGTCGTAACTGCTGTGTACGGACACGCACTGGGTGCTGGCCTCGAATTGGCTCTTTCGACTTCGAAAATCGTCGCGCAGCTCGAGTCAAAAATTGGTCTGCCGGAGGCTAAGGTTGGATTGTTCCCAGGCGGCAGGGGAACGACCTTGATGCGGCTTTACAATCAGCACACGGCAAAGCGACTCTCCGAAGTCGCATTCAATTTGGCGACAGGAACGATCGCGAATAATTCCGAGGAAGCACGTCAACTCGGTTATCTCCGCCCAACAGACCAGACAGAATTTCATCCCGATCGCCTGATCTACACGGCGAAGCTGGCCGCTCTCGAAGTCAAACCAGTCACCCGACCCGAGATTTCGACCGCAACTGGCCCCTTGAGTGGAATGATTGATCGTCTTCTGGAAGTTGCTAGGGCCAAGGGTGATATGTCAAAGCACGACGAACTTGTCGGGCAGAAGATAAAGATCATCATGTCGAAAGCGACGAGCTATGAGGACTGTTTGACGAAGGAAAGAACCGAGTTTCTTGACTTGTGTACGAAGGCACTGACCACCGCGCGTATTCAACACATGCTGGCGAACGGAACTGCCCTTCGAAACTAGCCTTAAACCGGGCGGTAAACTCACCCGACAACGAAGTGCCTATGAAAGTCCTTGTCCCAATTAAGCGCGTCGTCGACCCCTACACCAAAGTTCGTCCGTTAGCAGACGGCAGTGGGGTCGATACATCCGGTGCCAAATTCGAAATCAATCCTTTTGACGAGATCGCCGTCGAGGAAGCCGTACGTATCCGTGAAAAGATCGGAGACGTGGAGATTACGGTTGTCAGCATCGGAAAATCAGAATGCGAAGAACAACTACGCAAAGCCCTTGCCATGGGTGCCGATAAAGCGATTTTGATCGAATCCGATGCCGAATTCGATTCGCTAAGCATTGCCAAGGAACTGGCAGCCCTCGCAACAGAACTCCAACCTGAATTGATCCTGATGGGCAAACAAGCCACCGACGACGACTGCAATCAAGTGGGTCAGATGTTGGCCGCGAAGCTGAATCGGCCACAGGCAACCTTTGCCTCAAAAGTCGAAGTAAGCACGAGTGGTGTCACGGTTACTCGTGAAACGGACGATGGAGACGAAACTCTCAGCCTTCCCTTTCCTTGCTTGGTAACGGCAGATTTGCGATTAAATGAGCCCAGATACATCGGACTTCCAGGCATCATCAAAGCGCGTAGCAAGCCTCTGGAACGAAGAACTCCAGCCACCACACCCGTGGTTAAAGTTCGCGTCGTTCGCGTTGAAGCTCCACCTGCAAGAGAAGCAGGCAGAAAAGTAAGCAGTGTGTCTGAATTGGTCAGCATCCTAAAAGATCGAGGTGCCCTGTAATGTCTCGACTTCTTGTCATCGCATTTCAACCTTCCGACGCAGTTGCGAGTGCTGGTTTTGCTGCCTCTCTTGGCCTCCCCTGGGATCTGCTCTGCCTTACCGGAGCCTCCGACCTAGATCTTGGTAACGAGAAAATCATCTCTGCAAACCTTGATCTGATTCCACCCGCCGATGGTTTGGCGACAGGACTCGCAAAGGCAATCGACGGTTACAGCCATATCGCCTGTGTTTCGTCGATGCAATCCAAGGATTTCTTGGCAAGACTTGCAGGCACTTCTGATCTGGCGATGGTCACCGACGTCGTCGGCATTGACTCCCCAACCACCTTTAAGCGACCTATCGTGGCTGGCTCAATCATCGCCACTGTTGAAGTTCTAAGTTCACCCGTCGCCATGACGTTCCGCCCCGCAGGCTTTCCTAAGCCAGCTCGCAGTGGCGTATCGGTTCAAGAGTCCATCACGCTGGAAACACCCTCCAAGGCGACTATCGTGAGCCGATCGGTTCGCGGTGGAGCGAGGCCCGACTTATCGCAAGCCAAAGTGATTGTCAGCGGCGGACGTCCTCTAAAAGATGCCGAAACATTCGAGCGCGTAATTGGTGGTCTCGCTGATAAATTGGGCGGAGCCATTGGTGCGACTCGTGCAGCCGTAGACTCGGGAATCGCTCCCAATGAAATTCAAGTGGGTCAAACCGGAAAGATCGTCGCCCCCGATTTGTATATCGCAGCAGGTATTTCTGGCTCAACCCAACACATGGCTGGAATCAAGGACAGCAAAATCATCGTAGCAATCAACAAAGATCCCGATGCCCCGATCTTTGAACTTGCCGACTATGGTCTCGTCGCAGACCTTTACGATGCAATTCCTGCCATTCAGAACGAAATAGCTTAATCATGAAAATCCAAACCGTCTTACCCATCCTCCTTGGTCTTCAACTGTGCGCGCTCACTACGCGTGCAATCGCCCAAGAGCAACCCAAGGAAATGGTTGATCCAAGTCGGATCGTCTTGGTCGTCAATGGGGAGGAGATCAAAGGAAGCGAATACTACCGGCGGATGGAGTATCTCCAGGGTGTCGGTTTTCGCACGGGCAACAGCTTCTCCGAGTACCCACCAGGATTTATTACAATCCAGCAGATCATCAACGAAAGGCTGATTTTTGCGCTCGCAAAAGATAAAGGAGCCTATCCAAGTGATGCTGAAGTCGATGGTGAAATCAAGATCCGACTTGCTGAGAATCCAAAGATGCTTGAGAATTGGATTGCCGGTGGCGGAAACATGGACGAACTGAAGTACCAACTCCGCGTTCAGATCGCACAATTCAAGATTTCAACCTTCGGAATTACGGTTACGGATACCGAGGTTGAAGACCACTACAAGAGTCACCCCGACCTTTTCACAGCGCCAAAGTCACTCAAACTCCGGCTCATCGCGGTTGCCACGGCTGACGAAACAAAGATCGTCGATAACGATCTCGCGGGAGGCAAAGATTTCGCTTCTGAGGCAAAGGAAAAGAGTGTCGACATTAGCAAATCGATCGGCGGGGAATTCGGAACGATTCCTGAATTCAAGCTAGAAGCAACCGCACGTGAAGCACTCGCTGCTACGAAAATCGGTCAAACCACCAAATGGCTCACTACCGCCAAAGATGGCGGATCCGGTACCTACCTGAAGTTTCTTCTTGAAGACATCATCCCAGCGAAACTGCATGAGCTTGATCCGACGCTCAGACGTGTCATTCGCCGCCAACTTATGCTTGACAAGGGGCATGTGAAGAACCCGGATGTCGCGAAGGAGCTTGACCAACAAAGGGTGAAGGCAAAAATCGATATTAAGCAGGCTGAGTTCGCCGATGCTTATCAGAAATTCTTAGGCGCTTATCTCAAGCAGAAAGGGATCAACTAGGCAATTGGCAACCGTTCTGAGGGTCGAGCCAGGGCCATTGTCCGATGCATTGGTCCAACAGCTTTTGAGTGCTGAGGTCTTCCTGTCAACCCACAACGTCGATGCCGAACGGCGGTTAAAGGATCGCGGGATTTCGTTCCGCGTCCTAGAGATCGCATCCTTGCCCGATTCGGCGACGCTCTTGATTCCGTATTCGCCCTTCGATGAACTCGTTCAGGTGGTCGATCGGCTCCTTGGTCCCGGCGGATGTCCGTGGGACCAAGCTCAAACTCACGAATCACTCAAGAAGTACCTGCTGGAAGAAGCCTACGAGGTCATAGATGCGATTGATGCGAATGATGACCACATGCTCCAAGAAGAGCTAGGGGATCTCCTGCTGCAGCCAGTTATGCACGGGCAAATCAAAAAGGCGGCAGGCGGATTTGACACTCACGCTGCGGCTCGGTCGATCGTTGAGAAGCTGATTCGACGACATCCTCACGTGTTCGGCGATGTTACGGTAGCCGACGCCGACGAGGTTCTGAAGAACTGGGACGCAATCAAGAAGACCGAAAAAGGTGAAGTGCCGAGATCAACTCTTGCGGGAGTGCCCAAGGGTATGGCTTCCCTACTTCGAGCCCATGAAGTTAGCAAACGAGCGGCCCGCATCGGTTTCGAGTGGCCAAATATCGAATCGGTGTTTGACAAACTTCACGAAGAAGAGCTGGAACTTCGTCAAGCCATTGAATCCGGCTCGACTGCCGAAATTCAATCCGAATTGGGCGACTTATTGTTTACCGTCGTGAACCTTGCTCGCTGGGCCAAGGTTGAACCTGAAGAGGCGCTGAGAACGATGGTGAATCGCTTTACTGCTCGGTTCATGCGAATGGAGCAACTCACCACGAAAGATTTGAAAGCTCTAACCATGGAAGAGTGGGATGAATTGTGGCTCCAAGCCAAGTCCGACGTCGGCTAGACCGGGGTAACTTCCCTTCTATGCTCCGAATAAAGCGGCCCGCACTTCTCATCGCACTGATGACCGTTTCAGCCTTAAGCCAGGCATGGATCGATACCGGACACATGCTCGTTGCAGCCATTGCTGAAGCGAAGCTAACTCCAAAGGCAAAGACTGAAGCAGACCGGTTACTGAGAACCGGAGCGGATGCGCGCAACGCGGATTTCGTGACGACATCTCCGTGGGCGGATGACGTTCGTCGTAATCGACCGGAAACCGGCCCGTGGCACTACATTGACTACCACTTCCGAACCGACGGCAAATTTACGGCCAACAAACCCGACGCAGAAAACGCTGTCTGGGCAATCAACAAATTCTCGCTGATCCTCAAGGATAAGTCCAAATCCGATCTTGAGCGGTCCGAAGCGCTTCGGTATTTGATTCACTTTGTCGGCGATGTTCATCAGCCTCTACATGCAACCGCACGAGATTCAGACGAGCATCCTAAGGGAGACAAGGGTGGCAATGACTTCAAAATTACCGCTCCCGCCGTGTTCGGTAGCATAAGCCGACCTCCCCGCAACTTACATTCCTTCTGGGATTTTGGTGGCGGTCTATTTATGGGTGAAACCCGCCCACTTTCGCCCGCATCTCGGTCTCGTATTGAGACTCAAGCCAAGTCTCTCATGTCCACAAACCCCGAAAGATCCTTTAAGAGCGCCAAGGACATGAATCCCGAGCACTGGGCACAAGAAAGCTTCGGCTACGACAAAGAGTTTGTGTACACAACCCAAGATGGCGGCACACCATCTGATGCCTATGTTAAGGGGACCCAAGATATTTGCGCCCATCGCATCAGCCTTGCCGGATATCGTCTTGCTCGACTGCTAAACGAACTTCTCAAGTAAGCCGCAACAAGAACGCCCCAAACGGCACGCGCTAGAACAACGTGTCGCGCCATAATCTGCGTGTGCCGATTTGGGGTGTGGTTAATCAGAAGGGTGGGGTCGGAAAGACCACCACAGCAGTGAACTTAGCGGCAGGCTTGGCGTTGAAGGGGCATAAGACCCTGCTCATCGACTGCGACCCGCAGGGAAATGCAACCACTGGCCTTGGCCTTGACAAAGCTAAGGCGGAAAGCACGCTCTACGAAGTTTTCGTCGATGCGGTAGAGAATCCCGAGAATCCGACTGTCATCCGGGAGGCGATCTCAACGGTTGCTCCTAACCTCGATCTGGTCCCCGCAACGCTGGACTTAGCCGGAGCTGAACCCATCTTGCTTAATGCGGTGGGTAAAGAAATGATCCTACGAGATGCATTGGCACCCGTCGTTCGCGATTACGAGTGGATCATCTTGGACGCCCCACCAAGCCTAGGGCTGCTGACGATCAACATCTTGTCGGCGGCAGACGCTGTCCTTGTCCCGATGCAGTGCGAGTTCTACGCGCTGGAGGGCCTGAGTCAGTTGCTCAAGACGATTGACATCGTCCGTAGAAGGATTAACCCCAAGATCCACGTTGCCAAAGTTTTGCTCACCATGTACGACACCCGAAACCGCCTTACCTTTCAAGTCACCGAGGAAGTGCGTTCTTACTTTGGAGAAAAGGTCGCCAAGACCGTCATCCCACGCAATATCCGCCTCAGCGAGTCTCCCAGTTTTGGCGAGGCGGCGGTAAAGTGCTTCCCGACTTCCAAAGGCTCCGAGGCCTATATGACATTTGTAGATGAGGTGTTGGCAGAATGCGTCGTGCACTAGGAAAAGGTCTCTCGCAACTGATTGCGGAGCAATACGATGCTTCTTCGAATGAACTCGAAGTCGGCGATATCGTGCCCAATAGCCGACAACCGCGAACGGTTTTCGATGACGATGCACTTCAAGAACTGGCTTCATCCATTCGCGAATATGGAATTCTTCAGCCGCTCATCGTCCGTCCGATTGCAGAAGGGAAACACGAGCTTATCGCTGGAGAAAGGCGACTCCGCGCCGCGAAGATCGCTGGTCTCAAAACTGTTCCCGTCATTGTCCGATCTGCTGGCAATCAGTCCTCGCTTGAATTGGCCCTGATCGAGAACATTCAGCGTGAGGACATCAACGCGCTGGAATCTGCTCGGGCTTACCGAAAGCTCATCGACGAGTTTGGCTTGACCCAGGAGCAGGTGGCCGAGCGGGTTGGCAAGAGCCGAACCGTGATTGCCAACACGGTTCGACTGTTGAGGCTTCCCAGGCGAATTACTGAAGGCCTTGAAGGCGGACTTATTTCCGAGGGGCATGCACGAGCTCTGCTTGGTTTCGAGAGTGAAGCCCAACAACTAGCGGTTTACGACCAGATTCTCCAGCGTGGGATGACAGTTCGCGATGTTGAGGGTCTATCGAAGCCAAAGAGCGCGCCACCATCCAGCAAGAAGCCGAAAGAACTGCCTTCAAGTGAGACGAATGACCAAGCACTTCAAGAAGCCCTGAGTGCTTTCCTAGGCTCACCCGTAAAGATCTACCGCAACGATCCCAACGGCAAGTTGACGATCGATTTCTATTCTGACGACGACCTGGATCGAATTCTTGAGACCATCGGCTTCCGTCTGTGACACCGACTCCTGCATTTTCCATCCGTCTCATGACTGGAGCCGACATCGATGGCGTTGTCGGTCTCCAAAAGCTTGCCTTCCCTCCTCCGTTTTCGGAGGATCTCCACTGGGATCCCGAACACATCGCAGCGCACCTAAGCCTCTTTTCTGAAGCTCAGTGGGTGGCCACGATCGATGGCCACATTATCGGGAGTTGTAGCAATGCCCGGATCTCGGAAGCAAGTTGGCAAGCCCACGGTTCGTGGGGCGCGACGATGGGCGGGCCGATGCTGCGAAATTTTGATCCGACAGGTTCAACTCTTTATGGCCTAGACATCACCGTGCACCCAGACGCACGCAAACAAGGGGTCGGACGAGCGTTCTATCAAGCCCGATATCAGTTCGTTCAGGATTGGAAACTGACCCGATACGGAACGGGCTGTCGACTTCCCGATTTCCGCCAATTTGCGACGAGTAACCCTCGCGTATCCGTCGAAGAATATGCCAAAAGAGTTGTGGAAGGCGAAGTGGTGGATCGAACTCTAACTCCCCTTCTCACGTATAAACTCAAGTTTCTGGGCGTTATTGAGAATTACATGGAAGATATCGAATCAGCCAATGCCGCCGCGTTGTTGGAGTGGAATCCATGACCCTTCGGGTAGCAAGTTGTGCGTGGAAGCTGCGCCTTATTCGAGGGGATAGTGGCTATTTCAGCCACTTCTATGATCTCGTAAGCCATGCCCACGACGAAGGTGCCCAAGTCGTCGTCGTGCCGGAACTGCACTGCCTCGAGCTACTTCCTTTGGCCCGAGACTTGGACACTTGGAAGGCGGCACGGTATTTAGCCCAATATGCCGAAGCCATCGAGGGATGGATCAAGCGGATCAGTGACTCAAGCGGCATGATTATCGTCGGAGGATCACACTTCAAGCTGGCGGACGATGGAATCAAGAACGTTTGCGCCATTGGAATTCCTGGGCAGGAACTTGTCTTCAATGACAAGAACAAGCCCACCCAATACGAACGGCAAATGTGGCAAATCTCGGAGGGTCAGGGCCTAGCGAAACTTCCGTTTGGGCTCGGTGTGACAGTTTGCTATGATTCGGAATTTCCGGAGGCAGGTCGGGCCCTGGCCGAGAGCGGAACGATGGTGCACTGCGTTCCCTCTTGGACCGATGACCAACGCGGCTTCCAGCGCGTGAGATGGAGTTGCCTCAGCCGCGCAATCGAGAACCAGTATTACGTCGTACAGTCGGCACTCGTTGGAGAGTTGGGTTATGAGCCGGTGCCAAGCACCTACGGATCAAGCGCAATTATCGCTCCAAGCCTCGAGCCTTTTCCGGTCAACGCCATCATCCGGGAGACGGAGCTAAACGAAGAAGGGGTCATTCTCGCCGATCTCGACTTTGACTTGCTCCTGGAAAGCCGTAAGAACGGTGAGGTGACCAATTGGCAAGACCGCGAGGCAAGCAATTGGACGGTCAAGGAATTACCTATAGCCGCGGATGAATGACGCATTATGTGCTCAGAATGAGTCTTAAAGACGTACAGTGAGCTTGCTGCTCGGATTACCACGTGGCAAGAGCTTACGTAGCAGTTGCGAAGTGTGCGCTAAACCATGAATCGATCCAGACACGCTCCTTTTTACTTATTGCTCCTCACGATGGGGATGATGGTCGCTGCATTTGGTGCAGAGCGATCCCATGTATTTGGCGCTCCCCGAGTTGAGCATGAGAAGCGCGCCCCGTCGAGTGCGGTGCATCCTTACGAAAACTGGCGACATCTTGCCGACAAAGATGAATTCGGTCTCATGCCTGATCAGGCGCTAAATAAGGCGATCTCACAAAAACAAACCCTCGCCGCCCGAACTCCCACAAGCAGCTTTCAGTGGGTCGAGCAAGGGCCATCCAACCTCTCCGGGCGTGCTTGCAGTTTGGTAATCAGCCCCATCAGCCCGCTCGCGATGTGGATGGGTGCCGCAGGTGGTGGTGTCTGGCGCAGTTACGACGGAGGCACAACATGGTTCCCCGTGGGTGACCAACTGAAATCGCTTTCCGTAAATGCGTTGGCTCTTGATCCCAACGACCCGAATACGCTCTTCGCAGGGACGGGTGAGGGGTTCTTCAACAACGACGCTATCTCTGGGTTTGGAATCTTTCGAAGCACAGATGGCGGCACGACCTGGACCCAACCTCCCGCGACCAGTGGCTTTACCCATGTAAATCGTATCGCTGTCGATCCAGCAAACTCCCAGATTATCTTGGCTACCGTCCAGCCAGGTGGGATCTACCGGTCGCAAGACGGAGGGACGACATGGGCCTCAGTTGTGTCGGCTCAATGCGGCGAAAGCCTCTCATTCTGCCCATCCAATCCAAGCCGCGTGGTTGCATCCATCACCGATTTTAACGACATTTCGAACCAATGGGTCACCAGTGCATTGGTTTCGAACGACACTGGAAAGACTTGGACAAAGGCCACTGGCGGACTGAACGCTCTTGCTGCAAAAGGGCGAATCGAACTCGCAACCCTGCCCAAAGATGCTAGCACGATCTTCGCCTCGGTATCGGATGGCAAGGTCTGGAAGTCCACAAATGGTGGCGCAAGCTATACCGCAATCACCACCTCAGGCGCCTCCGGTGCCTCGCTGAATGCCAACGCAATATGGGTCGATCCGATGAATGCTTCCCACCTTATCGTTGGTGGACAAGATGTATTCAGCAGCACCGATGGCGGAGTCACTCTCGCACTGATCGCTCAAGGAAAGATTCAGACTTCGCAACCGCACCCAGGGGTCCATTCGATCGTTGCGTCCACAGCCTTTGACGGTTCAACGAACAAATCTGTGTACGTGTGCACGGACGGCGGCGTGTTTCAGGCTCCCGACATCACCATCGCGACCACCGGTCTCGGTTGGATTCCCCGCTACCAAGGCGCTCGAACGAGTCAATTCAATTCGGTTGCTGGCGACGGGATTACCGGCCGCATCGTCGGCGGACTCGCTGATAACGGCACCCAGTCGATGCTGATGGGTCTATTCCAGTCGAACGTGATCGGAACTTCAGAGGCCAATGATGGTGGATATGTCGCCATCGACCCCACCGATGCTCAGAAGGTCTACGGTGAAACCGGCTATCTCCAAGTCTTTCAAACGACAAATGGAGGGCTCGACGTTCAGCCGATTGTTACTGGATTGACCGACGCTACCAATAGACTGTGCAACTACATCGCCCCCTTGGTGATCGACCCAAATCGGCCTAGCGTTCTCCTTGCTGGAGGAGCCTCCCTTTGGCGATGTGCTAACGCCGGCACCAGCACTCCGACCTGGAATCCGATTCGACCTGCCGACAGCGATTACATATCGGCAATTGCCATCGCCCCTGGCAACAGCGATATCATTTGGGTGGGTCAGAACGACGGCACGATCGCTGTCACCTCGAACGGTACCGCCGCCCAACCCACCTGGAAGCTTGTATCAGGCCCCAAAACGGCCAGCTCGGTTCCGAACCGGTTCGTCACGCGCATCCTGGCCGATCCAAGCAACCTCAATGTCGCCTACGTCACCCTTGGCGGTTTCACAAATAACAACGTGTGGGAGACGATTGACTCTGGGACCACATGGTTCCCGATCTCTGGAACCGGCAATGGCGTGCTGCCTCAGGTTCCAGTGCGTGCGATAGCTCGCAAACCGGGTTCTCCAAATTCCCTGTATGTTGGGACCGAGATCGGGGTGTTTTCCTCGATTGACGGTGGTCAAACCTGGACGACAACGAGCGACCTGAAAGCCAATGTATCCGTCGACGAGTTGGTCTATATGAGCCACTCCAGCACCCTGCTCGCTGCGACACACGGCCGCGGCATCTGGCTTCTCCCAGCAAGTTCACCAACCATCTCCAGCCTTCAATTCAATCCTTCTTCCGTTTTGGGTGGGAATACTTGCACCGGCACAGTGACCTTGTCGCAAGTTGCGGAAGCGCCTGGTGCGGTGGTTACCCTGTCCTCGAACTCTACCGACGTTGTGGTACCTGCGAACGTGACGGTTCCACCGGGTGCCACAAGCGTGGCCTTCCCTGTCACAACCAAAGGCGTTTCGGGAACCGAAACCCTAACCGTATCGGCGACGATGGGCGCAAGTCAAAAGAGCGCCACCCTTACGATTACTCCGTCCATTCTGACGAGCTTAAAGATTCAACCCACAACTTTGATCGGGGGTAACAACGCCACTGGCACCATCACCCTCAACGGGTTGGCACCCACCGGCGGTACCCTTGTCGACCTCAGTGTTAACCTTCCTCAGGCCCAAACACCAGCCAAGGTGACGGTTCCCGCTGGTGCCACAACTGTCGATTTCACGATTACCACCACCGGAGTTGCCGCGTCGGAAACGGTTACGGTCACGGCTCAACAAGCTTTTAATACTGCTTCCGCGCAACTTACGATTCAGGCGTCCACCCTCCAATCCGTCTCGGTGAATCCAGGCTCTGTTGCTGGCGGGAATCCGTCTATTGGGACCGTCACTCTCGATGGAAAGGCACCTTTCGGTGGCGCCATCGTGAAGCTCAGCTCGAATCTTCCGATCGCGACGGTGCCGAAGAACGTCACGATTCCATATGGCTCCACCTCCGCAACGTTCGCGATTGGAACGAGCGTCGTCACCAAGCCAACGACGGTGACAATCACTTCGGTATTAGGCAACGTCAATCACAGCACGACCTTCCAGGTGGTGCCAACGGCACTACAGAGCGTTTCCTTCCTGCCCAGTACGGTCATCGGTGGATCTACCACGAGTGTGGTGGGAACCGTCACCTTCACTGGCCCCACGCCAACTGCGGGAATCACGGTTCTCCTAAGCAGTTCAACCGCCAAGCTTGGTGTCATCGGCTCGGTGAAAGTCCCTGGAGGGAAATCGAGCGCAACCTTCGTGGCGAATCACAGCCGTGTGACATCACTTCAATCGGCAACGGTTACCGCCAAAGCAGGTGGGGTCACTCAAACAGGAACGCTGAAGCTAGCTCCGTTCCAAGTCTCTTCGCTTACATTTACCCCTTCAACTGTTGTTGGCGGGACTTCAAGTTCAGGAGTCGTGATCCTCAACGCTTCTCCGGCTCCCAAAACAGGCGCTGTCCAGGTCAAACTTTCTTCGAATTCGGAATCCGTGAAGCCAGCCGTCTCGGTGAATGTTTTGCCAAACGCGACATCGGGCAAGACCACCCTCCTCACCCGTCCGGTCTCGACAGTAGTTACCCCAACCGTTACGGCAAGCCTTGACGGAAGCACGCAAACCGCATCGCTGACCGTCAATCCGCCGACCCTCCTTTCCGTCTCGGTGAAGCCGAGCACGGTCAAAGGTTCGGCATCAACCGTGGTCACCGGCACCGTCACCCTCAGCAGCCCAGCGCCAGCGGGAGGCTTGTCTGTGAGCCTCACAATCTCCAACCAAGCCGCAGCAACTGTTCCATTCACCGTGGTTGTGCCAGCGGGAAGGCTGACCGGGTCGTTTGTGGTGACACACGTGAAAGTGACTACCAGTTCCACCGTGACGATTACGGCGAAGCTGAACAGTACAAACAAGACTGCCACGTTAACCGTGACACCGTAGCAACTCAACCTGTCGAAGTGGCCACCATGATCACTTTCCCAGAAGCCGTTGGCAGAAGCAAACAGACCCTCGAATTAGCCCCTCTCTTTCCATATTGTGGAAGGAGAGGGTAGGGTGAGGATGGCCTCCGCACTGCGTGCCCCTGGCGCGATTCTCTCCGGAATTAACGATTATCGACTGATTCCAAGCCTATGACCACGACTCTCGCTGGGCCAACTCTATTAATGAATCAGCGGTTTTCCTCTCCCCAATAGTTCAGGAACAGATTCGAAAGCCGAATGCAACAAGGTGTGCCCCGACTCCGTCGGGACCGATTGGATGGCTTGACCCCTCATCCTGACCTTCTCCCCTGAGGCAGGGTAGAAGGAACCTCATTTGCCAGTTCGACGATCAAATCCGAAGTTGCGACGGCTGAATCTACTTAACCAAACTTCGCAATCATTCGAACATAGGCGAAGCAAACAGCCTCTCGAATTGGCCCCTCTCTTTCCATATTATGGAAGGAGAGGGTAGGGTGAGGATGGCCCCTTTCAAAGCGTGCCCCTGGCGCGATTGTTTCCGAAACTAGCGAATACCGACTGATTCCGAAGCTATGACCACGACATTCGCGTGGCGAAAGAACAAATCAATCGCCGGTGAAAATCTCCGCAATAGTTCAGGAGTAGATTCCAAAGCCGAATCCAAAAAGGAATGTCCCGACTCCGTCGGGACCGATTGGATGGCTTGACCCCTCATCCTGACCTTCTCCCCTGAGGCAGGGTAGAAGGAACCTTATCCGCAGCAGATCTTCAGGGCAACAGTCTGGTGCGTCGCCGATCCGTTTGAGGAGACGCTCCCATCTGACCCACAGATCTCGAAGTTACGGCCGGAAAACCAAATTCCCAGCCGTTTTCGGCTCAGTTACCCCTCGCAAGAACCGCCCGAGATCATCGGTAAGGGCTAAGCGGGCACGCGCCGTCCCTGGTGAGACCCGTGTCTTCCCTAACCCGATCAGGCATCGCTTGCCACCGCCAAGGTCGACAACGGCAAGTGCGGCTCCATGATTGAGGTCTATCGTCGTTCCGTCATAAGTGAGCTTGTTGCCAGACACTTTGAACCCGACCTTCTCACACAACTTTGCGAGAAGCGGCATCGTGGACGGATGTCCGACAATGAACTTCCCGGCTGGGTCTGTTGTTCCCACTCCATCTTTACCTTGACGCCCCTGACCCGCCAGGTAGTCAGGATGTTTGGCATCGTTGATTCTCGGCATAGTGCGCATCAGGCGGCTGATGCTCACGGGAGATTCATCAGGAGCGATCTTTCGCAGAACGCGCCGCCATGGGTCGACCGACACCAGAACTGGACGTGCGCCACATTGAATCGTGACCTTCCCCGGCTTCTTAAGGTCAATCATCGCAAACCTGCGCTTTCCATCA
Organism: uncultured Armatimonadota bacterium; assembly: GCA_903833215.1. GTDB lineage: Bacteria > Armatimonadota > Fimbriimonadia > Fimbriimonadales > Fimbriimonadaceae > Fimbriimonas. Next base: position 23,259 of record CAILEM010000102.1, read on the forward strand.
GCGAATTGGAGCATCACCTCAAGCGGAATGCGGAAGGTGGGGCCATTGAATCCAACATTCATCATGACCTGGTTCGATTGAATCTGAACGTCGGTGACTTTCAAATCCGCGTATCCCGGTTTACGAATCCAGTCATCAAAAAAGGATTTCAATTTGAGATTCGGGTTCAGGTCGCTTACGACCTTTTCGAAGTCGGCCCAATCGCTGGCCTTGCCGTGAAACTTCTTAGCCCAGGCTTGCATCGCTGCGGTGATCCGCTCGGTGCCCAAAAGAACTTCCAACATCTGAAGCACCTGAGCGCCCTTGCCATAGCCCAGTGCACTGCCAAGTCCCCCGACCTCTGCCCCGCTCTCAGCGATGGGGATGATGCTGTAAGCCGGGTTGCCGTTGCCGTCATTGATAAATGCAAGCTTCCTCTCTTCGGCTCTTCCGATGGCAGCACCGCGATGAAACATCCCATCGGCAAATACTGCAAAGCTCTCGTTCCAGAAGCTGCTGAGGTATGTATTGTTGACCACGCCACCCCACCAACTGTGAGCGGGCTCGTGGGCATCTTCTCCTGGCAGCGCGCCGTGTCCCCACGTCGTAAAGGAATACGCCTCCAGTGCTCCGCCGCCATAAACGGCGCTGTCGATCGCGCCATAGCCTTTGAACGGGAATGGGTAAAAGCGATTGTAGAACTCGATGATTGGCGCGTAGAACTCGGTTTGCGCCTTCATCTGGTCTTCAGTCATTACCGCGCTCCAGCAGCTATAGGTGCGGCCGTTGATCTTCTGGCTGAACTTCTTGAAGGGACCGGCGGATACGCTGTAGAACACGCATGGCATGTCCATCTTGTAGCGCGAGATCTTCTCGGTCCCTTTCACCGATTCCTCGATGAGGTCTCCTTGACCGACCGCAACCCACTTCGCAGGGCATCGGATTGTGATGTCGTATGGCACCGGTTGTCGGGCAACCATGGGGTACCAGTAGTCATTGCTGAGCGTGGCCTCTGTCTCGCTAATGCTGCCTGAGTAGTCGGGTTGGTTGACCAAAGCTCCGTACTTGATCGTGTACGTGTCTTCCCTGTCGGGTTTGATCGTGCTAACGACTCCGCCTGCCTCCTGAAATGCAACCGGCTGATTCTTGCTGTTTGTGATCGACGACACGATGTACTGCGGGCACATGCGGAACAGGAACGTGCCAGCAAGCCCTTGCGAGTTACTCAATCGGAGTTTGTCGACCAGCTTTGCCCTTTTGGTGGGGACATCGAAAATGAGGTCGAAGTCGTGGCGGATGAGCTTGATACCAAAGTCGTTTGCTTCCGGCACAAATCGCAGCTTCTCTCCCACACGCTGGAAAACCAGTTCGCCGGTGTCTTCACTCGTCAAAGCAGTGCTGATGACAACATACTCTTCTGGCCCAGGCCCTTTTAGAGGAAGCGCATGCCACCCATTCCTGCCGACACCGTAAGCCCCGCCGGTTTGAATAATCGAAAACGGGTTGTGCCCCTTTCTCGGTTGGACGTCAAGCAGCTTGGTGAGTTCGGCGACGTTTTTCGCCTGAGCCAATTGGTCCAGCGATGATATAGAAGGAGGCCCTTGGTGAAAAGCCATGAACAGCACTGCCGCAAACATGCACGTAAGTATGGCCAAGAACACCATCCACCATCGAAGTCTTCGCACGCGCTCCATAATCCTTGACTCTGAGACCCAAATTCTGCCTTAATCCTCATGCCCCCTGTCGGGGCAGCCTGTGGCGGCGTAGCTCAGTTGGTTAGAGCGAACGGTTCATACCCGTTAGGTCACCTGTTCAAATCAGGTCGCCGCTACCATTCTCCTCAGATTTCCAGTCAGGGCCTAGCTCTGTTTGATGGATGACCGCCCAACAGGTAGCCCCAGAGGGGCGTTCTCATACCAGCCCAAGCAGAATGCCTGGGAACGCGATCCACCCAATCCCGAAACCAACGGGGCGCTCCTAGCCGACCAGGGGCATCGCCCAGACCGTTCCAATTCCAAGGGTGTCAACCCACTCACACAAGCTCGGGTCAAGCGTCTATTCAGGATTTACCGCGGATGACTGCGGCTAACCAAACGCAACGACGACACGGCCCCGACGCTCTTCGCTGTCAGGCTTCGGATGAACGATGATCATCACGTCTTCCCCAATGCGATCAGCATATCAAAGAGTTTGTCAAAAGTGACACTTCGAAACTGACCGCCCAGAATCTTGGAAAGGTCAGACTGATCGACGCCCATCTTTTGAGCCGCCAGCGTCTGCGACATTGCGCATCCTCGGATGATCTTGTCAATGCGATGGACAAGATCACTCTTTCGGCCCATTTCGTCTGGGTTGGGGAGCCCTAGATCCCGAAACACGTTGCCAGACCCTTTTTCGAAGGTCACCTCTTTTTTCTCGATAGTTTTAGTTGCCTTTCCAGCCATTTTTAGTCGCTGCCTACCTTGGTTCAACATCATTCTAGGGCCAATCGCCAAATTTCACCGTCGCCTCAGTAGGAAGTCGACCCAGCTGGATTCAACGGCGGTTGCCCTGGAAGTTCGTACCGGGCGTCTTTGGCATTCCACTTCAACCCCTTCGCCTTGAGCCCTCGGAGAAACTTCTCGGTGACGTGCGAACTCCTGGGCCAATCTTCAAAGATCATGAGTTCAACTGGCGTAACCGTCCTCACCAAGAGAACCAATTGTTTGAGGACTTCCCATCTTGCGGCAACGGGTTGTGGCCCTCCAAAGCGCCTCATGAAGTCGTCAATCACCTTGCCTAAATCCGTTGTTGGCTCCTCTACACTTGCTCGCAGAACGCCTTTCGCCTCAAGATACGCCAACTGGCCCGAGACACGGTTGGGCTGATATGCACCCCCCAACCGACCATACACAAGCGGGACACCGTCCACTACTGCCAAATCGAAGGTTCGATTCGTGATCAAACCACTGGGTGACTTCTTTTTGAACTTGAACCCCTGATCACCGAATAGGAAAAGGAGAATTTGTATTAGCCGATCTTCGTTCGCGGACCACTCTTGCACTCTTGCGACTTCGCGAACAACGGCGAGCGCTCTTTCCTTTCCTAGCGGAAGCAGAGCCATAGAAGCGCGCAATATCGCTAGCGGATCGCCGCCGCCAGGGCCCTCCGGAGCGTAAAACGACCAATCAACTTGGCTATCAAAATGCCAAGGCGTGGCCGGGCCCAGACCATCAAATCTGACACTTGGGTCGGACGCCTGCCGGTTGACCCTGTCCCCTAATCTATGAAGACCCTCTGCGGTCTTGTGATCATGCTTGCGAGGATTGCCCTCGTATAACTCATCCCTAAAGAATTCAGAATGGAAATTTACTTCCTCACACTCGACTCAGATTGATTCCTGACGGCGTCAGTGCCAAATCTAGGGTAGCGATGAAGTAACGCCAGCGGGCAGAACCTGCTTCAGATATTCCTTGATATCAAAGAAATATGCGATGTCCTGTCGGAGTTCGAATGAGATCGACCCCGCATAGATCGTCCATCGTGATGTCCTGTCGCCTTGGACCCACACCACATTTTCAATTCTTCGAATGTCCTTGCCATTGAAATCGATGTGGATGAGGAATGGCGGGTCGACAATCACCTTCTCGTTTCGAACTCTCAGAACACAGTTCGTATATGAGTTCTTGTATTGAATCATTCCCATCACGACAGGCATCGCCATGAACGGCAAAAAGAACGGGATTACATCGTATTGGCGATCCTTTACCATAGTCACGAGCACGAACAGCATTGGAATCAGGAACAAGCTGGGCAGAGCGATGCTCATCCAAACGATAAGCTTGGGGTTAGCACAGCTAAACCCAAATTCCCTGCGTTCGTGACCTTCATCTTGCTGCATGGCTTGAGATAACTGACGACAGATATAATCCCCATGATGCAAACCGAGGCGTCCAATCAAATTTGGAAGGACGTACTGGCAGAATGACCAGAGGACATGCTTTACAAGGTCAGTTGGAAGCGCATTGGAGTCCACTTGCCGCATTTGGAACCAGCATAGGCAGAGACGATGGCGGTGCGATGTTTGTCGGTGACGGTCAAGCCATATCCTGTCCGGGTTCCGGTGCAGGGATTGATGGGCACGTGACCACCCATTTCTCGGGCGTAGTCGGCTAACACGGGATTGTAAGATCCGGTTTCGATCGCGTGGGCTTGAACAGCAGTTGCGAGCGCTCGGGCGTTGGTATCGGCCAGATTACGCAATTCTAGAATCGCAACGGAGACAGGTGCTACCTTGGATTTGGTTCCTTTGACTTGTCCTGTTGCCAGCAAACAGAGGCATGGCAAAACCACAATCATCGCACCTACTCCAGCTATTGAAACTCTCATATTCACTCCCTCAGCTTTTTTGAAAACGCTGTTGCCTTTTGAGATTATCCATCGGATGGTGTTGAAAGTGCAATATAGATTTTATAAATCGATGGGTATGGACGAACCAGTTCGCACCGGAGGTCCTGGGGCGATGCCCCCGAACGTATATGTCGCCCCGTTGGGGCTTGGATCGTTGGGTCGCCTTCGCCCAGGCTTGGCAGCCTGGGCTGATATAGGTCCGCCCCTCTGGGACTCCAATTTGGTGGGCTCCCGGTATCCGACTAGCCACCGCCGCGTCTCTGATCGTTCTTGCCTCGACCATCATCTCGTCGGTTCTTCAGGGGGCGGACGGCTTTGGACATGAAGTGGCCATCTTCGGATCGGATATTGACGGTCTGGGTGGTGTCGTTCCAATCAACTTGCGATCCTAGAGCTTCACTGACAAAACGGAGAGGCACCATTATGCTGCCGCCGATGATTCGGGCTCTTCCATCGAGACGGACGGCTCGGTTGTCGACCATGGCGGAATGACCTTCTGCACGCATTGTCATGTGATGACTTCCCCGGTGTCCAGTGACCATACGCTGATCGCTGTCCCAATCGATCGTTGCGCCCATCTGCTCGAAGACGCCACGGATGGGTACGTATACCATTCCGCCGATCATCTGAGGCTGGGCATCGTTGAAGTTTGCCCTCTGACCGTCTAGCTCCACTCGAATCCCTTGGGCTAAGCACAGGCAGGCAAATACGCTAGTGGAAAGGACGAGTGCCGCACGCGGCATAAGGCTTCTATAGTTCACGCCTCTTCCGACGACGTAGAGCCCAATATGATCCGGATTCGCCAATAACAAAGATCAATCGTCAGCGCTTGCGCTTCAAAAACCAAGGATCGCAATCGTATCGGTCGGTGACCGTACCGTGAGCGTGATTGACGGTGATGACGACAAAGGAAAGGTCGCCGTCTTTGGTCAACGTGGGTTCCCCGACTGCTGCCGACGTGCCCGCACCCACGACCAATTCGCGTTCGACCCAGCTATCCCAATCGCCCGTGTGCGCCTGTCGGTACCGGAATATGCCAAGCTTGCCGTCCTGTGGATTGGAGGCAGTAAGGTAGAGCCACCATTGCCCTTTCTCGCGGAAGAGATGGGGTTGCTGCTCGTCGGCTTTCGAGTTGATCGATGAAACAGGGCGCGGATCAGCCCAGGCGATTCCTGCATCGGGGCTTGTCGAGTAGAAGATATCGTGTTGGCCAAGACCGGGCCGTTCGTCGCTATCCCAAAACAGGACCAACTCTTTTGGGTGCTTGGGATCGGGACACTCGAGGTGAGGGTTGTCGGCGTGATACTTGGCGTTAATATTGTCGGGCAACATGATTCCCTTCTCATCACCTTCCAGGTCCTGGCCAACGATCCGCATCATCTTGATCTTCACGCCAGACTTCAAGTCGCCGGTGTACACCGCATAGTCGAAGGAATTGGATCGACCTGACTTCCCGAACCCGGCCATGCCACCAAAGTTGCCAAACTTCCCCTTCAGCTTGGTGAGTCGCCACGGACCGAACGGCTTATCTCGTCCGGTGCGCGTACTCACAACGATGTCGCTGTGAATCCAGGGATGACCAGTATTGAGAGGATTCGAGAAGTCTTGTCCGATGTCTGGCCCACGTTGATAGCGCCAAACTTCGCGCATATCCGGTTTCGAAAGCACGAATGAGAACAGGTCGCACTGAAAGTAGTCGGAATAAAGCGATAGCCCATCGCGAGAGACGCAAACCCCGTCTTCCCACGCCAGCGAAGCCATCGGTTGCCGTGTCGGTGCCTCGTATTGCGATTTGAGGGCACAGACCGGAATCTGGGTCCGCTTGACCTCATCCCACCCCGTCGCCGCCGACGGTGTCGGTCCACCTTGGCAACCGGCGAGGCCGATTCCGATGAGGCCGATCAGGTGAAGAATGCAGATATCGTTCATCTTGGTGCCACCACTAAGACGAAAACAGATCACGAAGTTCACGCGAAGAGATGGCTCTAGCCTCTAAGACGTCTTCCAAACCGTGGTCTGACGTCGGATGCACGTCCCTTGGTTTCGTCCACCTTCAAACTCACCCTACGAACAGCCCACGTCTTGTTCGTTCGCTTAGTTCTAGTCGGAGTCTGGTATGGTCGCTCTCACCGCTTGGTGCTGTCTCTCCTCCACGTCCCGAACCGTCGCTTAATCGTTCGTCATCGCTGGGCGCGCGCCAAACTCGGCCCTTCGGCCTCAAACAGTGGCGCGCTGACTGCCCAGCGACGAGCGAACGGCGACGGTTATGGACGTTGAGGAGAGACGAGTTGAACTTTCCCTTTCCGGACCCTGCGGGCGATCCTTTTCCGGGTGCTGAAATATCCTGCCGATCCATCCGAAAGCACCAACGGTGCGCCCAATTATAGCGAAGGGTGCAACCCTGGAAACCTCAGTGGCACCAACCCTGAGCCCTGTCAGGGCGACCAATCTGGTCGGTGGGCCTAGCCCGCCGACTCTTCCAGGACGCCAAAATTCCAAATTTGGGACACCCTGTTGCGCTCATCACTCCAGGTTGTTCTAGCCTCCAGGCTCCACTTCGCTTCGGCTGGAGGCATCAATTGGCTGCAGCTGTGCGTACCTTTGGCTTTTTGCCTTGGTTGAGGATTGGGCTCTCGACGAGGTACCACATGGCGGCGGAATAAGCGACAGTTAGGATGAAGCCCAGGATGCCGTTGTTCTTCGGCACGAGGTACAGCGCGGTTAGGTGGAATAAGTAGAACGAATAGCTGATTCGGCCCAGAAAGACCAACGGCTTGGAGCTGTATCCCTTTCGACCGATGCCAATTAACGCTAGGCCGAACATTCCGGTGGCGATCATCAGAGTCGCTTCCATCAACGTGGTGCTGCCGATTCGATTGCCGTTTGCAGGAAGGAACCCGAGGCTGTTAAGTGCGATGGCGGAGACAAGGCCGCAGCCGAGCAAGATCCATCCGCCTCGAACTAGCTTCTTTTTGGCAATGGGATCCGATTTGAGTTGCGTCTGGATTTGCGGCCACAGAATCGCGATCAGTGCTCCTGAAGCAAGGGTGTCCATGCGGAATGGCAGCAGCATGTAGATCGAATAGCCGTTCTTCATCAAGGGCGTGAAGATGAACCGCAACACCGGCGCTGCAACCAGAAGGACGATGGCTAGCTGCATCAGGTGCTTTCGACTCAGGAAGAACACGGCAAGGGGCCAAAGCAGATAGAACTGCTCCTCGACCGCCAACGACCACAGCGGCAAGGTCTTCAGGTACGGCAGATCGAGCGGAATGAGGAAGTTCATCCCGCCGATGTACAGGTACCAGTAGTGCAGGAATCCGGTGCCGAAGATCACCGCGGTTACGACAAGCACGACCAGATACGCCGGGGCGATTCGCCGGACACGACGGGCATAGAACCGACCAATGTAGTTCCCAAAGGGTCGATCCTTCTCGTTAAGTAGGATTCCCGTGATCAGGAATCCCGACAAGACGAAGAACAGGTCGACACCCATCCAAAACAGATTCGCCTTGAAGGCATGAAACACGAACACCATCAAGATCGCGATGCCGCGTAAGCCATCAAGCTGGGCGATATGCGGACGGGCTTGCGGCGTCGGTTCGGGCGAGGTAGACATGGTCGTTGGGTTTGTGCCGAACCGAAAGATGAAGACAATCTGAGAAAGATTTGTCTCCGGACCGAATAGTACACAAATTTGCCCGACATGTGTGGACGGATTCACCGTTCAGGGGGCGGATGTTCGGCGAACACCAACGGTGTTCGGTCCGATACCCAGGGATGCGCCCAAGAGGCGCTTCCCTGGGTATCGGACGTCGTTGCACAGTCAACGCCAACGGTGTTGCGTCTGGGAACGATCAAATAGATCGTAAGCGAGAACGCACCTTGACCCTATTAATGAAGTGACATCCCCAACGAGGAATTTTATAAGGTTGTCCCGACGGCGTCGGGACTGTTTGGATGGCTGACCCCTCATCCTGCCCTTCTGCCCCTGAGACAGGGGAGAAGGAACCGTTTCGACGGTTTCGCCCTTCCTATCCAAAGATTGATGTCACTCGAAGCGTATCGACTTGCTGCGTAAATCGGTCTGCACGATTCCAAGCAGATGGTTCGCGGCGCTTCGGGGGGTGGTTCTTAGTTCTCGGACGGCGTCGGCTAGCGACTCGGTGGCTTGCTTGATGTCTTCCCTTCGCAGCCAGGCGGCGAGGAGGGATTGATGGACGAGTTCTTCCATCCAGGTGACGGCTTGATTGCCACGTCGCCAGTCGAAGCGACCGTTGGCTTTGTCTTCTTCGACGAACTGAGAAATGGATTCCCAAATCGTGTCGATCCCGGTGCGATCTTTGGCAGAGCAAAGCTGGACTTTGGCCCTGCGACCCATTGGGTCGGGGGGCAGGAGCATCAGAGCACGCTCAATCTGACCAGCGGCGACTTCGGCGCGTAGTCGATTATCCCCATCAGCCTTGGTCAAGCCAATGACATCGGCCATCTCCATGATGCCGCGTTTGATACCTTGAAGTTCATCCCCTGCTCCAGAGAGAGCCAGAAGCAGGAAGCAATCCACCATATTGCGGACTTCGATCTCGCTTTGACCAACACCGACAGTTTCGATGAACACGACATCGAACCGCGCGGCTTCGCACATCTGAATCGCTTCGCGGGTCTGGTTGGCAACGCCACCTAAGCGACAACCACTCGGCGAGGGGCGGATATAGGCGTTGGGATGAGCGCTCAGCTCCGCCATGCGGCTCTTGTCGCCAAGGATGCTGCCATGGGTCGACGGGCTCGACGGGTCGACAGTCAGCACGGCGAGCTTCTTCCCTTGCCCAACGATGTGCATTCCCAAGGCTTCGATTAGGGTGCTTTTGCCGACTCCTGGCGAACCAGTAATGCCTACGCGGACGGACAGCCCCGTCAACGGGAGGGCTCGATCCAACAATTCTGACGCCAAAACTTGATCAGATTCGCGTGCACTTTCAACGAGGGTAATTGCCCGGCTTAATGCTCCTCGGTCGCCCTGTCGCAGGCGTGAGAAGATGTCGTCTACTGAGTCAACGCGCCTTCGTGCGGGCGGCCTCGTCGGGCCGAGGGGAGTTGTGAACCCCTCGGCCGACAAGATCGAAAGCGCGTCAGTCGACTCCATTGTCCTACTATTCTGGAGCAGGAACTTGTTCGAGCATCAGCTTCAGAATCTGCTGCGCGGCAAGTGGAAGAACTGTTCCAGGTCCGAAGATGGCCATCACGCCCTGTTCGTACAGGAACGGATAGTCTTGCACGGGGATAACTCCACCCACGACGGTAAGGATGTCTTCCCGACCGAATTCCTTGAGCTCACCGATGAGCGCGGGAACGAGAGTATTGTGCCCTGCGGCTTGAGAGGAGACGCCAACCACGTGAACGTCGTTCTCGATCGCCTGACGTGCGACTTCTTTCGGGGTTTGGAACAGCGGTCCTACGTCCACATCCCAACCCAGGTCGGCAAAGGCAGTTGCGACGGCCTTCTCTCCGCGGTCGTGACCATCTTGTCCCATCTTGGCAACCAAGATTCGGGGACGTCGGCCCTCAGCCTCGGCGAATTCATCCGAGAGCTTGCGTGCCGCAACCACGTCATCGGTGTGACCCGACTCCGAGATGTATGTACCGGTTGCAGCCGAAGCGGCCACTTGATACCGACCGAATATTTTCTCCATCGCGTAGCTGATCTCTCCAAGTGTTGCGCGAAGCCTTGCAGCGTCGACGCTCAGTTGTAGCAGATTGCCCTCGCCCGTTTCCGCACACTTCGTGATCGCAGCCAGCGCAGCTTCGACGGTTGCAGAATCTCGCGATTCCTTGATCTGCTTCAGACGATTGAGCTGTTTGACACGGACGGCTGCGTTGTCGATGGACAGAATATCCATCGGCTTTTCGCGGTCGAGTCGATATCGATTGACGCCGACGATCGTATCTTTGCCGCTGTCGATTCGAGCCTGTTTGCGCGAGGCGACTTCTTCGATTCGTCGCTTAGGCAAGCCAGTCTCGATGGCCCGAGCCATGCCACCCAACGATTCGATCTCTTGAATCAGCTCCCAAGCTCGTTGAGCGAGTTCGTGAGTCAATCGCTCCACGTAATAGGATCCGGCGTAGGCGTCGACCAACTTGGTGATGCCAGTCTCTTCCTGCAGAACCAACTGCGTGTTTCGCGCGATTCGAGCTGTGAACTCCGTTGGCAGCGCGATGGCTTCATCAAGAGCGTTGGTATGCAGACTCTGGGTGTGGCCAAGAGCTGCCGTCATCGCTTCGATGCATGTGCGCATCACGTTGTTGAAAGGATCCTGCTCACTGAGCGACCAGCCGCTGGTTTGGCTGTGGGTTCGAAGTGCCATCGACTTCTCGGACTTTGGATTGAACTGTTTGACGATTTTTGCCCACAGCATTCTTGCTGCCCGCATCTTCGCCACTTCCATGAAGTGATTCATTCCGATATCCCAGAAGAAGCTGATTCTCGGCGCGAATTCGTCCACGCTCAAGCCGGCTTCCACGCCGCAACGAAGGTATTCCAGACCGTCAGCCAACGTATACGCAAGTTCGATATCTTGCGAGGCACCAGCTTCCTGCATGTGGTAGCCGCTCACACTGATGCAGTTGAACTTCGGCATGTTGTGCGAGCAGTACTGGAAGATATCGCCGATGATGTGCATACTCGGCAGCGGTGGATAGATGTAGGTGTTGCGCACCATGAACTCTTTCAGGATGTCGTTCTGAATCGTTCCGCGAAGCTTTTCGGGCCCTACCCCTTGTTCCTCAGCGGCGACGATATAGAACGCAAGCACGGGGAGAACCGCGCCGTTCATGGTCATGGAGACGCTCATTCGATCCAGTGGGATCTGGTCAAACAAGATCTTCATGTCTTCGACCGAGTCGATCGCGACGCCAGCTTTTCCGACGTCGCCAACCACTCGCTCGTGATCAGAGTCATATCCTCGGTGGGTCGGAAGGTCGAACGCGACGCTCAGTCCCTCTTGTCCCATTGCGAGGTTCGCTCGATAGAACGCATTGGAATCTTCAGCGGTGCTAAATCCGGCGTACTGTCGGATCGTCCACGGCTGCATGGCGTACATCGTCGAGTACGGACCTCGAAGGTACGGCGGGATTCCTGCACCGAAGTCGAGATGCTCTAGGCCTTCAAGATCTTCAACGCCGTAGCATGACTTGATGGTGATGTGTTCAGGCGTTGGCCATTCGGGACCGGTGGGGCCACTAAGCTTGCCAAGAGTCTTGAGTTCACCAAATTGGGGTCTCATTTCGCCTCCAGTGAATACGGCTGATCCAAGGGGAGCTCAGGGATGCCGAACTTCTCATGGAACTGCTGTAGTGTTTCGAGTTGATCGAGTCGAATATGGATGAAGTCGACAACACCGGCGGCCTTCAAATCATCGATAACGTCGACAGGATTTCCGGCAACGATGACCGGGATATCTGTCTTAAGGGCTTGGGCAAACTCAAGGTACGCGGGGTCTTCGCTACAAAGCACCACCGTCGCGACTGGCTCCGCTTTTAGCAATTCTGCCAATTCGTCGGCATTCGTCACGACGGCTTCTCGCATGTCGTAACCGCCCGCACCCAAAAAGCCTTGGACGAACATGCTTCGTGCCCGTCGCATCTTCCGATCACCAAACTCAGCCAGCAGAATCGTAGGCGATTTGCCGCCCGTGGTCACAAATCGCTCAACCCTTAACCGGAGGTGCTCAAAGGGCCAGCTTGGCCGGAACGGGTCCAGCGCTGTGCTCGGAACCGGTTGGTCGATTAGGAAATCGTCCAACTCACCGACTGCCAGCTTGTCGAGCCCAATCGAAGGGATCAAAACCTGACGTGCAGAGGGCCGATTCTTCACGTCGCCTAGGCGATGCTCTTTTGGATTTGGGTAGACCGTGGTTCCCACAATTGTCCGCTTCCGTGAGCCAACTTGCTTAGACCGCTTCGCCTGGACCTTTCGAATGAGGTCACCCACGAATCCGCTCTCCCAACTGGTAACGAAGCCACCTTGGGACTCAATCTGTTTGAACAATGCCCATGCCGTCTCGGCGTATTCATGGGTCAATTGCTCAACTGCATAACTACCGCCCAGAGGATCGACAACTTTGCCGACATAGGCTTCTTCAAGAAGCAGTGCTTCGGTGTTTCGGGTTAAGTGCTCGCTAAATTCATCCGGTGCGCCATAGCCTTGGTCGTATGCAGCGACGGATACGGAATCAACCCCACCGATCGTGGATGCCATGGCTTCAATCGTCGCTCGCAGCAAGTTGTTGAACGGATCGTACAACGTCTTGTTGGTGCTGGTCGTGATCGCATGCAGCTTCGGCCAAACCCCGTGAATTCCGAAGGCATCGAGGACGTTCTGAATGAGGAGCTTGATGGCCCTGAGCTTTGCGATCTCAAGGAAATAGTTGGTTCCCACTCCAAGTCGAAATTCCGCCCTTCGGACGAAGTCTTCAAGCTGAGTCCTGTCACAGCGCTCACTGGCAACTGTGAGATATTCGGTGAAGAGCCCGAGCGAGAATGCCAGCTCTTGGGCAAGGCTTGCCCCTGCCTTCTCAATAATCGAACCACGGATCGTAACGGTATTGAACTGGGGGACGGCACCGAGAAGGTCCATCGTGGCGTTGAACTCACCTTTCCAATCGGAAAGGTCGCCTGAGGTCCAACCGGCACAGCGGTCCATGATCGGGTCGAACTCGACAGAGCCTTGAAGTGAAGCAGAATCCATTCCGCGCCGCTTGGCTTCGTTCGTGATCAACCCGATCATGGGTCGCGTAAAGGGCCCGGCCAACCAGTGGATAGGTACGGAGTCAATCCAAATTCCTTCGGTGAAAGCGGCCATATCGGCAGCATTCTGGATCGGAACACCCATGGGGTAGGTCAAGACCGATAGCTCGAACGCACCACGTTCCAAGCTTCGCATGGCGTGCCGATTGGCAGCACCAACATTCAGTTCCCGAATCTCCTCGCGGAAGGCGGGGCGCATGGCTGTGCGAACATGCCCGCGAACGACGCTTTCTGTTGTATTGGGGAGATTCTCAGATCGATAGAACGGACGGATCTTAATCCCGTCCAAAGTTTCTGTTACCAGACGTTTGTCGAAATCCGCGCCTTTGAGGTCTTTCTGAACAACTTCGAGCCACTTGTCTGTGGATGTGGCTTCGAACTCTTCAAACAATCGCTCGCTCATATTGCGCCTTCTTGAACGAACTCAAAGAGCACGCCCAAGCTTCCCTCCGTTGTATGGCTTTTTGGATGCATAAAGAAAACTTTCGTGCCTCGCGACCCATTGCGGGGTGCAGGATCGATGATGTTAAAGCCCTTGGCCTTGAGATCATCGAAGGCAACCTGAATGTCGTCGACGCGATATGCGACGTGGGCCAATCCACCACGGCCGCCTTGCTTCTCAATCTGCTTGGCAACCGGCGATTCGGCATTGAGCGGTTGGAGCAGTTGAATGAGGTTGTCGCTGTCGCCGACGCGAAGCAGAACTTCCTTGACTTGGTCACCGCCATACACTTCTTCTTCGTGTACGACGGCGAATCCTATTTGTTGATAGAGAGCGACCTGTGCATCCATCTGTCCCAACGGAACCGCGATGGCGACATGGTCGATATGTTTAATGTATTCGGATGCTTCTAGACTCATCTCAGCTTCCTTACTCGAACTCAACGAGTACTTGACCTTGCTTGACCGAATTTGTTTTTTCAACGCGGATCGACTTGATCTTGCCCGCGACTGGTGAAGTGATCGTGGTGAACATCTTCATCGCCTCCAGCACGAGCAGTTGCTGCTCGGCAGTGACTTCTTGGCCGACTTCGATATTGACCTCAGAGACCACGCCAGCAAGCGGGCTGCGGCAGACCTTCGATTCATCAGCGACAGCTTCGCCACCCGCCATCGGGGCGGGTGCCATGATGATCGGAGCGGCGGAGCCTCCGGTTGCACCGGTTTGAATATAGCGAACACCAGAGGTCGGTTCGGATTCCGCGACCTCTACGTCAACCTCGTAGACTTTTCCTTCGACGGTGATTTTGAGTTTCATGTGATCGTCCTTACAGCGGGATCAGCCCGTGCTTCTTCGCCGGGCGAAGGGTTCGCTTGGTTACCAGGCCTTCGAGGGTCTTGGCAATCTCAACTCGGGTTTGATTCGGTTCGATAATGTCGTCAACCACTCTTGCGGCAGCGGCAGTGTACGGAGTGCTGAATCGCTCTCGGTATGTTTCTGCCAAAGCCTTTCTCGTGGCGGGTTTATCCTCGGCGGAGTCGATCTCGCGTCGGAACACGATCTCAGCGGCGCCTTCGGCACCCATGACCGCAACTTCAGCACTTGGCCATGCATAGACGCGGTCAGCAGCCAGATCCTTGCAGCACATGGCAACATACGCGCCACCATACGCTTTGCGAAGAATGACTGTGATCTTGGGCACGGTGGCTGCCGAGTAAGCGAAGAGGAGCTTAGCGCCGTGGCGGATGATTCCACGATGCTCTTGATCGATACCGGGCAAGTAGCCAGGAGTGTCGACGAGCGTTACTATCGGGATGTTGAATGCGTTGCAGAAGCGAACGAATCCAGCTGCCTTGTCGCTGGCATCGATGTCGATGACACCTGCCATGTGCTTCGGCTGGTTGGCGATGATTCCTACCGGCATGCCCGTAATTCTCGCAAACCCCACTACTATATTCATCGCGTAGGTCTCTTGCGACTCCATAAAGTCGTTGAAGTCCACGATCTTTCGGATGACGTCGCGCACATCGTATGGATGCTTTGCATCATCGGGGATAACTTCGTCGAGACTGTAGTCTGGTTCCAGACTGTAGCTGCCCCCAAGAACCGGAGGATCCTGGGTGTTGTTGTTCGGCAAGAAGCTCAATAGTCGCTTGCAGATGCCAACCGCATGTTCATCATTCTCGGCGACGAAGTGAACCACGCCCGATCGATCAATCTGCGCACTTGGTCCACCAAGAGCTTCTGCCGTGATATCCTCACCGGTTACCTGCTTGATAACTTGTGGCCCTGTGATAAACATCTGAGCCTGTCGCGTTTGGATGATGAAGTCAGTAAGAGCCGGCGAATAGGCTGCGCCACCCGCACAAGGACCACAGATCAAAGAAATCTGGGGAACCACGCCGCTGAGTTGGGTATTGGTGTAGAAGACCTTGCCGTAGCCTGCAAGTGAGTAAGTTCCTTCTTGGATTCTCGCGCCACCGGAATCGTTGAAGAATACGAATGGTACGCCTGTTCGAAGCGACGCCTCCATCGATTCGACGATTTTCGCACAGTGGACTTCACCGGCGGATCCACCGAAAACGGTGAAGTCTTGGCTGGCGGTATTCACGTAGCGACCATCAACCGTACCGACACCAGTGACGACTCCATCAGAAGGAGATTCTTTGCCTGCCATTCCAAAGTCGACACATCGTTGGTTAGCGAACAAGCCGCTTTCTTGGAATGTGTTTGGGTCAAAGAACAGCCCAATTCTCTCTCTCGCAGAGAGCTTGCCGCCTTTGTGCTGCTTATCGAGCTTATCTTGCCCGCCGCCCAGCGCAAGCTTTGCCTTGCGTTCTCGGAGTTCCGTTATCTGAGCTTGAATTTTCGATACCTTTTCCATGAGTTCTTCTTGCGTGTTATGCGCGGATATGCTGGTACGCGGATTTCTCTAGTTCTTCTCGGTGATCTGGATGAGCAATGGCGATCAGTTCCTTGGCTCGCTGAGCAAGGTTCTTTCCATAAAGATCGGCAATGCCAAATTCGGTAACAACGTAGTGGACGTGAGCTCGGGTTGTGACAACACCGGCACCAGGCTTGAGCATAGCGACGATTCTCGATTCTCCCCGTCGGGTAGCGCTTGGAATCGCAAAGATAGGCTTTCCACCTTCGCTTAGGGATGCGCCACGGACGAAGTCCATCTGGCCACCCACACCACTGTAAATGCGCCGTCCAATCGAGTCAGCACAAACTTGACCCGTGAGGTCAATCTCAACCGCGCTGTTGATGGCGATCATCTTCGGAAGCCGTCGAATAACCGACGTGTCGTTCACGTAGCTGATATCCATCATTTCGACGCCAGGATTGTCATCGACGAAGTCGTAAAGCCTTCTCGATCCGCTGACAAAACCAGAGACACAGCGTCCTTTCTGGAAAGGTTTGCATTCGTTTGTGATGATGCCTTTCTCAACGAGGTCAATAACTCCATCGCTGAACATCTCTGTATGCAGACCAAGCCGTCGGTGATTCGTTAAGGCCGCAAGGACGGCGTTTGGAATGGCACCGATGCCGGTTTGAAGTGTCGAACCATCTTCGATCAAACTCGCGATGCGCTCACCGATAATCGTCTCAATTCTTCCGGGAGGCTCGGCGACGTGCTCAACGAGAGGAGCGTTCCCTTCCACCATGTAGTTGAACTTCGACATGTGGATATTGCCTTCACCGCGCGTTCGCGGCATGAACTCGTTGACCTGCGCGATCACGATCTTGGCTGTTTCAACGGCGGAGACGGCGATATCAACAGAAACGCCCAATGAACAGTATCCATGGGCGTCTGGAGGAGTTACGCTGACAAGCGCCACATCGAGTGGCAGCTTGCCTCGACGAAAAAGTGCCGGAATTTCGCTAAGGAAGATCGGGATATAGTCGGCTCTTCCCTGGTCGACAGCTTGACGGACGTTAGCACCGATGAAGAAGTTGTTGAGTTTGAAGGAGTCTTTGACCTCTACATTTGTGTAGGATGCGTTTCCTTCGGTGTGGAGATGGACGATTTCCACATCTCGAATCTCGGAAGCTCGGGCTACCATGGCATCGACGAGCAATTGAGGGAACGCGCCCATCCCGTGGATGTAAACGCGGTCACCTGATTTGATTGCTTCGAGCGCTTTGGCGGCAGAAGTGTAGGGTTTCTGGGCGCTGTAAGTCATATGATTCTTGGATCCTTGGAATCGCCTTTCGCGAATTCCTACCTTTTACCGATTGATCGCGCGGGTTCTTGGCATGGTGTGCGACCCTTGCAAGGCTGCCCTGCCTTGATGGCTCCATTGGTCAGGGTCGCTAACTCTTCGAATGACTCGAATCGTCGCTTTCTTACCAAGGTATGCCGCAACTGCTGCCGCAATAACTTGCGCGGTCTCTTCTGAGAGGCCGTCATTGGCCCCTAACTTCGTCTCAAATTCACTTAGGCGCTTCTTTACGTCTTGCAATTCGCGCATCAATGCGTCGAATTCCGATCGTGTCACAGTGTTTTCGCTCATACAGGAGCCACCGTCACCTTCTGCTTCTTGCCGTTGATCGTGACTTCATAGTTGATCGGGGCCTTCAGCATGCCAGGGTGGTTTGGATCCACCGCAGCAACCGGGTCGGAGGCAAGGTTCTTGGGTCCGTCTGCTCGCTCTTTGAAGAACTTTGGCGCAACCTGTGGGAACATCGCGTAGGTCAGAACGTCCTCGTCCGTACCGTTATTCCCCTCAAGCTTCCCAGCCTCTGCCTGCAGGTGCTCCCATTCGGGTTGCAGCAGGTCAGCCGGTCGGCAAGTGATGAGTTCCTTCTTCGAAAATTCTTTCGCCTTGGCGATCACTTCTGGGTCTTTCTCAGCAATCGTCTTGCCGTAGTAGCCCAACATCAGGTCACTGAATTCGCCCGTCATCACCTTGTACTGGCCCATCATTACGTTGAAGACGGCCTGGGTACCGACGATTTGACTGGAAGGTGTTACCAGCGGCGGGAAGCCAGCGGCGGCGCGAACCTTCGGAACTTCTTCCAGAACTTCCTTCATCTTGTCCCCTTGGCCCTGCTGCTTCAACTGGCCTTCCATGTTGCTCAGCATTCCGCCGGGGATTTGACTCTTGAAAATCTCAGTTTCGACGCCCGTGATATCGCTCAAAAAGGCGTGGTAGCGAGGTCGGACTTTGGCGAAGTGATCTCGGGCCTTGTAAACCAAGTCAAGATTGATCTTGGTTTCATATCCGGTGCCCTCAAGCATCTCGACAAGGCTCTCGGTGGGATTGTGTCCTGGGCCGAGGCTCAGCGAACTCACCGAAGCGTCAACAATGTCAGCACCTGCTTCAATCGCCTTCATCAAGCTGACCATGGTCACGCCGGTCGTCGCGTGGCAGTGAACGTGAACGAGCACATCCTTTCCGCATCGATCCTTGATACCCTTGGTTAGGTCGTAGGCTGGCTGTGGCTTGAGCAAAGCGGCCATGTCTTTAATGCAGATCGAATCGACCCCCATTTCGACAAGCTGTTCGGCCATATCTACGAATTTCTCAATCGTGTGAATGGGTGAGGTTGTGTAGCAAATCGTGCCCTGGGCATGCTTGCCAGTACGCTTGACGGCTTTGATTGCCGTCTCAAGATTTCTTGGGTCGTTGAGTGCGTCGAACACTCGGAAGACATCCATACCATTAAGCGCCGCCTTCTCGACGAATCGGGAAACGACGGAGTCTTCGTAGTGGCGATAGCCCAGAAGGTTCTGCCCTCGGAGCAGCATCTGAGTTCGCGTATTAGGAAGCAATTTCCTAAAGGTTCGCAGTCGCTCCCATGGATCTTCGTTTAGGAATCGGATGCAGGAGTCGTATGTCGCTCCGCCCCAACACTCTAACGACCAGTAACCAGCTTTATCGAGCCACTCGCAGGCAGGAATCATGTCCTCCATTGCCATTCGAGTGGCCATCAAGCTCTGGTGAGAATCCCGCAGGATTACATCGGTAATTTCTATAGTTCGGCTCAATTTCTTACCCCGGTTTCCTTCGCTTTCGGGACAGAGTTTTGCACATTTGAACCTGATGGAGCCCGTCGGCAATTCCTTGTCATAGTAATTCCCCACAGACAAAACTAGTTAAATAGGTCATGCTTTTTCTGTCTATTCCCTCAGGGTCCCTACAGGATTCAGGCGCAACATCTAACGAACGCCTTGAACCTGTTTTGGAGGTATTTGAGTCTGGAAGGAGACCACTCCAAGCCTACCAACATTGAATTCGGGCTTTATCTGCCTGGAGTTTTTCAATCATCGATCTTTACAGAATCATCAGATTCGACAAACGATCATCGTTAATCAAAAGCCAGGAATTTCACACAACTCCTTATGGCTTATCCTTCCACCTAGGCCAATCAGTAGTGCAGTTCGTAGACCCGATCTGCGTGGACGTGTCGCACGATCTGGACGCGTGTGTCCGGCCAGAAAACCTCAATGTGCATGGTGCCGCCAATCTCACCAAGGCCAAAGTGAAGCACGAGATCATTCTGGTTTCCTTCTCCAGTTCCGGCTTCCACCTGGCGTGTCAACGTCTTCCCTTTTAGCAGCACGCGCACCTGGGCACCGATGGCGGACCTATTCACATGTTTGCCATCTCCGCGCAATTTCACCTCAAGCCAGTGGTGCGGTGGAGACTGATTCATGAAGACTTTTCCGGCGCTCACCAAGTCCATGCGACCATCATGGTCAAAATCTGCCCAGGCCGCCTGGTAAGTGGCAGGCAACTTCTCAAGTCCGGACCCAGCGGTGACATCCGCAAAATCAAAGTGGCCTTTGTTGCGGAAGAGGACTGGATAATTGGGCGTGTTGAACGAAGCCATTCCATACACAGTCGTGAAAAACAGGTCCAGGGTTCCGTCGTTATCAAAATCAGCAGCAGCGGGCGACGCGTAAGACTCTTGGTAGAACACGCCGCAGGTTCCCTTATCTTCAAAATGGTAGCGCTTCGTCGGGCCCAGATTTCTTAGGAATCGTGATTTAGGTTGATCACCCCTTGAGTCCCGGTGAGCAAAGTTTCCGGAGAATAGGTCCATAAAACCGTCGTTATCGAAATCACCCCAAGCAGCCCCTATGGAGTGGCCCCCATCAAACCCAGGCGAGGTTGCGATGGCATTGTATTCGGCTGCGGCATCGAAGAATTTCGCATTTCCGAGATTCAGCCAGAGCTGATTCGGTTGAAGCCGATAGTTGGACGCATACACATCCAGCAGACCGTTACGGTTGAAGTCACAGGCGGTCACTCCTCGTGTTCGGTACTTGGCTTCAGTCCACACAAGCTTGAATGATTTCCCGCCCTGGTTCATCAGGATCATGCTCGGATACGTGATGTCCTTGTCCCAATCTTCAAAACCCCCAATATAGAGGTCAACGAATCCGTCCCCATCGAAGTCACCCCAGCAGGCTCCTCGCGACGATGTTGGAGCGAGTTTTGGTAGGGGGACCTCCGTAAAGCCCTTCCCCTGATCGTTGTGCAGCAGTCGCATTCGCGAATAGTCAAAGAGGTCGACAAACCCATCATTATCAAAGTCTGCCGCCACAAAGCTGCCACCGTCGGCAATCCGTGTGAAGTGCTTGCCATGGTCATTCCGCCAGATCCCCGACGAATTACAAATGTCGGTCCATCCATCATTGTCAATATCGACCAAGCACACCGCATCCCCACCCAGGCTGAGGCCGACTGCGGCCGTTCGATCCACAAACGTCGGGGCAACTTTGGGCTGAGATTGGGACGTCAGGAACGCACTTAGAAAGCAGGCAGAAAAAAGGAACACAGGCGTTAAGTTACCTGCCTACCGAGCAACCGCGGCGGACATCTCGAGCAGCATTCGTTCAAGGGTATCGACGCCACTGAAAGAACTCAGACTTCCCTTCAATCGAGCGTCGGTATCCGCGACGATGGCAAAGCACTTCACGAGTTGGGGGAAGCTGAGCCGCTTGGCGGTGGTCATCAAGGGATTCAATCGATAGGGAGCTTCCTTTGCGATCGAGTTCTTATCCGGAAACATCTTGGACACCGGCTCGGGGGCGAAGCTTGGACTATTGCAATTCGACTCGACGCAAATCCGGGCTTGCCACAACAACCGTAAATGTCTGGAAACCGTCGGAAGGATTCGTGAAAATGCGGCTTCTTCGGCTTTCGTCTGAGAACCCACCAAGATGCGCAGTTGCCTCAGAGCCTCCGGCATCTGGCTCGCGAAAACGGCATCGACCATCTTGTACACATTCCATTCTCGGGATGGCATCACCACCTCCCGAACGTCGCTTTCGCGAATTTGCGTTTGGTTACCTATGAAGAATTCCAGCTTCCAAATTTCATCCACGGCGCGACTGAAGCTGCCACCTGTCATTTCAATAAGAGTCACTGCCGCTTGTTCCGTGATCGTTTTGCCGGACTTAGCGACTTCTTTCTTGATGGCCTCGCGAACAGTATTCGCGTCGGGATCAAATATCCACGGGCTTCCATCTTTAGCCTTGACGATTTTCTCCCAGTTCTTTCGAACCGTCTTCAATCGCGATTGTTTGTTATCGTCACCGGTTTCGTCATCAGCCACCAAAATGAGGAGCGCAGATTCTGGAAGCAGCTTGAAATCAACGTTGCCAATCTTCGCCGGATCAAAACGAAGTAAGTGACGAACGATGACGGTTCGTCGCTCGCCTAAAAATGGCGAAGTACCGGCCGCCGCAACCCAATCCATCGGAGTCGATTCGTCCGCAGCGAAGACCTGCATGTCGAAGTCATCTTTCTGGATTTCTGCCGCTTCCAAAAGATCATGAAGTGCGTTCTGGCGCAACACCTCTTCGTCGCCGCCGAGCATCACCACTCGATGGGCCAACGCTTTTTCAGGCTGAAATGTCACGAGTCCGACTTCTCCACTTTTCGAGCGTCAATTTTTAGGCTTCGGCAAAATGGCTTGAGGTCTAGCTTCAGTTGCTCGACGGTTTCGGGCTTGACCACATCGGCTGAGTACATTTCTTTGACAAAGCGTGCCGTCAGTGCCTTCGCGGGAAGGTACGACGCCCCTAATTCAGCCTGAATCGAGTCGACAAACTCATTCGCCGTCTGTCCAACACTCCTTCGCCGCCCCACCGCGCGTTCCATCGCTCTATTAAACACGACAAACGTCTTATCTAGCTCGGATCGGAAGTTCCCAGTGCGCTTGACATTTCGCGTGGAACGAACTACCGAAGCAATCAGGCCAACAATTGTCAGCACGATGAGCGCGTCAATCGCGATGGGCAGGAAGCCTTTTTGGTACCACGGGCGATTGTCACCCATTTCCCCGATACCCTCGCCAGGAACTGCCGCAGCATTGAGCGTCGGGTCGAAAACCACCCACCCGACGTTATCGAAGTAGAGTTCCGCCCAGGCATGGTAGTCCGCATCCGTAACGATGTATCCGCCGTCAGGTTGACGTTCGCGATCGCCCGTCATGTAACCCTGAACGTATCTTGCCGGCAGCCCGACCGTTCTTGCCATCACAACCATTGCGCTCGCGAACGCGGTGCAATAGCCCTGCTTCAGGTCGAAAAGCGAGTACTCAACCGGATCACGCTCGCCGGGTGTCTCTGCTGCATCCAGGTTATAAACAATTCGCTTCTCAATCGCGGTCCGAATCGCAACTGCCTTTTCAAAATCAGTGGCCTTGTCACTCGTTACTTGTTGAGCAAGTTGCTGAACTCTCTCCGGGACAAGGCTCCTGTCAATGAACGTGCCCCATTGAATCTCATGCGTTACAGAGGTGGGACGGGCGGTGTTTTTGGGAGCGATGGCATAGCCGGTTAGGACGTTGTCACTCGTTGTGGAATTTGCTTGTTCCCAAGTCCCATCCACCTTCAAGTCCAGGCTACCGTTGTTGGTTGAAACCTGCTGCGTATTTGCCGGTAACGGCAAAAGCCTTAAGGTCCGGAGCATATGGATTTTGAAGTCCAGTTTTTCCGGATCCTTGACCTTCCACTGTCCCATGTTATTAAGGGGAGATTCAATCGGTAGGTTGCTGTCCGTGGTGGTAATGGTGTTTTGCCAGCCGTGACCGGTGTATTTATCGTATTGCTCGGTTTTTAGATAAGCAATACCGCTGGCGTTCAGCTTAAGAATTGGCCGAGAAACGGTCCTCGAGAATGGTCGCCCGATTCTGACTGACTGTCCGCCAACATCCGCGGTCCCCGCTTGTGCAGCCGCCGTAGCAGCAGCACGCACGGGTGGGGGCGTAAGTTTGACGAACCCGGCAACACTGGAAACCGACTCGCGAATAACCGGAGCACCCAAGAGGCTGACGAGCACCACTGCCATGGCGGAAGCAAGGGCCCATTCGGGACCAGCAATCCATCTCCACGGACCCTTCTTGAGCTTTAATGCAAGACCTGGTGTGGTCTCGACGCTGGGAATCGGAGCACCGGGTGCGAGCCCTCTCGTGAAGTACCCCGACTCAGCCGCCTTTTGCAGCATTTCTCGGCCGTGGGCTCGCGCAAAAAGTGTGGCGAGGCAAATGAGAAATGCGAAGAACGCTAAAGTCACCGCGCGAAACGTATCGTAACAACCGATAAGGCCAAAAAGGGCCAAAGCAGGAATGGCTTGAAAGAGCAGCGTAGAGTCTTGCCAAGTGGCAAAGCTCCCAAGCATCAGCATCCAGGAGAGCCAACCAGCCGCAGCAATTTCACGCGGAAATCCCCCTTCTGGCATGATGCCCCGTAGTTCGCCTGAGAAAAAGATGGCACCGATGACGGCAAGTGAATAGAAGAGGGCGTCAAATTTGATGAAGACCGAGTTGATGGTTAACCCGCGGATGAGGTAGCTGATACCCGCCCCGACAATAACCGTGAGCACGCAGAAATAGCTAATGGAGGGCTGCTGGATACTCATGCCGGCTGAGTAAACGGCCAGACAGCTTCCAATGGACATCAGGACATAGTCCAACAACCCAATTCGAGTCAGGTCTCTCTCAGCTTTGGCTGGCACTGACATCCTCCTTGGGCATTAAAATGGGAGATCCACCGGCATCACGCAACGCACCCATGTAGCCGTGGTCCGCTGCAGAAAGAACTCCCCGTTTGCCACCGAAAGCATCGGCATCGTAGACTAGAGGCACGACACTAGTGCCTTTATTGGTCAACTGGCTTACGGCATCGACAAACGTCGGGTCGGCAACTCCGATCATAACGAAGAGCACACTTCCAAGGGGAAGCAATCCCGCAAGAGCGGATGCCTGTTGGCCAAGAGTGTCTTTAGAGTCTGCTTGAAGGCCAGCCAAGTCTTCGTAGATTTCGTGAGTTCTCTCATGAACAGAACCGTGTGATGTTGTTGAGTCGATTCCCGGAAACACAACTCTGGCACCCTGCCTTAAGAATGCTTCGGCAAGGAAAACAGCGTGTCCACACATCAATTCAAGGGTTGTGTCGGCCCCCGACCCGATCTCGGTACCTTCCGTGTGCTGAATCAAGAATGCCGCCGCCGCGTGGGTTCCCGCCTCAAACTCTTTCACGAGCAGTTGCCCGGTTTTCGCAGTTGAACGCCAATGAACGTGCCTTAGCGAGTCGCCATGGACGAAATTCCGAACTCCGCGCGGTTCCAGGCCAGCACCACGCGTTTGGCCACTTTCTGCTTCGCTAATTCCCCAACCAGCCGCAGCCGGGAGTTCGATGGAAACGGGAATGGGTCGTGGCAACACCGTCATCTCTGCCGGGGTCGTTTCATATTGTCGCCGCTGCGTGACCAGACCCAATGCGTCGGTACCTTCCACTCTGAGTCCGCTCCACCGATACCTTCCGCGCTTTAGCGGGCGGAATTGGTATTGCGTCTGAATGGGGATATCGTAGGCGGCCGCTATCGGCAAGCTCGGCGTGAGATCGGCAATCAACAGACGGGGCGGGCGATTGTCTCGAACTTCAATGAGCGGGCGTCGTATTTTCCGCTCACTCCAAACCGTAATCTGGACGGTGACCAAGTCGGCCACGCGAACACTCGCGGGCGCGATCCGCTCGAAGCGTAATCCCTTCACCGATAGCCACGCCTGAAATCGACACGCACCAATTGTGGCAACCAACGCGGTACCCATGTAGAAAAGCGCTGGAGAACCCAGCATGATAGCCACCACCGCCAAAAAGGCGGAGGCAAGCGTCAAAGTGAAGCCCGCTACGTTTCTCAAATTCGATTAACCAACTGGGACGGGAGTTGGAACTGATTCTAGAGTTCGATTGATGACATCTTCGGGTGTCTGGCCCTTAGCTCGCATTTCTGCGCGAGGCATGACTCGGTGCGCCAAGATGGGTGCAGCCATCTCCTTAACATCGTCTGGCCTCACAAAGTCCATACCATTCACGGCAGCCGCTGCCTGAGCCGCTCGCATCAAGTGCAACGATCCTCTCGGCGAAGCGCCAACGAGGAATTGGTTGCTTTCGCGAGTTGCACGGACCACGTCGACAATATATCCACGGATGGATTCATGGACGAACACATCTCTCACCGCCGCTTGCATCTCAAGCAACGCATCAAGGCCAATGATGTTCTTAACCAATTCAAGCGGGTGGGCAACTTGCTGTTGGCTCAAAATGTTCGATTCACTTTCTCGATCCGGATATCCGAGCGAAATTCTCGCAAAAAATCGGTCGAGTTGAGCTTCTGGAAGCGGGTAGGTACCCGTCATTTCGACGGCGTTTTGAGTGGCGATGACAAAGAACGGCTTCGGCAAAGCGCGTGTCTCACCGTCGGTCGTTGTCTGACTCTCTTCCATCGCTTCGAGCAAAGCCGACTGCGTTTTTGGTGTCGCGCGGTTGATTTCATCCGCCAAAACGACATTTCCAAAAATGGGACCGGGACGAAACTCGAATTCGGACTGCTTCTGGTTAAAGATCGAACTGCCCGTGATATCTGACGGAAGAAGATCAGGCGTGAACTGGATGCGTCTGAATTCTCCACCAATGGCCTTTGCGAGCGATTTTGCGAGCGTCGTCTTTCCAACACCGGGAATATCCTCGATCAATAGGTGCCCTCGGCAAAGCAACGTAATAACCGCCTTCCTAACTGTGTCGGGCTTACCTACGATTACCCGCTCGACTTCATTGATAATGTTCTGTGCGTTTCCCGCGATACTCGATGTGACCAAAAAAGCAGTCCTCCCCTCAAACGACGAAGCCAATCCCAAGATCGCGCCCTCTACATCTTTGTACAAGACAAGAGAAGCGTTCGTTTTATTCCTATACGTTAAAGCGACGTTTTATCACACCCTGCTACAATTCCGCCCGTGAGCATGAAGTGTGTCATTGGCGTTGATTTGGGCGGAACAAACGTTCGCGCTGGTTCGTTCTACGAAGACGGCTCAGAAGCGGGTCAAAGTTTCAGCAATTCATCAAATGCCCAACACGGTGTCCAAGCCGTCATGGAGGCAATTGCCAAAACGGTGGCCGAAGCAGAAGCAGCGTCGGCAGCAAAACCGGAGTCGATTGGCATGGCAATTCCTGGCCACATCGACGATACGGCCGGAACGGTTGTTTGGGCACCCAATTTCGGAGAAGTCATCAACGGCGTATTTCAGAGCTGGCGAGATGTGCCCATTCGTGAACCTCTCTCTAAACTGCTTTCCCTACCCATCCACATGGGGAACGATGCGAATTTGGCCGCGTTAGGCGAGTATCGATTCGGAAGCGGTAAAAACTCGGCGCGCTGCCTTGTCATGTACACGCTTGGAACCGGTGTGGGGGGTGGCGTCGTCATGGGCCCTGAATCTGTTCAAGGTCCTGCAAGTGGCCCGTTGGTTCTGCTCGGGGGAAACAAGGGTGGTGCGGAACTCGGACATACCGTCGTCAACTACATGGGTGCCGATTGCAGTGCGGGGGAATATGGATCCCTTGAGAGTTATGTTGGCCGTGACGCCATCATGAAGCGCACTTTGCTTCGCCTCGGACGAGGAAGACAAAGCCTGTTGCCTGAAATGGTTAACGGCGACCTGGTAAAGCTCACACCCTTGCACCTTTCCCAAGCCGCGGATCTCGGCGACGAGGTAGCCATCGAGATTTTTGAAGAAGTCGGCACAATGCTTGGGGTTGGAATCGCAAACAGCATCACTGTTTTCGCGCCAGATGTAGTCGCGGTTGGGGGACAAATCGCCAAAGCTGGCGAATGGATTCTTGGTCCAGCACGAAAGACGGCGCGTAACACCGCCATTCCATCTCTCTACCGGGATGCAAAGATTGTGGTTGCCGAGCAGATTACAGAAGCGGGAATGTTAGGTGCTGCCGCCCTAGCGCTACAAGGTTAAAGTACGAAAAGACAATGGCGGGTAATCTGTGGCCCGTTTGTATCGGAGGATCGAATAACGGATGACCGAAGTGATCATGCCCAAAATGGGCGACGGAATGGAGGAGGGCACGCTCCTCGAATGGTTGAAGAAAGACGGCGAGAAGGTTAAGACCGGCGAAGTCATCGGGACCATTCAAACAGACAAGGCCACACTGGAGCTTGAGTCTCCGGGGACCGGTATTCTCACCGGAATCCTGCTCAGCGCCGGAGAGACCGTGCCTGTTGGGAAGGCGATCGCGGCCATTCTTAAAGCTGGCGAAACACTACCGGCTGGCTGGGGTGGAAGCGATTACAAATCCGCTTCTTCGGCTGTGGCCGCACCAGAAGCAGCACCAGCTGCCTTAGAAGCTGCTCCATCGGTTCAATCTGCACCCGAAGTCGTTGCAGAACCCGCCACCGATATCCGGCTCAAGGTCAGTCCACTCGCACGGAAGATTGCAGCCGAGAAAGGCATTGATCTCAGCACGATTCAGGGTAGTGGGCCGGGTGGTCGCATTGTCGAGAAAGACGTCCAGAGTGCCGAGCCAATCGCTAAGGCAGCTCCCGTTGCGACGCCGTCGCCGGTTGTCATCGCTCCAACACCGGTCGTGGCGACGGAATCCGACACCGTAGTGCCTCTCAGCAGACTTCGCCAGATCACGGCCAAGCGTACGACCGAGAGCAAACAACAGGTTCCCCACTTCTACGTCACTGTGGAAGTCGACGTCGAGAAGATCCTCGCCCTGCGTAGCATGTTTGAGGAAGAGGAAAGCGGCAAGGTCAGCATCAACGACTTCGTCGTTAAGGCAAGCGTGCATGCCCTCAAAGACATGCCGGAAATCAACGCGATTTTCCAAGGCACCAGCCTCCTCGTTCAGGGATCTGTAAATATTGGCATCGCAGTCGCGATTGCAGATGGCCTCACCGTTCCCGTCATCAAGAACGCTCAAGCCCTCAGCCTGCGACAACTGTCGGTGAAGGCAAAAGAACTCGCGAAGAAGGCAAAAGACAACAAGCTCAGCATGGACGAGCTAACGGGATCAACGTTCTCGATCTCGAACATGGGAATGCTCGACGTGGATAACTTCCTCGCGATCGTGAACCAGCCCAACAGCGCCATCCTCGCTATCGCCTCCGTGCGAAAGAAGGTTGTCGCCACCGACGATGATCAAGTCGAAATTCGCAGCCGAATGAACATCACATGCTCCTTCGACCACCGAGTCGTCGACGGGGCCATCGGAGCCAAGTTCATCAACGTCATCAAGTCCTACCTAGAAAACCCAACCCGCTTGATTTCGTAAGCGAGCGAAAAGCCCTCATTCGATCCTTCGAACGAGGGCTTTTTCGTGCCTTCTGAATCAAAAACGATCAGGACCAACAACATTCAGCTCGAACCCCGCCGGACCTCCCAGCCAAGCAACCTCCTCTCAACCAACACGCCCCCCGTAATCGACGTCTCCGTGGCGTCGCCCCGAAACGCTGGAAAATCAAGCCGCTCGGCACAATAATTTCATCGGCAGCTGCGTCGGTACAATCACCGCCGACTACGGCGGCTTAAGTTGCCGAATTTGGGTAGTGGCTCCGACAGCTCAATTCCACCCTCAGCCCCCGTAGTCGCCGGAGATCGTACCGGCGTCCGGAAACGCTGGAAAGACGTCCTCCGACGGCACGTGCCAAAGCCGCTCGGCATAAGAAATTCCATAGGCAGCTGCGTCGGTACAATCACCGCCGACTACGGCGGCTCATATGGTCGAAGTAATATGGTGGCTCCCTTAGTCCCAAATCCCCCCACAGCCCCCGTAGTCGCCGGAGATCGTACCGACGTCCGGAAACGCTGGAAAAACATCCTCCGACGGCACGTACTGAAGCCGACCGGCAAACGAATCCCTCGAGCTGCTGCGACGGTACGATCACCGCCGACTACGGGTCTGGCAGGTCAACGCAAGGTTCACGATTCCCTTCCAGATACGAAGGGCGATCCCGATCGGCAAACGAATCCCTCGAGTTGCTGCGACGCTACGATCACCGTCGACTACGACGGCTGGTAGGTCAACGCAGGGTTCACGATTCCCCTCCAGATACGAAGCGCGTCGGTAGGCTCGCCGACAATTGCCTTGACCTATCGCTTGCGGGCGATCGTGAGGCCATCACCAATTGGAATCAGGCAGCTTTCCATGCGCTCGTCAAGGTGGATCGTCGCGTTCAGGTCGCGAAGGATCGTGGTGTCAAGATCTGTGGCTTCGGGGTCGGCGACTTTGCCGTTCCAGAGCACGTTATCGATGAGCAACAAGCCGTTTGGACGCAGTAGCTTGACGACTCGCTCGTAGTAGTGCGGATAGTTCGGCTTGTCGGCGTCGATGAAGGCCATGTCGAATGTGCCGGCGTGGCCGTCGGCAAGCAGAGCGTCGAGGGTTTCGACTGCCGGTCCGAGGCGCAACGATACTTTATGGGCGATCCCGGTCTCTGCCCAGTAGCGCCTCGCCATCGAAGTGAACTCCTCGCTGACATCGCATGCAATCACTGTCCCATCGTCAGGCAGGGCGAGCGCAACCGAGGTTGAGCTGTAGCCGGTGAAAACGCCAATCTCAAGGTAGTTCTTGGCTCCGATCAACCGTGCGAGCAATCCCATCAAGACACCTTGATCAGGACCGATCTGCATGCCGGCATTCGGCATTTCGGCGGTTTCCTTCCTCAGTCTCGCAAGTGCGTCCGGTTCATGAACCCAGTTGGCGGCAATGTAGTGCTGGAGAGTTTCAGGAATCAGGAACGACTTGACTAGCATGAAAGCTAGTATATCGTTCCAATAAAACATAGTCCCAACTGAGGTTCTCATTCGTCTTAAATATATGGCAAGTAAGACATCTCGTGCACCTTTGGTTTTGACTGAGAAGGAGTCTCAATTCCTCGTCGAGTTGAGCCAAAGTAGA
>CAILEM010000103.1 GCA_903833215.1 uncultured Armatimonadota bacterium
CGTCGCGATGCGCGAAGCGGCGGAAGCGGTTCGGAATGTGCAGGGGCACAGCGAGCAGTGGGCTTCGATGAGGGCGGGTATCGCGGAGCTGGCGGGGGTGGACCCCGACCAAGAGTTGATGCGACTGGCGAGGGAGTTGCCGCAGTCGATGGGGCCTGGCCTCTTACTGGTTCGGCGGCAGTTGCAGAGAGGTATTGTGGATATTCCTTTGTTCTCGCACCTAGAAGGTCTTGGTAGCGCCGAAGCTGCGCATCACCTGTCAAACGTTGAGCGTACTCGGGGGGATCTGGAAGCAGCCAGGTATCACGCGGCTATTTCGCTTCAGCTTGAGACGGCAAATCCGCAGTATTTGGACCAGCTTGCCGATATCGAGATCTCGCTTGAGGGGAATCTACCTCCTCTTATCCTTGAGAACCGGCGAGACGTGCTTGTCGGTCCCCATGTTGGAAAGCTTGGTCCCGCCTCGCTTCACCGCTCGGTAGTTATCGTTAGCTACAACTCGGCTTCGCTGATTGAAGAATGCGTATCGCGGGTTCTTAGATCTATTGGCGAGGGCGATGAAGTGATCGTTGTCGACAACGCTTCTTCGGATTCCACGCTTTCTATTGTCTCTTCTCTGGCAGACCCGAGACTGCTTGTTCTGCCGCAAGCCGAAAACCTTGGTTACTCGAAGGCGTGCAACCTCGGCATTCTCGCATCCCGCGGAGCGCAGATTGCGCTGCTGAACCCCGATGCTTTCGTGGAGGACTGCTGGCTTGAAAAGCTGGGAGAAGCACTGACACCTGGAGTCGGCGCAGTGGGTCCGGTGTGCGATATGGTCGCGGGGGAGCAGTTCGTCGGTCAATACATCGGTGACCGGCGTCCACGGCCAGGTGAGATCTCGCAGATTCTTGAAGCGGAGCAGGCGGGGGTGACCAGGCCTACGAAGCTCTTGATGGGAGTTTGCCTTCTGCTATCTCGCGAAGTCCTGGACCAGCACGGCCTGCTCTGCGAGGAAACCGAGCTCGGCGCTGACGACCTTGAACTCTCATGGCGGCTCTGCCAGCTTGGATACAAGTTGAAAGTCGTCACGAGCGTGTTCGTGCATCACGTGGGCGGTGCCAGCTTTGCAAGTCTGCCGTCGCTGGAAAGACGCAAGCGCATTCGCCGAAGCGACAAAGCGCTCATTCGGCGGCTGGTGGCTTACTACGGAGCCGGCAAAGTGCCGAGTTCGTATGAGATCTTTGGCTGCGACATTTTTGCGGAGGCGCTTGCACGATAGCTCTGCTGAACCGATTTGCCGAAATGATTCCACTTAGATAAGGAGTAGGTTCGATGCCAACAACAAATTACATCTGCACTCACGGGATGGTCTGGGGAGAGATCTCAGACACTGGCGTAACTCGGAGCTACGGTCACGATGCTCTTGGCTCGGTGACCGAAACCTTCGTCAACGGGGCACTTGAGAACACGTATCGGTACAAGCCTTACGGTGGCCTCCTTGCGAAGACGGGCACTGGGGCAGACCCTCGTTTTCTTTGGAACGGTGGGAGTGGTTACAGGACGACCACTCTTCCACAATCCTCATACTACGTGCGCCGACGGCACTATTCCAATATCTCAGCCCTGTGGACTTCGGGAGATCCAGTGTGGCCAACTCAGCCATTATTGGTATATGTCGCAAGTGACCCGGTCAATGGAGTTGATCCATCAGGTATGTGTAGGCGTCAACAGACAATCAGGACCGGCACATGCCACGTATACAAAGGAAATACAAAAATTGGCGATAAAGATATGTACAAGTCTTATGTTAGCATCGATGAATGTACTACTTGCGCCGACGAGGTCAAACTTTGGTGGATTAAAATCGTCAATAACGTAGATGGGTCGGGTTTTGGGTGCGCTAACGTGCGGAGCACGAGCGGATCTGTGAAGTGCGGCCCAGAAAAGTGGCAGGAACTGGGCTGTGACTTCCTGTATGGCGATTTCAACCCGATTACCGGAATAATGGGCGGTATCGGAAAGGAGATTTCCAGGTTAGCTTCCGGTAGATTTCAAATTTGCGATTCAAAATGGACAAATGCAATGTACATTGATTGTGAACTTAAATATATAGATTACGAGGAGGAGAATCACTGCAGTGCATCGCACCACATTGGCACAACTTCGGGCCATTAGCTGGATGGTGTGATTTGGCAAGCACTTCGGAGGCGACATTAAAGTGAAAGTAAGTAACTCAGGAATTAGGATCGGGCAACTGCTGGTCGTAGCGTTGATAGCCGTTGTTACCTTCTTCGAAGCGTCGAGAGCATTTCATGCCTTGACCAGCTCTCGGTCGCCAAAATCAACTGTTGATGGGGATTTTCGGACTCCCTACAGCCTCCATGACCCCACTATTGTCGATCCGATAGCTCGTCTTGCATTTGGACGGAAACCTCTGGTTCTGATTCCACGTGGCTTTTCACTGTGGCGAGCAGACTTGCAGTGCGTCTCTTTTGACCCCGACAATAATATTTGGATTCTTGGCGAGGATTTTGTAAACATATCGAGCAAGCGGATTTCACGCTTCACTATCTTTCAGACACTCCCTGTGTCATCTAAATCGGCAAATGAAACCTGGGGAATGAAGATCGTGACCCAGAGGTCTGGTCAGATCGGTGATGGAGATCGTGCGAAGGTGGATCATGCAGCAACTGCAATGCGCAGAGTGGATGGAATGGATTTGCTAGCTGTTAGTTATGATCTTGATCAACCTAGTTTGGGTCGAATTCTGGATGCGCTCGCGGCGAGGAAAGATAAAGAATATGATGGGTCAAGAGATAGATGAACCAAATCCTGGCTTAAATCCTTTGGAATGCGCAAAGATTGAGACGGGAACGACCTATCACTACACAGGATTTGGACTGGCAATGCCGTGGGGTGGCTAGCGAAAGAAGTTGAATGCCACAGACCGCCGGAATCCAAAATCACGACCGCTATTTGAGCATACAAGAAATTCCCTTCGAATTTTTGTCTCAAAGCGTGAAGAAGAATGTCGCACCCTTGCCGACTTCTGCCTCGGCCCAGATCGCTCCTCCGTGTCGTCGGACGATGCGCTGGACGGTTGCCAGGCCGATTCCTGAACCTGCGAATTCCCTTGGGCTATGAAGACGCTCAAAGGGTTGGAACAGCTTGCCGCTTTCCTCCATATTGAATCCGACCCCGTTGTCTTTTACGAAAAATGGCCCAGACTGGTTTGCCCGACCGAGTTCAATGGTAGGTGCATCTGCCTTCGCCGTGAATTTGACCGCATTGCGGAAGAGGTTATCAAGCACGGCGCGCAGCATACGCCGGTCTGCGAAGACTGCCAAATTCGGTTCAATCGTGATTTGGATCGCCTCATTCCCGGCTTGTTGCCGCAGTTCTTGGGCGATCGTTTCCGCGAGTTGGCTCACGTCAACTTGTTCGCGAGTCAGTTCAACATTGGTTAGTCGTGAGAGCGAAAGCAGGGCGGAAACGAGTTCATCCATCCGCTTCGCTGACGCACGGATGCGGCCGATAAAATCGATGCCCTCACTATCCAGCTTGTCCTCATAATCTTGGAACAGCGCGTAGGCGAAGCCGTCGATGCTTCGCAGCGGCGCGCGCAGGTCGTGAGACACCGAGTAGCAGAACGCCTCGAGCTCCCGGTTGGCGGCCTCCAACTCAGTCGTCCTTTGCCGAACCCTCTCTTCCAGTTCCGCATTCAGGCGCCGCACTTCTTCTTCAGCGTCCTTTTGAGCAGTGATATCGACAACAAAAGCGACAGCTTCCTCTCGGTTAGGTCCAACCAAAATGAAGCCGATCAAGACATGGATGCGACGCCCCGACTTGCTAATGTACTCCTTCTCGTAGGTCTTGCTTGTTCCCGAAACCTTGGCCTCTCCGATGGCTTCATAGTCGAGGTGAAGGAATTCCGTCGGTGTGAGTGCATCCCATCGAATGACGCCCTGGACAAGTTCTTCTCGGGTGTATTCAACGAGGTCCAAGAACGCATTGTTCGCTTCCAGGACCCGCCCATCCAGGTGGGAGAAGATCATGCCAATCGGGGCGAAATCGACAAAAGCCTGAAGGCGTTCCTCGGTGCGTTGGGCCCGCACTCCCTTTCCGCGTAGCGGTCCAGGGTCATCACTTACGACGGTGCACGTTTGATTGTCGCCGGGAAGAAAGGTGGTTTTCCAAGATCTGCCTTCGTGGCGATTTGGAAAAGTGTGTTGGATCAAGCCACTTTGTCCGCCCACGGCTTGCTCCATTGGCGTTTGGTATTTCGAGGCCAAAAGCTCGCCGTAAATTTCACGAGCGGGAAGCCCGATGACCTCGTCTGAGGATATGCCGTAGCACTCCAAGAGTGCTTTGTTACCATATAGGCAGAGCCCATTGGAGTCGAAAACACCCACCTGATGTGGAATAGCTCCCGACAATAGATCAAGGTCGATCATCATGCCGGTCACACCATAACGACTTCAGAGAGATTGGTCAAGTAGTTATTTCTAGGACTGCGCGGATTTCGGTCAGGGATTTGTGGCCAAGGATCATAGAACAAGGGCGCTGGTCTGCTCTCCGTGTAAACTTTATCCATGTCCACCGTTCACCTGCTTGACCTCCATACGGTGAACCAGATCGCAGCCGGTGAAGTTGTCGAACGACCTGCCTCGGTCGTGAAAGAACTGGTTGAGAACGCGCTGGACGCCGGAGCGACCCGCATTGACATCGAACTCGTCGATAGCGGAAAGACCCTGATCCGGGTGACGGATAACGGGATTGGAATGGACTTGGATGACGCCAACCAGGCCCTCATGCGGCATGCGACTTCCAAGATTGCCTCGGTCGATGACCTTCAGCTTGTGCGAACGCTTGGATTTCGAGGGGAAGCTCTTCCTTCCATCGCATCGGTCTCCCGAATGACTCTGTCAACGGGTCGCACAGACGGCTTGCGAACCCAACTTCATGTCGAGGACTCCCAGATCGGATCTCCTGGTGGCGCGGCGGGTCCCAAGGGAACCGAGATTCTGGTCGAGGATCTTTTCTACAACACGCCTGCTCGCCTGAAGTTTTTGAAGAGTGACTCCACGGAGTTAGGGCAATCCCTTGAGCACGTATCCCGCTACGCGGTCGCCTATCCGCACGTCGCGTTCCAACTGACCCACAACGGACAAATCGGGCTCAAAACTTCCGGTGGGGGAGACATGCAAGAGGCGATTTCGGACGTGTGGGGAAGGGACATGGCAAGAAGTTTGGCCCAGGTCAATCTTCAGGCGGCAGGGATGGCCCTCAGCGGATTCGTAAGCCCTCCCCACGTCACGAAGCCAACCCGCGCCTTCCAATATCTCTTTGTGAACGGGCGGCCCGTCCGCACACGAACTCTTACTGCCGCCATCGATCAGGCGTTTAGGGATCTGACACCGGAAAAGCGTTTCCCACTCTTGGTGTTGATGATTGAGATCGACCCGAGTCGGATCGACGTCAATGTCTCCCCTACCAAGAGCGAAGTAAAGTTCCAGCAAGAGGGACAGGCGTTTGATGCGATTCGGATCGCGCTGAAATCAGCCTTGATGGATCACGGCATGATGCCCAATGCCGCCGGGGTCGCCGCCGCAAACGAAGCCCTCGCCGCTATCCGTGCTGCGAATACACCTGAAGTTTTTGACTATCGATCGTATGGTACGACGCCGTCGACTTCGGGTGAGGCAACCGAACCTCTTTTACTCCAGGCGCATAACGTCGACGTTCCCATGCCTGTGTTCCAGGTCGCGGACCAGGCGCTGCCGTTCATCTCCCTTCTCGATGGACTACGCGTGATTGGTCAGGCGATGAATACCTTCATCATTGCCGAGACCAAGCACGGGGTCGTGGTCGTGGATCAGCACGTTGCCCATGAGAGGATCCTCTACGAATACCTGTGTGGCGTAAAGGGAGTGACGGCGATTGAGAAGCAGGTGCTTTTGGTTCCCCAAACTTTGCACCTTGATCGTCGCTCCGCTCTTCTCTTGCGGGAGCGTCTTCAAGAGGTTATCGATGTGGGCTTCGAGCTTGAGCCGTTCGGCGGAGAGAGCTACGTCGTGCGAGCGGTACCGGCTGCGATCAAAAACAAGGATGCCTTGAAGGTTCTGCGCGACTTGGTCGATGAACTCGTCGAGGCCTCGGTGACTCGAAGGCTAGTGCCCACCCGCGAGCAAATTTGGATCACAAGCTCGTGCAAGATGGCGGTGAAAGCGGGCGACCCGCTCAGCATCACCGAAATGGAAAAGCTACTGGTGGACCTCGCCACCACCGAGAATCCATACCTGTGTCCGCATGGACGACCCATCACGATTACGCTGGGTCGCGACGCGCTCTTTCGCTTGTTCAAGCGAACCTAATCTTGCGGTTAGTTATCCGCCACCGGTGACGGGAAATCGGCTCCGACTGTAAAATGAAGCCCATGAAGGATCTGAGAATTCAACTCAAAACGTCTTTTGTTTTTGGAGCAGTTCTAATGTCTGCTGCCTGGGCAAACGCTGCTGACCCCAATGTCGAGGCGCTGCTGGCCAAAATGCGTGCCGCCTACGGAAGTGCGAAGTCGGTGACGTTTACGACTGAGACTGAAATTGGCAAGCAGAAAGTCGAGAGTTCATTCTCATTTCTGAGTCCTGGGAAGATCCGGCTCGCCCTCTCGAGTTCAACGTCCAAGACGGCGGGCGTGCTCCTGACACGTATCTCCGATGGCAAAACGGTGAGTTCGAAGGCAGGCAAGCGCGCAGGGTTCAAAGATCAACCGTACACGCCGGATAGTTTTGTCGCTGGAGTTCCGGTGAACCTCGAGTCGATCTGCTTTTTTGATTGGGCTAAGCAGCTCTCCACGGCTCCAGGTAAGAACATGGAACACAGTTCTTTTAAGCTGCTCCTGAACCAAGACTGGCGAGGAAAGAAATGGACGGTTCTTGAAGAGACGGCAACCGCTCAGAAAATCGTATGCCACTACTTCATCGATCCCAAGACGAACTTCATTTGGAGAACGACCGTCAAAGCGATGCCGGGTGGAAATGCGCAGAACAATGCGGACTACCAAATCAGCCAGATGAACTTGGCGGCCAAGATCGACCCGTCGATTTTCAAAATCGTTCGTCTGTAAGCGTCTTCAAAACGCTCCGTCTATGGATTGAAAAATGAGCGACTCGCAGCAATTTTCATACAACACAAGGCTCGATATTCTCTGTCAGCCGCTTGAGCTCATTGATGTGGGGCAAATCGCCGATGATTGCCCTCATCAATGGTTTAACCAAACCCTGTGCGGGGTCAACGATTCGGTGGTGCGGATCGGTGTTGTCGAGGGCGATTACCACTGGCACAAACACGACAACGACGATGAATTCTTCTATGTCGTCGAAGGACGGCTGCTCATCGATTTGGAGGACCGAACGATCGAATTGCTGCCTAGGCAAGGAACGGTGATTCCCAAGGGGCTGCTACACCGACCTCGGGCCCCCATCCGAACGGTGATGTTGATGGTTGAGACGTCGGCGATTGTTCCTACCGGTGACTGACGGCTGGTCAGAATTGAACAACTTTCTCAAGGAAAGAGGAATCCCGTTACAGCCTTCACAGGGCCTACGAGAGCTTCCGTTCTTTGTAAGATCGCCTAGCCGCCGCTCAGAAGGCATACGACTTCGCGACGAGGTAGCAGCCAAAAGCCAAGAGTCAGGGCGAGTGATATAATGCTCGAATCGTGGACTGGACCTCACTAACAAGGCGTGACTTCCTGAGTTATGCAAGTTCTGCGGCAATGTTTCCGCTAGGATCATTGCAAGCAGGTGGCAGGTCTGCAGTTCCTATCGCGCTTCAGGAACCGTATCAGGGAAAACTCGTACAAATCGTACGAGAGGGATTCGCGCAGAAGAGCCCACCGGGAATTGTCGCCGGAATAGCAGTTCGGGGACAAGTGGTAGCGCTCACTGCGATCGGCGTTCGAAAACGTGATTTTCCTGAGGCAATCAGTGTAAACGACCCCGTGATGATCGGTTCGGTCACTAAGCCCATGGTTAATACCGTCGTCGCCAAGTGTGTTCTAGACGGCAAACTTTCCTGGGAAGATACGCTGGCTGGGGTGGCACCGGACGTCGTTGAAGGAATGGATCACGCATCCAAGCATGCAACGTTGCGACAATTTGTGACACACCGTGCAGGGCTGTCATACGACATGGACGAAAGCCCAGAAGCCGAGGCGCGCCGAGGAGTTCAGTTCCGAGATGAGAGTGCGTTCAGACTCGAACTAATAAAGCGGTCGCTCAAGCGATTCAAACCTGCCGGCATGCCTGTCGAAAAGGATGTCTATAGCAATCTTGGACCCATTATTTCTGCATTGATGGTTGAGCGAAAGACTGGAAAGGCGTTCGAGTCGCTCATTCAGTCTGTTCTCGTCGAAGATTTCGGACTGAGATCGCTCAAATTTGGCGATCAAGGCTCAGACGACGGCAATCCCACTTGTGCCCGCGGACACATGTTCCGAGGAGACAAGTTCATTCGCTACGGCTCATCCGGTCGTGACTACGGCGATATGTTCTGGAAGAGCTTTCTGGGTGGAAACTTCAGCGTATCCTGCCTTGACATGGTTCGCTTTGGAGCAATTCTCAGTTCACGGCGACTTTCGCATCATCCTGAATTTGATAGTCGGTTCTTTAGCCAAGTTGATACTCGCGCGGTGCGCGGTGAGGTTCGGACTCAACTAGGACTTGTAATTTTTGTGAATGCCCTCAATGAGGTAAGTGTTGGGCATACGGGAAACACCGGGCGCGGTGAGTGGGCATATTTAAGCTTGATACCAGCCAAACAGGCGGCCGTATTTGCCTATGCAAACCGAAATTCAGACGCGCAAGACTTTCAATTAGGCGAAATCAACCTGTCGGTCCACAACTGGCTCTTCGGTCGTGCTGGACCCTACGGACTGACCTAATTGCGTTCGGGGAGAACGAACACACCTACCTCAATCTCGCTGTAAGAACTCAAGAGGCAAGTGGTCAGAATGAGAGCCCTAACACTCCCAAAGCAGGCGCGCTTGAACGCCTGACATCGACTGCTTGCCCGGCAGAATATTCCCGTCCGCATCAAACACAAGCCGGTCCAAACAAACGGCTCGAGCGTTGGCGTCCGTCTCCTCAAGCGGGCAGCGGTGGTAACGTATCAGATATTCGTCCATACCGGGAAGGAGCGCCACTGAATGGTGTCCCGGCGCTTTAGCGACCTCCGGATCGGTGCCGAGAATCTTCCCGATACGCTAAAACGGTCCAAGCGGCGACTTCGCACGTGCCCAGGCAACGCCGTAAGAAGACTCAGTCCAGCCTTACCAAAACTTCCGGAAAGACTGATTCTCCTCATCATGTCTGAATCGTCTTCGTCTACGGTGACTGAACGCAACGACCGTAAATTGCCGTAGGGTCTGATCTTTCCGTTCTGCGTGTTTATTGAAAAGTGCCCGCCATAGTGTTCCGCCGTGGTGGAATGGCAACGCAAGAAGGCTCCAAGAAGAGCTTTTGCGCTCTTGACATGGAAAATCAAAGGGAAGGTGAAATGATCTTGATCACAGTCAAATTGCTTCCTTCGGATCGAAGATAAATCGCGAATACTCGATCTGTCTTCCAACTGTCGGGGTCAATTGTTATCGCCAAGCTCTCCGGTATCGTGAACGACTTCGTTGAAGGCGCCTTCACCGCAATCGTCACCCCGGTCGGATACTGCTTTGACACAAGGATCCCGCTGAGGCGATGGTCGGTTGGAGAGTATCGACGCTTGCAAAGGTCATATCGCTCAATTCCCGCTTGTGGCTTGGCAAAACCATACGAACTACTGGGAACTGGAGATGTAATCACAGTGGCGCTCTTGAGAGACGGGTATGGGTCGCGGATTCCGTCCGGACTATAAATTTCAAAGTGCAGGTGAGGGGTTGTGGCGTCTCCCGAGTTTCCAACGTAACCGATGAGTTGCCCTTCGTCGACGTAATCACCTTGCCGCAGGTTCGGCGCAAACATCAGGTCCGCATCGTCCCTCCCGTCGTTAGTGCCGGGAGTGTCGTCGTTCAAATGGGTCCCCAAACACTTCCAGCCATCACTGCGATAGATCCAAAACGAATGAAGCTTGAAGCCAAATCGACCACTAAACGGAGCCACGATCGGCGTCATCTTGGGCGCTTTCATATCGATGCCTGTATGCTTAAACCCCTCTCTCTGGGTGTTGTAGTCGTCGCGGTATGCCGTCTTGCCCAACACAGGGAAGGTCATCTTGATCAACGCTGGCTCCAACGGCAGGACAGCATTTGAATGAGGAGCGATTGGCGGCGTAAACTTCCCGTATGATGCCCATGATTGGACGCTACAGTGCCTTGCGAGAACTAATGCGATAAGTGAAAAAACAGGCATCGATGGTTCCTAACGCAAAAGCCCTGGCGAGCTTGGGTCAATCGAAGGATTCTATCATGGCGGTCATTGATTCTTAGCTTCTGACGAAATAATGATCTGACCACCTCGGTGAATTGAGATGGGGATGGAAATACGACAAGAGGACAATTTGCCGATCCCAGAAAAATCCGATAAGTTAGGGATGGGATGCAAATTTAGGCGAAATTGCTGCCACCCATCCTGACACTACCACTCGAAGATTGAGGCATGTTTGTCCTTGGTATCGTCTCGACACTGCTCGCGCAGAGTCAGACCAGACAGATTCCCCCTATCGATTGGAACATCCTGCCGTACCAGTAGCAAGGAAAACAGATGGGGGATGGTTTTTATCGACACCAGGCGGGCGACTTCGACCGTGAACAGATATTCGGCCCTGCTAATCATTGAGATATCCGCGTACGACATGACGAGGTGTTCGGCTTGCCGAAACCAATTGAAGACAGTTCCCGTCTTCCAAATGTGTTAGCTTCACTACTGCTCCTGACCGGCCCTCAAGTGCCTTCTGGCGCTTATGGAATGCCAGAACTCTGTAAACGGCTGACGGCGGCGACAGGAGTTCCTCATAGCGTGGATGCCCGCTTGAGCGACTATCCTGTGTTCCTATCGATCAAATCGGGTGAAGCGACCAGGATTCGCAAACTGGTCGCGACCGCGTTGCGTGCCCAATGGATTGAGGAGAGTGGACGATTTCGGCTTAAGGCGGTCAAACCGCCTCGTGACGAGGGGTATGCCGAATTTGACCGGCTGTACAAGGAGGCGACGAAAAACCGGCACGATATTTTCTCCTTGCCAACCCATGATCTTTACGCCCTGGCTCCGGGCAGAAGCCTTCGGTACGGGGTGAATCCAACGCCATTCGTTTCGCCACTCCCCGCGAATGCCGACAAAGCATCGGGCGATAGTCGGCAGACTTGTCTCGTGCGGCGCATGGCACCCGGAGTTTTTGAGATCGACTCGATCTCGTCGCAGGTTGAGCTGTCTGGCCTGCCGAGCGAGATTTCTAACCTATTGAAGAGCGATTTGCCGAAGCAGGCTTGGACCGCAGAACAAAAAACGGAACTTGGAAAGATCTTCAACAACCCTCAAAGTCTATCGGCCGCTTGGAAAGAGCCGGAAGTTCGAGACCCGATGGGCACCGTCATGGGGCGCTACCTAGAACCCATCGCGAAGTTGGTTGGCACAGATTTGGTCGTCGCATTGCCCGATATCAGTGTGTTTGCCGTCTTGGAAGCGGGTGGAGGTAAGGGGACGATTGAGGACGCCTTGGCGAAATTTAGCATGTGCGACTCATGGACCGTTTCAGATGGAGCTGCCGTGGCAAGGTTGAGCGAATGCGAAGCTCTCAACCCATCTCAGGCCAAACGCACCGTTCTTGCCAAGTATCTGCGATCCACGTCCTCAGGTGGCGTGGCCGGAATTTCAACATTGAGCGACTATGTCGACAATCAACGCCCCGGTTCGAGTGAAACGTGGACGGACGCCATGTTGTTAGCGATGGCAGGCGCGGTCCTCGATCAGGAATTCGTGGGGGATTATCCCTTCAACGTCCGGCTCTACACGAAGTTTAACAGTGATGATTGGAGTCACATCAAGTCTGGACGCCCATTTACAGCCTCGGCTCTCAGTGCGTTGGCGCAGGCAGACTTGCTGGACCTTTTACTTCATTCGCGGTCCCGGCTCGAAAAGTCCAAGCAAGACCCTGGGTTCTGGCAAACGCTCGACTTCACCAAGCTCACCATCACCGCTACCCTTGAGGAGAAGCCAGTGTTGATCGGATTTACGATGGTGGGTGGGGAAGTCTACGATGTTCAGCAATCGGCTTGGAACCATGATATGCGCAAGAAGAGTCTCGGGCACGAGCCTCTCTATCAGCCTGGCATGCGGCAGAAACTCCTCCTGACGATCGCTTCGCCAACCAACGGCGAAATGGTGACGACAGGCTTTTCGGAGGTCAAACCTGGGGATTCGAAGCCGGTCGTTTGGTCCGCATTACCGGGCCAGATGGCTGCTGAATTCAAGAAAGCCTTGGCTAGTCGTCGCGAACCCGCTTTTGGTGGCAGCCAACCACCGCCTCCTACAAGCTAAGTACTATGCGTTTCGAAGTGCCTCAATCGTGGGAATGCGGCTCTTGGGGCTGTCTAGGCTGAAAGAACGGGCATCGCCGAGGTCTTCTTGAACGAAGGCCTCCATCTCTTTGACGGCTTTCTCAAGGTCCGCACTCTTGGGAATGAAGGATCGCCAAACGATGGAATTCGTGAAGGTGTCGAATTCCCACAGTCCGACAAGGCGACCGCGATCGACGATGGCGTGGTTAGGTAAATCTGCCAGACCTTCAAGCTTGGCAAAATCCCGTTCGCGAAAGACCTGTGTATCGAGATCTTCATCTGCGATCATGGACCTTACGTCGCGCCTCAGCAGACTGATGCCATCCAAGCTTGAGATCAACCGGTAGTAGGGCTCCTTAGGCGCGGTAAACGCCTCGAATTCGTCGCGCATGTCGGAGAGGATCAGCCGCTCACTGCCTGGTTCGATGGGCTTGAGCGGCAGTTGAGACATCGCCCGCTTTGCCGCCCCTACGCCGAGGGCGGAGAACCACTGGAATTCCGCAAGGGTTGCTGGACCGATCCAATGAAAATAGCGACGTGCCAGTTCGACGTGGATTTCGTCCGGGGTCAAGTTGAAGTGGGTGAGTGGATTTGGATTCCAGAGGGTGTACTTGTACCTTTGCTGATCAAGCCTGCCGTCAAACGGGACTCGGCGAATTCGCCCGACCGCCTGAAGTTTTCCGAGT
Organism: uncultured Armatimonadota bacterium; assembly: GCA_903833215.1. Classification (GTDB taxonomy): domain Bacteria; phylum Armatimonadota; class Fimbriimonadia; order Fimbriimonadales; family Fimbriimonadaceae; genus Fimbriimonas. Next base: position 13,216 of record CAILEM010000103.1, read on the forward strand.
GACGTCGGCAGAGTCGTCGTCATTCCCTTTTTCTTGCCTTCTTCACCCAAGCTGCGGCATGCATCCCCTACGGAGTCACGTATTTCGTCGGTGCTGAGGATGCCTTTGTTGAGCGCAGCGACAACGGCTTCGCCCAATGCGTCGATCTCTGCCTCGGTCACCCCAAGCTTCTGACAAACGCGCATGTCGGCCTCGCGAAAACTTGCCCCAGCCGCGAGTCCCAGGGCAAAGTCCTCTGCGGGCAGCACGTAAGTGCAACCTCTCGCAGACGGCAATTCGTGGATATCGAGATTTACTACCGCCCGATCAGCCTCCGCTCGACGGATTCCGGCCCGAGAGAACAGGGTGAGATAGGGGCCAACTCCACCGACCGAGCGAGCCCATCCGGATTCACGCAGGACAGTTGCTGCATTGGCGCCCAGCAAGCCACCATCAAGACCCTGTCGATAGGACCACCAAGCTCTTAGTTTTTCAACAGTCAAGACGGCTCCTTATGCTGTGAGAGGCTGAACCAGTTACCGGAATCATCCTTGAACATTGCCTCGATTCCATAAAACCGATCCGTGGGTTCTTGGCTGAATTCAACGCCTTTGGCTTTGAGTTCTTCGTACGTTTTCTGACAATCTGCGGTGTCAAATACGCCTGCGCCGAGCTTTCCGCCCTTAACCATCTCGCGAAGTGCCTCGCAAGATTCTGCGTCAATAGAAGGCCCAGGCTTGATCGCCATCAGGATGATCTCCATATCAGGCTGACCCTTCGGCGAGACCGTCAGCCACCTAAATCCGCCGTCCATCGTGGCATCTGTCTTGACGTCGAAGCCGAGTTTGTTGACATAGAAATCGTATGCCGAGTCCTGGTCAAGAACCCAAATTGTCGTGTGGGAGAGTCGTTGAATCATGGTTTTTCCTTCATCCTAAAGTCTCAAGCATTTCGTAAGGGCCTTGCTTCTTGATTCTTGCTGAATGAACGCGATCTCTCTTATAGAAGCTGAATGCCGTTGAAGGAGAGAAAGCAGTTTGGGACGTGCCGATAGGGGGCGAGTTTTGGCACTTTGAAAACCCGGCGAAGGTCACGCTGATACTTTGACGGTGAATAGCCCACCACAGACCGAAAACGACTGCTAAACGATCCTAAACTCTCAAAACCAACAGCAAAGCAAGCCTCCGTCACAGATACCCCTTCGCGTAGCAAGAGTCGCTTGGCTTCATCGATTTTGAGTCGAGTTACAAATTCGTGAGGTGTCTCGCCAAAGGTGGATCGAAACACTCGATGGTAGTGATAAGGCGATAAGTAAGCCTCGCGAGCGGCATCTGCGAGCCTCAGCGGTTCATCCACATGTGCTGCCAAATAATCGCGCGATCGACAAAGGCGACGAAAGAGTTCGTCTCCCACCACGGGACCCAACCGATGTGGGGAAGTTAGGATCAGCGGATGTGGCACGCCGGTTATTCTAGCGTGGTTTCAGCGAATGGACAATAGTTGCGGAAGATTTGGACTTAGGTGGAAATCCGCAAACCGCATTCGCAGGCTGGTCGGTTTTAAGCCTCCACGCTCCGCTTCGCTTCGGGTGGAGGCATCAACGATTGGGTTCTCAAAAAGGCTTCTAGCGGAAGTTAACGAAATTCACGGGGTAGGTGAGGTCGAGGGTCTTCACGAAGGCCATCGCCTTTTGAAGATCGTCCTTGCTCTTCGAACTCACGCGAACTTCTTCACCTTGAATCTGAGCCTGAACTTTCAGTCCCTTATCTCGGATCTGCTTGGTAAGTGCTTTCGCCTTTTCCATCTCGATTCCGGTCTTGAGAATGAGCTTCATCTTGATTGTGAGTCCGGTTGCAGGCTCAGGTTTGCCCCACTCAATTTGGCGAGCGTCGATGCCGCGCTTCAACATCTTGCTGAACACGATATCCTTGAGCTGATCCATGCGAAATTCGTCGTCTGCAATCAGGGTGATGTCGTCTTTCTCGTGGAGGATTTCCGCCTTCGTACCGCGGAAATCGTAGCGATTGGCAAGCTCTTTCTGGGCTTGGTCAATCGCGTTCTTGACTTCCATCATGTCCGCGCGAGAAACGATATCAAATGAAAAGTCGGGTGCTGCCATTAGGCTTTCTCCAAATCCGATTCTTGTACGAGTAACACGTACTGCGCCTTGAAATCCAGTTCAGCTTCGCTCAAATTTCGCTTTTGCTCTTGGGGCAGGCTCTCGAGAAACTTGTCTTTCATCCGCTGGGTGGCAGTCGTGTGTACGTCTCGAGTGATCTTGCTCATGCTCTCTGGCTCCACTCGAACTGCGATCTCTAGGTCGCTGTAAACGTTTTCGATGGTCCCCTTGAGGCCAGCCATGTGCTCGAAGTACCGATTCTTCTTACGGTCTTCATCGGTGACCTCACGCGAAATCACGCGGACCAGGTCCCCTTCTTTCCACTTTGCCATGAATGAATTTTACCCGCTGGGTGTTTGCCTTTCCAAAATGGGTCGGCTCGCCCTCAAATGACGGAAACTCCAACAAGTTTCAACGCTTCCGAGACGATGTTTTCGACGGATAAGCCACATTCTTTTCGAATGACAGCGACCGAACCTTGTTCGATGAATTGATCGGGAATAGCCAGAATGGAGTGGGCAATATGTCCCAACCCTGCATCGTGCAGGGCGGACCGCACGGCTTGGCCAAATCCTCCCGATGCGGCGTTCTCTTCGATCGTGATGAGTCTTCCTGTGTCCGCCGCCGCTTGACAGACCGTCTTGGCGTCGAGTGGCTTCACAAATCGTGCGTTGATGACGGTACAGGCAATGCCACGCTTTTCAAGCGTCTGAGCAGCTTCCCAGGCCAGGCTAACCATCGATCCAACCGCGCACAGAGTGATTGATTCGGCCGCTATATTTGAGGCGCGACTCAAGACCTCCGCAATACCCGCTGTAATCGGCGTACGTGCCTCTGGCAGGCGATCATCGCCAGCACCCCGAGGATAACGCACGGCAGTGGGATGATCGTTGTATTCGGCCATCCAGTGCGTCATTTCACGGAGTTCGGTGGTGTCTCTCGGGGCAAGCAATACCATATTTGGCATCATCGTGAGATACGAAATATCAAAGGCTCCGTGGTGGGTTGGGCCATCGTCTCCTACCAACCCAGCTCGATCCATAAAGAACCGCACAGGCAAGTTCTGGATGCAAACGTCGTGAAGCACCTGATCGAATCCACGCTGAAGGAAAGTGGAATAGATCGCGCAGAACGGTTTGTAGCCACTCGCCGCCATGCCTGCTGCAAATGTAACGGCGTGCTGTTCGGCGATGCCTGTGTCGAAATAGCGTTTCGGAAAGACATGCTGGAATTTCGTCAGTCCCGTGCCGTCCGGCATCGCCGCCGTAATGGCGACAACCGTGGGATCCGCTTCCGCAGCCTCAATGGCGGCATCGCCAAATGCTTGAGTAAAGGTGATCGGTCCGGCCGCCTTCACCATGTCGTTGGATTCGAGATCGAACGGAACGACTCCATGCCATTTTCGCGAGTCTTCCTCCGCAACCTGATAGCCCTTGCCTTTGACAGTGATGGCATGAACGAACACCGGATAGTCCAGTTCGCGGATATTCCGGAAGACCTCAAGCAGCGTTGGTAGATCGTGCCCATTCACAGGGCCGATATATTCGAAGCCCATCTCTTCGAAGATCGTGCCGGTTTCTTCAGGAGCCATGTAATGGGTGATTCCGTGGCGGAATCCCGCTGCCATTCGCGTCACCGGGTCCGGCATCATCTGGACGACAGATTTGGCTTTGCGTGCCAGATTCTGCAATTCGGGGCGTGATCGCAGTTTGGAGAGATAATTCGTGAGTGCGCCGACGTTTGGAGCGATCGACATGCGGTTGTCGTTCAAGACGACGGTGATATCGGTTTGCATCTCACCGGCGTGATTGAGGGCTTCCCAACTCATTCCAGATGCGATGGCAGCATCTCCTGTCACGGCGATAACTTTTTCCTTGCCTCCCCGCAAGTCACGCGCCGCCGCAAAACCCAGAGCAGCCGAAATCGCGGTTCCGGCATGACCGGCACCGAAGTAGTCGAGCTCGTGCTCGTCCCGCTTAAGAAACCCACTGAGACCTTTGTGCTTGCGCAGTGAATCAAATTGACTGAGCCGCCCCGTGAGCATCTTATGGGCATATGCCTGGTGGCCGGTATCCCAAACAACCACATCGGGGGGCAGGGAATGGGTCGCGTACATGGCCACAGTTAGCTCGACGGTGCCGAGGTTCGAGCTGAAGTGTCCGCCGGTCTTGCTGACCTGTTCCAGGATAGCGCTGCGTACCTCATCAACGACCTCTTGGAGCTCTTTGTCCGTCAGGCTGTGCAGGTCATTCGGGCTTACGATCTTTGACAGGTGTTTGTAGGCGCTTTCCATGAGTGATTTAATCCCTCTACGACGGAACAGACTTAGCCGTTGTTGCGGTTCCTAACAACGAACTTGACTCGTTTGATTCCGAACGTCCTGATTATCGGTAATCATCATTTGGGTTCACTTGAACTCTATCAGAATATGATCCTTCGATTTCCTTCGAATCGAGAACGATTTGATCAAAATCGAGTGTCGTAATTAAGGCGTCTTAACGTGCCGATGTAGGCTTTGTATGGCAACCGAACCGAAAACAATCCTCCTGGTTGAGGACAATGCTGATGACGAACAACTGACTCTCCGCGCAATGCGGCAGAGTGAGATCCCTAACATCATCCGTGTCGCCAGAGACGGGGCGGAAGCGATTGAATGTCTTTTCGGGCCGGACGCTGGAAAACTCCCTGACCTCGTACTCCTTGATCTGAAATTACCTAAGATTAGTGGACTCGAAGTCCTCCAGAGAATTCGAAGCGAAGATCAGTCGAGGGGCCTTCCGGTTGTGATCCTGACGTCGTCCGACGAAGAGCGGGATATCGTTAAGAGCTATAACCTCGGTGCCAATTCCTACATCCGAAAACCAGTCGATTTCGATGAGTTCATCGACGCCGTCCGACAGCTCGGCCTCTACTGGCTCCTAATGAACCGAACCCGACGCGGATTCGAGTCTTAGCCTTCGTCAGTCGGCATCACCCGCCAACGCCTTCCCCCAGCACCCGTTATTGACGTCTACGTGGCGTCGTGGCCGCACCACCCGCCAACGCTTTCCACCAGCCGCCGTAGTCGACGTCTCCGTGGCGTCGTGCTCGCTGGTATCGGGCATCGCCCGCCAACGCTTTCGAAAAGCCGCCGTAGTCGACGTCTCCGTGGCGTCGCAGTAGCCCCTCGAAATTGCTATGCGTTTTGTCCTCGGGTACGTCGCCACACAATCGCCAATGCGTCCCCGTGAAGCGGGGACACCTCGTCTCCGGAAACTCTCGCCGTTACCGGAAATATGGAGTCTCGACTTCGTCGCGACGCGTTTTGCTGGCCGGGTTTCCCCCACCAGAATCTCCCCCGCTCAGACGCGATGGAGGCCATCGGAGGCGCAGTGCTCCCGTGAAGTCGAGGGTTTTCGGTCTTTGACGGTCCGAATTGACGATTCGATTCAGCAAGTTGGCCTTACAATTTCACGGGAGCCGGTCGACAACGATGCCGTCGCCTTTTCATACGCGCGAGGTATCCAACCGATTTCCGGACGACGCCAGGGAGACGTCGACAACGGGGGCTGCAGGGAACTATCCGGGCCCAATGCTGTCGTGCCAGGCTCGAAGCGCTTCGCCAGGCGTCATGGACGTTGGCGGCAATAGCTCATATACCGGAACGCCTTCCCAAAGGCGCTTGTCGAAGCCGCCGTCTCGGGCCTCAAATAGCGCCTTCGGTGCGCCAAAACGGTCGCCTTCGGTGGTCAGATCTCCGAGCAACACGGTCTGGCACAAGGTCAGCAAGAACCGCTCTGCGTCGAGTTGGTCATCTTCTAAGAGGTTGATGATTTCGTATTCAGGCAGCGCGAACTTCTGCATGCCGAGCGTGTAGGCATGAATGCCATCGGTTCGAAGCTCGAACTTGATATCGATATGTTCACGCACATCGATAAGAGGATCGAATCGCGATTCCATGAGGACTTTCTCAGGGAGCTGATATCTTTGGGAGATCGAGTCGGCCACAACTCCATCCGAAAGCTGGGCCATTCGCACGGCAATTCCCAAGAAGAAATCTAGAGCCGGGTACACCATCGGATCGTGCGATTCGAAGACAAGCTGGGCAATGGTCCACGTTGCGCGAATCCGTACGAGCAATTCGGGATCGCGACCGATCGCCAGCGAACTGTTCGCATAGGTATCAGGATCGTAGAGCGCCTCTTCTTTGCTCATCACGATCATTTTTAACAGCGTTTTGCGGTCTTTCGAGGCGATCACATAGCCACCTCGCTTCATCGGCTGAAGGAGAACCGCTTTTTCACCAGAACCTTCTAGTGGTACCCCCAATCCTACGACGGCTCCGCCGATTCCAGCTGGGTTCGCGATCTCGGCAATTGCGGGGAGAACCGACTTGGAAGACAGGATGGTCAGGTAGTAACCCTTGCTAATTCCGAAGCCAGGTGTTTTAGGTTTTGAAAAGGGCCATCCACGCATTTTTATTGCCTCTCCGGTGAGGTGTCCTCAGTCTGCTGCAAACCGACTTCGGACTGCAAGCTCGGTTCCGTCGCGCTCATCAAGATTCTATCCCACACTCCCGGCACCCAACCGACAACCCACAGCCCGACTCCTCTTGTCTTGAGCGCTTTCCCGACAGACAACGGCTTCTTCTCGAAATCAGTCGCAGTCCAGTTGGGTGACGTACCGCTTGCGAAGCTGACGAACTGAAACGGATCGATGGCTCCAAGGAATCCAATCGCCGACGGCTTGAGTTGGAGCCCAATCGGAAGGCACACGTTGACTTTGAACTTCTGTAGTCGGTTGCCCACTCGGGACGCCCAGGCCGAAACTTCGTCACCATCATAGAAACACAAGTAGGTCGTCACCATCAAGTAAGAGAACAAAGGGATGTTCATCGAATACTCGATGTGGGCATGCAAAAGCACGCCAGACAGGAGGACATAGCGTCGAAGTGGCTTGAAGAAGACGAGTGTTCCCAGTGCGAATTCGATGAAGAGCGTGCCGTAGGTCGTGTAATAGACCATCGGAAAGTCATTGATCGCGCTCGGTTCAGGAAAGCGAAAGAACTCGGCGAGTCGGGCGGGGTAGTAAGTTGCCGTTCCATCCTGCCACGTGTTTCCACCCCATTTGAGCCAAACGGTGGTGATGTACAGAAGGGCGACGTTTGCCGATATCAAGCGCTGGGGCCACATCGACACCATGACTTGTGCTGACGAGACGCGGCCTTTCCAGAGGGCGATGACGCGGTCGAAGGAGCACGCGGCACCGCTCGGTGCAATCGCCAGATACATCGCGGAAAGGCGCATGACCGAATCTCCACCGTGGAGGATCGCCGCATTCCGATGATGCAGGGAGATGATCCCCAACGCAAACAGAATCGAACTGACGCGGGTCCACAGTCCGAGCGCGGTCAAGATTCCTGCCAGAACGGTCAAGAGGTAGAAGATAAGCGTAATGCGCGGGTCCGTGATGCCATTGATCAGGCCAATTCTAGGTAGCGACCAATCCGTGCCGAATCCAACTTCGATCCGGGAGCCAATGTATCTGGCTCCTAACCAAGCTGGAACAAATCCACGCTCACTGAACCAGGCATCCCAGTCCAGAAACACCATCAAAAGCGAGATGACCGTGAGGGTGCAAATGATGATGCGAAACAGACCAAGGGCGGTGGGGGAACCGAATCCAAACCAATAGCTGTCGATGGTTTGCAGAGTGTCTTTGATGATCCCGACAGGAGGCTCTTCTGGAGGCGTCTCAATGACATCAACAAGGTCTTCTGGCTCGACCGCCAGATCAGGAGCTTGGATGTCGCTCAAAGCGGTTGGTTCCTCAGCCTCGCCAGTTCCTTCTGCTCGACAACGTACGTGAAGAAATTCTCACTGGTGTATTCCTCTCGCTGACGTCCGCCCGGAGGTGCGATGGGACGGGTGTGGCGGTACAGCTTGACCATCATCGGCGGATTCTTGGGGTTATCGTTGAGCAGCGCCACCCGCAAGCCAAAGCTTGGCCAAAGGTAGACAAAATCGTCACTTCCCGCCCGTTCGTAGAACTTTCGGTATCGCTCCTTCAAGAATTTCTGCGGGATCGGAAGCTCAAACATACGTGGATAGGCATAGCGTTTGGTGGACCCATCCCGAAACACGACCTGTGCGTCACCCCATTTATCGACGCGCAATGGATCTGGGGCAAACATATCCCAGTACTGCCAGAAGCCAGTGACGAGGAGATAATCGCTGACAGGAGCGGAGTGTTTGACGTATTTGTCGTCCCAATAGCAGATCCAATCCGTGCCTCCAGGCAAGACTTGGCGGCTTTTAATTGCGGCTCGCGGTTCTGGGATCGACCATGCTGTGATGGCGATCATGTGAAACAGCACGAATAACTTGACCCACGCGCTTACTTTTCTGCGCTGAGGCTCTGGGGGCGGGCTGATCACGATGACACCATTTGACGTGGCACTAAAACTAAAAGAGTCGAGCCGCGAGATTTCGCGGCTCGACTCTTATCTATCCTTACTGCTCGATTTCAGCCAAGACTGGCTCGAGTTCTTCGTTCGGCCCGACGGCTTCTCGAATTCTCTTCGCCAATTCTCGTGCCTCATCTCGATGACCGGCTCGCTTGGCAGCGAGGGCAAGGTTGATGTGGATCGGCAGCGAGTTAGGATTGTGGGTTGCCGCGTACTGCATCAGGTTGTACGCGTCGTCATTCTTGCCTTGGCCGTGCAATGCAGTCACAAGCTCGCCAAAGGCGGGCTCGCAGCCTGGGTAGAGCTCAAGCAGGCGTCTTGAAGCATCTTCTGCCTCTGTCCACTGCTCAGTACGGTTGTAGGCCGATGCCAGCAAAGCCCACAGCTTCCAGTAGTCGGCAAGCCAGTTGCGCAGGGGCTTGAGGAAGCTGATCGCGCCAAGGAAGTCATCGCCTTCCATCTTCTCACGGGCTGCCTCAACGTTCTGAACACGCTTTGGTTGCTCAAGCTCGATCAAGCGAGCCATTGCCTGGGCGCGCGTGTTCGGGTCTGGGTTGCTTGCGAGAATGTCCTTCATGACCTGAGGAACTTCGAACTCACGACCAGCCGCTTCCAAAGTCTGTGCATACTCGGTGAGAACTGCGATGTCGTTTGGTGCGATGTCGAGGACGTCCTCATAGAAGTCCATCGCACGATCGAGATCGCCTTTCTTCATCAGCCAAGGCGCGTAGTAGCGCTTGACCACGGTGTTGTCCTCAAGAAGTTCAAGCGCGGTCTCAAAAGCGCGCTCGGCGTCATCCTCTTTGCCTGCTTGGAAGAGCGCAACCGCGTACTTCGAGTGGGCAGGGCCGTTCTGAGGATGCTCGTCGATGACGCCTTTCCAAAGTGGTGGAATCTCGTGAGGGCGGTTGGTTTGACCAAGAACCATGGCAAGGAGATCACCAGTTGGTTTGTCTTCGCCTTCCATCACGAACGCCTTTCGGAAGTTTCTTTCCGCGTTGATCGGCATTCCGAGTTGGAGCTGGACCGAGCCCAATCGGGAGTAGATCGCAGGATCGGACTCTTCGAGGCTCAGCGCCTTTTCGTAGTACTCAGCCGCTTTCGTGAGGCTGTTTACTGCTTGATGAATCTCACCGAGAGCGAAGAAGCCCATGAACTGGTCGGGGACGAGTTCGGTCAACTTCAGAAGTGCAGCATCGATGATTTCAAACGTGCCGATGCGGTAGTGGGCGCATGCGCGCGTGATCTGAACGAGTACTTGGTAGGGACCTACGAAGTTCTTGTCTGCTTCCACTGCGGCAAGCAACGCGTCAATCGCTGGCTGTGGCGAGAACTCGATGGCTACCATTCCGTTGGCCTGCTGAATATAGCTGAGGCTGTCGTACCCTTCCAAGAAGTCGAGGAACGCCTGGGCATGGTCGGTTCCAAACTCCATCGTATCGCCGGCAAGGAATTCGGGGACCTCGACTTCGCCTTGGGCAGCCAGTAGCTTGATCAGCTTTTGGAGCTGGACGAAGATTTCGGACGTCGGGAAGGTGATGGATTCCAGATAAACCGGCTCTTCCTGATCCTTCTTCGTGAACCGAACCGTCATGTCGAACGTGTCGCCGGTCTGGCTGAGCGTTCCATCCATCACGAGTTCGACTTCCGCCTGTTCGAAAAGCTCTTTGAGCTGCTCGTAAGGCAAAAGGTTCTCGGCGATATTCACGTACGCCATACGTGTGGTGCCGTCTTGCTCTTGAATCTGAGTGAGGTAGCTAACGGTATTGAAATCTGCCTCAGCATGAGCCCGCAATTGCTCGGATGCGAATCCGGCGAACTGACGGCCGTGGGCAGGTTTTGTCCCTTCTGCAGCGTTGAAGGGAAGGACGGCAACTTTCATGAAAGGCAGTTTACCGGGCAGCACCCTTGTGCTGTTCGATCCTGACTACTCGAATGTAAAGACGACTTTCCCCGCCTTGCCTTTCTTCATCAGCTCCATCGCATTTTGGAACTCGGTGTAGTGCATTTCGTGGGTGATCACCGGCATCAAATTCAGCTTTCCGCTCTTAAGCAGTCCCGTCATTTGATCCCACGTTTCCCAGAGGTTGCGGCCGACGATGCCCTGAACGTCGATGCCCTTGAAGATCACGGCATTCATGTCGAGCGTTTGCATCGGGTTTCCGTAAACGCCAAGCAGACTGATTCGACCACCAGGTCGCGTGCATTGCACCGCAAGTTCGAGGGAAGAGGGATGACCAGACATCTCCAGCGTTGCGTCGACTCCTCCTGGTGCTTCTTTCGCGATGATTTCGCTGAGATTGCCGTCGTTTGGCGAGAGGATGACATCGGCACCTACTTTCTCGGCAAGTTCGATGCGATAGGGGCTCACTTCGGTGACGATAACTTTCGCTGCGCCCGCAGCTTTGCATACGCTGACGGCGAAGAGGCCGATGGGGCCCATGCCGGTGATCAGTACGGTTTGTCCGGCAAGGGGACCCGCCATAGCGGTATGCACTGCGTTTCCAAGTGCGTCTTGGAAACAAGCGATCTCCTTGGGAATCGAGCGGTCGGTGAGTCGAGCGTTTTGAGCGGGAATCGACACATGCGATGCAAAGCCGCCATCCACGTCGACGCCGAGAATTTTGGTGTTGACGCAAACATGGCCTTGTCCATGAAGGCATTGTTTGCAGTGTCCGCAGATGATGTGGGATTCGCTAGAAACGAAATCGCCAACTGCTCGGTCGGTGACGCCCGCACCAATCGCCTCAATCGTTCCGCAGAATTCGTGGCCGATAATGCGAGGCGGATGAATTCTGGACGCGGCCCACTGGTCCCAGGTGTAGATATGCAGGTCGGTACCGCAGACGGATGCCGCTTCAAGACGAATTTTAACTTCGCCGCGTCCTACCTCCGGTTCGTCAACGTCGACGATTTCAACACCAGGTTCGGGTCGCACTTTGGCGATGGCTTTCACGTTTTGGAAGGTACCCGCGCAACGTCGTTTGATGCACGACTGTCTGGGATGGCCGGCGAATCTAGGAGTGATTTGCCAGGAGTACATTGGCAAAAGCTGTTCGGAGCCTCGCTGATATCTTAATCCACCTACACGGTCGATGAGGAATTACGGCTTGTCACCTGCGGCTCAAGATTTCTCATGGCCCTTAGGGCACAAGCTGTCTCTGGTGTGTGAATGGAGTTCTTTAGTTCAAGAACACTTCGGATAATTTGACGTGATCGTTTGCTTGGCCATGCGAGTGCCAAGCTGCAACTCTATTCACAAGGCATTCGATTCAAAAAGCGAGCATTAGGAACGTTTCTTTAGGATGTGTTGTTAGGTAATTGTACTGTTGTCTTGTTTTTTGATGAAATGACTACAATTCGGAGAACCACGTCTTCGAGGGAGATCGCTGCTCGCTCAACTATGAGGATGCTCACATGCAGCGACGGCGGGAACCTATCCGAACTCAATCGACACCAACCCCACTCGATGGTCCAGTGCAATGTCTAAACGATCTCGATTCGGTTACTTCGTGCTTGTACGAACCGTTGCGTTTACGCTGACGGAGTTACTGGCCGTGATCGGGATCGTTGCCCTACTTGCCGCCATCTTTCTACCCGTATTAGGTCGCGCGCGTCGAGCCGCACATCGCACCACGGCCGTGAGTGAAATGAAGCAGTGTGCCTCATGGCTCGTCCTCTATGAGCAAGACAATGAGAATGACCTGCCGAGCCGAGAAACGGCTGCAAGCTCATTGGGATCTGCGATCACCTGTGATCCTGGCGATACATGGCGATCTTCATGTTCCATCGATTGGGGCGTACCACTGGTGGGGTCGTTTGGGTACGTGGGCGCGTTGCCTTCGGTTGGTCCCCGCATTGTTCAGATCAACCCTCAGGCACCGCTCCTTATTGATCTCTTTTATGCCGATCCTGCAATCTCCCCTTTTCGTGGTTTCGGCGGTGAAACCGGTCGACCTGATGAATATCTCTATATGCCCAGCCTCGTCCTGACGGCCCGTCAGGACACGTCAGTAAAGGTAGGTCGCCCAACGCTAGTTGAGCAGCCACGCACGGCCGTAAGCTGGCTGAATCTGTTCGTGGATATGAGTAATGATTCCGGAACCTAAAGGAGCACATCACCTTTGAATACCATTGAAAATCGTCAAACCTTCGGACAACTGCTCAACCGCCTATCGCCGGCAGGAGCCCGTGCCACAATGCTCCTGCTCTCTGCGGTTGGAGCCTATTATGGAACGACACTCATCTCGGTGCTTCTTGGTGGATCCTATACCGTTCTCACTGATCCGGCGCTGCTCTTGATGTGGGCACTGATCCTTATTCCCGTCAATCTTGTCGGATTCGCGCTGAGAAGGGTAGCCATTACGAACGGGTTAGTTGCCATTTTGTTGGTAAGTTGGATGGTTTATATTGCGCTACATGGTACGGGACCGGCTTTTACGTGGCTCAGGCAGATCCTTGCTTATGGTCTGTTGCCAACGCTTAACGGGATATGCTTTGTTGGACTAGAGAAAAGCTACAGGACTGCATCACGCGCTCAAGCTTGAAATGAGCTGACTCGATTATCGTTTGGCTCAGCCCATGAACCGGTAAGGATGTGTTTGCTATCTGGACTGAATTTGACAAACATGACGGGGTCATTGTGCCCAAGTATGGTGCGTACCACCCTGCCGGTGCGCACATCCCATGTGTAGATATTGGAGCCGATATGTCCACGAATAAGGTCGCCTGAAAGTGCCCAATCAACCTTGTCTTTACTCGCCGGTAGCGTTCCCCGGGTGCCTAGCGTGTACACATCTTTGTCAAAAAGCTGAGCTTGATGAATCACTGGCCAAAACAGACTCAGACAAAGAAGCAGCGGTGGACGTAATGTTGAAAAGCCTGTCATATTGAATATCTGCGAAGTAAGATTATCTAGACCGGTTAGTAAAGGTAATAACTTGAACGTTCAAGCGACCTCTACATGTCACCTGATTACTTCGGTTCCAAGGCTGCCGAAGGTGCTGCAGACTTCGGCATCGTCAAAGGATACGGTGCTGGCGGGCAGAATCTGGGTTTACCTTCGGGCGTGGATCATTGGACGCCATACACTGAGCGGATACCACAATGAAAACATTCCTGCTCGAAAGTGATCCGTATATCGCCAAGGATCTTGACGGGCCACCCATCGAGGACCTTAAGGGCGTTGCGGCAGAAACCAAAATCCGCACTCGGGTAGAAGCGGACCGAACAGTTGGATTGCGAATCATTAGTGAAGATAATTACCGCGAACCGATGGGTAGCTGGATCGTCAACTACATTGACTTCTGGCTGAGCTTGTTTCCGGACACGCCTCGGGTGCTGGTTCGTACGATCGGTTGGCCGAAGCTTTGGGATGCGGGTTATCCAAAGCGGGTACGGGCGATCTTTGATGCAATCGATCACGAGCGGTTATGCCAGACCATCGGGACCCAACCCGATGCCGCCGTTTGGTGGGTTGAGGTTATGGACCACCCTCAACAGCTCGGGGGCGACACGATGATGCGTTACGCTGCTTTCTCGTACTACGGCTGGGGATGGGCCCCGATCTTCGTTGGCTCAAGAGAGTATATCGACCATGTCATAGCGCGATACGTGGAGCACTTCCCGTTCTCGAATACCGAAACGCGGCAGGCAGGTTCTCAAGGTCTGGAAAATGTCGTAAAAGAACTTGATTACAACAATTGGGCCGCATGGAAGAAGGCTACATGAGGTCTTGCAGTAACATTCAGTCGCGTACCACTATAAGTAGGCGACACTCATCGCTCCTTCTCGCTTGGGCGGCACTGTTGGTCTGTGCACGACGATTTCTACATCAGAGCCAAGATGCAGCAAGTACTTCATGAGGCTGTCCGTCGCGAACTCTGTCAAGCGGCCATGAATCAGCTTGGAAACCCGTGGCTGGTCAATGCCCATGACCTTGGCTGCTTGCGCTTGGGTTAGCTTGCGTTCCTTGATGACGTCTTTGATTGCCACCGCTAATTTTGCTTTCGCGAGCATTTCTTCCGCGACTTCAAATCCTAGATCGGCGAAGACGTTGCCGCTGCCATAGGTAACTTTAGGTTCGTTTACTTCTTCTGTTGAGCTAACCACTGTTTTGCTTAGGAAGGGACCAAATGATCCTATCCATATCGTTAGATGTTCGAATAGGTCGCCAACCTCCTCCATTCGGGAATATGTGGGGAAGATTAGTTCGACTGGGCCAGAGACCTTTTGGTGGGCTGGATCAAGCTCTCAAGGGGAATGCCTAATCCTTCGTGCAGGCGCCGAATCATGCTCAGACTGAGTTGACGTCTGCCTGCCAAAACATCTGACACGCGAGGTTGTGGTCCGATGAAAGGAATCAGATCCTTATCCTTCAGGCCAGCTTCGTCCAGGGCGTATCGAATCGCGTCGATGGGGCCTAATACTTCGATCGGATAATGCTCATTTTCATAAGCTACGATCAGTGTGCCAAGTACGTCTAGCTCGGCACCTTCCGGCGTGCCTCTTTTGGCACCGATAATTTGCTCGACGCGGCACAGCGCGGCAGCAAGATCCTCGTCGTTTTCGATGGGTCGTACTGTTATTGGGTGGCTCATAAATTCTCTATGTCTCTCCGCGTTAGCCGGCTGTAATCTGCATGGGTGCCGATGAACTTCACGAGCACCTGTCTATATTCGTAATTTACGTATGCAATCAGGCGGTATTCGTTTCGGCTGATGTTGAAAATGACCTTCTCACCGACGGTGTCTGCAGACCGAAAAGTTGCTCGAAGCTCACCGAAGTTGTTCCACTCCGCTTTCAAGGTCTTGCAGTACCAACCTCTTAATCCGAGTTCGGCTTCCGGATGACCAGACTCCCAGAATTCTCGCAAGGTTTTCAGCGAGAATGTTCGCACAGGTAGATTTTACTCTTTAGATCACCAAAATGGGGATGTCTTGCTAACTGACTCTATCGATTTCCAGAGCGTTCGATAACCTCGTGGGGGAACGGAGGTGTCTTCTAGCCAAAAGAGGCAGCTAAATCTTCAGGATCTGGCCCAAACTTGAACCCTCAGCCATCTTAGAAACTTGGGGACTGAATGCCAATTCCCCGAGGCTGATAGGGTAAAAGCCTGCACGTATGCTCCTGAAGAGAATTTTCGTTCCGCTGGCACTTGTGCTGGCTGCGGCTGGCTTCGGCCAACAACTGCCCAAGGCAGATATATCGATCGAACGGCTCAGCCAATATCCGATCCTGAATGGTCGCAGCCCTTCGGCTCCCCACATGTCTCCCGATGGATCGAAGATTGTTTTCGGCTGGAACCAGACGGGCACCCGCAAGCTGGACCTCTGGGTGATGGACTATCCAGATGGGGCGAAGAAGCGAATCGTGGACTCGAGCAAGATTGAAGATCTGCCGCGCCAGGACGACACTCGGACCGAGCAAGAGAAGAAGGAAGCCACGCTCTATGACGGTGGAATCGGGGGTGCTCAGTGGTCGCCAGACAGCAAAGAGATCCTATTCCAATACAAGGGAAGGACGTTCCTTGCCAAGCCCGATGGCTCCGACCTGCATCCGATCGTCGATGGACAAGCCGCGATGGCCGCGCCACAGTTTTCACCCGACGGGAAATATCTCTCCTATTCCAACGGCCAAAACCTGTTCCGCTACGATCGAAAGACCGGTGCGGTAAAGCAGCTTACGTTTATTTCCAAAGGCGGCACATCGATTGATGGTCATGAGTGGTCACCCGACAGCAAGTCGATCCTTGTGAACTGGTCGGACAGCACCAAGACCGGTCACCACGTGATCATGGACTTCAGCAAGGATCGCGCCGCCGTCGTAAACATCCAGCGCGAATGGAACGGCGACCTCGACATCGACCAGCAGGTCGGCCTCATCTCAGCCGACGGCGGAATCATCAAGTTCGTCCCAGGCTTGCCGCGGTACATGTGGACGCTCTCAACCGAATGGGCGCCCGACTCTTCAGCGGTTGCCATCGGATGGATCAAAGACGACTTTCAGGCCTACACGATCACCAAGATCAATCCCAAGGACGCCAGTAAGGTCGATATCTACACCGAGAAAGCGCCCAAGAACTATATTCCTGACTGGCGACCGCTGGTGTGGACGCGCGACAGCAAACACATCCTCTTTGGCACCGATATTATCGACAGCAAGTTCACTTGGCGCTCGATCATGAAGGTCGATCCGGACGGAAAGAACCTCACCAAATTCTTCGCCGAGAAATTCGATGTTGCTGCGCTTGGCCGCCCCAAGAATAGCGATCGAATCTTCCTTGGAACGCTTGCCCACAGTCCGCTCAAGAGTGAAATCATGATCGTCGAGCCAGACGGCAAGCGAACCGAGCACATCGTGAAGCCGGACGGCATGTCGACGCCTAAGGAGTTCGATGCCCTCTCGCTTCCGCTCTACAGCGACGACGGCAAAAAGGTCGCCACGATGGCCAGTGACAGAACGATCAACCCTGAGCTTTATTCGGTTGAGCCACAGATTCATCGACTCACCAAGAGCCAACTCCCTCAGTTCGGCGAGATCAAGTGGGCAGATTTCCGAGAAGTCACTTTCCCAGGACCCGAAGGGGCAACGATCCATGGCCTCCTGATCACCAAGCCAGGGCTCGACCTCACCCTGAAGCATCCGGCGCTGGTCAGCAATATGTACGCCAACTCCGGCAAGGCCGCTTGGGGCGGTTACTTCGAGAACTACGCGGCAATGAACCTCGACATGGTTGTCCTCTGTGTCGACTTCAGAGCGAGCTGGGGATACGGCGGCGAGTTCAACAGTGGCTACTACCGGAAGATGGGCCTCGTCGATGCCGACGAAGCAGTTGCGGCTAAGAACTACCTGGCATCTCTGAACTACGTCCGAGGGGATCGAGTTGGACTCTGGGGCTGGAGCTACGGCGGGTATCTGACCTGCATGACGATGCTCACCAAGCCAGGTGTGTTCTACGCCGGTTGCGCCGTCGCGCCAGTGACGGATTGGAAATCTTATAACGAGTGGTACACGCGCCGACGTTTGGGACTCGCGAAAGATGATCCCAAGATCTTCGAGCAGACATCTCCGATCACTTACGCAAATGGTCTGCAGGACAACCTTTTGCTCGTCCACGGCATCATGGATGATAACGTGCTGTTCCAAGACACCGCTCGCTTGATGCAGCGGTTGATCGAGAATGGGAAGTACTTCGACGAGATGACCTATCCGCGCGATGATCACAGCATCGGAAAGGAAACAAGTCGGCCCCACGTGATGGGTCGAATCCTTCGATACCTGTACAACGAACTTAGTAAGCCTTAGGGGCGGGATGTCACAAGACTCACTCGCCTCAAATCCGCCAACTCCCAAAGCGATGCGACGATACCGTCGCATCGCTTATCTCGTTTACATCCTCGTCGGCAAACATCTTCCGCCAACGAATCGACGTCGCCTTGGCAGGCAAGTGATTCGCGCTTTACGGGGCTGGTGTGGGGCAATGATGTTTGATGCCTGCGGGCGTGAAGTCAACGTCGAAGCCGGCGCGGATTTTGGGAAAGGGAAGGGAATCTCTATCGGCAACCGATCCGGAATTGGAATTCGGGCAAGGCTGGATTCACCAGTCTCCATCGGTAACGACGTGATGATGGCTCCCGATGTCCTCATCTTTACGCGCGGACATCGTTTTAGCCGGTTGGATATTCCGATGATCGACCAAGGGGGATCTGATCCCAAGCCGGTGGTGATTGGTAACGATGTGTGGATCGGCGAGCGCGTTATCATCCTCCCTGGTGTGACAGTTGGTGATGGCGCGATTTTAGGGGCAGGGGCGGTCATACGGGAATCGGTTCCACCACTGGCGATCGTGGTTGGGAATCCGGGGCAGATACAGGGCTATCGCGAAGCGAGATAGAATCTTAACCTGACGCGCGTTTGAAGGAGTAAGAGTCTGAAACGTATCGTATTGACTTTGGCAATCGGGAAACCCAAGTTCGCGCATTGTGCTCTTGGCCTTGGCCGCTCCCTCAAATTAATAGGCGACACAACCAAACGCGTCGTCATCACCGACCAAACTGATTTTCCTTGGGACAAGTCATTCGATGAAATTCTGACTCCTCAAGACCCGTTTCAATGGACTCTGTTCAGCAAGCTGAGTGCGCTCGAAAGGACCGATGCCGATCAGGTGCTGTTCGTAGATGGAGATTGCTTAGCATTCAAACGCCTTGATCCCATCTTCGATTACTGCCAAGGAAAGGGAGTATGCGTCCAGGGCAAGATGATCTCGTCCGGTAACTGGTACGGCGATGTGCCAACGCACCTCGCGAAGCACGGTGTTTCGGAGATGCCTCAGTTCAACGGGGGAATGATCTACTTCGAGCGCAGTCCCCAGTGTAAGGACCTCATTCGCGAGACTTTTGAAGAAGGACAGAAATTTAGCGAGTCGGGATTTCACTACGATAGCCCCCTCATTCCCGAAGAACCCTATCTGTCCCTGGCGATGGCGAAATTTGGATTTCAAAACCCAGGCAAAGCGCACCTCATCCCTGACGAAATGGATTTCACCAATTCCGCTACCGGCCTTATCGGCAAGTTGGATATGGACGTCATGCGCAATCGCTGCGCCTATGTGTGCCGAAGGTTCGACGTACGTTATGTCGAACCCACCTTGTTCCACGCATCGCGATATATCAACTACTCGACCTATTGGAAGCAACTGGATCAACTGGAGTGGCTTGAAAAATACGAAGGCGAACACCCTTTCGGCTATATGAGCCCTTTGCAGAAGCTTGAGCGCTCAATCAATCGAAGATATTTGAAGTTGATCAAGAAGCTGGATTAGCAGTTTATCGTTGCTGTTCGTGTGGCCCGTTCTCTAGTGGACGACGATTCTTATGACACCGCAATACAGTTTATAAAGCTTAGTGTTTTCTCAGGAGATGTGACTCTATTACCGTATTATTACGGGTGTTCTGTCGAGAAAATCGGCTCTATGAGGTTTTGTGTGGGTGGAGTTCGAGTTTTCCAAGAAAGAACAGAATGGCAATTCTGAAGTTGTGAAACTTTCTAAATCCTCTAGCGACGGTTTTGATTTCTTGAATAAGGGCATTGATAGCTTCTCCGTA
>CAILEM010000104.1 GCA_903833215.1 uncultured Armatimonadota bacterium
AATCTCAACCGTACGAGACTCCTCGTTCAAAACCACCGAAGACACTGACCATGAAGATGTCAGACCCAACAACGAAGAGAAAAGATCTGTGTCACGCACGCAAGAAGATTACGCGAACCCACACGATTCTTCATAGACCCGCTTTTTAACGGAGGTTGGCGCGGAGCCGGTGGTATGTCGAACCATGTCCAGGGACCAACGATCCCTTTGCTCCCGATCCGGCTCGTTTACGGCGGTGAATATGCTAACCGTACGAGCTACTTTTTCAACAGCTCGTACCAAATCACATCCACATCCGATCATGCACTCGAACTGATTTGGCGGTATGAAAACGGAGTGGAGACGACTCCCTGGGCTCCTGCAGGTTCAACCGGAGGCTCGGGCACGGGTGGAGTCGGCACAGGCGGAGCCGCAATGTCGCTTGGCAAGGCGGCGGGCGTTTCCCCAGCCGGAACCGGAACCGGTACATCAGGCACAGGGACCGGTACGACCGGTACGACTGGTACGACAGGTACCACTGGCTCGACGGGGACGGGAGGCGGTGGTTGTACAAACTACGCGTATACGTACTCACAAAACTACATCTACGTGTGTGCGGATAAAGCGACCGGAGGACCGTCGGTAAACATCGGCACAAACCCCTCTGGAAACAACTGGACGATGCTGAACATCGATAACTCGAACCAGCTTTGCCTCCAGATAACCCCAGGCAACAACGTCGCCATCGAGTGGCATTCCCCCGGAACCCTTGTCGGCGGAACGTTCACCTTCCACAAAATCTCCGTCCTCGTCACCTACGGCTCCAACGATAATTCAACGTGGACCGCCTGCTCAAACACCGTCGTCGACACGCCGTACCTCATCACGATCGCCAAACAATCCTGCGGAGCCACTTCTGTCGACTCAAGGTTGGCCTATGCCGATGCGAGCACCATTCCAGTAGATGCCAACTCGTCAGGTAGGAACCTGAATTTCAGCGCGAATATCCACAAAGGTGGCGCTTTTGTTGGCAACATGGCTGCGACAAACTCACAGGGCGATCGCAGCGGGACGGCGCGCGTTCAAATCTATCCCGGCTTGGGACAGAACGGCCTCGACGGATACGCGATGGTCATCGCAAGCATGCTTCATTCCGGTGATCCCACCTACGCTGATGGAGATATGCAAGTGGGTGCCTACATTCCAGATGCTGGAGACGCGTTGCTTCCCAGCAAGCCGGGTGCTCCGACGATCGCCCAGGTGGCCTGGAACAATAAGTGGACGATTAGTCCGGAATTCCCTTTCCAGAGTCCACCCAATTACACCAAGGATCCCCTCTCCACGACGACACTCTTAGGCCGAACAAGTACCAACCAAGGAGCCGCGTTTGGTGACTATGCGAGCTTTGTCTTGACGTCCGTTTTTGATCAATCCTATACGACCTCAGGCGGTCAAACCGCCTACTCAACAATGGCCCTAACTCCGGCTACAGCCGGACAGGCAATTTGCCTTGCCGCATGTAATGAATCCGGTTACCTATCCAATAACACGTCGCTGTTCCACTGGCTTATAAATCAGACCTTCCCGACTGCTGGTCTCGCTTTCCCCTACACAGACGCGACCCCTCGCCTCTGGCTCATTACGGGCAACGGAGTGAACTAATGCGTGCGCCTAGAACAGCCGTTTGGGTTTGTGTGGCGGGGACTGCCGGAGTGCTTGTCGCCATCGGGATTCTTAAGTCTCAGCACACGCCCGCAAAGATGGCAAAGCCATCGCTGCCAGTGGCCGACAATGTGCCGAGGCCCAAGGAAGCGGACCGATTATACGTGACCAATCCGAAAGTTGCCGCGAAAAAGTATAAGGAATTTGTCGAAAAGCACGCGGCGACAAAAGACCCGGTGGTGCAAGACCAAGTCGGCACCGCACGCTTGAAGATCGGATATATTGCCGCACACGAAAAGAACTGGGTGCTTGCCCGCGAGTCGTTCCTCGAAGCGGACGAACAAACCAAAGGAACCAAGCGTACAAGCGATTTCGGAACCGTAAACGAGCAAGGTGCCTATCAGGCCATCGTAACACTCGAAGCGTCGGGAAAGGTTGACGAAGCCAAGAAGCAGTACCGCCTATTTATCGAGCAAAGGCCCATGAGTGGGCTTTGCATGGCGTGTTATCGCCGGCTTGTTAGATTGAATGGGGGCAAACCTACCGAGGAACTCACGCGACTGATCGAGTCGGCCACCAAACAGCAGGACGCAAACACGCGATTCGAATCGGCGGTCTGCGGCCCGAAAACGCTTGCCTACCTCTGCCAGATCGGCGCGATCAAAGTTGGAACTGTGCCATGCGACTACAAATCGATTGCGAAGTTCTGCGGCACGACCGATTCAGGGACTACGGTTGAGGGGATGATCAAGGGCATTAAAGCCCTTGGAGGCGAAGCCTCTGCGTACCGAGTCAATCGACAGGACCTTGAGAAGGTCCAACTTCCCGCCATCATCCTCATTGGAGACCACTTCGTGACGTTGCTGGAAGTGAAGCCCGACTCAATGAAGGTTTACGACACGGTCGTGAATGGCGAGCGAGCCATAAAGATCCCAGATTTGCGAAACCCCGATTTTTACGTCAACGCCATCCTCCTTCGAGGATCTCTTTGAAGAACGCCTGCCTTAAAGATATGAAAGCCCGAACTGTACTCTTTCGATCCTTGTCAATCTCCCTCTGTTTCGCGCTGGTGAACCTCTGCATGCCTGGAAGCGTGGTGCTAGCGGTTGGAAAACCACTTTCAGATATGGTGGATGCCAGAATGAAGGAGGCGGCTCGGGCCAGCAAAGACCTCGCCAAGCGCAAAGCGGTCAGCCAAACCCGCCGTATGACCGACAAGGAGTTAACCACTTTGCAAGGGCGAACGGCGCAGTGCCCTTACTTGGCTGGGGCTTCAAAGTGGGACCCTCAATTCATGGGGGTTGATCTCGTTACCGGCAACTACGCCACTTCTGCGACAGATCTGTCGTTTGATGGTGGTTATGGCGTTCCCGTCAACATCACCCGCAGCTACAGTGCCAACGATGCCAATGAAGGCCCCTTCGGTCCCGGTTGGACCCTAAGTGCGGACGTTCGCACGACGGCTGGCGGCATCTTGAAGTCGAAGGTCGCCCCAGTTCGGGCAGTGCCGGTGACCTATAAGGAGCGCTCTCCCCTAGAAGTTGATCCAAATGTAACAACCCAACCGATTGAAGCGGTTACCGCGGAGGACTCGTCCGGTAAGCAAGAAACGATCCAGAAGGATGCCGATGGAGTGCTCAGCCCACCCGCATGGGACCTGAATCAGTCGGTCAGCACCTATGCCAATGTCGTGCAGAACGGCAACTTGTACCAAGTGATGACCAGTCAGACTGTCACGACTCCAGAAGGCACGACTTACGTCTACGGGGTTCATGGGAACTACTTGAACGGTGGCACAACTCCTTACAGCAATCCGAGTGCAACTCCAACCCCGGCTAATATTCTCAAGATAGAGAGTGTCACCGATCGACATGGCAACAAAACGACTTACTCTTACGGGAGCGGTTACGTCACCTTCCAAAAAATCGACGGATACACCAGCGAGAATAAACTCACTAGCGTCAAGATGCCGAACGGCCATACAATCACGTTGACTTGGGGTGGCACTGCGCCTGCCAACCGTGTGTCGCAAATAGCGGACGATAACAACCAGAGGGTCGTCAACTACACTTACGATCCGATCACGAACTACCTCGTCTCCGTCAAATCGCCAGGTGGGTTAACCACGAGTTTCGGCTACGGGGTCCCGACAAACAACATTCCAGGCTCAACAGACGCCTCCAATCCGGTTCTCAACTCAATAAAGGACCCGCGTGGCCTCATCACGTCCATTCAGAGTCAGGTTTACACGGGTGGTGTCTTGCCTTATGCAGCCTATGTTGAGGGAGTGACGGTCACCAGAATCGGTAATCCAGACGGCTCATATGCCTTATTCAACTTCGGTGTGACTTACCCATCGAACGTCCTCACGTCGGGTAGCGCTCAAGTCTTCAACAGCGCCGGTTCGGTCCAATACGCTTACACTGGTTTTTCACAAATCAATGGAAACACCCTAAGCGTCACAACAAACTGCGTTTCACTTCGATCGCAGTACGATTCGTACAACTCGTTCACGACAACGTCGATTTACGACACGTTCACTCAGAATTGCACGGAAACTATTTCTGGCAATTTATGGGCCAATAATGGCGGGTACTGGAATGCCTTTCCATCCAATCTCTGGGTTCAGAGGTTATTGGGATTCAATGGCACCATTCAGACGGAACCGATGCAGCAAATCGTGACGTTCAACTCCTACAACTTTAGGGGGCAACCACTTGACGTGACGGTTCAGGAACAACAACAGAGGTCAACAGATACGTCATTCGTAACCACCCGGACTGCCACTAACTCATTGGCGTACTGGGGGGCAGATAAGTATTTCCAACAGAAGGCAACCTGCGATCAGGCGGGAAGATTAACCTTTACGGATTATTACACGTCTTCCGATTCGAATCTCGGGAATCGTGGACAGAGTTACCAAGCTTGGGATCCCAAATATGGTGGTGTGTCCATCAACACCGCGATCACCCCGCCATCGGGGACCCGCAGCCAGGATGCTTGGAGGTATCAGGTTCAGGCAACTCCGGGACAGCACTCCGCTCAGTTTACGTATGACGCCGTGGGTCGTGGATTATCGGTTCAAAAGCTGCAAGCGGCAACCGCTGGCGTTCCTTCAACCTATAGGTATGTGACGACGCAGACGACCTATGGTGCCGACGGTCCCGGATCGTGGGGACAAGCAACGAAGGTTGTGGAGGATTTTGGCGGAATTGGTCGAACAACTCAAAATCTTGGTTACACCGGTTGGGGTAAGGCAAACGATGTCATTGATGGATCTGGCCAAAGGTTCCAGACCGCATATGATCCCGATGGCAATGTCTTGGGCGTTACTCAAGCCGGGGTTGGTCCTATCGTTACGTACGAGTATGGGATATCAGGTATTGAAACCGGCCAAGTCACGAAGGTGACTGACAATCTGACTAATGTTCGCCAAGAAATCGCCTATACCCAATCTGGCAACGGGGTTGCCATGCCTGCCTCAGTGACCGAATACCGAAACAGCGTTAAGGACAATGTTGCAGCCTACTCTTATGGTGATTTTAGTAATCGCAATACCGCATCTTATTTCGACGGTAATTTGAACCTCCTTGCGGCTTGGGGCTACTTTGATTTTCAGCTTGTCGTCGGGAAAAACGGGCCTAGTTGGGCCTTCCAGACGCTATGCAGGCTAAATGCAAATGGGACCCGTTCGCCCGAGGAGTTCCATTATCATTTCGACCCTACAGGCAAGTTGATTGAAGCGGCATTTGCACAAACTCCGAGCAACAACACTCCAGGTGCCAACGGTTACTACGATGCACATCTTGCCCAGACTCGGGCTCGAGCCGAATATTCTTACGATCCGGCGGGTCGAATGCTTTCCGTCTCCCATTACTGGGATACGCTGAACTCGGCGGGGAACGGATTCAACTCGGAAGCGATACTCGCCCAGGCCTGTGACTACGAAATCGGAACCGGGCTGAATCGCGGTCTGAAGCTGGACTCCAAATACTACACGCGAACTACTCCGGGCCAGCCCAACTGGACATTGGCTCAAACGGATACTTATTCTTATGATTCGGCGTTCGACTATTTGACAGGAGCGTCTTACGGGGACGGTCTTGCCAATGCGACTCCCAGTTGGAGCTACGACGCGGCGGGGAATCGCGCCGATTCAGTTTGCGATAACCTAAATCGCACGACGTCTGTCGGCGGGGTCGCAACGACCTGCGATGTTCTGGGGAATCGACTTTCTTATGGTTCCAAGTCATATACTTGGGATGCGCACAATCGCATGAAATCGCTCTCCAGCGGGGGTGTCACGACAAAGTACGCATATCGCGCCGATGGCATGCGAACAACGAAAATGGACAGCAATGGAGTCCCTTTAACCTCATATCGATACGACGGTCAGATGGGGACCGAGGACATCGACTACTCGGGCGGAGTGGTTCAGAAAGTGACGGACTACGGCTTGGGTGCTCGCGGAATCGATGCGATGTATGTGACTCAATCCGGCACAATTACGGCTTCGTATCCAATTTACGATGCCCACGGAAACATGATTTCGACCCTCACCAAGCAGGGGACGGGCGGCTATCAGTTCTCGGCTCTGAGAACTTTCGACGCATGGGGCGGTATTCGTCGTGGTGTTCAGACCGGTGACCCGAAAGGGCGGTACTGTGCCAGTCTCGGCCACAAGCAGGACGACGAATCTGGCTTGATCTACATGCGGGCAAGATACTACGAACCGACCAGTGGCAGATTCATTAGCGAAGATCCCATAAAGGCTGGAACCAACTCGCTAATCTTCTCTCTCAATTGCCCCACCACACTGGTAGATCGGAGTGGCAAAGACGTCGAATCTGAGATCGCGTTCATCTTTTCTGCTTGTATGCAGGCAGTGAATTGGGCGCTAGAACTCCAGAATGGTTGGAATCCTGCAATGGCGATCGAAGCACTTGAGCACCAGATCGGAGTCATAGCGAGATTGTCTAATGCGAGTCGCCTCTTAGGCTTGGCGGAATTGGACAATGGCGCAATGCTAGCCGAAACTGGGCCGGACGGTGAACTGACGACTTTTGAAAAACTTGAAATGTCGTCAGCCGAGACGTCGGCCGGCGGATTGTCAATGGCGGGACAAGCAGTAGGGGCAGAGGAAATAGGGGAACTCAAGATCATGATCGAAATTCTCAAGCAAGCCAGTGGCGACATTGAATAACGAGCCCGCCGATGAAGCTGGATTACTGCCGATCCAGGCGGCAGCCACGCTGTTGAATGATTTCATCGAGGGAGGAGGGCTACCGAAACCATCAGCGTACGTGTCTCCCCAGGCCATGCAAGCGGCGCTTGCCATCGCAAATCTATCCATTGCGCTAAGGAGCTTGGCAGAGCTTACTTCCAAGCAGGCGGGCATGATGCACAGGGCATGTGCGATCGCTGATCGCATTAGGCTTACGGCCGATGATCTACACCAACTAACGAGCAGTTTGAGGGTCTTGACTGCCGCAGGCTTGAACCGAGATTCTCACGTTGAGTCTGGCGGCACAAGCATGCCCAATGCAGACCCGTGGGCCAATTTCTACGAGAGCAATCGTGATGTCGCCGAGAGAATACAAGACCTTTGGGCCGAACTTGTCGACGACAAACCTCCCAATGAATAGTCAGAATTCACGCCCGTCGCCATAGAGACAAGCACCCTGTTTTTCCTAATCTGCATGGCGGCCTAGGGGGGGCTGGCATACTGGTGTCGAAATCCAATTCGTCAGGTTTGCGCATTCTGCAAAGCTCAACAGATGGGATGCGCAGTGCTCTACAACGATGGACGGACAGTTACGCGATCTATAACGCGCAGCACTGAGCCGAATCTGGTTAACACCCAGTTCATTTGGCAGAACAATAGCGGCTATGTGTCAGTGATCGGCGAAAAGGGCACATACGTTGTGAGGAGGTGATACGGTATCCCCGGTTCAGCCGGGAAAGATTCGGAGAATATCTTTGGGTCAACCCATCAGCCTATCCCGAAAGGGGAACGCAGCAAGAGACTTAAACCGCGATGGCCACTGTCAACTACGGCGACGGTGCCACGACTCAAGCCGACTATTACGACTTCTGGACCCAGAACAATACGAGCTCCACTTCCACCGACTACATGGTGAAGGAAGCCCTCCCCGTCGATAGCCTTTCCATCAGACGCCAACTCCTCGGCGCTGCCTTCACCTCGACGTCGGTGACCACGAACAACAGCTACAACTTCCAAGGCAAGCCGCTCGACACGACGGTGACGGAAACCGAGCAGCCGGTTGGCGGAGTCACGACGAATAATCGAGTCGCCACGACCTCCTACGCCTACTGGGGAGCCGACAAATACTATCAACAAATGGCAGTCAAAGACGCTGGCAGCAGGATCTCGTTTACCGACTACTACTCAAATTCCACACAAGCCAACAACCCCGTCGGTAGCTGGGGACTGCAGTATCGAGTGTGGGACCCGAAGTACGGCGGCACATCGCCGGGTTCGGGGACAGGCACCGACGGATGGCGATATACCGTGTCTGCTATCCCAGCCCAATACGGTTGCACAATTGCGCGGAATGCGGACGCAAGTTGCGCGGAAAGCGGACAGTGTTTGCGTTTTAAGCGGACGCGAATTGCGGAATAAGCGGACGCTCTTTGCGCGTAAAGCGGACACCCTTGAGTCGGTGTATTTGAAGTTTTCTATCTAGTGGTTTCCCGTCTTGCCTCATAGCTTCGTCGCCCCGGCGAGCAAGGAGCATGAGGTGTCAAGGAGACCCATAGAAATGAACAAGATTCGTGAAGTTATTCGTCTTCGCTTAAGCAAGCAAGCTGGCGTAAGGCAGATCGCATCCGCTTGCGGGATCGGTCGCACAACGGCGAGCGAGTATGTAGCTAGGATTGAGGCGGCTGGTCTTTCGTGGCCTTCCGCCGAAGATCTTTCGGACCAGGAGCAAAAGGAGGCGCTCTTTCCTATAGATCGGAGTTCTGTTAAGGCTCGTCCAGAACCAGATTGGAGTGTTGTCCGCAAAGAACTCTCACGCAAAGGCGTCACTCTGACGCTGCTCTGGAAGGAATACAAGCAGTCAAACCCAGACGGCTACAGCTACAGCCGATACACGCGCCACTACCAACAATGGTTAAGGAACACGGACTGCCGGATGCTGCAGCGCCACAAGGCTGGCCAGAGCCTGTTCGTGGATTGGGCTGGTCTGACCCTTCGTATCACTGACTCTGAAACAGGTGAGGTTTCTCAGGCCTACGTGTTTGTGTCGGCGATGGGCACCAGCCAGTACCTATACGCGAGGGTTTGCCCATCGATGGATACGCGCAACTGGCTTGATGCTCACATCAGGGCGTTCGAATTCTATGGCGCGTTGTCTGAGATGGTCGTCCCAGACAACACGAAGACGGCCGTTGAAAAGGCTTGTCGCTATGAGCCGACGCTTAATCCATCGTACACGGACATGGCAAAGTACTACGGAATCGCCGTCATTCCTGCACGGGTTCGGAAGCCCCGTGACAAAGCCAAGGTCGAAAACGGAGTTCAACAAGTCGAAAGATGGATACTCGCTCCACTAAGAGATAGGACCTTCTTCAGTGTGGATGAAGCGAATGAAGTGCTGGCTCCGCTTCTGGAACAGCTCAACAGCAAAGTCATGAAGGGACCGGGCCTTTCAAGAAGGCAGCTGTTCCTTGAGGAGGATCTACCCGCGATGCGAGCACTACCGTCACAAAGATATGCGCACGTAGAGTTCAAGAAGGCAAAGGTCGCTCCCGACTATCACATTGAGGTCGATGGTCATCTCTACAGCGTTCCGTTTACATTGGTGGGTAAGCAAGTCGAAATTCGAGTTGGCATCGGCACCATCGAAGTGCTCTTCGGCGGCAAGCGCGTAGCCGCCCACCTGCGGTCCCTAAGTCGTCGACATCCCACCACCGAACCCTCGCATATGCCAGAAGGCCATAAGGCACAGGCGGAGTGGACACCGGAGCGCTTTGTGCGTTGGGCGGAGGTGACTGGTCCTAGCACTGCTGCCTTTGTGAGGGCTCTCCTAGAAGGCAAAGTGCATCCGCAACACGGCTTTCGAATGTGCTTCGGCATCATGAGCCTTGCCAAGAAGTACGAAGTCCAGCGAATGGAAGCGGCCTGTTCCAAAGCCCATGCTCTTGGAGCCTTTAGCTACCACAGCGTTAAATCCATCTTGGAAAAGAACCTTGACTGTGCTCCAGAGCAACTTAGCCTCATGCCATTGCCAACTCACGAAAACATCAGGGGTGGGGATTACTTTGCAGGAGCTGCGTCATGAGGCAACTGACGATCGATCGGCTTTATGAACTGCGCCTCCATGGAATGAGGCAGGCGCTCAAAGAGCAGATGGATGCCCCTGGGGTTGGCGAACTGTCTTTCGACGAGCGTTTGAGTCTACTCATCGAAGCCGAAGACGCTTGGCGAGTCAACCAGCGAATCCATATCCGCATCAAGAAAGCCAAGATTAGGCAAAACGCGAGGATAGAGGAACTTGACTACCGCACCGCACGAAACATCGATAGAGGAACACTCGATTCGCTGGCTTCATGTCGGTGGCTCAGAGAAAAGCGTAATGTCATTCTTGTCGGCCCAGCGGGCGTGGGCAAAACATTCTTGAGTTCCGCGCTAACTCTGCGCGCTTGTGAAGAAGGATTCTCAGCTCGCTACTACCGGGCTCCGAGACTTCTCCACGATCTCGACATCGCAAGAGCCGATGGGACTTACAAGAACAAACTCTCATCACTTAACCATGTCGATCTCATCATCCTTGATGACTGGCTCATCGCCCCACTTCAAGACGCGCATCGCAGGGATCTTCTGGAAATCCTCGATGATCGCTACGACAGCAAATCCACTATGATCGCTTCTCAGCTACCGGTAGATCTGTGGCACCAAGCCATCGGAGATCCCACCCTTGCCGATGCGATCCTAGACCGACTCGTTCACAACGCATACCGATTGGACATCAGAGGAGAGTCCATGCGAAAGGCAAAAGGCATCCCTGGTACCGGTATCATCGACCCGTCAGAAAACCACTAATTGGAAAAATCTTAGGACATCGACTCAAGCGCTTTAACACAGCGCCATCGGTGTCCGCTTATTCCGCAATTCGTGTCCGCTTAAAACGCAAATGCCGTCCGCTTTCCGCGCAAACACTGTCCGCTTAAAACGCAACTCGCGTCCGCTTTCGCGAGAATGCGCAACGGTGGCCAGTTCACCTACGACTCAAAAGGAAGAATTACTTCAGTTCAGAAATTGCAAGCAGCTACAGTAGGAGTCCCATCGACCTATCGCTACGTAACGTCAGCAATGACCTACGGTGCCGACAGTGACGGCAGCTGGGGACAGACGGTCTCCACTGTCGAGGATGTCGGCGGCATTAACCGCAGGACCTCCGTGAACCAATCTGCGAACAATTCCATAACGTTAGGCGGCTTCACTGCCTGGGGTAAGCCAAATGATTCCGTGGACGCATCAGGGCATGAGTACCAAACCTCCTATGACAGCGACGGAAAGGTCAACTATGTGTATCAGGTCGGAGTCGGCAATGTAGCAACGTACGTTTACGGTCCGTCGAACTCCGTGTCGTTTGGGCTCCCGACAACCGTTACGGACAACTTAAGCGGCGTTACTCAATCGATCGGCTACGTCGCATCAGGTAATGGTATTGGGCAACCCCTAACCGTGTCCGAGTGGCGAGGCCCAGCAGTGGATAACGTGTGCACTTACGCATACAATGCAGCCGGAGACCGAAGTTCGTCCACATACACCGATGGCGCTGGCAATCTGCTCGCGAAGTGGGGTTTCTACGATTACGTCACTCTCGGAACTGCTGGCAGTCAGACGAGGGCCTTCCAGACGATGTGCAAACTCGACGGTGCAGGTAACCGTACGTCGGAAGAGTTTCATTATGCCTACGATACGCAGGGCAGAATCCTTGAATGCGCATTTGCGCAAACCCCTACCCAAACCAGTGCGGACGCCGGGGGCTGGTATGACACCAAGCTCGCTTCCACCCGCTGCCGTGCTCACTATGAATACGATCCAGCAGGGAGGTTGTATTGGATCGGGCATTATTGGGACACCCTAACCAACGGCTATTACGCAAGCCAAGCCATTCTCGGTCAGTACTGCGACTACGAAGTCAACACCGGTTCAAACCGAGGGCTAAAACTGCACTCCAAATACGAAACCCCATCTTCCGCAGGATCTTCGACTTTCCAGATTTCGCAGACTGACACGTATGGCTATGACTCTTCCCTTGATTACCTGACCGGTGCCACATATGGCGATGGTTTAGCGAATGCCACTCAGACTTGGTCCTACGATGCTGCCGGTAACCGCAATGACGCCGTGACAGACAATCTGAACCGTGCCATTTCGATAGGTGGGGTGTCGTGCACAAACGATCTTCTCGGCAACCGATTAACCAAAGGTGCGAATACATTCAGTTGGGATCAACTCAACCGGATGAGGACGAACAATTCCACGACCTACACATATCGGGCCGACGGGATGCGGACGTCTAAGACGAGTTCGTCGGGCTCAACCAGCTACCGTTACGATGGCCAAATGGGGATGGAAGACATCGACTACACGGCAGGCGGAGTCATTTCAAAAGTGACTGACTACGCCATAGGTGCCCGCGGCATCGACGCGAGCTACGTTACTCAGAATGGCTCG
Source organism: uncultured Armatimonadota bacterium (assembly GCA_903833215.1). Taxonomy (GTDB): domain Bacteria; phylum Armatimonadota; class Fimbriimonadia; order Fimbriimonadales; family Fimbriimonadaceae; genus Fimbriimonas. The sequence goes on from CAILEM010000104.1 coordinate 12,353, forward strand.
ACGTCAGCTAGTGTTCTGAGTCTTTAAGTCGTCGGTACGATTGAGTTCTGTATTCCGTCTTTAGTATATGGTTATCGAACTGTCGGAGTCGGATCGCGCAACACTTGTGGGTTGGGTTCGCAAGGCGAGCGGTGAGCAACGAAGTGCT
>CAILEM010000105.1 GCA_903833215.1 uncultured Armatimonadota bacterium
ATCAATGAGTGCCATTCGGATTCCCGCTGCAACGACTTGATCTCTGAATGCCGCATACTCGGCACTCATTCGACAATACTTATCCGCCGCAAGTCGAGCCTCATCCTCCGTCATTCGGTCAAGAAACTCGTACCGATTCACCACATCGACAATCATTTGCCTTAGCTCAACCTTCTGCCCCCTGTTCAAGAGGTTCGTGAGATCGTTGACATCGTATTGTTTGCCATCTTCGATCTGTCTCTTGAACTGTTGATAACTAAGTTCATCTCCTTGGGATGGCCAGAGTTTGAGCACAGCTAACCTCATCGCTGGAATTTCGCGTTATGGAACCACGGAAACGAATTTTGACCTTGATGAACTTCGAGCGGAAGGCCCTGTAAGCTGGATGCCTGGAATAACTAGGTATTCAACGTCCATCGGGAAGTGCGTCGATTAAGTATTTCAGAGAATCGACTTTATCTAGTGGAATTCCGTGAACTATGACTTTTGGGCGGCTACCAACTGTTCGAACTATAGCTGTCTGAAATGACAAATGGGTGTTTACGCGCCAATTCAATTCCTTCACGAGACGGCGTTGATCGGCATGACTGGGGAATTCTCGTTGGTAGCCCTCAAATTTGCCCCAGCCAAAAAGGTCGTAGTAGGTGCTTCTTGATGGACTTTTGAACAGAAATTTACGCTCAAGCAGAATTTTTCCTGCCTTAAGAAAAGCAGAGCCATACTCGTAATCTACGTGGCGCCGAATTGTAGGCAATGTGGATGGGGCACCAGATTCAAGACGATACGCGAAGCGATTGATAACCAGCCTGATGTCCTTACCTTTATTTTCAAACACACCAACATAACTGTCGGGTAGGTCGCGGCCTTGCGTCCCGTGCAATGCGATTGAAGCAAAGTTCGGCAGGAGCCAGATTCCTATCATGACTTCACTCTCCTCAATGTGGACATTCTCCTCCCCATTGAATGATCGGACTAGAAGCTGTGCCAGATATCGTGACAGACCAATTGAAGTCCCAGTCCTGCTCTTTGCATGCGTAGCCACCAATAACGACGGGCCAGCAGCAGCAAAATGTGCGAAAGTGCATGTACACATCAAGTTTTGCAGGGGTTGGTGGAATGTTCCATGAATATCCGGGATATGCAAATGGCTTAAAGTGAATTCCTGATACGGGCGGACACGGCGGAGTCTTGCCCGCAATCGCGCTGTTGTCCCACCACCCTGGAGCATCGGACATTTCCATTATCCAGGTTGAAGTGTTGTCGTTAACGTATTGCTTGATCATGCATTGGACTTCATCATCTTGAACCTCTCCGCCAGTTCCATTTAGCGGTTTTGTTGTTCCATTTGAGGTCATGAATGATGAAACTGACGTAGTCTGGGTTATTCCGCATCCGCCGAATAGTTTCCTGGGTTCGGTGCACTCGCCTTGACAATATGTTCGTGCGTTCTTGTATACGCTTAGTGATACAAGGCCAGTTTTCGAATCGACCTTTGCATTACAGCTAGGAGTGCTCGGCTGCGGCGGAGGAAAAGAGTCGATTTTACAGCCATAACTGAGGCCGCTCGCGTCAACCAACAGCACGGGCGACTGGCGAACGTAGCCGTAAGCATTTTCGCTGGGCCAAAGTGGATCAGATGTGGTCCAGTTAGCCGAACTTATTGAAAAGTGACGCCTGCGGACATAAGTTTCGCAGTAGCTTAGTAACGTCGTTCTATATCCGCTCCCACCGTTCCAAAGAAAACTAGGATCAGGTGCGGTGCCTGTCTTCGCGAGTAACCCGCCGAAGGGTTTGTACCGGTAGGTGTTCTCTAATGCCCCATTGACGAATGTCTCTGTAACAGAACCAAGAGCATCGTGACCATAGCTTCTTGTAACGCCTGTGTCAGAGATTTCTCCCCAGATCATGCCGTGTGAGGTGATGAAGTTTGTCGCCATAGTTAAGGCCTCGATTGTATATATTCCTGATTGTCCCAGAGCAAAGTCTTAGGTACACCCGCTGCCCACTCGGCTCGCTTGAGCATATCGCCGGAGTAGGTGTAGGAGACAGACGCGGTTGCCGACCGATAGTTAGACAATTGGTTTTCCTTGTCGTAGAGCATGGTTGTGAACGCCCCTGCCGCATTTACCAGGATCTGGTTGCCGTTCACGTCGAAGGTGATGCTCGTTACCGTGGCTCCAGAGATCATCGTCGTGATTCGGTTTGCAATGTCGTAAGTGCTCGTGACCACGACTCCGGTCTCGCTGTTCGTGAGAATGTTGTCGTTGGCGTCAAACGTGTAGTTGTAAGTGTGGGCGTTCGCTCCGCTTGTAGCGTCTTGGATCAAGCGGTTCTTCCCGTCGTAGAGATACGTTGTTGTGGCCCCGCTGAGGTCACGGATGACCTGGCGATTCCCAACCGGATCGTAAAGATAGGTTGCTCCATAAGTCGTGCCCGCCTCTATTCTGTGCGCCACCGTAATCTGCCCGGCTGAGTCATACGTCCAAAGCCGACTCAGGCTTGGATTCGTTTGCAGAAGCGTCGTTATTCGGCCCACCGCGTCATAGAGGAAAGTATTTGCCGTTCCACCGGGAAGAACCATAGTGGACATCCTTCCGTCGAGATCAAAAGTCATCGAGCGAATCCCTCCATCGGGATCGACAAGTTTAATGCGCTGCCCAGCGATATCGTAGGTATAGCCTTGCGAGAGATTGCCCGGATCGGTCTTGCCCGTCATGCGGCTGTTTGGATCATAGGCGTAGGTCGTCGCTCCGGTGGAATCCGCCATGGTGACGGTGTTCCCGATCGCATCATAAACCTGAGTAACCCGCGTGTTGTCGGCATACCAACGAGACAAC
>CAILEM010000106.1 GCA_903833215.1 uncultured Armatimonadota bacterium
CGTCGCGATGCGCGAAGCGGCGGAAGCGGTTCGGAATGTGCAGGGGCACAGCGAGCAGTGGGCTTCGATGAGGGCGGGTATCGCGGAGCTGGCGGGGGTGGACCCCGACCAAGAGTTGATGCGACTGGCGAGGGAGTTGCCACAGTCGATGGGGCCCGGCCTCTTGCTGGTAAGGCGGCAGTTGCAGAGAGGAATTGTCGATATTCCTTTCCTCTCGCACCTGGAGGGGCTTGGTAGCGCGGAGGCGGCACATCACCTGTCGAATGTTGAGCGGACTCGGGGGGATCTGGAAGCAGCCAGATATCACGCGGCTATTTCGCTTCAGCTTGAGACGGCAAATCCGCAGTATTTGGACCAGCTTGCCGATATCGAGATCTCGCTTGAGGGGAATCTACCTCCTCTTATCCTTGAGAACCGGAAAGACGTGCTTGTCGGTCCCCACGTTGGGAAGCTCGGCCCCGCCTCACTTCGCCGCTCGGTGGTGATCGTTAGCTACAACTCGGCTTCACTGATTGAGGAATGTCTGACTCGCGTTCTTAGAACGATTGGTGAGGGCGATGAAGTTATCGTTGTCGACAACGCTTCATCGGATTCCACTCTTTCTGTTCTTGCCGCTTTAGCCGAGCCTCGGCTTCTTGTTCTGCCGCAACCCGAAAACCTCGGTTACTCGAAGGCATGCAACCTCGGGATTCTCGCATCACGCGGAGCGCAGATTGCGCTGCTAAACCCCGATGCGTTCGTGGAGGACTGCTGGCTTGAAAAGCTCGGGGAAGCGCTCACACCTGGAGTCGGCGCAGTAGGACCAGTCTGCGACATGGTCGCCGGTGACCAGTTCGTCGGACAATACATCGGTGACCGGCGTCCACGGCCTGGCGAGCTCACGCAGATTCTTGAAGCGGAGCAAGCTGGGGTGACCAGGCCTACGAAGCTCTTGATGGGTGTTTGCCTTCTGCTATCTCGCGAAGTGTTGGATCTCCACGGCCTGCTCTGTGAGGAAACCGACCTCGGCGCTGATGACCTCGAACTCTCTTGGCGGCTGTGCCAGCTTGGATTCAAGTTGAAAGTCGTCCCGAGCGTCTTCGTGCATCACGTGGGTGGTGCTAGTTTTGCCAGCCTGCCGTCGCTGGAAAGACGCAAGCGTATTCGGCGAAGTGACAAGGCTCTGATTCGGCGGCTGGTGGCTTACTACGGAGCCGGCAAAGTGCCGAGTTCGTATGAGCTCTTTGGCTGCGACATTTTTGCCGAGGCGCTCAGGCGCTGAGTGGAGCACGTCATGCCTCAACGATCCGATTGGCTCGAAGACATCCATCTCCGTGCAGATGCGATGATTGCAGAGCATGGTTTCGAAGCCAGGTTCCGCTCGTTTCTGCGTGACGACCAGATTGGGCAATGGAAGCTGGACGGTATCAGCGGGTACTACTGGTATCTGAACGCGCTTGTTGCGGTGACGAAGCCGAAGAAGGTGCTGGAACTGGGCCGGTGCCTCGGGACTTCGACGCTATTCATGCTCGGGGCGTTGGAGCCAGAGTCCGTTCTGATCTCGGTGGATATCGAGGAGCGGGCTTCGGACCTTTCGCATCGTGCCGATGACCCGCGGCTGAAAGTCGTGGTTGGGAATGATCTCGAACTGTCGGTGTTCGCTGACATTGACTTGAGTGGCATCGATTTCCTGTTCATCGACACCGACCACACGTTTGACCAAGCGACCAAGGAATGGGAACTGTACCGTCCGCTTCTGGCACCCAACGCGCTCGTCGTGTTTGACGACATCACCATGAACGATATGGGCCGATTCTGGAGCGCCCTGGAGTGCGCGAAACTTGAAACGGAGACAACTTACCACTACACCGGTTTTGGACTGGCTGCGCCTTAGCGTGGCGGATTTAAGGAGAAGCATATGGAACCACTAGAATCTGAAATCGTAGTAAACGCCTACGACGTGAACGGAAACTGCATACCTATCAAGATAAAGAGAGAATCCTTAATCGCGAAAGAGTCAACCGGCCCCATCACGACATACACCTACGACCCAATTTCGAGCACAGTCTCCATTCGGGAACCCAATCGCATAGATCCATCTTAGAATGCTTGAGGCTGCGTTTGGCAGTTTCCAATTCGCTGTATGGCTGTGAGAAATCCTGGAAATGCGTTTTTTGTAGATCTAGCGGAGCAGACATGGAACAACTCACGAAAATGATTGAGCCTGGCGATGCGACGACACCAAGTCCGGCTGGACTGCGGAAAGCAATATTCATCATCGATGTTCCGGGAGCGCCGCTCGTTCGTGGTCAAGCTCGCCGAGACCTGCAGTAATAAGGGATTAAGATTTACAGACCTGTTCTTTCGTTAGTCGGTCGTCAGGCACTATTCCGTCACAATGTGCATGGGGAGCTTTGCGGTTATCTCCGCCTTTCCCCGGCCAATGAACTCCTTATCAACAACTGTGTCGTTACGTGGTTAACGCTCCTGCGGTATTGAAAAGGGGCTGAATCCCGTTGACATCAAAACCTTACGCGTGTCACCGAGGCACCCGAGATCATCCCAGGGATTCTGCTTGCGATGTCGTGTTCTGACGAAGATGCCAGATCCCAATCACTCAACCGGACCTTGAAGGCATAAAGTGCAGATAATTCTCGTAACATGTAGCCCCTTTGCTACATGTCATTGACGGAAAATGTAACGGAATATTACAGTGAGAAACACGTCGTAACGGATGCCTAGTCGAGAAACTGGCCTCTTGATCTTGATCTTTGTCTAGGTCCGGTGCTGCGGGTGTTATATCGCCAGCCAAGTACTTTGACGATCTCATCGCTTGTATCTTTGAGAGATTTTGATTCCAAGAACTTCGGATCAATTACCTCCAAGGTCGTACTACGCATGTCGCCGTCGGTCACCGCAGTGTTTAACAGACTTGGCCCAACTCTTCGCCCAGGGGAAAGAACCACGATGATGGCCGCATCGGTACGCTCAAAATAGCACTCCCACTTGGTTCTACCCATTGTGGATTTTTCGCGTTTCATAAAGCGCAACTTCAATGCGGCGGAGTGTGCCCTCATCTTCTGAATCGCCTTTTCGTACGACAGTTCAACGTGAAGCGAAATTAATGGATGATCCAGCATCATTACAACGCGGGTCCGCTTGCTCGCCGCCTGCCCGAGCCTGGCACAAGCGACCGCCGTTGGTAGACACAAGAGCGCGCTGATCCCAAGAGTAAGGAAGAGCGCAGCGAGCGAAGACAGGTATTTCATGGGTGCTACACACTATTCAATTTTCGGCTACGACGAACTAGGGGTGCCGACGATAATGATGACGGGCTTACAAGTTGCCACGGCCACCGTCCCGGTCGCAGTGGCCTGGCCCACCACGTTAGTCATAGCGAAGTTGCATCCGGCCCCGTGCCAATTTATACTGGATGGAAGGGGGAAGGTTACTTTTAGGGCACTCGTTGCCGGTACGCCGCACTTCCCCGGGCACGTCTTGCTGCCGCAGGACCATGAAAAGGCCCCATTCGTGTTTTCGCACTTCACAGTCCGGGTCTTCTTTATCTGACACGTTTTAGCACCGAGTGCGCAGCTAGTACCCTTAAGCGCGGTAATGTCGGCGCATGCGGAATTCAAAGTGACAATGAAGTTGCCGCTCCATGTAATGGAACAAGCACAATCCACCTTGAGAGCATTCTGAAGTAGCTGAGCTAGCAGATTCGCGAGATCGTTCCCAGCAGTGCGGCATAGGAGAATGTCGATGGGTAAATTGCATGCAGGTGTGTCTTTGGTGCAGGGTGATAATCCCCCAGGATCGGTCAAAAGACAAGGAGAGGCCCAAGCATAAGAATACGCCAGTTCTTCCGGCCAAAGTGGATCGGCTGTTGTCCACTGTGCAGTGTTTCGCGAAAAGTGCCTTCTCCTGACATAAAAGTCGTTGTTAACGAGCCCGGTCGCCCTGTATCCACTGCCTCCATTCCAAAGAAAACTCGGATCCGGCGCTGTCCCAGTCTTAGCTAGCAGGGAGCCGTACGGTGTATATCGATACGTATTTTCGAGGGCTCCGTTGACAAATGTTTCAGTCACCGAGCCAAGAGCATCATGACCATAGCTTCGGGTTACGCCAGTGTCGGAGATTTCTCCCCAGATCATGCCGTGTGATGTTATGAAGTTTGTCGCCATAGTTGAGCCTCGATTGGAAGTATTCCTGACTGTCCTTGATCAGCGTCTTGGGAACGTCTGCCATCTACCCGTACACTTTATCGCAGAATCTCTCGAATGCCAAGAAAGTCGCAACTGATTTGCCCCCGTTGTTGGTGAGCTGGATTTGGTTTACCCTTCGCGCGGTGATCCCCCTGCCGAGGGGAAAAGCCGTGTATATGGAAGGGGATATCCAAAGGGATTGCCTTGCGTCAATTCAGTAGCTGCGCTATAAATGATGTGTTTAATCCCCATCCCGCTGATGATCATGAAGCTGACTTGCTTGCTGCTACCAGCACTCTGCTGCTCTGCCGGCAGTGCGTCCGACTGGTCGGACGAGCTTGGGTTGTTGCGGAATAAGTTCGGCGAATATCATTCGGGAGACGTTCCGCTCAAAACGCTGGAAGACTTTAGATTCAATTCTTCATCCTGGCAAGACCCCGGTTTTCAAGTAAACGACGCAAGGATCGTATTTCCATTGGGGCAGTGGTCAGAGCGTTTTTACATGCAGCTAGCATATTTCCCGACCGGTGCTGTGAAAGTCCCCGAAGGAGTCATGAATGTGTCCCGCACAGCGGTGGTTCTTGTTCTGAACAAAAGGGTTGGAAGTAAGTTGGTTCCGAAGTGGAGAATCGAATTGGTGAAAAGCGTAAAAAAGCGTGGTCGACCCGATTTCCACCTTCCCAAGGAGAGCGGTACCTTGCTTCGATACCTATATCTTAGCGGTTACCATCTGCGTGGCCGCGCCCCTCGGTCCGTGATGCAGCGGCTTAGGCGGCAGGAGGGTTTAGCTTTCTACGGATACTTGTTTGCCCACCCGGGCTACAGCTATTGGTTCTTGGACAAAGCTCTTCACCACTCACAGATTTACTCACTAACGTTGTATCCACCGAGCCCCGGCAACTACCCGGCTGCTGGCTCTGGCGACAGAGGGATTGGGATGTACCTGCCAAGGTTGGCCGGGCCCTACCCGATCACTCCCGAAGAGAAGAAGGACATGGGGTTGAAGTAGGAAGAACCGGGATCATGGGAACACCGCGGCTCAGGCGAACGAGGTGTTCCGGCAAGATTAATGATGGGTCTGGATATACACACTGATCCAGATTCGGTCGTAGTGGCGAGCGCAACCACGAGGGCCATGGCTACGTAGCGTCTCCCGTTGAACCCGTCGGACTCAAACCGATCATTTGATCGCGATGGTATCCCATTCGCCAAATGGTGACTTGAGGGCAAGCGGCCTTCCCAACTCCAACTGATAATGCCCATCCTTTGTCACGATCTCGTGGATGGTATGAACTGCGTAGTGGTTCCTAGACATTCTAAGGATGCTTCGTTCGATCTCAAAATGATCGCCTCTACGCCTTGCGATGGGGTTCGCGACGTGGTGGCGTGACATCCACGCAGCCGGCAAGGCTCCCTGAAAGAAGAACCTGTGTTCTGACTCCGATTCAAAGATCTTCCGATATCGAGGGGACAACTAGGCCCTAATAACATCGGGCGTTGCGATCTCATAACCACTGTGAGGGGAATATTGCCAGTTCGAAGGCGAATAGAAGAGGCGAACATATTGAAGCGCCTCCTTTTCGTTTCGTATCTCGACGAATCCGGCGAGACAATTCAAGGATGACACGCGAATTTCTCCTCGGGGAGTCATCAATTGGAAACGGCCCCACAGCGGAGGCTCTGAGTTGTCAATGACGATCTTCAGATCACCGTGCACTAGAAAGTCGTGAGGAACCGCGATGGAGTCCCTAGAAACAGCTATTTTTTCGACCCGCGGCGGCAAGGGTGGATGCACACAGCCAAACACACAAATGGAAACGAGTGCGAGGGCAAGCAGTCCAGCAGATCTATTTCTCACGAGTGATTTGGTCCGTAGGTAAAACTGCACCCAACGTATTTGTCTGGATAGTAATATGGCAGTGGTAGCCGTTATTCACTCTCATGCTCAGAGCCGGGAGGTTCGGCTCCTCAGTAGATCCGTAGACCGTGCTCCTTCGCTAGGCCTTGAATAAGCCTCAGTGCCCTGACTTTGTCTTCAGGCATGGCGAGAAGATCAATAACTCCCTTGGATGTAACACCGAAGTAGATTAGTGTCCCGCAGTCCTTTCCTAGCCACTTCTGCAGTTGCTCGCCGTCAGCGAGGACAGAGCAAACGTATACCCTTCTACCAAGACGTTGATTCTCCTTTTCAAAATCATCCACGGGGTGGCCTTGCATCGACCTAACCCATGCTAACTCGACACCGATGGCTGCCACTAATAGCCCTCCATAAAGCAGCAATTTTGTCTTTTTCATAGGTTACCTGGGCGTCTGAGGACAGGGCACCCCATCCGGCTGCGAACAGTAAAGCGCGTCAGTAACCAGGTCTGACGGAGCATGAACTAGTGGAAGTTTAATGCCTTGTGTGAGAAATTGGTATGAGACAGTCTGACTCCAGAGATACGCCGTCGCGGAAGAATCACATTTCGAATAAACTGTTAGTCTGAAGCAAAGGCACCTGACCAGCGGCGAAGCAGAATTATACGGATATATCGGATTATCTGTATCCGAGGAGTTACCGTGGCATGGAGTCTTTGGACAGCCATTCTTCAGGCACGTAGCTTGATCCGAAGCCAAAGTAGGAAACGAGGTTGGGCCGATGTGCGTTGCGTCAATCCAGCGATTTTCATGACCCAGTGGATATTTGAATGGGAGGGTATTCATTTTTTCTTCCCACTTAATCGTGACGCCGCCCAAGCCTTGGTCTTCACTCGAAGACTGGACTTGCCAATATACCGTGGAATATATGTCAGTTTTCCCCCAGGCAAAACCAGCCGTAAATCCCCCCGAATTGTGGAAATTCTGACTGACTGTCCTTTTGCTGCCGCAGCACTGCGACGGCCAAAGACCGGAAGGGTCAACCCGAGTTGTGGTATTTGAACCAGCGTAATTGAACGGGGGTTCAGATGGCCATACTGGATCCACCGTAGTCCACTGTGCTGTGTTCCGCGAAAAGTGCCGTCTGCGAACATAAAAGTCGCTGTTAACGAGCCCGGTCGCACGATAGCCACTCCCGCCATTCCAGAGAAAACTTGGATCCGGCGCTGTGCCGGTCTTAGCAAGCAGAGAACCGTACGGTGTATATCGATACGTATTTTCGAGGGCTCCATTGACAAATGTTTCAGTCACCGAGCCAAGAGCATCATGACCATAGCTCCGGGTTACGCCTGTGTCGGAGATTTCTCCCCAGATCATGCCGTGTGAGGTGATGAAATTTGTCGCCATAGTTGAGGCCTCGATTGGATGTATTCCTGACTCTCCTTGATCAGCGTCTTGGGAACGTCTGCCATCTACTCGTACACTTTATCGCAGAATCTCTCGAATGCCAAGAAAGTCGCAACTGATTAGCCCCCGTTGTTGGCCCGCTGGAACTGGCGTTTTCCTCATGGCTATCCCCGCTGCCGAAGCGAAAAGCCGTATGAATGGAATGGGATATCCAACGGGATTGCCTTGCGTGAATTCAGTGGCCGAGCTATAAATGATTTGATAGGTCTGCAATCGGTTGATGATCATGAAGCTGACTTGCTTGCTAATACCAGTACTCTGTTGCTCCGTCGTCAGTGCGTCCGACCGCTCGGGCGAGCTTGGGTTGTTGCGGAATACGTACGGCGAATATCACGATGGAGACGTTCCGCTGAAGACTTTTGAGGCCTTCAGATTCAACTCAGCCAGTTGGAATGACCGGGGAGTTACAATCGAAGACCCGAGGATCGTATTTCCAGCAGGGCAGTGGACAGAGCGTTTCTACATCCAGCTAGCTTATTTCCCCACCGGAGTTGTGAAACTCCCCGAGGGAGTTGTGAATGCCTCTCGCACGGCACTGGTCCTCGTCCTGAACAAAAAGGTTGGAAATAAGTTGGTTCCGCTGTGGAGGATCGAATTGGCAAGAAACGTAAAAAAACGTGGCCGGCCCGATTTCCACCTTCCTAAGGAGAGCGGCACAATGCTTCGATACCTGTATCTCAGCGGCTACCACGTGCGTGGCCGCGCCCCTCGGTCCGTGATGCAACGGCTTAGTCGGCAGGAGGGTTTAGCTTTCTACGGGTTCTTGTTTGAACACCCGGGCTACAGCTACTGGTTCCTTGACAAAGCTCTTCACCATTCGCGGATTTACTCGCTACCGTTGTATCCTCCGAGCCCCGGCCACTACCCGGCCGCAGGCTCAGGTGACAGAGGCATTGGGATGTACCTGCCTAGGTTGGATGGGCCCTATCCGATCACTCCCGAAGAGAAGAAGGACATGGGGTTGAAGTAGACGGCAACTGTCCCAGCCTTTCAGACTGGGCTGGTATAGGGACGCACCTCCGGCGCTACCTGACGGGCTGAGAGGTGGCGTTCACCCAAAGAGCGCGATCGACTCGGACGAACCGGTGGTCATGCCGGCCCGGGCGAAGAGGCTTAGGCCATCTTTTAGGCTCTGGCGTAGGTCGTTTTTGATCGACTCGGTGAGCTCTCGGTCGGCGTCGTCTAGGATCACGGCGCCTAGGTCGTATTTGATTCGTTCCGCAAGATAGAAGCAGCCTTCGATGGCTTGGGCGGGGGAGATGTTGAGGGGGAGGCTGAAGCCGATGGTTACGCCGACATGCTTGAGGTCACGCTGCACGTTGGACAAAGAGAACGCATCCGTCTGCCCAATGGGGGTGACACTTAGGATTGGGTAAGGGTGGCCAGGAACCTTCCAATCGAACGAACCGGTCGACGAGAACTCAAGCCCTAACTTGGCGCACTCGATCCAGAGGTCCTTTTCGGCATAGGATGCGGTCGGAGACATGACGGTCAGCTCGAACCCTACGTCGAGCATCGCTTTAGCTTCTTTCAGCGCCCGAACGACCATGTCTACTTCATGGGGCACCGGCATCGCCATCGCCCGACGCTGGATATAGGGGGCAAACGTCTCGGCGAGATCGAGCAGATGCTTGGCCGAAGCCGAACTGATCGCGCCACCTTTACCGAGAAGATCCCATGTCATCGCCAAGGAATCGTAGGAGCCATCGGGGGATGGGGTGAGCGGCTGCCACTGAAGGTCGGCGGGCCGCATGCAGTGCAGCTTGGGTTGTCCGAGCGCTTGGTACCAATCGGGAGCCAAGAGTTGGGCAGCATTGCCTGCCAGCACCGTGCGCTGGCCGACAAACTCAATCACATACTGAATCTTATGGAGGGGACCCGATTTAAGGGGGATATCCAAGACAAGGGGCTGCAGCGCGATCTCAGGATCGGCTTGCAACGGCTGCCCAAACAGGTCCGGGATTCCCGGTGTCAATCGCTGTACTCCAGCTCCTGCAGGATTCGAGGATTCATACGCCAATCTTGACTGACTTTCACATGAAGTTGCAAGAACACTTTCTGTCCGACGAGTTCTTCAATCTCAACCCGGGCCTCGGTACCGACTTTCTTGAGGAAGGAACCTTGTTTGCCGATGAGGATGGCGCGTTGGCTCGACTTCTCGACCAAGATGGTGGCGCCGATGCGAACCAGGTTTTCCTGCTCATCCCATTCGTCCACCATGACGGCAACGGAGTGGGGAACCTCTTCGCGAGTTGCGATCAGTATCTTCTCACGGATGAGTTCGGCGGCCAAGAATCGGCTCGATTGGTCGGTGAATTCGTCTTCAGGATAGAGAGCTTCTTGAACCGGCAGCTTGGAAACGATCATGTCGACAAGCTTGTCGACGTTGTGTCCACGCGTGGCCGTCGTCAGCATGACATCGTCTTGAGTCAAGCCAAGGAGAGTTAAGAACGCGTCAAGGTTCCTTTGGACGTCCTCTGCCTTCAGCAGGTCCATCTTGTTCATGCAAAGCAGCATCGGGATCCTGAGATCCTCTTTGAGAATCTTCGCGACTTCGCGATCTTGCTCGCCTGGGTGATGGGAGCCGTCGGCCACGTAAACCACGACGTCGGCATCGCCGAGCGACATGCGCGCCTGCTCGATCATTGCCTTGCCTAGCTGGCTGTGTGGTTCGTGAATTCCTGGCGTGTCGATAAACGCGATCTGATGATCCGGGGTCGACGTGATACCAATAACTCTTCGTCGCGTGGTCTGCGGTTTGTTGCTGACGATGGACACCTTATGTCCAACGATCTGGTTGAGCAGGGTGCTCTTACCGACGTTTGGCTTGCCGAGGAGGGCGACATACCCAGCTCGGAAGCCCGTTTTTGATGTGTTTTCTGTTGGCAATTCTGTCTACTCCCGCTTCCGGAACATAACATTCATGCCCAAGTCGCCCAAAATCGGATCGGTCGGTACCGCGTGCTCTCTTCTTCCGCCAGCGGTCTCCTCAGACCCTCCGCGCTCGTTGCGTCCGCGTCGCTTTCGTCGTCGTCGTCCGATCTTCTCGGTGCCTTCATCCTCGCTTTCAGGCTCATCGATGATCTGCTGAGGTCGAAGGAACCAATCCTCAGCGACTTCATCGTTGTCTCCGCCTTCCATCCACTCATCGAGTTTCATGATCGGAACATCGAACGTCGAAATGTCGCCGCGGTTGTTGGTGTCCCGTTCGGGGAGCTCGTCGATCTTGAGCACGTCGGCTGGATTCTTATCCAGGAACTGCTCAAGGTCTTCTTTCGGACCGACGAGGAACACATGGGTCGAACCATCGACAGCAGTGAACCGCAGATTTGTCGAATCGACGGCGGCCCATTCGTTAGTCAGCAAGTTGAATGCTGAGAACTTGTTGGGAAGCGTAATCGCTCGAGGTCCGGCTCCCGAGCAGTGAATCGTGCAAAACGGAGGTCGAACGTGCACGACGTCCTCATGGAAATTCCAAACGTGGGCGCCTGCCATCTGTGCCAAGGCTCGGATGAGGGCGGCATTGACGATCGGTTCGCCAAGGAATACGCTCGTCCAGTGGGACTCAGCAGGGCCTTCTTTGAAGTCCCGAACGACAAAGCTCGGAAGCCCGGTCTGGGTGTACTCACCAAGAACGGTAGCGCCTTCTGGAATCGCGAAGTAGCTTGGCTCAAGCTTCGTGCTGCCGATGAGGCTCTTGTCAGGGAAAGCCTCACTCAACGGATGGCGTCGATTGAGAATCGTCGTGCCCGATTTGCTGTAGAACGGCTGCGGCTTGAGGGCGATGCCGGTGACTTCTCGTGCTCGCTCCAGTGAATCTCGACCCGCGTCGAACAATCCTGCCGAATAGAGCCAGAACAGGACCTTATTGTCGCGCTGCAAGCGCTGCTTGATGGCTGAGCGCAACTCTGGACGTACGTCCCATGCGTTGAGGAACAGATAGAGTTTGCTCTCGGGGAACTTCTCGCGGTGCTGCAGGTCGCTCAACAGATAGAACGCCGCGCTGACACCGGCTCGAAGGACCGACTCTCGGACGTTTTGAACGAGGAGCTTGAATGCATTGGAATCGACGAGATAAGCCAACGCTCGCTCATCGATGAAGATGGCAACCTCGGGGTCACCGAGTTCGGTTTGCATTCGGTCGGTAAGCGCTTCTCGCACCTTGGCCGCCCGTTCCCATACCGAGTTGGTCTTTAGCCAACCATTGCCCCAAAGGTCCATCCACTCCACACCTGTGGCGTGGGCGAGAGCAACACCAGCCCCGCGCCAGTGGGCGCTTTCCAGTGCCTGTGGCGTCTTGAGTGTCGTGTTGAAATCGTCCGGTTCGTGTCCGGTGCTTAGAGAGGTCTTGAAGTCCTCTTCCGAGAGGTACAGCTTGCCGTTGAGTGCGAAGCTGTCGATCGGGCAAGGGAAGGGAGCGCTTCCGCCTGGCTCTCGGGTTCGGTAGCTGGGAGGTCCGGCGATGAAATCGATCTCGGGCGTTCTCAGCAATTTGCCGAGTGACAAGTGGCCACTGGATGGATGGGACCATTCAAAGGTGTATCCGTAGCTGGCGCCAATCAGGAAATAGCCTTCGCTAGCTGCCTTGGCGGCATAGGAAAGGTCACCGATGCGATGCACGGTGGCGTCACTCAAGAACAGGTGGTAGTCGACAAACTTTCGCTGCTTCCTGGAGGATCGGATGAACTTCTCTTCAGAAGGGGCACCTGCATCGACTTCAGGGATTTGAATGTTGTCAAACCGCACGGTACCGTCGAACCATGAGGCTCGAAGCGTGACTTCGTCGTTGTTGTACCGAGTTCGGGCCCAGTCTCTAAACTTGGCCTGTGCTGCCTTGGAGTTGTCGTAGCCGAGGTCTTCAGAGAAGAACCACTCGCCTCTTTCAAGGTGCAGACCGAGGATGTTTTGGTTCTGTGGAAGCAGTCGAACAAGCTTGGTGAACCGGGTGAGACAATTCTCGGCAACTGTCCAGAATTCGTCATCGCAAACACTGGGCTCTGCGAGTGACCCGTCCGCGTACTTGTAGCGCGCATTGACGTATCTGTCTTGCCATCCACGAGCGGCGTGGAAAACGATTCGGAAGATGACTTGGGCTTCTGGATCGACCTCGACGGCTTTGGCCAGCATGTACGCTGCAAATCCTGCGGCATGGTCAACTTGCTCGGGGTCGACTTCAAAGTCGATCAAGAACGAGTGGAGGTGAACTCCAGCTTCAGCCGCCATTCGGAGTTCATCAAGCACGATCGTAGCTCTTCGCTCGTCCGATGGACTGCCGAAGAACATGATTGGCGGATACACCTTGTGGTTTCGAACCAGAGTGGGGATTCCGTCGCGAAGAACGATCTGGGGAGCGTCCTCTGGAATAGCGACGATCGGCTTGGGGGGAGGCGTAGGCGCGGCACGCTCTCTTCGGAAGGTTGGCTTTGGCACCTCCGCTTCCGTGGCTGGTTCGGCGTCGATCTTCTCGACTTCAGTTGCAGGCGCTGCCAGAGCTGTTGGCTCAGTAGCTTCAGGTGTCGCCGTAGCCGGCTCTTTGCGGCGGCGATCTCGTGATCGGCGACTCTTGTTCCTTGGCTCGTTGGGTGCTCCCGCGACCGTTGTGCCATCTTCGGCTACGGCTACGGTTGCAGCGGGCGCCTGGCGCTGATTTTGCTTCTGTCGAGGTCTCCAATAAGGAATGGGAAGTTCTTCGCCACCGACCAATAAACTCTCATCGTCAATCGTGAAGATCGGGATTGGGATGGCGCTAACCGTTTCAATAACGGCAGGTGCCTCGACAGGCTGGGCTGGGCGACCCGCACCTGACTTGCGTCCGCGATTGCGACCAGCAGGGGCCTTGGCCGCCGGTGTGGCCACCGCGGGTACTTCAACCGCAGGGTCCTGCACGGCAACCACAGGAATTTGAACCTTGTCTTGCTTGCGCGGCTTTCGTGGGCGGAAAGAGACTTCAGCCGTCTCATCGTCGTGGATGAATTCGAAGGGAGCGGGAGCTTCAGGTTCAACCTGAACATCTACCGGCACCTCAACCACAGGGGTTGACTTCTTTGGGCTGGCTTTTTTGGCCTTCTTCGGGGCGGCTTTGGGCGTCGCTACCGGTGCAACGGCGGGCGTGACTTCGGCGACCTCGAGGGTAACCACACTTTCGGCAGCGACTTTATCGGACTTCTTTGACCGTGTTTGCTTCTTCGGCTTTAGCTCTTCTGCTTGTGGTGTTGTTTCTGGGGTCGGTGATTCGACTATAGGGGTTGACGAGACTAACTTCTTTCGGGGCATGGCGTTTGTAAAAAGGCGGATTCGGCCCAAGCGAACAGTTCCTCAGGAGTGTCGACAAGCATGTCGGGATTCTCCGCAAGAAGGGTATCGCGATGAGCGGCGCCGTAAGCGGCGGCAACACAGGCAACTCCTGCTCCGCGCGCGCAGCGCATGTCATAAATCGAATCGCCGATCATGACCGCTTTTGAAGGGTCAACGCCTAATTTCTGGCAAGCCAGGAAGGCACTTTCGGGATCCGGTTTGGGGTGATGAACATCTGAGGCACAAACCGTTACATCAACGTAAGGTGTGCCTGGAAAATTGGGGAGAAAAGCTTCTAGTTCGACAGCGCTTTTGCTGGTGACCAACGCTGTCTTCATTCCGCATTGATGACAAAGTCGAAGCATTTCAACTGCGGCATCAAAAAGTGTCTCATGCTCTTGGTGCACTTCAAAGCGCTCCAACGAGAATTGACTCATTTCGGAGATTTCTTCTGCCGTCGGTTCCTTGCCAAAGAACACATTGAACTGCCGAGTAAGCGGCATTCCAACGAGCCTTCTGATTTCATGTGACGCAGGGCGTTGGCCGAGATACTTTTCAAGTGTATCTCCCAGCCCGAGCACAATCATTTCCAGGCTGTCAACCAACGTCCCGTCTACATCAAACAGGACGGCATCAAATTTTGACAGGGGGAGCCGATTCGGCATTGCGCAGAGTATGACAGAACCTGTATTCTCGCCGCCCGAAATCGGCGGGTATCCTGCCCGGCATGGTTCGAGAGAGGATTTCCACGACAAATGCACCAGGTGCGATCGGTCCCTATAGCCAGGCGATTCGTGCTGAGGGACGATTACTGTTCATGAGCGGCCAGGTTTGCCTTACGCCAGGTGGCGAATTGGTGAAGGGCACGATCACTGAGCAGACTCAGCAAGTCATGGCAAATATGCGCGGTGTCTTGGAAGAAGCTGGTCTTAGCTTCGCCAATATCGTTAAAACCACAGTGTTCTTGAGCAGCATGGACCACTTCGCCGAAATGAATGCGGTGTATGGCTCCTTCTTTGAAACGGACCCACCTGCTCGGTCAACGGTTGCCGTCCTTGGACTCCCTCGCGGCGTCGATGTCGAGATCGAAGCCATCGCTGTTTACTAATGCCGTTCGTTTGAGGGTCCGAGGCGATGGTCCGCCTCGAAAAATTGGCTGGCGAGGGTGATATATTAACGTTTTGCCAGCTAAAAGGCCGATGTAAAACGTCATTTCACGTCACAACCCAATCTCATGAAGCACGTCGTCTCAATCAGCCTCGGTACCAGCAAGCGTGATAAGCGCGACGAAGTGGAGATTCTCGGCGAAAAGTTTCTGCTGGAGCGCATCGGCACGAACGGCGACCTTCAGAAATTCGGGCAACTGTTTACCGAGTTGGACGGCAAAGTGGATGCGCTTGGGGTCGGGGGCGCCGATATTGCCGTTGTGATTGAAGACCGCCGTTATGCTTTCCGAGAAATCCTCGGCTTGATCAAAGGTGCGGTCAAGACTCCCGTCGTTGACGGCGGCGGCCTCAAGCACACCCTTGAGAGAGACACCATTAGGTCACTTCAAGCCGATGGCATCATCGACTTCAAAAAAGAAAAAGTGCTGCTCGTGTGCGCCGTTGACCGATTTGGCATGGCTCAGGCGTTGGACCAGTCGGGAGCGGATGTCGTCTTCGGTGATTTTCCTTTCACCATCGGCCTCCCCATCAAGCTTACGAAGTACAGCCAAGTGAAGCTGCTCGGCAAGATTATTTTGCCCATCGCAACGAAATGCCCCTTCAAATGGTTTTATCCGACAGGCGAAAAACAAGAAAAGCGAACGCCAAAGTATCCGGAGTTCTTCAAGGGGGTCACCATCATTTGCGGTGACTGGCACTATATCCGCAAGTACATGCCGGAAAACCTGGAGGGAGTTACCATCATCACGCAAACTCTCAGGACGGCAGATCTCGAGCTTTTGAAGCAATGCAAAGCCCGCAGGGCGATCACGACGACACCTATTATTGGAGGCGAAACGTTCGCCACCAACGTAATGGAAGGAGTATTGGTTGCTTTACTGGGCAAACGCACAGAGCAAATCACCGAGCAGGACTATCGCGACAAGCTTAAAGAACTCGGCTGGAAGCCGAATGTGATCGAACTTACACCGTAGTAATTTTCAATGCACCGCGTCATTAACATGCAATCAGGAGCCAATTGAACCGATTCGGATTTATAATCCATCCTCTTTTTCCCAAGGACCTTCAACGGCATTACCCGATCGTGAAATATCTTCCCGATCTCGTAATCGAAGAGTTCCTTAAGCGAAAGAACCCAGTTATCGCCAGCCGGATTACCGGCGTGAAGTCGATTACAGGAGTTGAAACCGAGGGATGGTTCGTTGGCCTTCCGCTTGTTCCAAGGCAGATCAACACGCTTCCCGTGGATTTTGTCTATGAGAAGATCTCGGCTTGTGTCGATCTGGCTACCAAGCAAGGCGCTCAGCTCATCGGCCTTGGCGCCTTTTCGAGCGTTGTGGGCGATGGCGGAGTCACCGTTGCTAGCAAAGCCAAGATTGGGGTTACGACCGGAAACAGCTATACCGTCGCGACTGCGATTAGCGGAACTCTTCAGGCCGTCCAATATCTGGAGATCGACCCTGCCAACTCCGTCTTGGCCGTGATCGGAGCGACCGGTTCCATTGGCAAGACTTGCGCCAAAATTCTCGGGCGTCAGTTCGGCAAGGTGATCCTGATCGGCCGAGACCTGGAGCGGACACAAGAAGTCGCCAACGAGATCCCGAATGCGGTTGCCAGTACCAATTTGGCGGACATGAAAACAGCCGATGCCATTGTGACGGTCAGTTCAGCCGCAAAAGAGCTCATTTTGCCGGAACACCTGAAGCCAGGCTGTGTGGTCTGCGACGTTGCACGACCCCGAGACGTTTCCGTCCGAGTCGCCAAGGAGCGGCCAGACGTGCTTGTCATCGAGGGCGGAGTCATCAAGGTTCCTGGGGATGTCGAGTTCAATTTCCCCTTAGGATTTCCTCCTAAGACAGCTTACGCCTGCATGAGTGAGACGATGATTCTGGCCTTAGAAGGCGATCCCTCTCTGTACAACTTTACAGTTGGGAAGGACGTCTCCGTGGAGCAAGTCGACAAGATTTCCGAGCTTGCCAAAAAGCACGGATTCGAACTGGCCGGACTGCGTTCCTTCGAAAAGGCACTCGATCCCGAAGCGATTACCCGTGCTCGAAAGGCGCGAACTCTTGCCCCAACCGTGCCCAGGTTGGTCAACCCAGGCACCGTCTAGGTCAAACCGTCGGCGGAACCCCGGGTGGAACCGCCTGCTCGGCTTCGCTGGCAGCATCTCTCAGCATCTTCGGACGCGAAAGGATGTACCAGTAGCCTGCTCCAACCATACCGATACCCAACAGCAGTAGCAGAGCAACTCGGATTCCTGGGTCGAGGTCAGATAGGTCGTAGGCGAAGATTTTGATCAAAGCTGAGCCAAAGACCCCGAAGCTCCAGTACCGGAGATAGCGCTCGCTGAACCAGAAGCCGAGTGACATCAGCATCACCGCATAGATGATCCACGAGAGCGTCAGGGATGGTGTGTCTTTCAACCCAATGAACTTCGACGTGAAGACGAGGAATGCAAAGCGTGAGAACATCACCCAAACCATCGCGACACTAACCGCGATGAGGTTGGCACCTTTTGCGAATAACGTTGCCGTCGCTTTTGCTGAAAGCAGGATTCCCAAGATGCATGTAACGAGAAGTGATAGCTCGAGGGCAAACGTTGGACGGTTGCTCATCGCTACGACGAAGGTTCCAACGCAACCCAGCACAAGCGAAAGCCAAGCCTGAGGCACAAGTCCTTTCCACTTAAATTGGATGGCGAAGAGCCCACTTCCGGTCATGACGGTGAGGAGTCCGATCGTTGCGGCTGGCTCCAGTGGTAATTGGAATGCGGGCAAACTTAGCAGAATGACCGCGAGCCTTACGGTGAGGATTCCAATAATCAAACCAGCGGCGGCGATGACAGAATCCAACTGACTCTTGCCCACGGCGCTGCGAACAGCGAAAGCAGCGAATAGGCACGAGCCGGCAAGAAACATCACAAGCGCAATGTCAAAGCCTGGGTTCACAAACCCGTCGGCGATGAGTTGGACATATTGGACGAGTGCCAAAAGGAACGTGGCAACGCCAATGACGAGAACATTTCTCCACTGACTGACTCGACCAATCGCGAGAAGCGCCAGCGAGAACAGCGTGAGAGGGAGCATGATCGCCAGGGCGTTCATAAAGTGAATGCCGGGAGAAGCAAGCAGGATAAAGCCAGCACGGGTGAACAGGGGAAGCAGGATCAGGCTGCCAAGCACCAAGAACCGCTCGGAACCCCCGCCCGCTTTATGGCAGGCATAGGCGCTTGAGGCGGCGGCCAGCATGAGCCCGACCAACAGGCCCGTCTCGCGCCAGATTCCATACACGCTCGGCGACGCCGTCCACAAAACGGCGTAGGCGCACAGTCCCAGAATGAGTTCAAGGCATGCGACTCCTGCCAGGGCTCTCGGCGCAATCTTCCAAGAAGCCACGCCAAGCAAGATCGAAAAGATCGCAAATGCTGCGGTCGCTTCGAGCTTATGGTAGCCAACAGGACCCAGAGCAACGGCTACGCACAGACTGCCGATCCAGAACCCATTGCGCACTCCTGCCTTGCCCTTGAATCCCAAACCGATCAGGGCTCCGGCGACAGCCAGCCACACAACATGAAGAGAGCCATGCCTAACTTCGTCAAATCCCAACGCGCCAATTCCGGCCACGGCTAGGATGGTGGGCACGAGCGCGCAGTAACGATCGAAGTCGCTCTTTGTCCAGACGGCGGCGTAGGTTGCGGCGCAGATCAGGGAAGTAATGTAGAGTCCGCCGATCCGTATCGTCCAAGCTCCGTCGTACGTGAGGGCAGGGATAAGCGCTGCGGTGGAAGCCACCCAAAGAACCATCGCCATTTCCTGCCAGCGGTTCTTGACAATGATCAGGGCGGTCGGAATGAGGATCAAAAGGTGGAGCTCAACGTCAAGTTGTGGCTTAAAGTTGTGCATCGGCAGCATCGCCGCGATGAGGCCACCAATCATTCCGATGGCGAGGAAAGATCGCTTGGACCTCCAAAGGGCGAATCCGAAATTGACAAAGCTTAGGGCTAGGAAGAGGGCAACCAGCGTTTCACCGGAATAGAGGTGTTTGAACAGGTGGCCACCCGCGAAGCTGAGATACAAGCCGCACGACCCGATGCCAATCATCAGTTGGCCGAATTCCTCTCGCTCGTCCCGTTTGATGACTCCTAGAGTGACGAAAGCCAGGCAGAGGACAATCTCGCCTGCAAACTGAACGGCGGGGGTGATGTAGCCGCGCGAGACAGCAAGTGCGACGAGATACACGATCGCGATGACGATGACCACCGCTCCGCCTTTGAGCATGCCGTTTAGGCCAATCTTGTACTCAAGATCGTCAAGGCTTTTCGGAGCCGCCGCTTCTGGCGCAACAAAGGGCTTCGGCTTCTGATAGATCGGTTTCGGTGTGGTCCAGGTTGGAAGCGTCGGACTCTTCCTTAAGACAGGCGGCGGAGGTGGGACGGGGCCGAGCGGGACACGTGGTCCTGCCGCTGTCTGCGGTTCGGCTGGACGAATGTTCACCAATCGTTCCAGTCCTTCCAGTCTCTGGTTGAACTGCTTCAGTGTTTGCTCGACAGTTTCGAGCCGAGTCATGAGCGGATTGTTTTCCTGTTCGGGCATGAGAGGGCCACCTACGAAGTCAGCATACGACCTTAGGTTCAAAGCGAGGGTCTGAAAAACGTCAGACTAGCGATGACGCGCCGTTTCGCGCGGCGTATCCGCGCATCCCCTTTGCGTGATGTGGATTCCCATCGGTTTGCCGGATTTCCTCATGCCAAGGCCGCAAAGGAACGCGAAGGAATGCCCAAGCATGGGGTACCAACGCCCAAAACTGCATGCTATGAGGCGGCTCTAGGCCCGCTTATCGGCGGAGAGAACTGCGCCGGACGCAGAGGGCGATGAGGCTTGGGTTTTGGGTTTGGTTTTCGAGGAGTTTGAATTGGGCTCGCCCTTCGGTGGTCGTGGACAACGCCTTGAGGATGGTGTCGATTTGATCACCTTCGGTGTCGGAATTAAGCCGAAGGACTGCCTTTGTTAAGTCGGGGACCAAAGTCGGCCGATTGCCCGCGGCTGACGCAGCGATGACCAAGGATTTCGGCTCAATAAGGGCAGATCGTACAAGGGAATCCGAAAAGGGGCTGTGGATGCCGGCTGCGACCGACAGAATGGCCGGTCTCGAAAGGGCTATCTGTCCAGAGGTAGCGAGGTGCAGGGCGGGATCACCCGCTAAACGCAAACCGGTAATCGCACTCGCACTCAACGACTTGTCAGGTTCATTTGAGTACTTCCAGAGCGTGGCGAGAGCCTCCCGAGACGCAATCGCGCCAAGGCCTAACGCCGCTTGCGCTCGATGCGGCGTTGAAAGAGTGGCATCAAGAAGGGTTTGCCTCATGAGGCCCTCGGATGAAGGATCTCCGATGCTTGCCAATGCGGTGAGGTACGCCAACTGCTCATCGTTCTGGCTCGCCGAAAACTTTGCGGTCAGTCGGGCTACAGCCTTTCGGGCATGTAGCTTGCCGAGGGTGTCTGCAGCAGCAAGCCGGACATCCTTGTTGGCGTCGTCAAGATATGGCAGTGTGGGGTCGATTGCCGCGGCTCCAGTGGCGACCAAAAATGCAATCGCGTTGGGACGCGCATCCCCATTTGAAAACTGCTTGGCAACGAGGGGCAAGGCAGCATCCCCAGTCCTTCTGAGGGAAGTTGAAATGGCGATCTGCTGAAAGCTGCCCGGCAACGACAGCAATGCAGCCGCTGCACTTGGATGTGCCTTCGCTACGAGGGCCAACGATTCCGTGAGAGCAGCACGGGCAGCCGGATCAAATGTTTCCAGGCACTTACCGCAAAGTTTTGCGAGTTCTGGGTCGGTGTATCGCCCCACGTTTTTCGACATGGCCAGTCGCTGGCTTGGCGTCAGATGTTTGAAGAACGTCGAGATATCGGGTCGCTCGGCGGCACCGACGAAAAATAGTTCCTGGGCTTTCCCCTCAGGGCCAATCGCTACCGAAACATCACGGCGTAGTGAGATCGCGTTGTACACCGCCAACACGACACCAAGGGAAGTGATGGCCACCAAACTTCGGACCGTGCGAGCGAGTTGGCCAGCACCTTTCTTGAGTTTTGGTTTCTTAGCGACCGAGGTTGCCACGCCGCCAGCTTATCACGCTTCCATTCCCGCAAATTCAAGCCTGGGCAAAGATCCGATTTCGAAGAGTGCCTCGCGCTTAAACCCTGCCAGTTGGGCGCATATACAGTGGGGGAAGCGTCCAAGCTGCTCGTTATAGTGAAGGACAACGTGATTGTAGTATTCGCGAGCAACTTCGATCTTTTGCTCGCACAGAACAACTTGGCAGTGTAGCAGCCTAGCTTCATCATCGGACTGGATGCCGTCATGGTTCGATGACACGCGAAAGAGGTGATGTAGGGCCGAACTTAGGTGGGTGGAGGCGAGGAGCCGCTCTTCCTTCGTGATGGCGCTGATGGAACGGTAGCGGGCTTCGATCACATGTTCAATCACCACGGTTTCATGAACGATGTAGGTCGACATCGCCAAAAGGAGGTGCGGAATATATTCGTGATGTTTGCCGATCTGTTCTTGGACGTGTTGGAGTGCTTGGTGACTTTGGTGTCTCAACCAAAGCAACCGATAGTAAATATATCCGCCATACGCGACAAAGCTCGCTGGCACCAAGAAGATTAAAACGGATGACCTCATAGGGAAGCTCCGGGATAACTCAAGTTACGGACGAGAGGCACCTTCCGTTGCGATTCGCTTGAGATCTACCGGGGTTGGGTCAAGGGCCTTGGGATCGATGTAAATAATCTTGTCCTGTGAAACGACCTTGAGTTCAATCTTGGCAATGCTTTCCTGGGTGGCCGTCGACTGACTCTCTACTTCTTTGCCCGCGATGTGGGTCACAACTAAAAGCGCCTTGTCCTCAAAGATCGTAATATTGCCCTGCTTGGGCACGCCCATATCCTGCAGATTAAATCTGCCATTCGGAAGAACGTCGAGCTTGATGGTGTTCAGGGTGAACAGGATGTAAGGAGCGGCCCCTGGCGTCCCTTTCATCGCCCGATGCCCCTCCCATTTTCCGATAAACGGGAACCGATGGCTACAATTGGTGAGAGTTAGGGCAACAAGAACGCAAGCTGCGGCTCGGCCCAAAGCTATAATCCTGGGAATGGCCGTCATTACTCCGGAAGTTTACTTGTCGATGGGATTGAACGCTGACGAGTACGGATTAATCGTCAAACTTCTGGGCAGAATTCCCAGCTACACCGAATTAGGAATGTTCGCTGTCATGTGGAGCGAGCATTGCGGATACAAGTATTCCCGCCCCGTTCTGGCTTACTTTAAAAAGTACAAGGAAGCGATGGAAGGCGATGGCCTGGAAAATGCCGGCATCGTTGATATCGGCGATGGTTTGGGAATTACGATGAAGGTCGAATCTCACAACCACCCGTCGGCGGTTGAGCCGTATCAAGGGGCAGCGACTGGAGTGGGTGGCATTATCCGCGACATCCTCACCATGGGTGCCAGACCGATTGCAGGATTGAATTCTCTCCGATTTGGAACGATAAGAGAAGGAGAGGAATCTCCCGAAATCGTGACGCGCAATCGCTACCTGTTTGAGCATGTGGTGGCAGGAATCGCCGGATATGGCAACTGCGTTGGCGTACCTACCATCGCTGGCGAAGTCGGCTTCCACAAGCGATATAGTGGTAACCCGCTGGTCAATGCGATGTGCGTCGGCATTTTGAAACTGGATGAGGTGACCACGGCGGCGGCGAGTGGCACTGGCAATCCCGTCATCTATCTAGGCTCGGCTACTGGTAAGGATGGAATTCACGGGGCGACCTTTGCCAGCGATGCCCTTGGTGAAGACAATGATGCCAAGCGGCCCAACGTGCAAATTGGCGACCCATTTGCCGAAAAACTACTCATTGAGGCGACGCTAGAGGCCCTGCAGACGGGAGCAGTCGTTGCCATTCAAGACATGGGAGCCGCAGGTCTGACCTGTTCGACAGTTGAAATGGCGAGCAAGGGAAGCGTTGGCATGGATGTCGATCTCGACCTCGTGCCGATGCGAGAAGACGACATGACCGGCTACGAGCTCATGCTAAGCGAGAGCCAAGAGCGTATGTTGGCAATCGCCTATAAAGGGCGCGAGAATGAAGTGCTCGACGTTTTCCATAAGTGGGGTCTGAAGGCGGTTGTGGTGGGTTACGTTACCGATAACGGGCTCGTCACCATCAAACGCCACGGGCAAATCGAGGCTCAAGTCGATCCTAAGCTGCTGACGGATGAGTGTCCGGTATATCACAGTTCGACAGAAGTGCCCGAGTATTTCCACAACGCGGCGAAATTCGATCCGACGGTGCTCCCTCAAGTTGACTTGCATGATGCCCTGCTGAAGTTGCTTGCATCCCCTGAGATTGCTTCCAAGAGGTGGGTGTTCGAGCAATACGATCAGCAAGTGCAGACGCAGACAACCCTCTCATTTGGTAACGGAGACGCTGCGGTACTCGCCCCCCGTGGAACGAAGAAGGGAATTGCGGTCAAGATTGACGGAAATTCTCGCCATTGCTACCTGAATCCTTACCGAGGTGGTCAGCTTGCCGTTGTGGAGTCAGCAAGAAACGTAGCATGCACCGGCGCAACACCGGTTGCGGTTACCGACGGCCTGAACTTTGGGAATCCAACGTATCCCCATGTCTACTGGCAATTCAGCGAGGCCGTAAAGGGAATCGCCGATGCGGCCGAAACGATGAGCACACCCGTCATTAGTGGCAACGTAAGTTTCTACAACGAAAGCGATTTGGGAGAAGTCCTGCCGACTCCCCTTATCGGAATGCTGGGCATTCTTGAGGATGCTTCGGCCCGAGTTGGCGTTGCTCCAAAAGAGGCCATGGAACTCGTCCTGCTCTCCACAATCGAAACCGACGTCGAGCAGCAAGGTCTGGGCGCAAGTGCGTTTATCGCCGAGCTTCACGGCATCGAAGATGGCTACCCAGAAGCTCCCAACGTCGAGAGCGAAGCGAACCTTTGTAAGGCCCTCGCGGAGGGTGTTGCGTCCGGCTTGATCCACGCTGCTCATGACCTCAGCGATGGCGGAATTGGGGTGGCGGCGGCTGAGATCGTTCTGGCGGGTGCAGCTGTCCAGCTCGTTTCACTTCCAAGGTTCGCACCGAGGCAGGATGCAGTCCTCTTTGGTGAGGTTCCCGGACGCGTATTGGTCTCTACTCAATCGGTTACGGCCCTTGCCGAGCTTGCTGACCGCTATAAACTAGAGGCACACCCAGTTGGGCACGTCGGATTTGGAGAAGGACTCAGCGTCCGTCTCGGTGAGCAAGTTCTTACCTGGAGCCTTGATGAACTGAATAATGCTTTTGAAGGTGCGATTCCCAATGCGATGAAGGGATCATGACCGTCAACTACAACGTACAATTCCGTAAGGTTCGAATGAAAGCGATACGCATAGGGATTTCTATTGGGTTGGTTCTGGTCGCCGGTTTGGCGGTGGGGCAATCCGTGACTGAGAAGGATTTTGAAAAGCAGGTTTCAGCTGGCGTTGCCTTATACAAACAGGGAAAGAGCGCGGAAGCCACAAGCTTATTCGAGATGCTTCACAAGGTTAACCCACGAAGTTCTGAGGTTGATGCTTGGCTGGGGTTCCTCTACCTTCGAGCCAATCAAGCGTCGGCTGCGATACCCCTACTAGAGGCTGCCGATCGTCAGAGACCATTGGACCTCGAAGTCCAGATCAATCTTGGCAACGCGTATCTTTTGAACGGTGACCTCGATAAGGCGCTTGATCGCTTTCGTACGGCAGCGCGATTGAGCCCCAGTATGTTTGAGCCGCATTACAACAGCGGAACAATTTATCTCCGTCAAAAGCTGTATTCAAAGGCAGTGGGTGAGTTCACGATTGCGGCAAGGCTTAAGCCGACAGACCCCTACGTTCAGAATAATTTAGGTGTCGCTTTCGACAACATGAAGTCACTTCAGAATGCCGCCGATGCTTTCAAGAAGGCGGCCGACTTGAAGCCCGACAACATCACATTCGCGCACAACGCCGGGCTCGCCCTATCCAAACTGCGCAGGCGAGAGGCATTGCACTATTTGGAGCAGGCGCTTGGTGATGGCACCGATCCCGCGATTGCCTTGGCGCTAGGGGATGCATATGCTCGTGTGGGCCGCAAGGCAGATGCCTTGAAGTATTACGAAGGCCTTCGAGTCGCCGAAGCCAAGAATCCGGTTTTCTGGTTCAACCTTGGCGTCATGCGGGCTCAGAATCAGGATTCTGATGGCGCTGAGCAGGCTTATCGGCGGGTTTTGGAACTTAAGCCAGTAGATATCGATGCGCTCAACAACCTTGGGCTCCTTTTGTACCGTAAAGAGTCCTTCCAGGAAGCGGAAACTCTGTTTGACAAGCTTTCTGGGCTTAATCCGGGCTCCATCTCGACCAAGCTGAATTTAGGTGCGGCGGCGGCGCAGGCGGGAGACTTTCCAAAGGCGATTTCAGCCTGGAAAGATGTTATCCGAGCAGAGCCAAAGAGAGTCTCGGTGAGACTGGATCTAGCGAACGCGCTCTGGGACTCGGGCGAGGTTGACGGAGCAAGGTTCCACTACTCCGAAGTTTTGAACCTGCAAAAGGATAATGCCGAGGCGTTCAATGGCTTGGGTCTGTGCTACCTGAAGGGTGGCAAGCTTGCTCAGGCTGAAGCGGCCTTCCGCTCATGCATTGAAGTTGATCCAAAAATGGTCTCGGCGTACAACAATCTCGCCGTCACGCTTCAACGAATGAATCATGTGCAGGACGCAATTAAGATCTTGGAAAAGGCTCTGAATATTGCCCCGGATAATGATGAAATCAAAGTTAACCTAAGGCGGATGAGAGGCGACAGCTAGTTGCGCGTTCACATCGTCGGAAATGTTTACCGCCAAGATGCCCTTCTTGCGGTTCAAACCACTGCGAATTGGATTCAGAAGCGTGGCCATGAGGTCGCGGTGGACCTTGAAACCGGGCGGCATTTCACTTTGCCGATGGTGACGTATGCAGAGTTTGCCAACGCCGACCTCGTCGTTGCGTTTGGAGGCGACGGAACCCTTATTCGCGCAGCCCACCTATGTGCTGAAGTAGGAACTCCGATTCTCGGTGTGTACTACGGCCGTTTTGGATTTGTAACTCAATGCACGGCCGACAACGTCCAGTCGAGCATTGAGATTTTTCTGAACGGTAAGGCAGAAATCGAGAGCCGTATGATGCTGCAAGCGGAATTGATCCGCGGCGGACAAACGGTCGGTGAAATTCACGCACTGAATGAAATTGTTCTCCAACGTGACGTGACGGCTCGTATGATGGTTTTTCAGGTGAGCGTCGATAACCACGACCTCACGAGTTACCCTGCGGACGGGGTGATGGTTTCTACACCGACCGGGTCCACTGGATACAACCTGTCTGCGGGCGGACCGATCATGGATCCTACTGTCCAAGCGCTAGTCCTAACTGCGATCGCGCCTCATACCCTTTCGTCACGCACCTTGGTGCTGCGATCCGATTCGATGATTGATCTAACCGTTGGAAGTCGAGGCGATGCCGTGCTTTCCGCGGATGCTCAGATTCGACTCCACATCCTCAGTGGAGATGAAGTCAAGATCACGAAATCACCAAGGGTGACAAACCTCGTTACCGTGAACAAAAACGACTTCTTGATCAAACTCGGTCAACGGCTCTTTTGGAGTCAAGGGATGCTGGAGGATTCTGTTTGAGCCAAACCCTGCTAGAAATAAAAAATGCGTCCGTCGAGTTTCATGTGCCAGGCGGTTCGGTTCGCGCCCTTGATGGCGTCTCGCTGACGGTTAATCCAGGAGAAACGGTCGCCGTTGTTGGAGAATCTGGTTGCGGCAAGACAACCTTGGCGCGAGCTGTTCTTGGATTACAGGGACTTGCCGGTGGAAACATTGTTCTTACTGGTGAAGAGGTCAAGGGCACGCCGAGAAGGCTTGCCGAGCGGGTCGGAATGGTTTGGCAAGATCCTTATGCAAGCCTTAATCCGAAGTGGAAAGTAGGGCGGTCCGTCCTTGAGACAATGAGCCTGAGTGGGAAGAAAGGCGTTGCCTCCCAAATCTTTGAGGAAGTTGGCCTGGACCCTCAGTTCGTGGATCGATATCCGCACCAACTCAGTGGCGGCCAGCGGCAACGCGTGGCGATCGGAAGAGCACTGGCACTTAAGCCTCCCCTTGTCATTTGTGATGAGCCGACGGCTGCTCTTGATCTTAGTATCCGAGCCCAAATTTTGAATCTTTTGAAAGATGTTCAAAAGGCGAATGGCTGTTCGTTTTTGTACATTTCCCATGATCTGACAACCGTGCGCTTTTTGGCCGACCGAGTCGCCGTAATGTACTTGGGACGGATTGTGGAAGAAGGACCAACCGCAGACATATTCTCGAATCCGAGGCATCCCTACACCGCAGCACTGTTGGAGTCTGCTCCAAGCCTCGACAGGTTGATGCATCTGCCCGAGCCGCCCATTGGAGAAATTCCGGACCCCAAAACGCGATTTGTCGGTTGTCGCTTTGCGAGTCGTTGCCCATTTGCTCAAGACATTTGCCGGACGACCGATCCAAGCAGAGTGGCAGAAGGCAAAAGAGCCTATTTTTGCCACTTTCCTGTGAAGAGTTCTTAACAATTGGCCTGTAACAGGGAATCTCAGGATGTACGATGATCGTCGTAACAGATGGTGCAATCGCTTAGCTATGCCCGCCAGGCCTATAACCTTGAGATAAATGAACTCGAGCACGATTTGCTCGACATGGGTAGTCGCGCTGAACAGATGATTCAGCAGGCGGTAGATTCTCTTTGTACGCTTGATGCGCCCCTTGCTCACATCGTGATGCTTCGCGACGACGAGATTGATGAGCGCGATTTAGCGATTGAGGCACGGTGTCTACGGCTTTTGGCGCTACAGCAGCCTATGGCAGGTGACTTGAGGGTTGTCGGAACCGCAATGAAAATGATTACGGATATTGAGCGGGTGGGTGACCTTGCCGTCGATATCGCAAAGATCACGCTCAAGATTGAGAAGGAATTTGGCCAAACCAGCTTCATCGACGTTCCAAAAATGGCGAAAGTGGCCCGTACGATGTTCCACGAGGCGCTTGAGGCTTACGTGCATCGAGATCTTGATCGGGTTCAGGAAGTGGTCAATCGCGACGAGGAAGTAGATGCCCTGTACCGAGAACTGCGTACCCAAATCTTCCAGAACATGCAGGATAACCCGGACACCGTCGTGGCGGATGCTTGGTTGCTGCTCGCCATCCATCACGTCGAACGTATTGCCGATCATGCCGTGAACATTGCTGAGCGAGTCAACTTCATGGTGACGGGTGAATTCAAACAGCTTTCTCCCCAATTGAACGCTTCCTAAGAGTTCAAGGCGAGATGCACGCACGATTCTGCCTATACTCGTAGCCGTGTTACGGATCCGATCAGCGCTGATTACCCTTTGCTTGTTTGTCTTGTGTGGGGTTGCACTATCCCAGCCAGCCGTTCCACAGAGGCTTACGAACCATCGGTCAGTCCGGAATTGGGACACGCAAAGTGACACCTGGGCTGCGACAGATGCTTTGGGTCGACAGGTTCCTGGGTTTGATTTGGTTGGTCCCCCTCGAAAAGACCGCTTTATAGGGGTGTTCTATTTCCTATGGTTGGGAAGTTTTCCGCGAGTCGGTCCCTACGATGTGACTCAGATACTCAAGCAAGATCCGACGACGATGCTTAATCCCGCCAGCCCGCTTTGGGGAGCACCCGCGGCACCACATCACTGGGGACAATCACTGTTCGGTTATTACTTGAACGATGACGAGTACGTACTGCGCCGTCACGCCCAGATGTTGTCGGACGCAGGTGTCGACGTCATCATTTTTGATACAAGCAATGACGTCACCTACAAGTCTCAATACATGAAGTTATTGCAGGTGTTCTCAGCAGTGCGGGCGGAAGGGGGGAAGACACCGCAAATCGCGTTCCTGTGCCCCTTCTGGGACCCTGGGAGAGTTGTGCGAGAGCTTGTCACCGACCTCTATGGCACTGGGCTCTATAGAGACCTGTGGTTCAAGTGGCGCGGAAAACCCCTTATTCTTGCTGAGCCGAACGAAGTTGGCGATCACAACCCGCTCACAACCTTGGGGCAACCCAAGGACCTAGAAGTGGGGAAGCCTCTGGCTCAGAAATTTACCTCCACGAAGCCGTTTCGAACGGTGGGGGCTAGAACTCTCACCTATGGGACAGCTGGCACAGGAATGACGTTGAGCCTCTATCGCGGCACTCAAACGGAAACCCCCATCGCCTCGAAGAAATTTACGAATGTCCCTGACAATAAATGGGTCAATCTAGAATTTTCCAGGCCACTGCCGCCGGGTGACTACGTCCTGCAAATGTCCGAGCCCAAGGGGCATCTCGGATGGTGGACCGACAACGGCAAACCATTATTCGGCGGGAGCATGACGGTAAATCGAGAGCCTCAAGTAGGTGCACTTTCCCTCACGATTGAAGCGACAACCGAATCTGGAAAGCCCATCACTGATCTCTTTACATTTCGGGCTCCTCAGCCGAGTTACTTTGACGGTCCGACCAAGAAAGATATGTGGAGTTGGCTCGAAGTCTATCCCCAGCATGTGTTTCCAAGCTCAACTCGTGCCAAAGAGCAGATGTCGGTTGGAGTTGCCCAAAACGCAGTGGGATCGAGGTTAGGGTCTATGAGCGAGCATGATGCCCGCGGACGGAACTGGCACGACGGAAAAAACGACGAACGCAAAGACGCAGTGGATTGGGGATTGAATTTTCAGGAGCAGGCTGAACGAGCGCTCAAAGAAGATCCCGAATTTATCTTCATTACCGGCTGGAATGAATGGATTGCGGGCCGATTTTCCGAGTTTGCGGGTGTCAAAGAGCCGGTTATGTTCGTCGATGAATTCACGCAGGAACGTAGTCGTGACATCGAGCCGATGATGGGGGGACACGGCGACAATTATTACTATCAGATGGTCTCGTTCATCCGCAGATACAAGGGTGCCCGATCAATCTCGTCGGCTGGACAGATGAAGTCGATTGATGTGGAAGGAGACTTCAGGCAATGGCGCGGAGTTGAACCCACCTACCGAGATGACATCGGGGATTCTGCACACAGGGACCATCCAGGTTGGAATCCTTCCGCACGCTATACCGATAACACCGGAAGAAATGACTTCGTTTCGATGAAGGTTTCTCGTGACGAGGACTCGATCATGTTCTATGTTCAGACAAAGGACCCTATCACACCCATTACCGATCCTCACTGGATGATGTTGTTCATCAACGTGGGCGAGCAGCGTGGGGGGAACTGGAATGGATATCAATTCGTGCTGAATCGAAAACAGGCCGATGCTCAGTACGGGGTGCTGGAACAGAGTACCGGTGGCTGGAATTGGCGGGAAAAGGCTCGTGTGCGCTACCGAGTTCAAGGCAATGAAATGCAAATAACGATTCCGAGATCTGCACTTGGTCTACAGGATTTGTCGAAACCCTTGCATCTGGAGTTCAAGTGGGTGGATAACATGCAGCACGAAGGGGATATCACTGATTTTGGACTTCACGGGGATGCTGCTCCCAATGGCAGGTTCAATTACGTATTTATCGAAAAGTAACCAGCAGCCAACCCATTTATGAGTCCAAGAGTTTCTATCATCATCCCGAGCTATAACCACGGTCGCTTTATCCGGCAGTGTCTGCAGCGAGTTGTCGACCAGACATTTACCGACTGGGAGCTCATCATTGTCGATGATGGGAGCAAGGATGATAGCGTGGCCCTGGCCAGGGCATTCGACGACCCGCGAATCCAGGTTCATCAGAACGAAGTCAACCTAGGCACCTACGGAACCGAGCAGAAGGCTCTGTCGCTGTCTAAGGGCGAATTTGTCGCTGTTTTGAATTCAGACGATCTCTGGGAAGTTCAAAAGCTTGAACGCCAGGTGCATTTGCTTGAGCGTTATCCGAAGGCGATGCTCTGTTACACGTTGGGTTGGAAGATTGACGACGAAGGCAACATCGATACTTCGGAAGATGTCCACTTGGATTGGCCCACAGATGAGTTGCAAGACGTTTTGCCGTACTTGATGTACGAGAACAGAATCTTGGCATCTGGCGTTCTTTTTCGTCGTGGAAACCTGAAATTTGAGACGACTTGTCGTTATTCAGGCGACTGGGTCGCGTTGCTTGAACAAGCGAAGCAAGGGCCGGTCGCATGCTTGAGTGATCGCTTGACCTACTGGCGGATGCACAACAACAACACTTTCGTGCTGTCGCCGAAGCAACTTGCGGAAGAAGTGCGAGTGCGTCGTGCGATTGCTGAGTTGGGAGCAGGTTGGACGTACGACCCCAAACGCCTTCCAGGCGTCTTGGAAGGTTTGGGGAAGAACTCCCTGAACCTGTCCGTTCTTGCTGTCTTCTTCGGCGATCGTGCAGCGGCGATGTTCGCCGGGTTCACCGCGATTCGTTTCATGGCCAACAAGAAGCGGGCGATCAAGCGTACGTTTTCCCTTCTCCTTCCGATGGGTTATCTGAAGAAGTACTTCTGGAGTGCCGCTGACCTCGAAAAGCTCAACGTGCCGCAGTCAGACCTCAAGAAGCTTCTTGAAGCTCAGCCGAAGTTGGATTTGAATCGGTAAGGGCTCGTCCACCGGCTGGAGGGAGGGTGAATCCAAAGTGATCATGGGACCTGGTTGCACCTTCTGAACAGTTCTTACCGCCAGTACGCTGCGTTCTCGAGGTGGGATCTGGATTTGATGCCCTCAGGCATGCCCCCGCCCACTAAAGGGGAACTAGCCGCTTGACATTGAAGCGGACATCACACCTGAGCTAAGGGCAGAGACTAGAAGCTCGGCTAATTGATTCGGAAGTCGACTTGTGCTTCCACTGCAAGAACTCGTTGTGCATTACGGCAAAGGGACTGAAAAGGCTGGCAGTTGAATCCACTCAAGAGCCGAACCAATATCGATAAAAGAGAGTGCATTGTACAAATCACGGTTGGTAGTCTTCGTACATAAGCCTCATTTATTAAGGCTAGGGAAATTCGTTAACGGGAAAGCACATTAAATACAATATGGCTAGGCGTGTGCGTAGGTGATGGGGTAGCATCTGACAAAATACGATATTGCCACTGTAGTGGTAAGGAGTTTGGAGTTTTTCCGATGGCTACTAAGTATATCACTGTTATTGCAACTAACGGATCTGGTGCTCCTGAGTATTACGCTGAGGTCAAGGTATACCTCAAAGGTTTTGCAGGTGGATCTTTCCCCTCAAAGCGCACTGATCGCGATGGCAAGTGCGATTTTGAACTAGATCTGGGAGATCATGACAAGATCTCCCTCGTCGCCTACAACGATGGTAGGCGTGGGGAAACTGACTGGGACTATCCATCTGCTTATATCCGTGTCGTCCTGCGTTGAGGGTTCGTCGATATAAATTTGGCTTCAAATCCCGCGGTTTGTTGTAGAAATACTGCTTTAGTGATCAACACTTGTACTGCAAACTTCTTTGTGGACAAGGGGATACTTCTGTTTGCCCATGTTTGGGCATCGTGAGATATGTGAATTGATCGGCAAGATAGACATCTGCAAACCTCAGGTTGGCGGGAGGAAGCCTGCGGTAACAATTGTGTTCGCGACAACTGAAATTGTCGCTTGGACCCCGTGAGACACTCCAAATGAGTTTGTTGTCATCCAGTTTTCTAGCCGCCGAGCGCCTCCTTCAGACACCTGGTCGCTCGGATCTCGACTTCTATCGCTCTGTTCATGACGCGGCTTCGATGCTATTCCCCGTCGATGCGTTTTATATCTGTCTTGTTCAACGAGAACCCGATTGGCTTCATTTTGTTTATAACTGTGAGGGCAAGGTGTTTGCTAAACCGGAGCCATTTCCATTTGGTAAGGGACCCACAAGTTGGGTCGCGAGGAATGGAGAGCCGTACGTCATTACGCAACCGGATCACGCTAAAGGTCTTGAATTCGTCCAGTTCGCTGACGCTGAGACCGTAACAGGCTCGGCTGTGCACTGGCCGATGTGGATTCACGTGTCCAAGTCACGGCTACCCGATGGGGTGATCTCCTTCCAAGCATACACCTTTGGTGCTTACAAGGAAGACGAGATTGCTGCGATTGAATGGCTCGCCTTGAGGACATCAGATTTGATGGCCCGAAGAGCCGACGTAACTCTACAGAATAGTAAGGCCCAGGTGATAGAACGTTCCGTCGTGCAAAACCGTGCGATTGCTGACGTGAAGAAGTTCGTATCGATTCTGGACGAACTTAGCGTCTACGCAAGTTCGCCAAGAGACCTGTTGCATCAAATTCAGAATTTCCAAGTCGAATTGACGAGGTGGGCACCAAACGCTGATAAAGAGACAGACCCGTTACTCAAGGAGCTTTCAGAACTAAGCGACCGTGAACTTGAGGTCATTGGTTCAGTTGTCCTCGGCTTAAGCAATAAAGAGGTCGGTAAAGTACTCGGTCTGTCTGAACATACAGTCAAAAGGCATCTGGACAATATCTACCACCAAACGTCAATCAAGAGCCGATCTGATATCGCAAAGGCCTCTCAAATGATCCGAATGGCGCGACTCACCCGATCGGGTCATTGAGATTCACCTGGCCCGGTTATTGTGAACTGCGAGGAGATGAAATATAGTATCTCTATGGCCTTCCGAGACGACGTTGTTTCTGTGGAAGTTGACCAAAACGTTATTTAGGCCAATGAAGAAGTGCGTTCTCCGCGGTCTAGTTGAGATTCCAACTCGGCACTCCGGCAGCGATGTCCATGTAGTCGTTTGTGATACCTACCTAGACCTTGACCCGTTGACGGTTTGGTTTTTATTGGCATACCGATTTGAATCTCGTCCGAAATCTCCCTGTCCCTCTCTAATAGCGTGATGATGTTGAGAGGACTGAATTGATCAGACATGCGTATTTTCTCTTCAATAGTTTTTAGCCTTTCCCTAGCTGGTGTTGCTTTTTACTTGGCTGAGCCGAGTATCTCCGCTACTTCGACTTGGCGGAACCAGGCTCCTGCGAATTGGTTCCCTACGAGCGCTCCAACTCCCGGATTCATCAATGCGTCTTACACAAACAAGGTCATTGAACGGGCAAAGAAGAAGAGGCATGCGCACCATCAAGGCAATACCGATGTGTCCACCAGAGGGCACAAGCCGGGTCCTGGTGGTAAGTCGCCGGGAAAGCGACTGAAAATTACCGAAAAAGTTTTCCCGAAGTTTGTCGATTACTCTGGTAAGGCCATTAATGGCGTTCATGTTCACATCGAATTGATGGATGCCAAAGGCTTGAAATATCAGCAGGTAGATAGAGTCACGGGTAGCTCAGGCGTTGGTACCGTAAGTGTTCAGGTCAGCAAGTTTCCATCTGTCGTTACTTTAACGGTGCCCGAGGGTGACCGATGGGAGGTCACGGATCAGAGCAAAGGGATATTTACGATAACTGGGGCTGAAGGCTCAAAGACTTCGAAGACCACACGTGAGCTTCGTCCAAATCCGATATCGTTGGCACTTCAA
This sequence comes from uncultured Armatimonadota bacterium, assembly GCA_903833215.1. GTDB lineage: Bacteria > Armatimonadota > Fimbriimonadia > Fimbriimonadales > Fimbriimonadaceae > Fimbriimonas. Next base: position 34,546 of record CAILEM010000106.1, read on the forward strand.
ATAGCGACGGTCAACATTGATGGTCCACCTCACGCAGAAGTTCACCTCGGTAACGACAAAGAAGTGCGTTGTGACGATGGAGGCAGAGCAGCAATTGAGGTGCCGATGGATGCATTTGAAGAGCAAGTATCCATTAACGTTAGAAGGACCACAGAGGGGGGGACGTTCCTCGGTAGCTTCAACGTCGGCAAACCTGACAGCAACGGCGAGACCAAGGTGGATTGCAGGAACTTACCGTTGGTTGCCCTGACAAACGTTCGTGTGAGCTGTTTTGGTCCAGATGAGTTGACAACGTACGGTTTTCCTACGGAAAAGCTCGTTCTCGAAAAGCTTGGTAAGCCATCGGATTTTCGCCGAAAAAGGTTGAGTACCACCTCGCGAAATTCAAAGTGGCTCGAATATCCCGACCAAGGACTTGCTTTCAAAGTGCGGTCCATTAATGGCCCCAGTGACAGGCCGATCAGTGTTGTTGAGCGTATCCGGATTACTTCTTCCGCTGGTGGAGGTATTGGCGCTCTCCAAGTTTCTGATGGTGTCGATAAGTTGTCGTCTCTATTCGGTGATGAGGGCGCGACTCTTCCGGACTCAAATGGCGGAAAGGCGCATTCGTTCCTCGACGAAGGAGTTATTATTCATGAGAATCGGAATCAGCAAATTGATTGGATCGATCTGAATAGACCACTCCCACACCTTTCGGAAGGCGCAGACCTTGGCATCCCGAATGTGCGCGCCAAGGTGTTTATCGAGCCTGTCGATGGTGACTGGGAGGATTATAAGAGTGCATCGACAGACTTGATTGGGTTCCTGGAATCCTGTCCTGGAATGACGTTTGTGCAAGATCAGGCTCAGGCCGACACTGTGATTCAGCTGAGCCTTCAGGATTTCAACGCAAAGAAGGACCGATCATTTGCAGGGTTCTACTCCAAATATCAAATCACAGAAAGCCTGAACTGCCAGATAACGGAGGTTGGAGAGGCGAGCGGTTCTCCGTTCAGTAGAACGTACGTTGGAAACGGTATCGCGGACTTTGAACGAGAAGTTGATCAGTCGAGATATCTCGTTAGCCGTTCAGATTTTTCCCGCTCAACAGGATTGCTGATGCGACGCGGGGCGGAGCGCGCGAAGCGGATCGCGATGCGGCAAATAGCTTCCCAGATCGTTGAAGAACTGACTCGCCGTGCGACATTTACGGCTCGACTAACTTCCATAGAAGAGGAAGGTGGAAGTCTTGAGATTAACGCGGGCAAAAACCAGGGACTTATCATCGGGTCTGAACTGGAGATTTACAACTCTGGCGTTCCAGCGTTCAAAAACCAAGTTGGAACCTACTCTCAAAGCGTCACCTTAGCTAGGGTGACGGAGCTTACTGAGAACACTGCAAAGTGCCAGGCCTATGTAATTGTTAGCTCAGTTGGTAAAGACGGAAAGGTTAATGTTGAAGAGCTGCCAATCCCAACTACAGCACGGAGAGGCGTTATTCTGCGTCAGCTGGAGCAAGTTCTTGACCCTTCAACGAGAATGGCGACTGCCAAACCGGTCTATCGAATTGTTGATTTGTCTGAAGACCAATGGGACGAGTCCGGGGACAAGGGGTATGTCCCAACCGTGCAACCCACCGTCCACTTCCTGACTTGGCCATTGAGACGTCCAGCGGAAGAGCTCAAGAGGCATGAGGTCTTTACACGTTGGTATGTCGAGCGGGTTGATCGCGTGCGAGCGGGGAGGGGAGACCACCACCCCAACGGACCTGTTGGCCACAACCCCAACGGACCTGTTGGCCACAACCCCAACGGACCTGTTGGCCACAACCCCAACGGACCTGTTGGCCACAACCCCAACGGACCTGTTGGCCACAACCCCAACGGACCTGTCGGCCACAATCCCAATGGGCTCAGCGGTCGCAATCCCAACGGGCACGGCGAATACGACCCCAGTGGACCTGACGGTCGCAACCTCAATGGGCCCGGCGGCTACCACCCCAATAGGCCTCGCGGCTACGATCCCAACGGACCTGTCGGCCACAAACCCACTGGGCTCGGCGGCTACAACCCTAATGGGCCAAGCGGTCGTACCCTCATCGGACGTGGCAGTGGTGTTCCTTCTAGGCCAATAGATAACGGGTCATCTGTGCACGGGTCGGTCAGGTCCAGAGGAAATACGCAAACTGGAATTGGCCAAGGACGACAAGATCCGCAGCGACGTCAGGAAAGCACGCGCCAGCAGGATGCTCCACGGCGGCAAGAACCGCAGAAGACGAATACTCGACGGAGAGGTGGCTAGCTCAGTGATGTACAACTTCGGTCCGATGAGTGAGACGTGTTCGCTTTTGTTGGGTCCGAAAGATTTTCTGACGGAAGAATTGCCCTAAATAGCGGTTAGGTTCGTGAATTTGGTGCGATGGATTTTTGAGATAGGTTAGGGAATAGGGGGAGTTTATTGTCATACGCAGTTGGAATCGATTTAGGCACAACAAATTCAGTCATTTCGCTTTGGAGAAAAGGATCGCTAGAGACAATCGAGATTGATGGACGCGATGCGATGCCATCGGTTGTTTCATTTCGGCCAGATGGCAAAGTTCTCATTGGAAAAGCTGCGAAGGGGATACTCCTTTCTGATCCAGACAACACACTAGGATCGACGAAGCGCGACATTGGAACAAATCGGACTTACACTGCTGGTGGGAAAAAACTAGGCCCCACTGACGTTGCCGCCATGATCCTGGAGCGACTAGTGAACATTGCTAGTCAGACCACTGGTGTTCCCATTAAGGAAGCCGTCATTACGGTTCCGGCGTATTTCAATGAAGAGCAAAAGGCTCAGACTAGACGAGCAGGAGAAAGAGCGGGCCTGAAGGTTCTGCGGCTCCTGCCTGAGCCAACAGCGGCGGCCATTGCCTATGGATTGGACAAAGATCGTGATCAGACCATCATGGTCTACGATCTTGGCGGCGGAACTTTCGATGTATCTATCCTATCGATAAAACAGAATAACTTCACTGTTCGGGCTGTCGGTGGAGACAGCCATCTCGGTGGAGATGACTTTGATTTGGCGATCGTTTCCTGGATTTGCGAGAAAATTAAGGCCAAGTCTGGCAAAGATATTCTGCGAGATCAGTCGGCACAGGCGAGGTTAGCTCTCCAGAAACTAAAGGAGGAGTGTGAGAAAGCCAAGGTCGAACTCTCTACGGCCGAAGTGACGGAAATCTTAGTGACTGACGTCATGGGACAGACTGTAGATGAACAGCTCACCCTCGCCGAATACAACAGATTGATTGGTCCTCTCCTCCAGCGCACCGTTGTATGTGTTAGGAAGACGCTGAAAGATGCCGGATTGACCTCAGAGGACATCAATCGAGTGATTCTTGTAGGTGGTTCAACGAAGAACCGCGCTGTAAGGGAGTTGGTTGCGAAGGAGATCAAGCCACCCTACACCGCAGATAAGGTGGATCTTGCAGTGTCGCACGGCGCAGCAATTGTGGCGGCAAACTCGGCCCTTCCTGCAGTCGGAAACACGGATCAGAAGGGTCTGCCCCCGATCGAATTTAAAGATGTGACAGCCCACACTCTTTCTGTTGACATGTATAACGCAGCTGGGGATTTGGTTTGTATCCCCGTGATTCAACGGCAGACACCCTTTCCATGTCGTGGCACGGCTCTTGGAGCAACGCGTCGACCTTATCAAGAGGTTGTCGCATTTGAGGTTTACCGGGGAGAGGAACTTGAGCCTTCAAACAACACAAAGCTGGGTGAGCTTGCGCTGCCGCTGGCGACACCAGCGGCAGTTGAGATTTATGTCGCGTGTTTGTTCAGTCTAGACCACGACGGACTGCTGAACTTTACGGCCGCAGAATTTCCTCCCGACCCAGACAATATCCTCTTGTTCGAATCCATGGATGCATCAGGGAGCCTCGATCTTTCCAAGGTTGACGCACTCGTGCGAGCCGGGATCGTTAAAACCAAGACTGTGACAATTCGAACCACGTGATGGCCACGACATGGGTAGCCGTGGCAACACGAAGTCCAAACGTAAATTGGAAGAACACATCAAGAGTGCTTTGGCTCGTTCCATCCCAGACAAAGAAAACTGCTCACAGGGGCTTCTTTGGTTTGCGTTTGCGCCCTGATGAACCGCTACTGTTATGTCGTGTGGCACGGTTAGTGCGGCACATTTGCCGACTTGATCGCGCGTAACTCTCTCAAAAATAGGCACAGCCATTGACCTAAGATGGCAAGGAATCGCTATGGGAATTGAAATTGATAAGAGCTCTTATGTATTTGGAATTGACCTTGGGACCACGAATTCGTCTATAGCGGTATTCGCGCAGGGAAAGAGTCATGTGATACCGCTTGATGGTAGGAAATCGATGCCATCGGTGTTGCGAATCAAAGAGGGGGGAGAGATCATTGTAGGACAGGCTGCGAAGTCTAGCATCTACTCCTACCCTGATGACACGGTGTCGTCTGTGAAACGCATGTTGGGAACGGGTTGGAAAAAGCAATTCTCGGCGTTACCTGAGATCTCTTTCTCAGCCGTCGATATCTCGGGTGAGGTTCTGAGTGCAATATGTGCCAAAGCTCAAACGCAAGAGGAATTTGACATTCAAGGCACCCCGCATAGGGTTGTCATCTGCATTCCTGCCAATTTCACAGATATTCAAAAGAAGGAAACGAGAGAGGCTGCGGAACGGGCGAACCTCCAAGTGATTGACCTGATCGAAGAGCCGGTAGCGGCCGCCATAGCCTACGCTGTGGACAAAGAAGTCAAGCAGACAATTCTCGTTTACGATCTGGGGGGTGGGACCTTTGACGTAACGATCATGCGGGTAGAAGCTGAGCGCAGAGATGATGGAACGACCGGGCACCTGCGGGTGCTTTCCAAGGTAGGCATACAGCAGCTGGGCGGAGACGATTTTGACATGGCCCTTATGAAGCTGGTTGTTAAGGATGTTAACGCCAAGCTTGGATTTGATCTCCTTGACGAAACTGCCGAGTGTGATTTGACACCGAAATCGATGCGTGAGGCGAGAGAGAAATTAAAAGCGGCATGTGAACAAGGCAAAATCGACTTAACCACATCCCCAAGTACCGAAATCAGTATTTCCAATTTTATTGTTGATGGTAGCGGGATTGTCCACAATATCGAACTAGAGGTTACTCGTCAAGAGTTTGAAGCGGCGATCGAGCCTCTCGTTCTCAAATCGCGAGCCGCGGTGGATCAAGCCACCAAGGAGGCAGCACTCAGCCTGGAGGACGTAAACAGAATCATTATGGTTGGTGGCTCGACTAAGGTTCCATGCGTGAGCAAAATGCTGGAGGAGATGTACGGCAAAAAGCCGTTCATGGATGCTGACGTCGATACGATTGTCGCACGCGGGGCTGCAATCTACGGCTCATGGAAAACGGCTGCTTCGGAAGACACTTGTCAAGGTCTTGCACTCCACAATATCGCCTCTCATCATCTTGGTATCGAGGTCGCCGGAGGCAAGGTGAGTTGGATCATTGAAAAGGGATCTGAGATTCCAGCCGATGAGCCACTGAGAATTTCTCGAACCTACACAACACAGGAAGACGGGCAGGAGTCCATTCGAATTACAGTTTATCAAGGTGTCGAAGCGACGACTTACGCAACGGATGAGGGAACAGTTTGCATTGGTGAGTTTTATTTGAGCGGCATTCCCCCGAAACCAGCGTCGTCAGAACGCATTGAAGTTACCTTCGAGTTGAATCAACACAACATCTTAACGGTATCAGGTGTTTCATCTACTTCAAGCGAAGGGCTCGAGATCAAGAGGAGTTGAAATGGGCACAAGTGAATTGTCACAAGCCGAGCTGAATCTTGTTTCAGATGCTGAGCATCTGATCACGACTCTTCGTGTTTTGGCCGATGCTCACCATCAGGCTAAAAAGTACGCCTATAGGCTCTTGAATACGAAGACTTCACGCGCAGAAGCGGCCCAGCGCAAGATGATTCAAAACCTTAGCAATGGGACAGCAGCTAAGGAGATGAATGAGCTGGCAGCGTGGCTAGAAAAGCGGTATCAGATCTCAGAGCAAGACAGCAATCAGATTCAGCCGCGACAGGAGAAGAACTCTATTGAATTTGAAGTGCACTCCGTACCGGAGCCTCAGGTGAACGATGTTGGTGGCGATATCAGAGACCGGCAGGATCAGGAATTAACAACGAATGGGCCAGGAACTGCCAGCGGTGGAATTTCCCCCGAGCAGTCGGTGATTACCGGAGGTGAGGAAGGTTGTGAATCGGATGACGTCGTGCAGTCCGGTGGAGAACCCAAGCCTGTCGTTGAGAACGGACCAGAACGGAACTTTGTTGAGGAAGGTGAAGATGTCCAGCCAAACCAATCCGACGCTGTCGCTATCGATATGTTTATCAAAGAGATAGTGGCTCTGGACGAACTCGAATCAATTAAAGACCGAGCGGAGGCTCAGGTATGCATCGAAGCTTGTGAGAAAGCGAGGCTCGAGTCTGAGCAGTTTTTTGATTCGCTCAGGTCAGTGTCTGTCACGGTTGCTGAAAGACTTGATCAGCATCCTTCGCTTCCAGATGATATCGAAAGCGAAGTGCGGGCTTTGATAGAGAGCCGGCATCAAAGCTTGATGCTTATATCAAAAATGCTTAAGCGTTTGGAAAGCAGAATCCCTCTGGTCGAGGTTCCCGAACAGTGGGAACTACCATCTCTTGGGTGTTCTGAAGAATCGCTCGCAGCTATGGTAATCCAACAAGCCACCCTCGTTCAGGTTCAAAATCGGATTAAAGAGCATGTCCGATTGCATTCTCTCGAGCGCTATTCATGTGTGTCCACACCAAGAGACTTGGCACGGTCGGTGTCAAAGCAGCTCATTGATTTCATTGCGCGGCACCTGCTACCAATCCTTGATAGCCTTGATGATGGCCGAACCTACACGCAACCCCTCCTTGATCCTAGTAATGGGAAGAATGCGGCGGCGTTCGCGGAGACGATTAGGGATGCGTATGGTCAAGCAAGGCTAGACCTGCTGACGGTGATTGCTGCTGTCGGGGTTGACGTGATACCAGTGGTCATTGGCTCTCCAATCGATTATGAGTGTCAAGAGCCATTCGATTCGGAGCCCCATCCATCAATGCCAGAAGAAACCGTTTTATCCGTTTCACGAAACGGATATCAGAAGCGAGTGAGTGACAAGATAACGAGGAATATTCGGATGGCGCAAGTCGTGATTGTGAGAAATCCTAAGGGGAACGGTTAGTGGATTACAGTAAGAACCTTGTGCTCGGGATGGATCTCGGGACCACATTTAGTAGTGTTGGGCAATGGGATGGGCGCGGAGTTGTGATCCTTGAAGACATCACTGGAAAGGAAGCGATCCAGTCAGTGGTCTATTATGAGGAGCCCCAAGATGCCTTTACGGTCGGTGAAACAGCCTATAACAAGACCCTAAAGAATCCGGAATACGGCGTTATCGGCGTCAAGCGAATGATGGATGATGGGGAGCAACCCATTCGTCTTGGAACGAAGACCCTGACTCCAGTAGAGGTGTCCTCCGAGATCCTGAAAAGGTGGAAGAGCGATGCGCTCTCCAAGGTTCCCGGATCTAAGGTATCCAGCAGTGTCGTAACCGTCCCGTACTACTTCAAGGTCCACCAATGCGAAAATACACGCAAAGCGGCAGAGCTGTCGAATATCAATTGTAAGGCGATTCTGCAAGAACCCATCGCTGCTTCCATCGGCTACGCATGGTACCTATCCCAAAAACACGGCAACCAAGATTATTCGGAGACCATCCTTGTATTTGATTTGGGTGGGGGCACCTTCGATTTGACTCTCTTCCAGCTACACCTTACTGCCACGAAGATCCGATTTGAGGTACTCGCAACTGGTGGAGATGATCGGTTGGGAGGAATGGACTTTGATGAGCGGATTGTCGAATTGTTTCTCAAGAGGAGTGGTAGTACGCTCGACGGACTAGAACCGAAGGCTTATCGTATGGCGCGCCAGAAGCTTTTGGAAAGGGCTAACTCCACCAAGATTACTTTGACAACGTCGGTAACGGACACCGTAACTATCTCGGACGTTGTTCCTGGCAAAGGGGCCGATTTTGATGTTAGTCAGGCCGACTTAGAGGAGATACTCGGCGATTACATCAAGCGTATCGAGGATATGATCAGCCATATTTGGAGTGATGCGGGCATACAGCCTCACGAGGTTCCCAAGAAGCTTGATCGGGTTATTAAGGTCGGAGGATCAAGCAAACTCGCCTGTATTCGCAAGATGTTGGAGCGGGTGATTGGCAAAGACAAGATATATAACGACATTAAAGATGTCACTGCGGTTGCACAAGGGGCGGCGATTTATGCCGCATATCTCGACGATCCAGAGGTATTAGGTAAGGAAGTCGAAATTGTTACAAGAACTTGCCATTCCCTTGGTGTCGAAACAACTGGTGGAAAGTTCCATGTTTTGGTGCCTGCTAATCGACCTGCCCCTTGTGAGATCATGCAGATTTTCCGAACTGACGCGGATAACGTTACGAATCTAGACATTAATCTCTTTCAAGGCTCCTCAAAGCAGGTGGCAGATAACTCATTGGTGGGAACGATTAAGGTTGACGGTTTGAAACCCCGACCCAAAGGTGAAACCAAGGTCAAGATCACACTGAAAGTTAGCCCTCAACAGACTCTCTCAGTGCTTGTAGACATCGACGGTCAAAGAAGTGTGGGCAACTTCAAGATTGCTTAGCAAAGAATAATGAATTACACGATAGGCCAGCAAATTGCTCGTTCGTATACAGTCGTTTCTGTCGGATCTGGAGATGCTGTCTTTGATCGTCTCGTCGCTGTGGACGGTAGCAATATCCAGTATTCCATTTGGAGTCTGAAGGGGGAGTTTTCTGAGAGATGTGCTGAACCGCTTCTTGACTATGTCGAGAGATTGATGTCGATTAGTCAACGGCACCTCGCCGTTCCAAAGCAGGTTTGTTCAGAACCGGGGATTCCGGTGATGATCTGCTATCGCCTCGATGAGGTGACGAAGCTCCGAGACTTGATCGAATCCGCGACGTCGGTCGGTGAAATACTGGAAATTTGGGAACAGGTTTTCGAGAGCCTGTTTGAGTTGCACAAGAACGGTTTCTGCCACGGATATCTGTCCGAAGATTCATTCGTCTCGATCAACAATTCGCTGCAACTCCGGGATTTCGGCTTTGCACCGCTTATTGATGTGGGCCTGGATCAGGCTCGGGATATCTGCAGAGACCACTTGGCACCAGAACTCACTTCTTCTGGCGTGCTCACTGTACAGAGCGATATCTACGCACTTGGTAAGTTGGTTGGTCGTATTCATCCTGAAGTCCTCACAACGAATTGGTACAGCGTGATGACGAATCTGAATCTAGAAATCCGTCCCAAAAGAGCTCGGGGAGCGCTTGATGGATTGGAACAGTGTTTAAACGGTGGACCGAAAATTCTTGACTCAGTCGCTGGCGGACTTGAACCAGTCGGAGATCCTATCGAACCAAACAGGGCTCTGCCTAAGCCCATTTATCGAGTTATGGCGACTGCCGACCCGGCAGGTGCGGGCTCGATTAGCGGAGCAGGTGAGTATGTTGAAGGAGCAAAAGTTGTCCTTACAGCGTCAGCAAATCGAGGATTCACCTTCTCGGGATGGTCCGGCGATATCACCTGTCCTACAGCGAGATTAGAAATGAAAGTCGTCAAGGACACGGCCGTCCAGGCCACGTTCTTGGCCGAAGCTCCAGCGGGAAGAGATCGAAGGCGATCGAAGACACCAGCGGCAGGGCTGGCAGGTCTTGTTGTTGGAGTGGGCGCGGGGCTATTCGTGGTCATTGGTGTTGTTGGGTTTCTTGTCGCAAGCAAGAAGCCGTCATCAGCGGTGCCGAATTCTCCGGCAGTCGAGAGCCAAGACGCAAATTCGGGTGCACTTCCTGGAGGTCGCCAGTCCGCCACCGACCGGACTTCCGTGGCCTCGAATGCAACTGAACTCCTTAAGAAGATCTCCGTATTGAAAGCTAGTGCCGACCAAACCGCATCAAAGGCTTTTGCCTTTTGCGCCAGCTATAATGGAACCTACATCGAGAAGCATTCAGCGGACCCAGCAATAAAACAGAATGCGGTGAATTTGGCGGCCGAGACCGAAGTAACAGTGAATCAAGGTATCGCGATTTATTCAAACAACCCTGGCTTGAGTAAAGACGATTATTTACCAGCCTTGGACATTGACCTTGCGCTCGTGCTAGCAATCCAGCAGAAGCCCTTTACAGATCAATTACACAAAGCCGAGTCAGAGTTCCGCCTAATCCATGATGCCTCACATAAAATTGATGCGGAAACGACTGGGCGATGGCTGGAAGCAGTAGCTCGTGGAGAGAGAGTCATTTGGGCGGACTCGGTGACTCCGTCTTCGGGATCACCAGCCAATGGAACACCGAGCCGAGCTTAAGTCAGAAGTTGCCCCCTGAGTACCTGATGGCCCAGAGGGCAACTGCTGGTTTAGTGAGACCAGTGCACAACCGAGCCTTTCTGGACTCGCGTGAAGCGGGATTTGTCCAAGTCTGAGATAGGGCGACACAGGCTTCGCTTTCCAACCTCGGTTACTCTCAGGTTGACATTCCCTTGGTCTGTCTCGATCACCACCTTGTCCCCAACAATGACGCCTTCAACTCGGCCGATACTGATTTCCGCCTGAATCGCACTGACGGATGTTACGGTCATTGCAGGGACAGTTACGTTTGCATTTTGCGTAGGGGGCACCTCCTCCTTGGGAGGTAGCTGCCCGTATGGATTACCATCGAGCCATGCCTCCTGAAGAAGTTGGCTCAACGCATTGGCTGCTCCATCCCTTCCAGCTTCTGAGTAGAACGAATCGGGACATTCATTCGTTGATTCGGGGACTCGCAGTTCACTTGGTTGGTTCTGTGCGCCATGGACAACAACGGTTTCGGTTTTGAATTCCCGAGTTTCCGATTTGGTACCTACAAGCTCTTTCTCCCACACGACTTTTCCCAAGTCATCCTGTAGGTCAAAGAGCTTTAGGCTAATTCGAACCGAAGCTGTGGTTGTACTCTGGATTTGCTGTTCGAACCGCACTGCGACTCGATTTTGCCATTCATCATGATCAGCATCCCATTTGGCGCAATCTTCACGCCATTGCCGGACTTGCTCCGCGCGTTGAGCGTCTGTATCCCCGCGCCGTCTATCTGGAACATCAGGTCTTGGGCCCCCTTGCCATTCGCTTGGAACGTCAGATACACGACGCTGTTCACCTCGGTAAGCGGTACCGCCGTGGGTATCTAGGAGACTCAAGCACCAGACATACCGTAATCCCGCCCTGTCATGTAGTGCGCGTACTGCCTCCGTGGACCCAGCTAGTTGATCTTCACCGACTTCTCGGGTAAGGCCCGATCCACCCGGAATTGACTCAGCAACGTCGATCTTTTTGCTTCTCATGTCCGAGGCGACTTCACCTCGTATGACATCAGCTATCTCCTTCGGCAAACTATTTCTCTGAACTACCAGTGTCGATCGTCCGACCTTTCGAAGATCGACTACCTTTTCTTTGTAGCCAACTGTCGGAATCCTTTCAGCATCGGGGAATCGAACGCAGAGCCTAGAGAGGAGTGTCGCGTTCGGAGCAGATAGGACAACTACTTTCCTGTTATCTGGTAGGGTTTTCTGAACCGCGACAACAAGGTTATCTTCGCCCCCTAATGATTTGGCAAGTTCACTGATTGATTCGGGTAAACCGCTTGGGGGGGCAGAGCGATCGATTAGGTAGGCCAAGTTGGTTTCTGGATTTGAATCTTGTTCGGGTGGGTTGTCGCCTAATGCGGAAGTCGAGATTGCATTCCATGCCCCTGCAATCGTTCCCCAATTTCCATGTTTGAATCCGTCTGACAGGTGAATTGCCACCTTGTTCGTTTTATATTGCTTATCCAGCGAAAGGAGGTCTGCCTTTCTTTCCCCATACTTAAGCAGTTCTGTAATCAATCGGGCTTCGCGTTCTTTGTCAGGCGCGATCGCTACGATACTGAACGAAAGCCCTTGTTTCACCGGCCTTACTACCTGCGCGTGAATTCTGCTGACAGTGCTGGTGAGATCTGAGGCATCTACGCGAAGTGCCAGTGCCAACTCATCTGACAGCGCAGGCTTTTCTTCTCGAGTTAGGAGCACGATGAATGTTTCCTTCCTGAGTTTTGGTTGGGCCTTTAGCAGTTCAGTGGCTTGGTCTAGTGTCAAAACCGATAATTTCTTTTTCTTTGACTCTGTCCAGTCTTTGTGATCTTGAACCTGCTGAAGAAGTAGGTCCCCGAGTCGTTTTGTTTCTGGCCCGCTCACAACGACATATAAACTCGAAGGATCCTTGGCCATCTGGCGGATGAAGGTCGTCTGCGCGTTGATCGTAGACGCAATAGATATCGCAAAAAGTGCAGCAGCAATTCTCTTCATGACGATTACAAGGCTACCATGATATTGCCGAAGTGAAAGTTGGATATTTCAGAAAATCTCGTTCGCAATGGACTAAATTAGTGAATCGCTGCCTTTGGTGACACTTAGGATTTATTTGGGCCTATGCTGCTACCTGATTATGGTAATTATACCTGGCCACTTCGGGTCACGCTTCAATAACCAATTCGGGTTATTGACGAGGATCTACTCTAAGCATAAACTGACGACTCTGGGTATTTGACCTTGATGTGGCCCATTAAGAACTTGCAGTTCCGACAGAACTGGTCACGTACCCTCTCCTAGATGGCGTTATGGAAACTTCAGTTAATCCCGGTCTACCCTATCGCAAATTATTCCCGGCAGCCATGATGCTTGGTTCATGGTTTTTGCCGTGGCTCGCTTATTCGCTCCCCTTTTTCGGCCAGAGTGGGAGGTTAGCAGGGAGTTACTGGGACCTAATTTCATTCATGTTGGGAAATCCAGGACCAACGCTACAAGCACTCCAAGCGTACCCAGGCGTCTTGGCTGTGCTTGTTCCACTCGCCGCGACAGTGCTTGCCTTGCTTGCCATGTCGCCTGGCGGCGCGCTGTTCAAGTGTATCGGTGGATTGCTAGGGGCAATCTCTGGCATAGGATCCTATTTATATCTCGCTTCGATTCCGATAGGGTCGATGGGGCCTCAGCCTACATCTTTACTTGGATCGGGCTTTTTCCTGTTCGTCGTAGGATGTGTGTGGTGTGTCATTGACTGTTTCTCTGCGCTCCGGATTCGTCCGGGAATTCCTACTAGCGGCGAAAAGCAAGAATCGAATTCTCTGCCTTCGACCGGTGATTCAACCGGTACGCAACAGTTGCAGCAATTAGCAAAAGTCCCATGGCCATGGATGCTTTTTGGGTTGTCAGTTGTTTCAGCCCTGTTCCTGGCCGCCACACATCGAACTGGCGGCCTGGAAAAGATCGGCATCTTGATGGGCTGCATATTTGGAGTCATTGCCGCCGCCACCATGATTCGGTTGGCAGTTAATAACTGCATCCTTGTGCAATCAAATTCCGACGCCATTCGATATGATGATCGTCGGGTGGACTACTTAGCTGTGGGAATATGTGCTGCAGCGTGGAGTCTTTGGTGTGCTTGGCTTGGCCCAACCCAAGGCACCTCCACTTGGTCAGACGTCCCAGGCTTTTTGGTTTCTGCAATGGCTTCCATTGCTACCGTTGGGATACTTCGGTTACCCGAGTACGAACGCTATCGTCACAGTTCGTTTCGCACTCACAAGAGCCTTACTGTTTTGTATTCGACTCGAGTGTTAGGCGTAGTCTTCGTCAGCGGTTTCGGACTCCAGTTTATCGGCTCTAAGTTCCAATGGGCGACGCTGCACACCATCTTTAACAGCTACTCATTCTTGGCTTCGTTAGTTGGACTCATTATATCAATTGGGTTAATGCACATATTTCGGAAGGAAGGCAGAGAAGATGTGAATCAGGTAAGGGATTTCCTGCCTGCCTATGGTGTGAGCGTATTGGTGTGGGAGCTTATCCTTGCCCGAAGCTTGGCTGGGCAATCTGCGGAAATTATTGTTGTAAACGAGCTTGGATCCATTCTTGGTGCGCTGGGGATGACCTACCTTTGGATTTCACTTGGAGAGGTGTCCGGAATTTATACTCGGCTTCCAGATCGCGTCAATATTCCAATTGTGAATACAAGAGTGTTAGGTGGGGCAGTAGCACTCTCATTGTTTCTCGTAACGAGTTGGTGCACTTACTCCGTTTCCAGGAAGCGGGCTGATGAAGCCGATGCGGCTAAGGCGCTCATCGCAGCTAAAAGCGATACAGATTTTGTGAAAGCCGTATCGTTAATAGGTTCGGATAAGGCCAATTTCCACAAAGAACTCAATGCCTTTTACAAATCGCACAACCTCGCGCAGAGTGAGGTGATCCCAGCGACTTCCAAGACGTCCGATAATACAGACAGATGGACATATCCTGGAGCGATCGCAGACGTTTCAAAAAACCATCGGTGGCAGGAGAGTGGCTACACCGTGACGGCTGACATTGAGCAGGATGGCACGATCTCCCGCATCGAATGTGGATCAAATGCGGGCGACTCAACTCCAACGTATGCTTTTGCGACTGTGGCTAAATTGACAGGTAAGGAAAATCCTACTGCTGGAGTCGACTACTTTGTATTTTTGAACCCATTTGCACAATCCACCCAGGCGGCAACTGGCAACTCGGTTGGCGCTCACTTCTTGGTTAAGTTTCATGCGAAAAATGGTTCAACGTGCATTGCGGAATGCGTTGGTCAGCCATTTTGTACACGGGTTGACAGTTTCGATCCAGTAAAAGGAAGGTCGGTCACCAAGTTTACAACTCAACAAGTAAACATGGAGGACGCAAGTGTGGAGTGGATTAGAGCACTTCGCGACCAGCACAGTTTCATGAATCCTCAGTATCAGGCGATCTTTGGTTCCTGGACCGCAAAACCTCTGGTTGATAAGTGGACTGATCTCAACGGGCTTCAAACTGCATTGAGAGCAGGAGATTCGGAGGCGATCCGGATTGCTGGTGAGTGCGGGAAATCCTATTACTCGGATTCACCCACGATACTGAATAGCATGGCTTGGGCCATTGCGGATGGTGCCTCAGGGGCCAAGGCGGAAGACTTGGAAATTGCAAGGCAGTTATCAGAGCAGTCTCTCAAGGTATTAGCGGTAACTGATCAGACAAGGCCCGACTACCTAGATACGCTTGCAACGGTTTACAATCGGCAGCAAAGGCGAAGTGAAGCGATTACTACTGAAGAAGAAGCTGTAAACCTTAACAAGTCCCTCCGGCCTCAAAACTTGTCGAGCCTCCAAACGTTTTCCGAAAAAGTTGCTAAGTTTGGTGGTCCAGCGAACTATGGGATGCCCCAGCCAGTTCCTGTTCAGGCCCCAACAGGCGCCCTGCCAGTCCTGACGCCATCGATAGCTGTAGATAAGCTTGTGCAAGATTCTGATCTAGTGGGGAAAACCGCCTTGGATCTGAGCCTAATGCGAAACGAGATCTATGCGCGCCATGGCCTCATATTCCAAAAGCCTTCTTTGAGGAGTCATTTCATGTCTCAACCTTGGTACCACGGAGACTCAACTGATCAAGTTGCAGTTCATGGGCGCTTGTCTGAGGTTGAGCGACAAAACGTCATCCGCATTCTGGATTACCAAAAGAGTCATGGACTCAGGGAGTAGAAAGCCGCTGTCGACAGCATGGTCCACTATGGGGTCATCACTCAATTGTCTAACGTCTGATTTTACGGCAAAATCACTCGCTGTCGATCAATCAGCGACTGCCATTACCTCTATCAGACTCGGCATGGAGGCTTGGGCTCCGGCTCGTGTTGTGGAAAGTGCTCCGGTGATATTCGCGAGGTGGATGGCCCGTTCGATATCTTCGCCGCTGGCGAGGAAATGAGCGAAGGCGCCGTTAAAAGCGTCGCCGGCTCCGGTTGTGTCGATGGGCTTTACGGGGATGGTAGGGAAGTGCCGACCGTATTTCGTTGTCGCCAAGAAACTCCCTCGGGCACCGAGGGTGAATAGAACGTTCTTTACGCCTTTGTCGAAGAGGATTCGGGCGCAAGCCAGGCACGATGCATCATCACTTGGCAGGATTGCCGTCAGTTCTTCCGCTTCCGTCTCATTCGGAGTCAAATAGTCCACCGTGGCCAAGAGGTCGTCTGGCAGGTGACGAGCTGGAGCGGGGTTGAGGATGAAAATGGCATCTGAGCCCAACTTCGACGCGGCAATAACCGTTTCAAGTGGAATCTCAAGCTGGGCTAAAACTACTTTGGCCGAAAGTTCACGAAAGGCGGTCTCGACTTCAGATGGGACGAGTAGCGCGTTGGTTCCCGGTGAGACAACAATCGTGTTTTGGCCAGCATCATCGACAGTGATGAGGGCAACCCCGGTGGAGACTGCGGGATCCCTGAGGACCCAATCGGTCAGAACCCCTGCGGAAGATAGAGAAGCAACAAGTTCGTCGCCAAACGGATCCGCTCCAAGTTTGGTAAGAATGCCGACATTTGCACCGAGTTTGCCAGCAGCGGTTGCCTGGTTGGCGCCTTTTCCTCCGGGGAATCTCTGAAATCCGGAACCTTGAAGCGTTTCACCAGGTAGAGGGAACCGGGTTGCACGAACAACAAGATCCATATTTGCGCTGCCGACTAACATCACTTCGACGTGCTTCATCGTCTGTAACCATACACCCGCCATGGCTCTGATTTCTTTGTTCGCAATGCTTCTGACCACTCAAGCGGGCAAGTGGCGTCGAAATCATGTCGCTGCTCTGCAAGTGAAGCCAGTCATTGTTGACATTCGGGTCGGCGAGGGCAAGTTGGTTGAGCAAGGAGATCGGGTTACGATCCACTACCGAGTGACCGATCCAGGCAAAAAAGAGCTCGCCAATTCGATGAAACGAGGCCTCACGTACACAATGGTTTTCGGTGGTAGGAACTCAGACCCGCTCGTAATGGTTGCTTTAGCAGGAATGCATGTCGGTGGCTCACGCTATGCGAAGCTTCCGGCGGAGATGTTTGCGACGGGAATTGGCAGCATCGTTCCGCCTCGAACGGATTTAACGGTATGGGTACATGTGATAGCCGCGGCGACGTGGAAAGGTGCGAAGGTAGAATCCTCAAATGCTGAGCGAGCTCAAGGAGCTATGGAAGTTCCGCGAGTTGCTGCTCACAATGGTTCAGCGCGAACTACGGATCCGTTATAAGAACTCCGTATTAGGTTTCTTGTGGTCCATGTTGAATCCCCTCATCACCGTCATGGTGATGACCTTCATGTTCGTGAATTTCCTCCATAAGGACACTCCGAGCGCATCGGCATACATCCTGGCCGCCTATTTGCCGTTCACCTTCTTTCAGATGTGCCTGATGGATTCCTCGCAGTCCATCCTTGCTGCGCTTCCTTTGCTGAAGAAGGTGTATCTCCCGCGGGAAATTCTCCCGATGGCATCGGTCATCAGCAACTTCATACATCTGCTCATGGCGTTCGCCATGTTCTTTGTGTATTTGCTGCTCGTCTTTATCATTCATCCGGGATCAGCGTCCGCACCACGAGAGTGGCCGTTTCAAGCGACAACCCTATTCCTGCCGCTTTTATTACTGATCAACTTAATGCTGTCGCTCGGCTTGAGCTTCTACATCAGCGCCCTGAACACGTTTTACGAGGACGTGAAGTACATCGTGATGGTCGTGATGTATCTCATGTTCTTCATGTGCCCAATCATTTACTTCGAGGAGGATGTGGCGTACTCCCACCTCAACGTTGCTTGGCACGGCCTCCTGTATAACGCAATGAACCTCAATCCGATCTTTGCGCTCTGCAATGCGTATCGAAAGCTTCTCATTGCGCCGGCAAGAATCATTGTTGACGGAAAGTCTATGGATCCCACCCCGTTCAACTGGTCATATCTGCTTATCGCCTCCGTTTTCTCGGTTGTCGTCCTTGTACACGGTTACTCGACGTTCAATAAATTGAAGTGGAGATTTGTGGAGCGACCATGAGCCAGCAGCCTTCGATTGTCATCAAGGACCTGAAGAAAGAATTCGTGCTGAGCACGTCGGGTGCGAATTCGCTCAAGACAGTGCTTGTCTGGTGGAAGCGCCGCGCACGGAGGCACCTGGACGTACTAAAGGGCATTTCCTTCGAGGTGAACAAGGGCGAGTGCGTCGCCGTGGTTGGGCGTAACGGAGCAGGAAAGAGCACCCTACTGGCCCTGCTGGCGCGTGTATACAAGATGACTTCTGGCTCGATAGAGGTAAACGGTCGCATTGCCCCTTTGCTTGAGCTCGGCGCGGGATTTCACGATGACTTAACGGGTGTTGAGAACATCTACTTCAACGCCATCATTCTTGGCTTGACACGAGAGCAAGTTAAGGAACGTCTGGAGAAGATTATCGCCTTCTCTGAGTTGGGTGAGCACGTTTACGCCCCTACCCGAACGTTCTCAAGTGGAATGATTGCTCGTCTCGGATTCTCGATTGCTGTGCATGTCGACGCCGACATCCTGCTTGTGGACGAAGTGCTTTCGGTCGGTGATTTTGAGTTCGAAAAGAAGTGCCACGCAAAGATCAATGAGTTCCGCGAAAATGGCGGCACGATCCTTTTGGTTTCACACAACACTCACGCCGTGCGGAGAATTGCTGACCGTTGTGTATGGCTGCACAAGGGGTACGTGAAGATGATTGGAACACCCGACGAAGTCATCCCACAGTACGAGTCCACTCCGATGGAAACGGATACCCCGATCTAACCGCGTAAGACTCGCCAAAACGCCGAAACTTGAGTTCTTGATCTTTGGCTGCGAAATCCACTCAGCACAAACTTTGCCATCCAGGCAAAGAGTCGTAGCAACGCTCCGAGCCGGTCCAGGATGAGGCACAACGACGATGCCAACGCGCCGTGGTGGATTCGAAAGTACAACTCTTTGCCGCGGTTGTATCGAATAATTCCCACGGCAGGATCTTTGGCGCTGCTTGAGCCGAGGTCATGGACAAACTTTGCGTCCGGTACATAAATGATGGGGCCATGTTGGGCGAGGCGCTTGCACAAGTCGGTGTCTTCACAGTACAAGAAATATCGCTCGTCAAATTCCTCAACGGGGCGTCCCGCAATTGCCCGCACCATGAGGCACGCCCCCATGACCTGGGGAGTCCGAGAGACTGAGTCCTTGGCGGCTAACTGAATGGTTGTCCAATAGGGGCTAAATACGCTTGAGCGAGGGAAGATCTTTTCCAGATATGTCTGCTCACACAAGACTGCCCACAAGGTCAGTTCATTCGCGGTACTTTGCTGCAGTGAGCGATCAGGGTTGAGAAGCATGCCGCCAGCAGCGACAATGCTAGCGTCGTCAAACGCTTCGGCGAGAAGACTGATCGCACCTGGATCGGCGTAAGCGTCACTGTTGAGAAACAGCACCTTGTCACCGGTTGCATGCCGGCAACCTTGGTTATTGGCCGGGCCAAATCCGCAGTTCGTGCTGTTCACGACAAGTTTGACCTGCGGAAACTCCCGACGGACCATCTCAGCAGATCCGTCGATCGAAGCATTATCGACGACAATCGTCTCGTGCACTGGTTCGATGCACTGGAGGCACTTCTTCAGCTTCTCACGAGTGTTGAAGCTGACAATCACGACACTGACGCTGGAATTCAAAATCTGTCACATTCAACCGCCAAAACAGCCGATTTGAGCCCTAAATTGGGATTAACCTCGTCCGAATGCGATTTGAGTTCAAAGCAGGATGGCAGAAATCCAACTTGATGCTACAATATCGGTCCCATGAGCAGGGAAAATCAACTTACCCGTGAGGGCTTCGAGAAGCTCAAAGCAGAACTGGAAGACCTCAAAGGTCCCACTCGTTTGAGAATCGCGGATGCCATTCGCGAAGCCAAATCGCACGGTGACCTGCGTGAAAATGCTGCGTATCATGAGTGCAAGCTCAATCAGTCGCGGCTCGAGAGTCGAATTGCGGAGCTAGAAAAGGCGCTCCAATTAGCCAAGATTGTCGAACGTCCTGAAGGCGATGCAGTGATGGCGCATCTAGGGTCCAAGGTTCGTCTTCTGGATCTCGAATATCAAGATGAGCTAACTGTCACTCTAGTGGGTGCGTTTGAGGCAGATCCGACCAAAGATCTGATTTCGATTGGGTCACCCCTCGGCGAGGCAATGTTGAGCAAGGCGATCGGAGAAGAGATTGAGGTGACGGCTCCAGCTGGAGTCAGCCGATACCGGATTATTGGAGTAGAGTAATTCCATGAGGCGGCTCGCTTGGGTGCCAGTCATAGCGTTCTTTCTTGTGGGTTGCCAGAGCGGCGATCCAGCGTCCTCTGGCGGAGCCAACCCCCAGGTTTCCAAGAAGACCCAAGAAGCCGAGAAGCCTGAGACAGACGAAGCAACCAAGATTGCTCTTCTCATCGGCAAGCGTCCACCCATTACGGTTGCCTACCCCGATCCCCAGAAGATTTTTGAGTCTTTCCGTGATCCAAAGTATTCGGGATCGGAATATGACGACCTCCCACCTACTTTTAAGTTTCCGTACCGGGCTCGATCTTGGGAAACGGCAAAGATGGGGTTTGGTGAAATCCTGTACGATGGCACGCTGGTTGCAGCGCTCTACCAAGACGACAAGATAACTCAGGACCAAGTCGACGAGATGGTGAATGCCCACAAGGAACAAGTGGGTGGGCTCCTGCCTGACATCGTTGGCGGAAAGCGGGTGACCTACTGGTTCTGGGAAATCGACAAGCAGCGGCTAATGATTTGTGCGTACCGGACTGAGAAGAAAGGCACGAAATTGACCATCGCGATGGGTGACGACAAGGTGCTAGATGCACTCGGCATTTCTCCACAACTCGCGCGAAAAAACATTGGGCGAATTGACGCCGTGACGGTTCAGGAAACATTCCTAAATCATCCAAAAGAATCTCCACATGGGTGAACCGTTCTGGTTCCCGCAGCGTATGAATAAGTATCCTGACCCGCAGGAGGTGGTGTCTTTAGAATGATTTCAGATTACATACACCTAGGAGGTTGCTGGTTTTAGCAACCCACAAATGATTGACAGTGGGATTGTGATGGATCACAACTTTCCGACACTAAAAAAGCTCCGCCACGGCGGGGCTTTTTCTTTGTCAAAAGCACGATTCCTGTGTAGGGGCAGCGCGTCCGCTGCTTACCTAGCGTCGTTGGGTAAGCAGCGGCAGCAAGAAGCGAGGCACGCCTCCCCCTACTCTTCTGTTTGAACGGTTTGCACAGGGCGCATGGTGGGGAAGAGGAGGATTTCTCGGATGTGGTCTGCGCCGGTGAGGAGCATGGCCATCCGGTCGATACCGATTCCGCATCCGCCGCAGGGTGGCATTCCACCTTCCAGCGCGAACAAGAACTCTTCATCGAGAGGATGTGCTTCGTCGTCACCCTTGGCCCTTTCCGCTACCTGCTGCTCAAACCGCTCGCGCTGGTCGATCGGGTCGTTGATCTCTGAGAACGCGTTGCATAGCTCACGTCCGCGAACATAGCCTTCAAAACGTCGAGTCATTTTCGGATTCGACGGATCTTTCTTGGCAAGCGGGGAAGTCTCGATCGGATAGCCGATCAAGAATGTCGGCTGAATCAGCGTGGGCTCAACGAACTTCTCGAGGAGTTTCTCAATGATTCCGCCGAGGTTGTTCTCCTTCTCGATGGGGAGACCGACCCGCTCCATCGCCTTTCGAGCTGAATCTAGGTCAGCGAGTTCCTCACGACGTACGCCGGCGAGGTCTTCGATGGCCGTCAGCAAATCGAGTCGCTTCCATGGCTTTCCAAAATCCAGCACGACTCCTGTCTCCGAGGCGACACCTTCTGTGACCTCTTCATTCGGATCACTCGATATGTGGACTTGCGTTGTACCGAAGACCTCAGTTGCGATGTGGACAAACATTTCCTCCACGAGGGCCATCATATCTTCGAGGTTGCTGTATGCCTCGTAGAACTCGAACATCGTGAATTCTGGACTGTGTCGGTTGCTTACGCCCTCGTTACGGAACACGCGTCCAATCTCATACACCTTGGGGATGTCACCGCAGATCACACGCTTTAAGTACAGTTCAAGCGAAATCCGAAGCTTCACATCCAAGTCATAGGCGTTATAGTGGGTAAGGAATGGCCGTGCGGCAGCTCCGCCTGCTTCCATTTGAAGCATCGGTGTTTCGACTTCCAGATAACCCTTGGAATCCATGAAGCGGCGAACAGCGGATGTCATCTTCATTCGCTGAATGAGTGCCTTGCGAGCTTCCGCATTGCAGATCAAGTCCAGATGGCGGTGTCGATAACGCATATCGACATCGGAAAGGCCGTAAAAGACCTGCCCGTCCTTTTCCTTACCCAGGGGCAACGTCTGTAGACTCTTGTTCAGAGGAGTCAGTGTTTGCACATGAATCGACTTCTCGCCGGTCTTGGTTACGAAAAGATAGCCAGTGATTCCGACATGGTCGCCGAGGTCAAGCAGATTGTACAGATCCCAACCCAACTCACCGAGATCGTCCTTTCGGAAATAACCTTGAATCTTGGCCTCGCCATCACTTATGTGTGCGAACCCAGCCTTACCCATCAAACGAAAAGAAACGACTCTGCCCGCGAAGGCGATTTGTTTTCCTTCTTCGAAGCCCTCTAGCATCTCCTTTGCCGAGTGGGATCGTTCGAACCTTTCGACAAGGTACGGGTCATGGCCAAGTTCTCGCATTTTCGCGAGCTTCTGGAGCCTAATGTCACGGAGGGATAGCTCTTCGTTCATTGGAATCCAACATTGTACTTTGCTGCCGCCACTGCCTCCTCCAAGTAGAATCAACAGGACCCGCGTTCAACCTCAAAAGCACTCTTAGGTTTGACCTTGACATTGGGGCCCTTTGAAGGTCATACTTTTGGATTGTCTGGGGACGACTGCGTGTCCAGGCAATATCGCATCAGGAGGCGCGGGCCGGGTTCGTAGGAACTACGTTTAAACGCTATAAGCCAAGACTCGATGAGTCAGTGTGCCCCTGTCGCGCGATTTGCGAAGGGGTTTTTTGTTGCCATCGGCAATGAGAGCCCAAATAAAGTTAGGAACGAAATATGCAAAGAGGTATGAATGCCGACCGTTAACCAATTGGTACGCAAAGGACGTAACGTCCCGAAGGTGAAGTCTAAGTCACCCGCGCTGAAGAGTAATCCGTTCAAGCGCGGTGTTTGCACTATCGTGCGAACGATGACCCCGAAGAAGCCTAACTCGGCTCTGCGGAAGACCGCCCGTGTGCGATTAACCAATGGTGTCGAAATCACGGCATACATTCCCGGAGAAGGGCATAACCTCCAGGAGCACTCAGTCGTCCTCGTTAGAGGCGGTCGTGTGAAGGATCTCCCGGGCGTTCGCTACCACATCGTTCGCGGTACCCAGCAGACAGCTGGTACGGCCAAGCGTATGCAGGGGCGTTCAAAGTACGGCACGAAACGACCGAAGCCAGGTCAAGCCGCCGCAGCCGCCAAGGGTGCACCGAAGAGAAAGTAAGGCGCTAAGAGGATTTAGAGAAAGCTAATGCCAAGAAAAGGACCAGCAGTAAAGAGAGTGACGTTGCCCGACCCAATTTATGGGTCGGAGCTCATGACCCGATTCATCAACCGAATGATGGTTGATGGCAAGAAGGTCACCGCCGAGAAGATCTTCTACGGCGCTATGGCAATCTGCGAGCAGAAGGCCGGTGCACCCGCAGTCGAGATCTTCGAGAAAGCTCTCCAAAACGTTATGCCTGCCGTTGAAGTTCGACCTCGCCGAGTTGGTGGTCAGACATATCAGGTTCCAATGGAAGTTCGCCCTGATCGGCGAAGAACCCTTGCACTGCGATGGATGATCGGTGCCGCTCGCAAGCGGTCTGGTAAGACGATGATTGATCGTCTTTCCTCCGAAATCCTCGATGCCTACAACGGCACTGGAAGCACCATCAAGAAGCGTGAGGATACGCATCGAATGGCGGAGGCCAATAAAGCCTTCGCCCACTATCGTTTTTAAAAAGGACAGATCATGCCCCGTAGTCACCCCCTCGAACTGGTCAGAAATATCGGAATCGCCGCTCACATTGATGCGGGTAAGACCACCACAACCGAGCGAATTCTCTTTTATACAGGGAAGTCGCACAAGATGGGCGAGGTTCATGACGGCGCAGCGACCATGGACTGGATGGAGCAGGAGCAGGAGCGAGGGATTACGATCACCTCGGCTGCTACGAGCTGCTTCTGGAAGGGCAGTAATAAAGACAAGCCCGAGCACAAGATCAATATCATTGACACCCCCGGCCACGTTGACTTCACAGTTGAAGTCGAGCGCTCTCTGAGAGTTCTTGACGGAGCGGTGTGCGTCTTGTGTGCAGTTGGTGGCGTACAGCCTCAGACCGAAACCGTCTGGCGTCAGATGAACAAGTACGTTGTTCCGCGAATCATCTATGTAAATAAGATGGATCGCTTGGGCGCGGACTTTTACACTGTTCTCAATCGTGTCAAAGAACGTCTTGGAGCCAATGCCGCTCCGGTTCAGCTTCCAATTGGTGCTGAGTCGGTGTACCTTGGTTACGTTGACCTCATCACGATGAAGGCAACGATCTACATGTCTGATGATGGGAAGACGAGCGAAGTGCGCGAGATTCCTGAAGATATGCTCAAGATTTCCGCTGAGTACCGTGAGAGGTTGATTGAGTCGATTTCCGAATACGACGACTCGATCATGGAGCGATTCTTGGATGGTGGCGAGATTTCCGAAGCAGATATTAAGAGTGCTCTGCGGACTGGAACTCTTGCGAACAAGATTGTTCCAATGTTCTCCGGTTCGTCCTTCAAGAACAAAGGCGTGCAAGCGATGATCGACGCGGTCATCGACTACCTGCCTTCACCTCTTGATGTAGCTGGTGCGAAGGGTGTTGATCCAGATACGGAAGCGCCAATCGAGCGAGCAGCGAGCGACAAGGAACCATTTGCAGCACTGGCGTTCAAGATCATGTCGGACAAATACGTAGGTAGGTTGACCTTCCTTCGGTTGTATTCGGGCATGCTCAAGAAGGGCACGGCGGTTGCGGTTACTTATCGTGATCCTCAGTCGAATGAATTTCGAACTCGAACGGAGCGCATTGGCCGAATCCTTGAGATGCATGCCAATAGTCGTAATGATATCGATGAGGTTTATGCTGGCGAAATCGTTGGCGTTATTGGACTCAGCGATGTCAATACCGGTCACACGATCTGCGATGAGAATCACCTGATCGCTCTGGAAAGCATTAAGTTCCCAGAGCCGGTTATTCAGATCGCGATCGAACCGAAGTCGAAAGCTGACCAGGAAAAGTTGGGCTCATCGCTCGTGCGATTGGCACAAGAAGATCCTACGTTCCGAGTGTTCACCGACCAAGAATCTGGTCAGACGATCATCTCTGGAATGGGTGAGCTTCACCTTGAAATCATCGTTGATCGTCTGAACCGAGAGTTCGGCGTTCAGGCGAATCAAGGTAAGCCGCAGGTTGCCTATCGTGAGACGGTTCGTATCTCAGCGAAGGGTGAAGGTCGCTTTATTCGACAGACAGGTGGTTCCGGACAATACGGCCACTGTTGGATCGAGATGGAGCCACTTCCCGCAGGCTCAGGTTTCGTTTTTGAGAACAAAGTTGTCGGCGGTTCGATTCCTAAGGAATACATTCCTGCGATCGAAAAGGGTGTCCGAGAAAGTCTGCATGCAGGCGTTCTTGCTGGCTACCCGGTTGTTGACATCAAGGTAAAGCTTCTTGAAGGGTCATACCACGAGGTTGACTCGAACGAAAACGCTTTCAAACAAGCTGGAATTCTCGCTTTCAAGGAAGCGATGAAGAAAGCAAATCCGGTCTTGAAAGAGCCGATCATGCATGTTGAAGTTACGACGCCTGAGCAAAACGTAGGCGACGTGGTTGGAGACATCAACGGTCGACGAGGACGGATCGAAGGAATGGAGAACGCGATGGGTGGAGTGACAATTGTCATTTCTCACGTCCCGCTTTCCGAAATGTTCGGATACGTGACAACGTTGCGATCGCTTACTCAGGGTCGAGCGCAGCCGAACGTAACACCTTCTCACTATGAGGAGGTTCCGAATAGCATCGCAGCCGAGATCACGGCTAAGGCGCAAGGCGGCCGCTAACGGCGTGGCCGGAATAGATTAGGTAGGAGCAATAAAAAATGGCAAGAGCTAAATTCGAGAGGAAAAAGCCGCACGTCAACATCGGCACCATCGGCCACGTTGACCACGGCAAGACGTCGCTTACGGCTGCGATCACAGGCACCCTGGCACTAAAGGGTTTGTCGAAGAAGGTTTCATATGCAGAAATCGACTCGGCGCCTGAAGAGAAGGCCCGCGGTATCACGATTAACATTTCGCACCAGGAATACGAGACTGCAACTCGGCACTATGCCCACGTTGACTGTCCTGGACACGCGGACTTCATCAAGAACATGATCACCGGCGCCGCCCAGATGGACGGAGCTATTTTGGTCGTGTCCGCGACGGACGGTCCGATGCCACAGACCCGAGAGCACATTCTGCTTGCTCGTCAGGTCGGTGTTCCTCACATCGTTGTTTACATCAACAAGGTCGACCTCGTTGATGACCCCGAGTTGATCGAGCTCGTTGAGATGGAAGTTCGCGACCTTCTCAGCAAGTACGGTTTCCCTGGCGACGACACCCCAATCATCAAGGGTTCTGCTGTTCAGACACTGGACGCTCTTGAGAAGGGTGTGCCTATCGACAGCGATGCGTACAAGTCCGTTCTCGAGCTGATGGAAGCGGTTGACTCGTTCATCCCAACCCCAACCCGAGATAAGGACAAGCCGTTCCTCATGGCTGTTGAAGACGTATTCACGATCACTGGTCGCGGTACGGTTGCAACGGGTCGTGTCGAGCGCGGTCAGCTCAAGTCGATGGAAGAAGTTGAGATCGTTGGTCTCAGCGAAGCTCCTCGAAAGACGGTCTGCACCGGAATTGAAATGTTCCGCAAGACCCTTGACTACTGTGAAGCAGGCGACAACGTCGGTCTTCTTCTCAGAGGTGTCGATCGAGCTTCTATCGAGCGCGGAATGGTTTGCTGTAAGGTCGGAACGATCAAGCCGCACACAAAGTTCACCGCAGAGGTTTACGTTCTCTCGAAAGATGAGGGCGGACGACACACCCCATTCGTCTCTGGCTACCGACCGCAGTTCTTCTTCCGCACCACTGACGTGACCGGAACGTTGTATCTTCCGGACGGCGTCGAGATGGTTATGCCGGGTGACAATATCACCATGACGATCGAGCTTATCAGCAACGTCGCTATGGAGCAGGGATCGAAATTTGCGATTCGTGAAGGCGGCCGAACAGTCGGTGCCGGAACGATTACACAGGTGGAAGTCTAAGAAACCAAGTAAGCCTCCGTCCATAAGGACGGAGGCTTCTTAATGAAAAGCACACTATGGCAGGAATCAAAGTTAGAATCAGGCTCCGCGCATACGATCATCGGATCATCGACCAATCGGCCGAGAAGATCACCGATACCGCAAAGCGCACAGGAGCTCGCGTGGCTGGCCCGACACCGTTGCCGACGAATATTCGCCGGTTCTGCGTAATCCGAGGTCCGCACATCGACAAGGAGTCCATGGAGCATTTTGAGCTTCGGACCCACAACCGGCTCATCGATATTCTTGAGCCGACAAATAAGACGATTGACGCGCTTATGAGACTTGATCTCCCAAGTGGCGTTGACATCGAAATCAAGAGCGCGTAAGCGGCCTGATTTCATCGATTTATACAATTAAACATTGGCGCTTCAAAGGCAGAGTCCAGCGACCCGAAGGCAAAGAGGGCAACGCACTCAATGGACCGAGCACAGTGGAAGCGAAGAGGGTGAATTATGTTGCCAGGAATTCTAGGCACAAAAATTGGGATGACCCACGTCTTCACGGACGAGGGAAAGATGGTGCCGGTGACAGTCGTTCAGGCTGGTCCGGTATTCGTAACACAGCTAAAGACAGAAGATAAAGACGGTTACACAGCAGTACAGGTTGGCTACGGCGAAGCGAAAGAGAGCAAGCTCACTTTCCCTAAGTACGGCCACCTCAAGAAAGCAGGTTTGACCAAGAATCTCCGGACACTCAAAGAGTTCCGCATCGACACGACCGACGGGCTCGCCCTTGGTCAGGAGATTACAGTCGATATCTTCGCAGAAGGCGAAAAGATCACGGTAACTGGAAACAGTAAAGGCCGCGGTTTTGCAGGCGGCGTCAAGCGGTACCACTTCAAGGGTCAGCACATGACGCACGGCTACATGACTCACCGCCGGCCTCTCTCGAACGGTGCAACTGGACCACAGAGAGTTTTCAAGGGCAAGCGCGGACCTGGTCACATGGGTGACGAAACGGTTACGCAGAAGGGTTTGAAGGTAGTCAAGATCGATGCCGAAAGGAATCTCATCCTGATCGACGGCAGCGTGCCAGGCCCGAACGGCGCCCAAGTAGTAATCAACAAGGTGGCGAGGTAAGGCAATGGCAGATATTCAAATTCACGGAAAGGACGGCAAGTCTGTCGGAACCCACAGCCTGAGTAAGGCGATTGCCGAAGCGAAGGTCAATCAGGTAACGGCTCACCGTGCTGTTGTAGCTGAAGAGGCTAACAAGCGACAAGGTACTCAGTCTGCCAAGACACGATCGGAAGTTCGTGGTGGTGGTCGAAAGCCATACAAGCAGAAGAAGACTGGTAACGCTCGTCAGGGAACGGTCAGTGCACCACACTACACCCATGGCGGTATGGCGATGGCAGTCAAGCCTCGCGACTACGAGAAGAAGATTAACAAGAAAGAGCGACGCGCAGCCCTCCTAGGCGCCCTCGCAGCTCACTTGGAAGCAGGCAATGTTAGCGTGATTGATTCAATCACCTTTGCTGAGCCAAAGACCAAGGATGCGGTTGCCCTTTTGGTAGCGCTTGGACTCGGAAATCAACGCCGAGTGCTCGTAGTGCTTCCTCAATATGACCAGGTCACACACAAGTGCTTCCGCAACTTGACGAATGTGACGGTGCGAACTGCTCCGTCGTCATCCGCTGGTGGTGCTGAAGCAGCAAAGACCGCCGTGTTCTCCACGCGAGATCTGCTGGTAGCTCAGAAGATCATCATCGCGAAGGACGCACTGACCAAGATCGAGGAGGTCTGGGCTAAGTGAAGAACCCACACGATATCATCGTTCGACCGCACATTACTGAAAAGGCTGTGGCCCTTTCATATGGCGATCCACGAATTAAGGACGAGGAATTGCTCGTTCGCAAATACACCTTTGAGGTAGCTACGAACGCCAACAAGATTGAAATCAAGCAGGCGATCGAAGCGATCTATAACGAAGGCAAAAAGAAGGATCAGGCTATCAGCGTCGAATCCGTCCGCACGATTAAAGTGTTGGGCAAGAAGCGACGACGTGGAAAGAGTGTTGGATATGAGCCCAATCGAAAGAAGGCCGTGATCACGCTCGCCAAGGGCCAGATGCTCGAGGATTACGGAGTCTAAGATGCCAACCAGAGTTTATAAACCAACCTCACCAGGCCGCCGAGGCATGATCGGCGCGACCTACTCTGAGGTAACGAAGTCTACGCCAGAAAAGACGCTGATCTGTCCGAAGCCGAAGACCGGTGGTAGGAACAGCAGCGGTCGACTGACGTCGAAGAATCGCGGCGGTGGCAACAAGACCCGTTACCGAATGGTCGATTTCAAGCGCGAGAAGGATTCAGTTAAGGCGAAGGTCGTTGCGATCGAATACGATCCAAACCGAACTTGCCGAATTGCTCTCGTACACTACCTTGATGGCGAAAAGCGATACATCTTGGCTCCTCGGAACCTTGAAGTTGGCACGCTCATTGAGAGTGGAGAAGGCGCTGATATTCTGCCGGGTAATGCACTCCCGCTGAAGAATATCCCGCTTGGTACGCTCGTCCACAACATCGAGATGCAGCCCAAGAAGGGCGGACAAATGGTCCGATCCGCTGGCGCTTCGGCTCAGGTGATGGCTAAAGAAGGGAACTATGTCACCCTTCGTCTGCCAAGTGGCGAAATGCGAATGGTTCACAACACTTGCCGAGCAACAGTCGGCGAAGTTGGAAACGCTGAGCACGAAAACGAAGTTATCGGTAAGGCCGGTAAGAACCGCGGACTCGGTATTAAGCCCCACGTTCGTGGTGTAGTTATGAGCCCGCGCGACCACCCACATGGTGGTGGTGAAGCTAAATCGCCCGTTGGACGCAAGAAAGGTCCAGTTGACCGTTGGGGCAACAAGGCAATCGGTCAGAAGACTCGTCACAACAAGCGAACGGAGAAATACATCGTTCGCCGGAGGACGAAGTAAGGGCACAAACGGACTAGGAAACTATGGCGCTTGGGTTTGTCCTGAGCGCCGTAGAATCCAAAAACCGAAAAGCAAGTGCACTGGCCAACTCGCAACGAGTTGGTTCACCACAGGAGAAATATGTCAAGAAGTTTAAAGAAAGGATTTTTTGTCGATGACCACCTCATGAAGAAGGTCTTCGACTTGAACATCAAGGGTGAGAAGCGACTGATCAAGACTTGGAGTCGCCGATCCACGATTACTCCCGACATGGTCGGACACACGTTTGCCGTTCACGATGGACGCAAGCACGTGCCGGTCTTCGTTACGGAGAACATGATTGGTCACAAACTCGGAGAGTTTGCTCCGACCCGAACCTTCCGTGGTCACGCAGGTGGCCTCGCTGAGAGGGGGACGAAGCTAAGATAAGCCCCCGACGGGTAAAATGAGCGGCTTTGCGCGAGGTTCGCGGCGCCGCTTAGAGGCAAACAGACGATGGAAGTAAAAGCAATCGCAAAATATGTAAGGGTGCAGCCGCGAAAGGTGCGGATTATTGCCGACGAAGTTCGCGGTAAGAATGCGCAGCACACCGTAAGTCTTCTCCGATATCACACCGGAAAGGGCGCTAAGGCACTGCATCAGGTTTTGGTCTCTGCGATGGCGAACGCGCAAGAGAACCACGGCATCTCGCCAGAGCTGCTTAAGATCGCAACGATCACCGTTGACGAAGGACCGCGACTTAAGAGAATGCAAGCTCGTGCTATGGGCCGAGGAAACCGAATTATTAAGAAGACGAGCCACATCACTGTGGTTGTTGAGGACTACGAGGTTGAAAAGCCGGTCAAGCCACATGGCACGAAAGCCAAGCCGAGACCAACCTTCGCTGCTCCAACGCGACGACAGCGCAGAGGCGCCGGAAAAGCTGCTGAGCTAGAAGCTGGTTCAGAGACCCCGGCAGAGATCGTAATTGAAACAGCGCCCGAAGCAGTTGCCGAAGCGCCAGTAACGACGGAGACGACCGAAGTGGTCGCAGGTGTTGAGGCCGAAGCCTCGGACGAAAAGGGAGCGGAGTAACTTTGGGTCAAAAGATTCATCCAGTTGGCTTGCGCGTCGGAGTCATCCGTGGCTTCGATAGCCAGTGGTATTACAACAAGAAGGGCTATGGCCCGGCGTTGCTGCAAGATCACGAAATCAGACAGTTCATCAAGAGGCGAACGGGCCTCGGTAATGTTAGCCGCGTCGAAATCGAGCGTGCAGCGAACCGCGTGAAGGTTACGATCTTCACTGCGCGACCTGGCGCAATCATCGGTCGAGGCGGTAAAGGCATCGACGAGTTGACGGACATCCTTAACCGGATGGTACGGGCCAAGGACAAGACGATGGTCGTTCAGGTCAACGTCACCGAAGTCCGACAGCCAGAGCTCGATGCTCAGCTCGTTGCCGAAAACGTTTGCCAGCAGCTCGAAAAGCGAATTAGCCATCGCCGAGCCATGCGACAAGCCATGACTCGTGTCATGCGAATGAACGGCCGAGGCATCAAGATTCAGGTCTCCGGACGATTGGGCGGTTCTGAAATCGCTCGACGTGAGGGTGACAAGATCGGAAAGATCCCGCTGCACACGATTCGTGCAGACATCGACTACGGTCAGGCAACTGCACACACCGTTTACGGATCCGTTGGCTGCAAAGTCTGGATCTATAAGGGTGAAGTGCTTCCTGAGCGAAGACTTCGAGATCTTGAGCCACAGGTCCAGCAGCCACGACGCGGGCGCGGTCAGCGAGACGAAGCCGAAGCCCAGGCATTTGCATCAGTGAACGCTGCTGCCGCTGCTAAGGCTGAAGTTCAACCCGGAGGTGAAGCTTAATGTTGATGCCTAAGAGAGTTAAGCATCGTAAGATGCACCGTGGCCGTATGAAGGGTAAGGCCACACAGGGCAACCGAATCTCCTTCGGAGAGTTTGGTATTGTTGCCTTGGAACCAGCCTGGATCACTTCGCGACAGATTGAAGCGGGACGTATTGCTATGACCCGCCACATCAAGCGTGGTGGAAAAGTTTGGATCCGAATCTTCCCAGACAAATCCTACACAAAGAAGCCACTCGAAACCCGTATGGGTAAGGGTAAGGCACCAGTGGAAGGATGGGTCGCCGTTGTGAAGCCAGGTCGCGTTTTGTTTGAAATGAGTGGCGTATCTGTTGACGTTGCCAAGGAAGCTATGCGCCTTGCAATCTTCAAACTCCCAATCAAGTGTAAGTTCGTAACGAAAGCTGATTTGGATGCGTTGGATTATGTCGCCCCACAGGAAACCGAGACCGCAGAGGAGACAGCGGCCGAATAGCACTTTTGAGTGCTCTACGGATTAGCGAATAAAGAAATGAAGGACACAAAAATATCAGACCTGCGGGACAAGAGCGTTCCTGAGCTTGAGCAGTTGGTGAGCGATGAGCGAGCCAACCTGTATAAAGCTCGACGTGACTTGGTATTCCGCCGGATTACAGATACGGCAAGCGTCAAAGTGCGGCGACACAACATTGCGCGCATGCTGACTCTCATCGCCGAGAAGAAGCGAGGAAACGCGTAATGGCAGGTACTAAGAAAGTTGTTGAGGCACCGGTAGATGCCGTGACTGCGGAAGAGCGCGGTCGTCGAAAGGTTCGACAAGGCATCGTCGTTTCCAACAAAATGGAAAAGACGGTTGTCGTAAAGATTGAGCGACGCGTTCAGCACCCTATCTACGGAAAGGTTGTTTTGCGCACCAAGAAGTTCAAGGCTCACGACATCATCGGTTGCGACGAAGGCGACACCGTTGAGATCATGGAGACCCGACCGATCAGCCGAGATAAGTGCTGGCGCGTTACCCAGATTCTCGAGAAGGTCAAGTAAGACGTTAACGGCAGTAGCAAGCTGCCAGTGCTTTTGAGGCAGAGCAAACTCTGCCTCAAAAGTATGTCAAGCCTACTCCCGCTTGCGGGAATGGCCTCTGAAGCAAAAAGGATAAGAAAATGATTCAGCAATTCACACGGCTCAAAGTGGCCGACAACTCGGGTGCACGCGAAGTAATGTGTATTCGAGTTTTGAAAGGTTCTCAACCTCGCTACGGCGGCGTTGGCGACGTTATTGTCGCTGCCGTCAAAGTAGCAACGCCAAACATGCCGGTCAAGAAGGGCGACGTCATCAAGGCTGTTATCGTCCGAACGAAGCGGGCAATGCGACGAATCGATGGTTCAACCCTACGATTCGACGACAACGCATGCGTAGTCATCAACCCGCAAAACCTAGAGCCCAGAGGAACCCGTATCTTTGGCCCAGTGGCTCGTGAACTGCGCGACAAGAATTTCATGAAAATCGTGTCGCTTGCACCGGAGGTGCTGTAATGCCTACAAAGGCCGAGTTAAAGCAAAAAGCGACCCACATCAAGCTCAAAGTCCGAAAGGGTGATCGAGTTGTCATCATTGCCGGTAAAGACAAGGGCGAGATCGGATTCGTAGCTGCCGTATCACCGAAGGACCAAAAGGTCATCGTGTTGAAGGACAACGAAGAGAATCCAGATCAGCCGTTCCCGCTTAACGCTGCTGTAAAGCACCGCAAGGCGAAGATGCAGGGCGAGCGATCGATGCGCATCAAGATTCCTGTACCGATTCATGTCAGCAATGTCATGGTCCTCGATGCCGATGGAACTCCAACTCGTGTTGGACGACGTCTCGAAGACGGCAAGCTCGTTCGGTACGCAAAGAAATCTGGCTCGAAATTGATCGACGCTCAGGTAATGGAACACAAGCAATAAGAAAGAATTGAGGCCTGGTCAGAAATCAGGCAACGATAGGAAAAAGAAATGGCACGAAAAGAAAAAGAAGTCGCAACTGGCCCCATAACCCTGCCCAAGCCTCGTTTGAAGGCGAAGTATCAGGCCGAGATTATGCCGAAGCTCCGAGAAGAGTTCAAGTATAAGTCCGTGATGCAGATCCCTAAGCTTGACAAGATTGTCATCAACATGGGAACTGGCAGTAAAGAAAAGAATGGCGACAAGAACCTTGAGAATTCTGTCCGAGACATGACGCTCATCTCCGGTCAGAAGCCGATTGTCACGAAATCCAAGAAGGCTATCTCGAACTTTAAGCTTCGAGAAGGTATGGACATTGGTTGCAAAGTCACTCTCCGTGGCAACCAGATGTATCACTTCTTCGACAAGCTCGCGACAGTTGTTCTTCCAAGAATTCGAGACTTTCAAGGTCTCTCGCCAAAGTCTTTCGACGGCCGCGGTAACTATGCGCTTGGTTTGAAAGAGCAGTTGGTTTTCCCAGAAATCCCATACGATACGTTCGATCGTATTCGAGGAATGGACATCATCATCTGCACGACGGCTAAAACCGACGAGGAAGCTCGAGTGTTCTTGAAGGCCATGGGTCTTCCACTTCGCGAGAAGTAAGCAAAAGAGATCTGCCCCGATCGAAGGCCCGAAGCACGAAAGTGTTTCGGGCCTTCTTGCGTTGTGCTCCGTCTATAATCAATGCCGAATGCACTGGACGCTTCGCAAATGGTGGGCGGTCTTCGCGATCTATTTCCAGGATGGGATTGCTTACCGCGCAAGTGGGCTGATCTGGGTCACGGTTGACCTGGCGACTGCTGTGACCATGCCATTGGTTTGGGCTCACGCTAGCAAATCTGGCCCGATTGGTGGATTCACCGCGAGCGACTTCATCCTGTACTACCTATGCATGCTCTTCCTAGGAAGTTTCGTGACCAGCCACATCATGTGGGAACTTGCGATGGAGATCAAAGAGGGGCAGTTCTCGACGATGCTCCTTCGTCCGATGAGCTTTTACCAGCTCAATTTCTTCCGCAACCTCTCATGGCGTTTCATACGTCCGGTGCTATTCGCCCCGTTCTTCGTGATGCTCTTGTTTGCCTATCGTGGATATCTCACCCAGGCAACCATTCACCTAGGATGGGAATTCTGGTTGTCACTGGTGCTTGGACATCTCGTCAGCTTCACGTTCGTGATGATGATGGCGATGTTGGCCCTGTTTACCCAAGAAGTCACGTCCATATTTGAGCTGTACTACATTCCGATGTTGTTTCTATCCGGGCAGCTGTTTCCTATCAGCATGCTGCCAAGTTGGGCAGTGCACCTGGCAAAGCTCTTTCCGTTTTACTTCACGACCGGGGCTCCGACTGAAATCCTGATCGGTAGGTTATCGGGTGATGCGGTCTATTCTGCTTTGGGTATGCAAATCGCGTGGATAGCGATCTGTTACTTTCTCTCGCGCTTGCTCTGGGCCAAGGGGCTGAAACACTACAACGGCGTCGGCATGTAGTTGGGGGCAGCTACCGCAACACGGGAATACGGCAGCAAAGTATCCTAGAGGAATGCGTTCGAAGAGGGTTTTGGTAACGGGCAGTTCTCGTGGTATTGGACGGATGATCGCCGAACGGCTGGCAAAGGATGGATGGTCTGTTGCGATCCACTACACGACCGGCGAAAAGGAAGCGCGGCTGACAGAAAAGGCCCTCGCTAGTGCGTGCTCGGGTGTGTATCAGGCGGATCTTTCCGATCGCAAAAAAGCAGCACCGCTTTTTGCGGCCGCGCTTGCGGATGGGCCAATTCACGCGGTGGTGAATAACGCTGGCGTCTACATGCCACTCGATTTCCTTAACTCCGGTGACGCGGCGTTCAGCGCGAATTTCCACAAGACATTCGCCGTAAATTTCGATGCACCGGTTGCCATCATTCGGGCAGCTTGCAAGCAGTTCGAGAAGCAGGGTGGAGGGAAGATTCTCAATGTGGCGAGCCGGGTTGGATTCCGTGGAGAAGGTGGCGCTGCCCTTTACGCGGCTTCCAAAGCCGCCATTATCAACCTCACCCGCAGTCTTGCGGTGGAGTTGGCTCCGAAGAATATCCAACTTTTTGGAATTGCTCCCGGCTGGGTCGATACGGCTATGGTCCGGGAAGGGATGCAGGAGCGATTAACTCAAATCAATGAGTCGATTCCGCTTGGCCGAATGGCGACACCCAAGGACTGCGCTGCCACGGCGGCCTTCTTGCTGTCAGAGGATGCGTCGTACCTTAGCGGCGTGGTCATCGATATCAACGGGGCGAGCTACTTCCACTAGTCCCTTCGCTCCCTGCCGTTAAAGCGCCATACTTACGATCAAAATATGCTCCCACTTCTCGCATGCCTCGTCGCGATTCAGGTTCCCATTGAGCAGCCTCCTCGGCTCAGGACGATTCTTGAGAATGGCGCTTCAGTGATTGTTGAAAAAACGCAGGGTGCTAAAACGCTCTCGATTCAACTATTCGCTTCGTCTCGTGGAACTGAGGAGACACCTACGACGAATGGTCTGCGACATCTCCTTGAGCACCTCGCCGCGAAAGGCGCAAAAGGTGATCTTGACGAGAGATTGGAGCTCCATGGCGCGTTCCTTCAGGCAGTGACCGAGCGGGAGGACATGCAGTTCAAGATTACGCTGCCCCCCGGCCAATTGGCCCTTGGCCTAATGGCGGTGGAGCAGCTCATGCAGATGCCTCAGGTGACGACGGACAAGATCCAACACGAAGCCGAGATTATCTCGCAGGAAGCGGCTTTGCGGGATGAGGCGAGCAAGTTGTCGCTTGCGGCGTGGACTCAGGCGTATGGTGACAAGGGGCTAGACGTCATGGGGAACATCGACGTAATTCGCAATGCGACCCCGCCGATGCTAGATAAGATCCATCGCACACAGTTTTCCGGGCCAAATCTCGCCATTGCCGTGGTAGGCGATGTTGATCTCGACGCAACTACAAAAGCGTGCGCTGCGATCCTTTCAAGGGCACCCAAAGCGACTGCCACGAAGATTTCCCAAGATCCTGCAATGGGTGGGGATGTAACTAGCGGGGCCAAAGGGGAAGCGATTGCACTGCCTACGAGTGGATGGCGTTCACCGCAAACCGCGGCGAGGATTGCCGCAGCATTTGCCATTGCCTCTGAGGCAGATAACTGTTTCGTCTTAGCCACTCCTTCGTCAAGGGCTGGTTTAGTCTTGGTGGGTCGATCGACGCCAAATACTGGGCTTAAGGCGGTTGCAGTGAAGGCTGACGCTGCCAGTCTGTTTGCGTATGGGCGGCTCCTTGCTCGGGCTTGGGTACGTGGGATGCTTTCGTCGCCTTCGAATATTGCGGAAATCCGCGGAAAGCTCATCGTCCAAGAGTTCGACCTTAAGCCAGAAACCATGATAGAAAACCTGGAGACGATGACCTTTAGGAACTTTTCGGACGCCATCGCCGCATTTCGGTCAGTTGAGGCGATTCGGGTGGAAGGCAAATGATTTCGCTGCTACTTAGTTTTGTGTTTGCTCCCGCGAAAGTGGTCGAGCTAGTGGAACCCAATGCCGATTCGATTAGCATTCAAGCCCTAGTCAGCCTTCCCGACCTTGGGGCGAAGGATCTTGCCAGGCTAAACCTCATCGTTAGCGCCATTCCGAAGCAAACTTTGGACTACCCCCGGCGAGAGATGCTGATTGTCACAGACGGAGAACCTGTCAGGTGCAATATCACCCCAGACCATGTCCGTGTTGTCGTCAACGTCCCACCAGATCACTTGAAAGCAGGCCTCGGCGTTATGGAAGCCCTCCTCAGAAATGCAACATTGACGGCCGAAAATCTTGAAGCCGCTAAAGAGGAGCAAGACGAGCCCGACTACTGGTCTTCGGCACTCAATCCGATTGATCTCCCCAAAGTTAAGTTGACGGCGGAAGAGGCGCAGCAACTCTACCATCGCGTCTTCCGGCCAGATCGGCTCTTACTTACGGTTGGTGGAAGGTTTGCGCAAGGAGATGCCGAACAGGCGTGGACTAAGCGTATGGCGCTTTGGCCGGTTGAAAAGGAGCCCAAGGGGTTCTTTGACAATACGCCTATCGCCGAGCGAACCAAAGGTTCTGGGGCGATCACCACCGTTGATTTGGTCGCGGCACCCTTTTCCGCAAACGAAACCGGAGTCCAATCCAAAATCCTGTCCATGTTTGCTTTTGGGGTCGGAAAACGGGCAAGCCTGTTTCGAGTCGTCCGCGAAAAGCATGGTTGGAGCTATCGACAAGAGGCCATCCTGTCGCCGACGAAGGATGGATTCGTCCCACACCTTCTCGTTGCGATGATTCCCACTGATGATGCGCAAGATCGAGCCAAGACGATGCGAACAGAGCTGCTCGAAGATGTAGGGACCTGGGATTCGACGACACGGGACCGTGCCTTTGGGATGGCTGAAGCCGTACTGTCCGGTTACATTCCATTCAACCCGTTCTACTTCTTGGGAGATTCGCCAGCAGGGAACTCCTTGGAGGACCGGACCTTCCTGTCTGGCTATTGGAAGATGAAAACTGGCACACGCTGGAATCCAGGGCTGCTACTTGATTCGATGAAAAAGGTTAGCGTCGATGAATTGAAAGAATCCGCGAAGGCGATGCTGGCGACTGTGATCCCACGAATTCTGCCTGGAGGCTAATGGCTGTCAGGCAAAGTCTGGGTCTTGTTTGCAAGCGGGGAGGAAGTCGCAGTATTCGCACATCGGTTTGCGAACCGCCTTCCTCTCGTAAATATCCTCGGTAAGGATCATCTTCGCCAGGGTAGATATGTCTCGCTCAAATTCTTCGAATTCGGTATCTGACATTGCGTACGCGGCACTGGATGAACTGCGGAGGGCAAGAATCCGGGCCCGAATCGGTCGACCTGGATATTTGTTCCTCAGCAATAGCTGGTAGCAGTTCATCGCGATGTCTGAGGAGACATCTTCTTCGGTGACCGTTTCGCGACCCGACTTGTAGTCCACAACTTCTAGAGTTCCGTCGTCGTATTCATCCACCCGATCCAGGCGTCCAATGAGGACGAATTCTCCCAGGTCGTAGCGTAGTTGCCGCTCAACGAACAGGGTCTTGGCTTCTACAGGACGAGATAGAGTCTCGGCGACATGTCGTTCGAGAATTTCCTTGCCTTCGCCGTAGGCTTCTGCCATTTCTTCGGCAGAACTAAATCCAGCGTCAATCCAGCTTTCCTCGTAGGCAGCAAGGACCTGGGCCGTTGTGGTTACTCCCGCATCTCCGCTATCGTGGAAGCGTTGCAGCACACGGTGAAGCGTCGTTCCAAACGAATAGTACGACTTGGCTCGCAGCAACCACCGGGCACGATCATCTACATAGGTGTACCGATATTTCACGGGACAGGCTAAGTACGTTGTGATCTTGCTGGGACTGATAGAAGGCTTTCGCGCCACTGAGCTAGTTTGCACCATATAGCTCATGTGTCGCGAGGTTACAAGTCTGGATGTCCTCAAGTTCAACGACGTACTTTCAATGCAAATTGAAAGTAAACTAGCAGCGTGAGCACAGCTACTCCTACCAAGATTCGCTTGGGACATTCTCCAGACTCTGACGATGCCTTCATGTTTTGGGGATTGGCCACGGGTGAAGTGAAATCAGATTTTGAATTCGAGCACATTCTTCGCGACATTCAGACCTTGAATGAGTGGGCTATGGAAGGGAAGCTAGAATCCACTGCGATCTCGGTCCACGCATTTGCCCATGTTGCCGACAAGTATGCGTTACTACGGCATGGTGGTTCTTTTGGCGAAAACTACGGTCCAATGATCGTGGCGAAGACTCAGCTGACACCAGAGGAACTGCGGGAAACCGTGATCGCCGTCCCCGGACTCCAGACGTCCGCTTACCTCGCCCTGAACCTCTATTTCGCCGACCAATTTGGCCCAGGCGTGAAACCCAAGTTCGAGGTCATCAACTTTGACGACATCATTCCAGCTATCCAGGAAGGACGTTATGCAGCGGGGCTGATCATCCACGAGGGCCAGCTGACCTATGAGCGCGATGGCCTCAAGCTCATCGCTGATATGGGTGTGTGGTGGAAGGGACTCACAGGCTTGCCACTACCTTTGGGCGTCAATGTGGTCCGAAAGGATCTTGGCCCCGAAGCCGTCATTGAGGTTAGTCGCTGCATGCGAGAGTCGATCAGCGCTGGACTTTCCAACCGAACCAAGGCGCTAGATCACGCTCTTCAATTCGCACGCGGCATGGACGTCCCAACGAGCGACGAGTTCGTCGGCATGTACGTGAACGGTCGCACCTTGGACATGGGCGACGAAGGCGTGACCAGCATTCGACTGTTCCTAAAGAAAGGCGGAGAGATCGGCATCGTTCCGCCAGTGACCGTCGACGTCGTCGATTGAAGATTAGCCCCAAATGGGGCTAATCAGTTTCGTGCTTAGCGACGATGATCTGGGTATAGATGTACACCCCGGAATACCGCCCATGCATAATTCCGACCTTCAATAGCGTACTTAGCGACTTTTTCGGCGGGTGCCATCAGTTGAGCGTGCCAAGTCCGTATTGATTCTCCCTCAATTGGGAACGGGAACCCTCCGAAGGTCACGATGGTAGCGAGTTCCTTGCCGTTTGAGTCGTAAGCAGCTAGACGCCATTCTTTGTTATCAGCCTTTGTGGGCAGTTCAAACGTCAGCTCACATACTGACTTAGGGATTGTCTTCTCAGTTGATTTCCCTTGCGCGTCGGTGCCTATGAAGTGGACTTGGCGCGTGGTTTCCTTTACCTTGATCTTGAAATCCTCTTTCCCTGGTCTATTTTCGGCTAACTTGCGGAAATCCCCAGTCCCCACTCCCACCCGAAATTCGGAAGTCGTCCCTGTATCGGGGACGATAAAGGACCTTATGGCATATTGAGGTCCAGCGCCTCCGCTCCTTGACATGACACCGCTAAGCTTCGCGGAATCATGACCAATAGTCCGTGTCGGCTGATTTTCGCTCATGGATTTCTGGGCAATGACTTCGTAGCAGACTGCAACGCAGATTTTTCCAGGACCAGGCTCACCACTTGAGTAGCTCTGTCCATATATTGCTGGGGTTAATTCACTGGGTGAGCCGTCTGGGTTCCAGGTCGGTAACTTACTTGAACTACCTGAACCAATAAATCGAAGCCGGACGGTTGCACCGTTGGATAGCTTAATTTCCCACCGAGAGCTGTCTGAAGGACCGGAAGTTGGAATTTGGATCAACGAAGAGGCAAGGGCCGTTGGAGTAAGTGCTGAGAGAAAAATCCCAGCAAGTCCAAAAAGAAGGGTTCCAATGAATTGGTAGCGTCTGCTAAATTTGCCCCTGTTGATATTTTGGGAAAGGATCCTCCTTATTCGTGAGGAAATTCCGTGTGCCCGTGCCATGCCAATTGCGGCCGAGAATGTTGGCCCGCATTCGATTGCAAAGGCCATGAGATGCTTTGCATAGTTTGTCGGGAGAACTCCACTTGCGACGACTTCATCGTCCACAGATATTTCAGCAGTTGACCTAAGCTTTGCGCCGATGACCCAAGCGGTCGGGTTGAACCATTGAATGGCCGTATTGATTGTCGCAGCCGATTGCCAAATCCAGTCGTTTCTTTTCACGTGTGCCCTCTCATGTAGGAGTACTGCCTCCAGTCTCTCTGCTGACCACGACCACGCATTGGGCGGCAGAATTATCACAGGTCGTCGCCAGCCAAAAGCGAAGGGAATGCGCAAGTCCACTGCATTTGACAGCAGAACTGCCTGAGATCCGTCGAACGGTTGCGCATCACCGCAAAATCTACGGATCTTAGCGATGGAAACTATCCATCGAATGAGGACGATGCCTATCCCGAATAGGTAGGTGATCCCGGCAAAATAGTCCCACGGTGTTGATCGTGAGTCTTCTTCGCGATAGTTCGAATGTTCTTGAGCGACTCCTTTGGTGTGGATTTGGGGGCCGCTAATCGTCCCAGGTACCAGGTTACTGGGTTTTGAATTCCCAAGAAGTTCAGAGGCCCTCGAATCTCCACTTGGGTCATATACGGATATTGGGATTTCGATCTTTGGACCTACCAGCATGGTGAATGCGATGAATGTCGTTGCCAACAGACAAGTGCGCCAGATCCAGTTTTGCTGGGCACCCGAGGATCGGTGGGCTAATGCGCACACCGTGGAAGCAACTGCAGTGACGATGGCGGTTCGAATCGCCCAACCGCCGACAAATATAAGGAAGGGGGTCATCGTCCTTCCTTCTCCGCCTTGTCAATTATCCGCCGTAGCTCGGAAATATCCTCGCTCGTCAATTTGTCCTTCTCTTGATCAAGAAGGGCGGATACCGCGGCAGTCAGCGATCCACCGAAAAAGGTTCCCAACAGTCTAGCAACCTCTCCCTTCGCGACCGTTTCGCGCGGACGAGTCGGTCGGTAGCTGAACTTCCCCGGCTCTTCGACGTGATATAGGAAACCTTTGGCTTCAAGCGAGCGCAAGTGCACTCGGATTGCGGAATTAGATGGGTTGCCCGGCAGAAGCTGTTCAAGCTCGCCCGACCGAATCTCACCAAGTTCATAGGCAAGATCCATGATCTGATGTTCTCGTTTTGATAAGTTGCCCCCAAGTCTCATAGAATCCTCGGTTAGAATTCTAACCCAGAATATTGAATTTTTCAAGGTTAATTTTCGCGGAGTGATCATTCGCTCGGGAATGGCGTTTGGCGTCAGAATAATGCTGACTCCTCAGGGATTGCCAACTTATGAGTGCAAGTGATTTCGTACGAGATAGCACGCCTGCCGATATTGGGTGGATACATGACGTCCTCGCCAAACAATGGCACGGACCGCTCATCGAACGAGGAGATGAATTTGTGGACGCGAGCAAATTGCCATGTCTCATTGCGGAGCGAGACGGCGACAAGGTTGGGCTCGCGACACTCCTGATTGGCGATAATTTTCTTGAGATCATTACCATAAACAGCTTTCAAGAGGGAATTGGAGTCGGTACCTCACTCATTGATGCAGCCATCGGAAAGGGAAGAGAGCTGGGTAAGACTGACCTCCGGCTATTCACAACGAACGACAATATTCATGCGATCGGCTTTTACCAAAAGCGAGGGTTGCACCTTCACGCTCTCCATTTGGGCACGATGACCCGCGCTCGCACAATGAAGCCAGAAATCCCGCTCGTAGGTAAGAGCGGAATTCCGATTCGGGATGAAATTGAGCTACGAATCAACCTCGATTTCCCAAATCCTGAGTAGCCGTCGGTGATCGTACCGACGCAACCGCCGGCGGGCAGGTATGAGCTTAAATCCGGGCAATGCGTCCGTGTTCGTTTCCGGACGACGGTACGATCACCGTCGACTACGGGTGCTTCTGCGTTTGCGAAGCGACGCAACTGCCGTATGGCGAGTTATCGCTTTGGAACCAAGTAGCGCATCTCTACTTGGTTCCAGCCGTCGGTCTGGTCAAAGCATTACTTCCCAGCTTTCGGGTCGAGTTCGAATCCGTAGGTTTTGCCTTTCTGAGTTGCGGGAATGCCCTTGGACATCCATACCGGCATGGGGGCGCCCATGAGGTAGTGGTCGAAGTACTGCGACAGTCGAATGCTCCAGTCCTTACGATTTTTGCGCTCCATCAGATTGTGGTCTTCACCGTTGTAGGTGGCCATCCACGCAGGCTTTCCTAAACGCCGAAGGCCAGAGAAAAGCTCAATTCCTTGCGTGAAAGGAACGGCACCATCTTTGTCGTTGTGCATCATCAGCAACGGAGTCTCGACTTTGTCGAGCCAGAACAAGGGGGAGTTCTCGATGTATCGCAGAGGTTTGTCCCAGATCGTGCCGCCAATGCGGCTCTGACCGTGCTCGTATTGGCCCTCACGCAAAACGCCGGTTCCATAGCGGATTCCACCGTATGCACTGAACATGTCAGCTACAGCCGCGCCGGAGCAAGCGCAATTGAAGAGGTTGGTCTGGGTGATCAGGTAGGCCACTTCGTATCCACCCCAACTCTGCCCTTGGATACCAAGGCGCTTGGGATCGACATAACCTCGATCGACAATGCTGAGCACTCCTGAAACGATTGCAGATAGTGAACTCGGGCCTGGGTAGCCGGTCTTGTAGGGAATATCCGGCACGAACATCACGTAACCGTTGCTAGTGTTCTGAGTCGTTAATTACTCAATCGTTTGGAGGCCTCAATTCGTCTCTATAATATGGCTGTGGAGTTGTCGGAGAAGGATAGAACGACGCTGGTGAAGTGGGTTCGTGCGGAGGCTGGGGAGGTACGGAAGGCC
>CAILEM010000107.1 GCA_903833215.1 uncultured Armatimonadota bacterium
AATCTCAACCCGAGACAATTCAGGCTTGAAATCGACCGAAGTCACTTCCCAACTCTCGTTCAAGCCAAGCAACGAAGAAAATAGATCGGCATCACCCACGCAACAAGGCTACGACAATCCACTCAATTTCTCATAGAGCCATCTCACTGATGAGCCCGACGTAATTGGGACGGTATTCGGATGACCACACTCCAACTAGTACTCAGCCTAGCTTTGGCGACTGAGCGCCTGGGTGTTATTGCATTCGATATGTTTGGCCCTGGTCAGCGCGTGGGTTACATCCAGGTGCGGTGGTTCTGGTTTCTCATGGTTGTTGAGGCACCACTAACAGCATCATTTCTCATTCCCCATTGGTTTGTCGTTGGCTGCTGGATATTCGGATCGGTGTTGCTGAAGGGCATGCTTTGGAGTCGCTTGGTAGG
Organism: uncultured Armatimonadota bacterium; assembly: GCA_903833215.1. Lineage (GTDB taxonomy): Bacteria > Armatimonadota > Fimbriimonadia > Fimbriimonadales > Fimbriimonadaceae > Fimbriimonas. The sequence goes on from CAILEM010000107.1 coordinate 423, forward strand.
GCCAGACCTACGTTCAGGAAGTACTCCAGCGAGCGGAAATGATGCTAAGTATTACGGCAAATCTCACCTGCAAACCATGTTATTTCGAATGGTGACCAATTGCGACCTTCTGGTTCTATTGCTACTCATCGAACGATCTAGAGACTGCATTGCCTGTTAGGCAGGCTCGCTAGGGCACTCCGAGCAGTGGGACCTATGGTGATGAACGGCTTCCATCCGGGCGCGAATGTATTGATGGTTCGCGTGTAGAGAGTCAAGATGCCTGCGGCGACGGCCTTGCCAATGCAACCCAGAATTGGTCATACGATGCGGCAGGCAACAGAAATGACGCTGTCACCGACAACCTGAACCGGGCCACCGCCATCGGCGGCACGACATGCACGAACGATCTTCTCGGCAACCGGCTGACGATGGGTTCGAACAGCTACCACTGGGATGCGCTCAACCGAATGTCGTCGTATAATTCAACAAACTATGTCTGCGCACATCCAAGACGAACTCAACCGGTTCGACCAGCTACCGCTACGACGGCCAGATGGGCATGGAAGACATCGACTTCGCCGCCAACGGCTCTGTCTCGAAAGTCACCGACTTCGCCATCGGGGCAAGAGGCATCGACGGGATGTACGTCACACAGAACGGCACGACGACCGCAAGTTATCCGATCTATGACGCCCATGGGAACATGATTACGACCCTCAGCCGGCAAGGAACCGGAAGCTACTCGACGGCGGCCCTCCGAACATTTGACGCTTGGGGGTTGATCCGCATAGGAACCCAGACGGGAGGACCGAATGGGCGTTACTGCGCCAGTCTCGGGCATAAACAGGACGACGAATCGGGATTAGTGTATATGCGGGCTAGATTCTACGAACCAAGCAGCGGTAGGTTTGCTAACGAGGATCCAACAAGGCACGGTTCAAATTGGTTATCGTATTGTTATAATGACCCCATAAATCATAGCGATGCCAGTGGCAATGTCCCTGTCTCAAGTTGGCTTCTCCTTGGTGCTGGATTTGGGATACTTGCTCTTGCCATGTGGGGCTCTCAGCTTTCAAAGGACGATCCCTTTGCGGCATTGAATAACGCACGAATTCTATCGCCAGACGTCAGGTTTGGCTTGGCTGGTCTGGCTCTTGCTTGCTTTGCAGCGTCCATTTTTCTTGCAGACGGCGGAAGTATCAACACCCATAATGGAGAGGCGTTTGGACAATGCATTAGCTTGTTCGTGGCAGCCGCTGGTGTTATGATCGCTGCCGCGAAGTTCGGAGCCGAATCTGTCGCTGGGATTGCGATCTTCGCAGTGACTGCCTATGGCATGGCTTGTCTGGGCGAATTAGCTGCAGATGCGTTTATGGAATCTCAGCCTACGGAAATGTGATGAATATGGTCATTCAATCGTGTTATTTCCTTTTCACGTGCCTGGTGGTTTATTTACATTTGCGTAGACCAGAAGTAGAAGGGAAGCTCAAATCAAAGGTTCTGCTTGTGCTAACGTGGGCGATATCAGCCCTTATTTTTGAACTGTTCTTACGAGCCTTTCCAAAGGCTATTTTTGGAGAGTTTTGGTTCACATTTTCTGCTTACTTTTTAGTGGCTGGCATAATCTTGGGACGCAAGTCAGATTCTGGGTCAAAGTCTAGACGAAAGGAAAATAGCATAATCTGAGTTTTCAGGCGGTTTTCGAACTCATACAGACTGTTGGCTTGATTCGTTCCGAATTACTCTGCCGCTGCGGTTCGAACCGTTCATTACACTTATGACAGCGCTGGCTATCTCCTGAGTGTCGCGTCGCCGATGGGTCTGACCACCCAGTACGGATACAACTTCCCCGTCAACAACTTCAACACCGACACTTCTCCAAAAGTCCTGAGCTCCATCACGAGTCCCCAAGGGTTAATGACAAGTATCGCTTCGTTTGTCGGCATCGGTTATGTCGCGCCCTACGGCTCCGCTGTTGAGAGCACGATGGTGTATCAGATCACCGAGCCGAATCTGGTTTACACCCAGTTCATCTGGCAGAACAACAGCGGCTATGATCCGGTCTACTCTGCCACCGTACCCGGCTCGGTTTGCTGGTACCAGCGGTTCGCGCCAGGTTCTTCGAACCCGATCGGGTCTTATTACAACAACGTTACCAGCTCAGGCAACAGCCTGTTGGTGCAGCAAGAGACCTATACCGCGATGGCCACTGTCAACTATGGCGACGGTGCTACGACTCAAGCCGACTATTACGACTTCTGGACGCAGAACAACACGAGTTCCACCTCTACCGATTACATGGTGAAGGAAGCCCTCCCTGACAACAGCCTTTCCATCAGGCGTCAACTCCTCGGCGCTGCTTTCACCTTGACGTCGGTCACCACGAACAACAGCTACAACTTCCAAGCCAAAATCGCTACATAACCGGACACTGCCAAACCCCTCAGAGGTTTTGGCGGGGCGGAGGTTCTCGAACTGGTCGAAAGCCATGACGGAGACGCATCTATAGCGGTGTACACGGTTAAATTTGAAGACCGGGTTTATGTCCTGCATTGCTTTCAGAAGAACTCCAAGTCCGGCATCGCAACCCCGAAACAGGATTTGGATTTGATAAAGGCAAGATTGAAAGAAGCCCAAGAGGAGCACGAACGATGGAAGAAGAAGAAATCATGATCGAGCAAGGCAGCGGCAACGTCTTTGCCGATCTGGGCTATCCAGACGCGGAGGAACATTTCGCGAAATCACAGCTTGTGCTTGCCATCTCCAATGCTCTCAGAGCCAGAAATATGACCCAAGCCGAAGCCGCCGTCCTCATCGGGCTTGACCAGCCAAAGGTGTCTTAATTGTTACGTGGCCACCACCGCGGCTATTCGTCCGATCGTTTACTTCATATCCTCAATCTGCTCGGTCAGGATGTGATTATCACCGTTGTTTCCAGCCCACCGGCAGCGGAACCGCGTCGAGGACATATTAGCGTCGCGATGGCCCAAAGACTGTAGAGATGACTGCCGACATTTGGCAGGCCCCTCGTTGCCGAATGCAACACGAAATTAGTACCCCCTGACCGCCAGCATGGCGGGCAGAGGGACCCACTTTGAGTCGATCGTTACGACCGGAATTTGCCGCCGTTCGCGAAGGTAACCGTCTTCTCGGCAACCCTGAGTTGGTCGATGTCTTGCAGAAAGCAAGAGGGCTCCTGGTGCAGTAAGGGCCGATCTTACACTGTAACCTTCTAAGAATTCCTGCCCTGTACGAGTCAGACCAAGATCGTGGAGTTGCGGTCGTTCCACCAGGGTTTCACCCTAGTAAGTTAATGAGCGGGACCACTCGGGACCAAGCCGCGTTCAACCCTTGAAGTTTAGCTTCGTAGCCCAGATCGCGGACCCGAGTGCGCTCACGGTTTCGGATGACTATCGTGGAAGTCCCCCGGTTGCGGCCA
>CAILEM010000108.1 GCA_903833215.1 uncultured Armatimonadota bacterium
CCGGTCAAAAAGCGCGTCGCGACGGAGTCGTGACACCATATTCCGTAGGCACGTTTGAGATCGAAAACTTTCGAATAAACGGGAGCGCCGCGCTACCGATGGCCTCTCCAGCGTCCGAGCGGGGGAGGCTCTGGTAGGGGAAATCCGGTCAGTAAAAACGCGTCGAGACGAAGTCGAGACACCATATTCCGTAGGCACGTTTGAGATCGAAAACTTTCGAATAAGCGGGAGCGCCGCGCTACCGATGGCCTCTCCAGCGTCCGAGCGGGGGAGGCTCTGGTGGGGGAAATCCGGTCAGTAAAAACGCGTCGAGACGAAGTCGAGACTCCAATCAGCCCGGTAACCGCGAAAGTTCCCAGCGATGAGGTGTCCCGGCTCCGCCGAGACGCGTTGGAGTGACTGCATAGTCCTCGCCCGACCCTCTCCTTCTAGAAAAAGGCGAGGGCATCAGTCCTGCACTTTAACAGTGAAATCGTAATGCCGTGATCGCAGCTGGCCCTAAGCTACAAGAAGTGCCCCAATTTCCACCAATTCCTCGCTCGTCAAATCCCAACCCGCCGCCAGCACGTTTTGCTCGACTTGCTCCGGCTTCGTCGCTCCGGCGATGACGCTGGAGACAGTCGGTTGGACCGCGAGCCAACTCACGGCGAGTTCGAGCAAGGTATGCCTGCGCTCAACCGCAAACTTCTCGAGCGCCTCGACAATCACCCAGTTCTTCTCGTTGACGTACTTGTCCGCCCGAGCCCCCATGTTCGTAAGGCGTGCACCTTCCGGCATGACATCGCGCTTATACTTGCCTGTCAACATTCCACAGGCAAGCGGGAAATAAGGAAGAATGCCGATGCCGAAATGTTGGGTCGAAGGCACAAGTTCCTTTTCGATATCTCGAACCAGCAGGCTGTATTCGTCCTGACACGAGATAAATCGATTTAGCCCCAACTGCTTGGAAACCCACTGAGAATCAGCAACTTGCCACGCTGGCAAATTTGAGCAGCCGATGTAGCGGACTTTGCCCTGATGAATGAGGTCATCAAGGGCACGAAGAGTCTCCTCGATTGGAGTCCTCGGGTCGGGACTGTGAAGTTGGTACAAGTCGATATAGTCGGTTTTCAGGCGGGAGAGACTTGCTTCGACGGCGGACATGATATATCGCCGCGAGGCACCCTCGAGCCGACCGGTGTCATCCATCCCGAACCGAAACTTGGTGGCGAGGACGATATCCTTTCGACGAGAGCCAAGCACATTGCCAAGGATCGTCTCCGATCCACCCCGGTTGCCGTAGACATCGGCGGTGTCGAACAACGTAATCCCCAGATCGATTGCCTTGTCGATGACGAGTCGAGACGCTTCCGCGTCGGACCGCATGCCGAAGTTATTGCAGCCGAGCCCAACTACCGAAACTTGCAGACCCGAGTTACCAAGATTTCTTTGCTTCACTTAACTGCAATCCTACGCAATTGAGCCCCTAATTGCACGCAATACACCATGCATTTTGTCGATATAAACCCTCCTGACTTGACGTGAAGGCTTTATTCGCTCAGACTCCTAGGGTGGATCGAAGTGCCTTCACGATTCCCGTCCTTGCGGCAGCCGTTTTGTTCACCTGGTACGAAAGTGAACAGCTGACGAAAGCTCCCCCCGGGGATGGGAAAGTGCATGTCAAATATTGGGAAAAGTGGACGGCGTTCGAATTCGACGCCATGAAACATGTCGTCGATGAGTTCAACAAGTCGCAGGACAAAATTGTCGTCGACATCTTGTCCGTCAGCGGAATTGAGAACAAAACTCTCATGGCGGTTTCCGGTGGAGTACCTCCCGACGTCGTTGGGCTCTATGGACCCAACGTCACACAGTACGCGGATGACCACGCCGTCATTCCGCTCGACGACATGTGCAAAGAAGCTGGTATCAAGCGCGACGATTACATCGAGGCTTATTGGGATATCAGCGTCATCCGTGGCCACATCTATGGTCTTCCCAGTACCCCGGCAACCACCGCACTTCACTACAATCGCGGAATCATGAAGGAGCTTGGACTCGATCCAAACAAGCCACCGGCGACGCTGAAGGAAATGGACCATGTCGCCGACCTGATGACCAAGCGGGAGAAGGACGGTCACGTGATCCGAACCGGCTTTATGCCTGGTGAACCTGGCTGGTGGAACTGGGCCTGGGGGCCCTTTTTTGGTGGCAAACTCTGGGATGGCAAAGACAAGATCACCATCAATAGCCCCGAAAACATCGAGGCCTATGAGTGGGTCCAGTCCTATTCCAAGAAACTCGGTGCCAACGCACTTTCCTCATTCCAAGCTGGCTTCAACAACATGTTCTCCTCTCCACAGAACCCGTTTATGACGGGCCAAAACGGAATGGAGATCCAGGGCGTGTGGATGTACAACTTCATTACAAAGTTCAACCCTGAGTTGGATTGGGCGGCCGCCCCGTTCCCCGCTGCTAAGCCTGGAATGGAAGAGCCAACCGTCATCGATCTTGACGTCCTCTGCATCCCCACCGGCGCAAAGCACCCAAAGGAAGCTTTCGAGTTCCTCAAATACGTCGAAAGCCAAAAAGGCTTGGAGATGCTTTGCCTCGGCCAGAAGAAGATCACTCCTCTCAAGAAGGTCAGCGCTGGCTTTATCGAGAATCACCCGAACCCGTTCATCAAGCTCTTTATCAAGCTGGCCTACAGCAAGAACGCGGTCTCCACTCCCAAGATCGGTATTTGGGCTCAATATCTCGATGAGATCAACAATGCTTGCAGTGAGATCACACTGATGTCCAAAACGCCGAAGAAGGCACTTGACGACGTCAAAGATAGGATGCAGCCGATGATGGACAAATACCTGGAACGCTTGAAAGTGCGAGGTGAGCTATGAAGCGAATGACCACCCGCGAAGCCTTCGCAGGCTACATTTTCGCGTCGCCTTGGATACTTGGCTTCGCGATTTTCCTCGCTTACCCATTGCTGGCATCGATGTACTTCAGCCTCTGCGATTACAGCGTCCTCAAGGCGCCGGTATTTGTCGGGATCGACAACTATAAGCTGCTGATGGGCGACGACCTCTTTTGGACTGCCCTTAAGAACACGCTGCTCTACGCTGTTCTCGCTCTTCCCGCAAGCATGGCCACCGGAATTATCCTAGCGATGCTGTTGAACGCGAAGGTCAAGGGAATGGCGGTCTACCGAACGTTCTTCTTCATCCCTTCGCTCGTCCCGCAGGTATCCCTTGCCATTCTCTGGCGTTGGGTTCTGGATGGCGAGCACGGCGTGCTGAACCCTGTCCTCAAGAACTTCGGAATCACCGGTCCGAACTGGCTGAACGACCCCGTGTGGTCCAAGCCTTCCCTCGTCCTCATGGCGATGTGGGGCGTCGGCAACGCAATGCTCATCTACTTGGCCGGACTTCAGGATGTTCCAACTCAGTTGATCGAAGCTGCCGACCTTGACGGTGCAAACAGCTGGCAGAAGACGCGCAACGTGACGATCCCCATGATTTCGCCCGTCATTCTGTTCAACCTGATCATGGGCATCATTGGAACGCTCCAAGTGTTCACCGTTCCGTACATCATGTTCCCGAACGGAGCCCCTGCTCACTCCACTTATTTCTACACCGAGTACCTCTACGACAACGCGTTCCGCTATCACAAGATGGGTTACGCCAGTGCGATGGGATGGATCATGTTCCTGATGATCCTCGGCCTGACCTTCTTCTCGCTGCGAATGAGTGAGAAGCACGTGCACTACCAGGGGAGCTAATCATGAAGAGTCACCAATCTGCTATCACCACCCAAAAGATTGTCGTCCAGGTCCTTCTCGTGGCGTTTTCGATCCTGTTCCTGTTCCCGTTCGCTTGGCTGTTGCTGACCGCCTTGAAACCGATCAAGGAAACCATGTCGATGCCGATCAAATGGATCCCATCGAAGTTCTTGTGGAGCAACTTCAAGGACGCCGCGATCTACGGTCACGAGTCGCTCGGCTACTATCCGTTCCTCGTGTACGCCATGAACACCATAGTGTTGTGCGCGCTCATCGTGTGCGGAACGGTTGCCTCGAACGCTGTCGTCGCCTACTCGTTCGCTCGCCTTCGCTGGCCAGGTCGAGACCTAGCTTTCGGTGTGACGATTGCCACGATGATGGTTCCCTTTCCGGTCCTCATGGTTCCAACGTTCGCGTTGTTCCGCCACTTGGAATGGATTGGTACCTACCGACCGCTGTGGGTCCCCGCCTGGTTCGGCTCCGCGTTCAGCATCTTCTTGCTCCGCCAGTTCTTCCGAACGATCCCATTTGAGCTCACCGAAGCCGCCAAAATCGATGGTGCCAGCGAGTGGCGAATCTTCCGAACGATCGTATTGCCGCTCAGCAAAGCGTCTCTTGCCGTCGTCGCCCTCTTCGCCTTCATGGGTGCCTGGAACGACTTCCTCGGCCCACTCATTTACTTATTGGATCAGAAGACGTTCACGCTTTCGCTAGGACTGCAGTTCTATCAGAGCCAGAACGGAGGCACGTCGTGGAACCTGCTCATGGCCGCCAGCGCCATGGTCATCGCCCCCGTCATCATCCTCTTCTTCTTCACCCAACGCCTATTCATCCAAGGCATCGCGATCACGGGTCTGAAAGGTTAACTTAGGCGAAAGAAGCCCAGAGCCTCAAAACCACCAGGGCCTCCGGTACAAGCTGGAGCAGCCCAATTCGGTTCCCTCTCTTTCCCCACCGGACGGAGAGGGAAGGGTGAGGATGGCCTCCGTTCTGCGCGCCCTGGGCTCAATTTTCTGCGGAACTCGCGGTTTATTGAAGTCCATTGGAGCACCGCTTCTCCGGATTGAAGAGCATCTCGCGAAGTCCGCAAAGGTTCGCAATGGAAAGAGACATGCTCGTTGCGCTTCCTACGCTCCTGCACCGTCCAGCCTTCGACACAACCAAAGCATTCCTTTGCGCTCCTTAGCGTCCTTTGCGCGATGAAATAACCACCTTTGCGCCCCTTAGCGTCCCTTTGCGTGATGCAATCACAGCATTGGAAATCGGCACGCCGACAGTTCACCAATGCAAAACGCAACAGAGTTCCTGTGCGCGTTCACAGCAAAACCGGCAGAACACTGCCCCACTTTCATCGTTTCAACCTGCACAAGCAACCTATTGAGGTCGCCGTAGAAAGGAGAAAACAATGAAGTATTCGATGATCCGAAAGTTCGCAGTTGGCGCTCTAAGTGTTGGATTCCTGGCCGTAGCCGGGATCGCTTCGGCAGGCGACTGGCCTCTGAGCAACCTGCTCCGCCCACTCGTCCACGAGGGGCACGGCCGCATCGTCGTCGAGAGACGAGACTACGATGACCGTTTCGCATACGGCGAGCACTACCGACAAGAGATCGTAATCCGCCACGAGCGAGAGCGACAATGGGAGCGACGACGGGAACGCGAGAGAGAACGCGAACGAGCCGAAGAGCGACGCCGAGACCGAGAGCGAGAACAGCGCCGGGAAAGAGAAAGATACGAGCACCGACACGACTGGCGATAAACACCACCCAGCACCGTAGTCGGCGGTGATCGTACCGACGCAACAGCCCGGGGGCTTTATTGGCCGCCCGGGCTTGGCACGTAGCCTCGCAGAATATCCTCTCAATTTCCGGACGTCGGTACGATCACCGCCGACTACGGGGGCTGCGGATGAATTGGGGTCGCAACGTGAAAGGCCGCCTACCCGGCGGCTGCTTTCACCTTCGCCTTCTTCGACCGATTCGTCAACAACTGATCTGCCAAGACACCGGCGAGAATCACCGCGCCGAGGACGGCGAAGCTGAGCGAACTCGGAATCCCGAGCAGGTTGACCAGGTTCTGCAGAACTTGCAGAAGCATCGTCCCCAACACAATTCCGATGATCGAACCTTCCCCACCACGGAGACTACAGCCGCCGAGAACGGCGGCAGCGATGCCGTACAACTCGTAAGAGTTGCCATGCAAACCAGGCGAGATCGAGTTCGTAAAGAACGCGATCAAGATTCCTGCCACGCCCGCAAACAGACCCGAGATCACATACGCACTTGCGATCACTCGCTTCGTATTGATTCCCGAATACCGAGCCGCTTCCTCATTTCGTCCCACCGCAAAGAGGTGCCGACCGTACACAGACCGGTGCAACACGAACCACATGATCACGCTAAAGACGATCAGGATAAGGAACGGCATTGGCACGCCGCCAACCTTTCCCGTCGCCAGCTTCTGAAGAACTTCGAACCCCTTCGCTTCGGCAAATCCCTTCGTGTTGTCGTCGGAGATGAACCTGGCCATGCCGCGGTAGAACAACAGACCGCAGAGCGTCACAATGAACGGCTGCAACTTCACTCGTGTGATCAGATACCCGTGGAGCGTGCCGAGCAACGTTCCCAAACCAAGGATGATCGCCACGACGACGAGCCACGGAATGTGCGAACCATTGAGGAACTTCAACGGTGTCGGCCAGTTATTCTCGTTTGGATTGAGCAGCATCGCCATGATGACCCCGAGGATCGCAAACACAGATCCCACCGAAAGGTCGATGCCACCGGTAATGATAACCATTCCCGCGCCGATACTAAAAATGCCGTAAAGACCAATGAGCTCGGCCGTATTCTGCAGGTTCTCGATGCCCAAGAAGTGAGGGCTCTTCATGGCGGTCACCGCACAGACCACCACCAGAAGCACGAATATTCCAAGCTCTTTTCGAATCAGATTCTTCATGCTGCTTGCACCTTTCCAACCGCCAATCTCATAATCGCTTCTTCACTGCACTCCTTCTGGCTCAGAACCCCCGTGATCGTGCCCTCGTGCATCACCGCAACTCGGTCGCTCACGCCAAGTACCTCTTCCATATCGCTGCTCACCATGAGGATGGCAACGCCCTGTTTGGTCAACTCGCGCATTAAGTCATAGATTTCGGCCTTGGCTCCGACGTCAACGCCACGGGTCGGCTCGTCGAGGATCAAAACCTTGGGCTGCTGCAGCATCCACTTGCCGACAACAACTTTTTGTTGGTTGCCACCGCTTAGGTTTCCTACAATCGTCTCGACCGTAGGTGCCTTCACTCCGAGTGCCTTCGACTCGGTCACTGCCGCATCCGACTCCGCTTGCCCGTTGATCAAGCTCATCCGCGCGTACTTACTGAGTCCTGGAAGCGTGATGTTCTGCTTGATGCTCCACTCCACGATGAGCCCAACGCTACGTCGGTCCTCAGGGACGAGGCAGACGCCTGCGTCGATCGCCTTGCGGGGATTTCCAAGCGGCATCGACGTACCATTAAGGATCACTTCCCCACTCAGTGCAGAGTCGGTACCAAAGATCGCCTGAACGACTTCCGACCGTCCGGCGCCAACCAGTCCCGCCAAACACACAATCTCGCCCGCCTTCACGTCGAACGAGACTTCGCGCGCCGGGTAGCGGGTCGTCTTCAATCCTTTCACAACAAGACAGTCATCGAGCTCTTTCGCCTCCGCTGAGGCCGCCTTTCTGACGAGGTCGCGCCCAACCATGAGGCGGACCATGTTGTCGTGGGTGATGTCTGCTTTCGCGAGGTCGCCCGCATTCTTTCCATCGCGAAGGGCGACGACGCGATCAGCGATCTGGGTGACTTCACTGAGGCGGTGAGAGATATAAACGATCCCGACGCCTTGCGACCGAAGGTCGTTGACGATCTTCAACAGTTGCTCGGTTTCCGTCACCGTCAAACTGGAAGTCGGCTCATCCATGATGAGCACGCGCGCGTTGAGGGAAAGCGCCTTGGCGATCTCCACCATCTGCTTTTGGGCGAGGGCAAGCTTGTCGAGTTGGGTATCGACAGAAATCGGAAGGCCCAGCCGCTCCAAGAGAACCAATGCATCGGCACGCATTTTCGCGCGGTTGATGAGGCCGAAACGGCTTGGCTCGCGACCGAGGAACACGTTCCCTGCAACGTCAATGTTATCGAGGGTGTTGAGTTCCTGGTGGATGAGGCCGATGCCGAGATGAATCGAATCGTTGACATGGCCGATCTTAACCGGCTGGCCCTTTACGAGGATCTCTCCTTCGTCCGGGGTTACTAGCCCACCCAGAATCTTCATTAGGGTGGACTTGCCTGCGCCGTTTTCGCCAATAAGTGCAACGACTTCGCCCTCATGAACTTTGAGGGAAACGCCCCCGAGGGCGACGACGCCGGGGTACCGCTTAACGGCACCCCGGACTTCTATGATGGGAAGTGATTCGGCCAGACTAGCCTCCAGCGCGCTGCTTTTTGAGGTTAGCTGCGAATTCCTCGACCGTAGCCTTCGTGATGACCTTGGTAGGAATGAAGTTCTGCTTCGTTGCAGGAATTCCCGACTTGTCGCCGCGAATGTATTTCGCCATCTCTTTCACAGCCTGGTAGCCGAATTCGAATGGCTGCTGAACGATGGTGGCGCTGATGGATCCATCGCGAACGCCAGCAAGGGTCTCGTCTTCTTCATCGAAACAAACGATCTTGATCTTGTTGAGTTTGTTGGAATCCTTGAGGGCATTGTGGATTGCGGGGCCGTTGTAGCTCCAGAGTCCGACGAGGCACACGAGGTCAGGATTGGCGACGATTGCGTCGGCGACGTTTGATTTCGCTTTCGCGTGGTCAGCTTCATCGGTTCGGATGTCGACCGTCTTAATATTGGAGCCCTTCAGAGCTTCCTGGATACCGTCATAGCGCTCTTTGGCGTTCTGGGCATCCTTGCTGCCGACGAAGAACATGATCTTGCCACCTTGTGGGCAAGCCTTCTTGATCTCTTCACCTGCTTGCTTTCCGGCATCGACGTTGTTGGTGCCGATGTAGCAAGCACGGTCGGTGTTGGCCGCATCGCTGTCCTGCGTGAAGATGAGCGCCTTCTTAGCTGCGCCGTTGATCATCTCAACCTGGTTGGCAGGGTCTTTGGGGCTGATCGCGATGCCTTGGATTCCCTTCGCAAGAAGGTCATCGAAAATCTGCTTCTGCTCGGCTGCGGTTCCATTGGCGGGCATGCGGAAGTCGACGGTAATGCTCGGATCTTCCTTGGTCGCCTTGTTTACGCCTGCGCGGGCGATGGTCCAATAGTCGGAAGCGTTGTTGGTTACGAACGCCAACTGGACGGGCTTACCCGCCTCCGCTTTGGCAGTTCCGCCCGGTACCTCTGTAGGCGAAGGGGTCTTAGCCTCATCCTGCTTGCACCCCGCAGCAAGGACAGCTACTATGCCGACCGCAAGTAATTGAAACGGAAGTCTTCTCGTCATCATCCTGGACGCACTCCTCGGCTCTGATTAGGCCAATCCAGATTGTGACACAGGGTTTAGTTCTTCACGGTCGGTTACTTCGTTTCAATCTGGCCTGTGGGTCGCATTAAACATATATGTTCAAATAATATTCATGTTTCTCAGAAGATTGCGCTCGCAACTTGCGCTGCTTATAATGCGCGTATGGTTTCTGGGACCGATGGAGAGCGTAGATTTCAGACTTATCGGTTTACGTTTGAGCAGACGGGGCCATTGCTGAATGCCCAGCAGTTGCCTCGGACGATTGACGACCTAACGGTAGGGGATGTGGCGCGGGCGCTCATTGATCCTTCTCTCGGGCTCATCCTCCATGACGACGTACTGAAGAACGTGAGCGGTGACGGGTTTTGGGATGGAGTTCAGCGTCTTCGTCTCCTGGAAACGGAGTTCCGAAACATCCAGCGAACCCTTCAGACCAGAGGGCTTGCTTCCACCAGCTTGATGGTTGGGATTTGCTTTGGGCGGAAGTCGAAGGCTTCCGTCGATATCGGCCGGCTTCTCTACCTACGGTTCGGACCAATCGTGGCCGATGTGGCGATTTCTGCGACCGTCGCCCCCACCGCGTTGGTTTGTCTGGTTCGGGCTTGGCAGCAGGCGGGGTTGGCAGAACCTGGCACTTCCCTGTTCGTTCCCGCCAAGCTCGGGATGGGGTTGATCGGGGAGGTCGAGCACCTTTACTCCAAACTTGCCGAGGTCGATGTCATCGGGCCAAGCACGGCGATTTCGTTGAATCAGCTCACGCGCGCCATCGGCGCGCCGATGCTGCGAACCCTTGAGCGCGTACCCGATTCCGCTGATGCTCGATAGCAAGTCAAACCCATTGCTGGGGGATGGCGAAAGCACTGATGCCACGATACTCGTGTTGAATTCAACAGTCCACGTAGCCGTTGTCTCCGTGGCAACGTCCGGAAACGTAGGGCGATATCCTTTGATCGCAAAGAATATCGCCAATGGACACGGAAGATTCCGGAGGCTGCCGCGTCGGTACGATCACCGCCGACTACGTGGGCCTATGTGACTGGGGGTTAATAATCAAGGACTATCGCCGTATGCATCCTGAATGGAGGCACTGCAATCTCCGAAGAGGGGCGAAGTGCCACTTTCCCTGGGACGGTAAACACCTCCGTGATTTCTTCGGGCAGGTTGATCTGAAGCTTGGCCAAATCAACCAGCGGAAAGTCCTCAATCACTTTCACTTCCCCTCGCTGAAGAGCCGGACTGTATAGAAGGTGGGCGACATACCGATGTTCTTGTGGTTGGTGCAGTACGAACAAACGGCCACAGCTACCGAGACCAGAAACCGCTACAGCCGGCTCGTACTCAAGCAGGTCGAGCGCATTTTGGACGACATCACGATGGAGCCGAACCGCATGCGTGTAATAAAGCCGGTCGAGGGCATGGGCAAAGAAGATCACATTTCCCTGCCGCACGATAGCGGGATACGGTGAGTCCTCTAAGCGAAATGGGGTGTTTTGATGTCCCGAATACGTCTTATAGGTTCGATTGAAATACGGTTCGCGAATCGCACCGAGGGATTCTCCGGTGGTCAGCTGAGTTCGAAGACCCGCTTCGTAATTCAAAAATGGGGTCGCCACCAGACCATCCCCAATCTCTGGTTTCACGACGGTGTAGTCAAAGTGGTATTCGGAAGGCCCTAGAACCTCGGCTCCAACGTCGATGAGGAACCGCGACCCATCTGCAGATAGCGCCCCTCCGCCGAAAACAATGAGCTTTCCTCCTTTCTCAACCCACTCAGATATATGGGCTGCCTGAGCTTCAGTCAGCGATGGTCGGCTGGGCAAAATAAGCGCTGAAAGAGAATCGAGGTTCGCCTCGTTCGCGATCACGAAATCTTGTTGGAGTTCCAAAAGAATGTTCGCCGTGCCGTAGTCGGCAGGACGATCGAGCGTCAACCAAATGCCTAGCCGGGAAAACGGCACACCACCGGGACCATAGGCTTCGATCTCTTCGACGTACCGAAAAGCTTCACCGAGACTTCGGTAGGTCTCGATATCAAGCTCCCCAGATGGATGGAGGTGGTCGCCAAAATTGCATGCAGCACCGTTGGCGATCATTGCTGCCGCCTCATATTTCATGGCATCCGGATGCTTAAATCCGCCGAATTCGCCCCACGATTTGTGGAACTTTCCGCTCATTGCGAGGACGCGAGATCCATCGCCAAGGTGGAACTTCGCTTCGATTGGAAGCTTGTCGTATCCGCCCCAGGTCGTTGGGAGATCTTCGAGCTCCTGCTGAGTGTTCATGTCGAATAGCCGCTCTCTGAACCGAATCGTATCATCGACATGGGTGACGGAGTTGAAGTAAACCGTCGCCTCAGGATGGGTCTCCGCGATCACTTCCCGGATCTCCTTCATGTGCTCACGGATCGCCATGGTGTAGCTGTAGGTGACGGCATAGGTGTCGTCCAGATCGACTCCCTCTGACTCCAAGCGCCTTAGGCACGTTTCGCAGTAGCACGCGTGGTCATGATAGATATCAAAGAACAACCCGTCGACGTCATAGTTGGCACAGATCTCCCGGACCTGAGCAACAATATGTGCGTGATACGGGCTGTTGGCTACCGAACAGAGGTCCTTCCAACCCCACGGCCGCTTTGATTCAAGATCCGCCGAAAAGTCGAGACTCCCCATCGCATGGATGCTGCCATCGCGGTTGTGAACGCACCATTCCGGATGAGTTTCCGCATCATAAGCCGACCAGCCAACGGTGACATAAATCGGGCACACCACACCAATCTCATGGCAGGCCTCGATCTGCGCCCCCAGCAGATCAAAGCTGAGATTCGGGTGAATCGAGCCGACCTTGGTCGAATAGTAACTCCAACTGTGATGACACTTGGCAAAGATATTGATCTGATTTACATTGCCAGCCTGGAGGGCAGCTTGCCACTGCGCCTTATCGAACCGCTCACCGATACCCGGAATGAGTTCCGACGTGTGGAAGTCAAGATGGACCTGACGAGTTGGCAAATGGGAGTTGAGAGTTGAAGGTCGGTTCATGGCGGTTCGATGTTGTTCCCGAAGCCCATCTCTTGACCAAAACGAACTTTTTGGCTTGAAATGGCTGCGGTCAACTTATACCCGCGAGGCTTGTATTCGCACTCAAAACAATCCGGAAATCCATCCTTTTTGGTATGGCTGGATTAGGGCGCGCACTTGACGTCTGTTAGCCCAAAATCATTTCCGGTGAAGAGCAAAGGAGCGTCGCGATCAATCGCCAAGGCATAGGTTGCGCAATCACCGAAATTAAGCCCGGCTGGGTGTCTGCCTTTGCCGAACCTGGCATAGGCATTTCTTGCCAGCCGAGCATGAGCTGGGGTGAACGGCACAATCTCAATCCCAGAAGCTTCGATCCAAGTATCAAGTGCACTGAGGCTCTCCTCACCGCGTCGACCAAGCATAACGATAGAAGCCTCCAGTAGTGAAACACTCGACATTTCACATGAGGATACTGCAATGATCTCCTCAAATTCCCCTCGTTCCGGCTCGTTGTTAAGAACGGCCACGACTGCAGAGCTATCGACAATCACTGAGGTAACCCAGCTTCGTCATAGCCAACGATTTCGTCTGCTGATCGATGATCTTTGATTGGCAGATCAGATACTCGATCTGCAATGGCTCTCATCGCAGATAGCCGGGCGGAAGGTGCCGAGCCAATGCGACCCAATTCGTGATTGACGGCTGAACCAATGGCTTGTGTCATGTCTACGCCCATTCGTTCAGCTAGTTTGCGGACGGCAAGTTCCACGTCTGGATTCTTGATATTGATCGCCATTTCTATACTCCTGTCTACAATTCTACACAAAGATTTGACCCACAGCTATTCAACGCACGCGGAAACGGGAGCATTACCCTAGAACGCATCCGGCG
Organism: uncultured Armatimonadota bacterium; assembly: GCA_903833215.1. Lineage (GTDB taxonomy): Bacteria > Armatimonadota > Fimbriimonadia > Fimbriimonadales > Fimbriimonadaceae > Fimbriimonas. The sequence goes on from CAILEM010000108.1 coordinate 13,162, forward strand.
CACATGCAATCGCAGCAGCCTGCGCCTGCGCAGTCGCAGCACTGTATCATTTCGCAGCAGCAGATCGCGTCGCAGCAGTCGGAACAGCAACTGGATCTTTGTTCTCGGATGACCACAACTCGGTCGGGCCGCCTGCGGCGCCTGCCCATGAAGAGGTTGGGACCGAGATTTGACTTCAGACAGTGCGTGTAGTTCAGGATGCGGCTCTCTTGAATCGGCAGAGCTTGCAGATGGGAGATCATCTGATCCTGCTTGGCGTAGAGGAGTTCTTTCGCCGTGGAAGCGTTCATTCCTGTGGCAGCCAGCGCATTGAACTCGCCTTTTTCAGAGTCCTTCTTCTGGTCCTTTACCGCATCGGCAAGGTACGCGATTTCGCCAAACACATTGCCGAGATTCGACATCGTCTGTGTCGCCGCCACACTCGCACCGGTAGTCACGGCACCATGGCCAAAAACTAACTTCGTAGCCCCCGCCGTCGGTTCGGAGAGTCGCTCAATCTTCGGATTGGATTCCCTCTCACGCAGACTCTGAAGTGACATTAGGCGTTGAAGCTCTTGGAACGGGAACTGACAGTTCGTCAGCGCTTTACTTGCCCGATCGAACTCCTGCGAATAGGCTCTCACCGCCAGCTTCATCAGCCTCGAACCCGTGTCGGCGACGTGATCCAGTAATTTGAACTGAGCTAACACAACATTCGCGGCGGCAGCGTACTCCAAGGGCCATGGAATCTGATCTCGATGAGGGATCGCAAGACAATTCTTCGAGACATAGGCAGGGGCATACGAAACCGAATGAGGCTGTAAGTCAGTTAGGATTTCACCGAGGAAGACGGCGTCGTAGTTCAGGAAAACCCTCGCCTTTTGCCCATAGAGTCGACCAATCGACTTACAGGTCCCGCAGTAGTGCATCCGTTGAAGCTCGCGCTCCTCGGAACTCTTGTTACATGAGCAAGCCTTCATTAACCCAAACATTTTTAGCGGTGACCTCTCGTCCGTACTCTGTCAGATGCGCCGTAGCAAAGCTGCTTATTCCGCGGCTTTCCGCCCGTGTATACCCTCAGACAGACTGTCTAGGGAGAGCCTTGAACTCCAACTCCACAGTTTCCGCAATGGGGAGCAAAAAGCAGGCGATTTCCGCCGCAGGAAGGACATTTTTCCACGAGTGCATGGCCACACTTCCAGCAGTGGTTCTGTGATTCGATAAACGGTGTTGCGCAACGAGCACACCGGTGTGAACCAAGGCGTGCCTGAGCAAGGCGCTCGGGTGAATACAACCATCGCTTTATCCCAACGATTGCCAAGACACAGACAATCGTTCCAAGGGCCGACACCCCAAGCACTGCAATGTCCTGAAGAAACAGAGCCCAACAGTATCGAAGCAGAAGAAGCAGAAGTTGGAGGACGGAGGCCGTGAAGACGGCGGTCAAAACCGTCAGGTATCGCCAGCGCCGTTTTCGAGCCCTCTGCCAAACCGCAAACGACATCGCAAGGCACGCCCCCGCAAACGTGAAGTGAACTGCAAACAGCTTAAGGTTCCGCTGGAAAGACCTCTGATCAAACACGCTTTGGGCACGCATTTGGGCTGCGTTGAGCTTCTGTTGCTCGCCTGCCACTTGCTTAGTGGCTGCATCAAGAGCAGCCTGTGCAGGCAAGACAAGCGCGCTCGCTACTTCGTAAGCGGCTCGACTCGATTCGAAGCCAGTGCGCACTCTGGGTAGAGCACTGCCCGCTTGCATTGCAGTTCGATACTCTTCGCGTCGGAACTTGTATTCTTTCTCCGCCTTGGTCTGTGCAACGCGAGCCATGCTCAGCACCGCGTTGCGGTTATCCACAATCTGCTGAAGCTTGGCGACATCCCGTCGCTTCTGTGTCACACCTAGCTCATCCTCGATGCTGACAGTACTTGCATCGGTTTGGCTCAGGTTGTAATTGGTTGTTGTGGATGACAGCAACACAGGTTCTGGAAAGCTGCTTTCAATCCTTCCAAGCGCCCAAAACCCGCCGACAAGAAGGAATGCCACGAGAGCGGCGAGGAGGACCTTTTCGATCCGTGTCCCTTCTTGTTCCTCAACTTCGTAATAATTGTTTGCCATCGGTTGCCCTGACCTGTAGTCTAGGTCAGGGCAACCGATGTTCCGGGCTGAATTTGGTAGTACCGAAATGGTATCCACTTACAAACCAAACTTAACTATTCGCTAGATAGAACCCATCGCAGGTCGTCCGCGGTAAGTGTGCGAATGCCATCTGCATCATCGGTAAGAATGCTCTTGGCGATGTCACCCTTTTTCGCCTGCATCTCCAGCATTTTCTCCTCGATCGTACCGGCGGCCACCATCTTGTAGACGATTACGGCTTTTTCTTGCCCAATGCGGTGAGCGCGATCAATCGCCTGGTTTTCTACGGCAGGGTTCCACCACGGGTCGTACAGGATCACCGTGTCCGCTGCCGTCAAATTCAAACCCGTACCACCAGCCTTGAGGCTTATCAAGAAGAGCGGAACTTCTCCAGCCTGGAATCGCTTAACGGGCGTCTCTCGATCGACAGTATCTCCGCTGATCCGTACCCACTGGATTTCAGCAGCGCGTAGACGCCCTTCGATGAGGTCAAGCATCGACGTAAACTGAGAGAACAACAAAACCTTTCTCCCGTCTTCCACCAGCACACCAAGCATCTCCATCAGCCGATCCAGCTTGGCTGAATCTGTGACAGATTTAGCTGAGGGAAGCTTGACGAGTCGAGGATCGCAACAGACCTGGCGGAGTTTCAACAACGCATCCAGGATCTGAATTCGACTCCTATCGAATCCTTGTGAGGCGATGAGCTTTCGAACTTGCTCGTCCATCGCAATTCGAATCGATTCGTACAAATCTCGCTGTTGGTCACCAAACTCGACAGTCTCAACGACCTCCGTCTTGGGGGGCAATTCGTGGACGACCTGTCCCTTGGTTCGTCTGAGCATGAACGGGCGTATCCGGTGAGCCAAACGCTCACGGGCTGCCGCATCTGCAGACTTTTCAATGGGTACACGGAATTTCTTTCGAAAATCCGAATCAGACCCTAGGAACCCCGGCATGAGGAAGTGAAACAGCGCCCAAAGTTCGCCTAAGTGGTTTTCAACCGGCGTCCCGCTCAAGCAAATTCGATGCCGCGCATCGAGCTCTCTTACCGCTTTCGCTGCAGCAGTTACCGGGTTCTTGACATTCTGCGCTTCGTCAAGAACGAGGATATGATAGTTCGATTTGAGAAGGTGCGCCTTGTCTCGTGCCAATAGAGGATAGGTGGTTAGGGCAATATCGACGTCCTTGAGTTCGGCGAACTTGCCCGAACGACCCGTTCCCTGTAGCGTCAGCACTTTGAGGTGTGGTGCAAACCGCTCACACTCACGCCGCCAGTTCGGCATGGTGCTCGTCGGGGCAACGATCAGGCATGGGCGATCCATTCTGCCCGCCGCTTTTTCGGTCTGAATGTGGGCCAAAAGCTGAACGGTCTTTCCAAGTCCCATATCGTCGGCAAGAATGCCGCCAAAACCGTATTCGCGCAAGAACTGCAACCACGCGAGCCCTTCTCGCTGATAGGGGCGAAGCTGTCCGGTAAAGCCGATAGGCTCCGCGAGAGGTTCAAGCCGATCGAAATCTGCGAACTGTCGCCTCAGACGTTGGAGTTCGTCGTTGGACTTCCATGGCACACTGGCAGCTCCAACGCTTTTTTCGAACCTGTCAATCTCTGGTGCCATGGATCTAGGCAGCCGAAGATCGTCGGGCCATTCAGTTACCCCTCCGAATATCTCCACCAGGGGCTGAAGAATTGCAGAGAGCCTCGCTCTAGATAACTTGATTGCACGACCGTTCAGTCCAAATACGAAGATGTCATCCGTTTTGCCCTTCTGAGCCTGCGCCCCGAACGTGCGCCCCTCACCCAACTCGGAGACCAGATTCCCAAGAATAGATTTCAAATCAAAGGGTTCACCTTCGACACGGATGCCTAATTTAAACTCGAACCAGTCGATTCCGGAGCCGCTCTCAATTGCGATGTCCCATTCAACTTTGGAATCAGGCACAAACCGAAAATTCTCATCAATGGAAATCTTCCATCCGGCGGCTACCAAGTCCGGAACAACCGTTTTGGCAAAGGCGGCAACCTTGTGAATCGGATCTAAGGGGGTTTTGTCATTCTTCGGGACGATGCTGAGACTCCGACTCCTTACATTCGGAATCGTATATCCACAATAGGCGGAATCTTGCCAACCACAACGTACGAGAAAGTCTTTGGCATATTTCTCTGCAACATGATTCCGTTTCAGAATGAGCAACTTATCATCCTGGACAATCCTGAGATCTCTAGAGTCTTCAGGTGCCTTGAAATTCTCGTACTCAAATGCCAATAGCGCGAACGCAATAGGCGCAGTAATGGAGGGCGACGACCACAGATACGACTTTGATTGGCAGGTTTCAAAGTCAACCGACAAGCAGGGCGTTGGCATAGGCGCCCTTACAATCACCTCAATCGTAGGCTCAGGGAATAACGCTTGTGGAAGGCCCAAACGATCGAATTCCTCCCGCACCGCGGAAATATGCTCCGGCTCGATGAGTCCAGTGCGGATGAGCGCTGCGGCCAAATTGGAGGGCAGCCCACACTCGAGTGGACCGCATTCGTAGGAATCAAGATCGATATACCAAGGCGCAGTTGTTGCCAGAATGACACACGGTTGATCCACATTGATCGCGGGAAGGCAAGATCCGGTATTTCCAACCTTCTGCCACGTGAACGAACCGGTGCGGATCTCCCCTTGACTGAGCGGTGGACTTTCATCCCAAACGCAACGACCGGAGGTGAGAAGCTGACCGAGGAGCCGAACACCATTAGGTCCATCCAGACGATACTCAGCCCGATTCCAATCGAGCTTGGTCGCATTTGTATTCAGGTCTTGAAGTAGGTTAACGTCAAACCGAGTCCAGTATTTTGGGGTTTGGGGCGAAAGAATCGCTGAAGACTTCATCTCCGTTGCGACGCCGAGAGCACCGGATTTCAGAAGACTACGGCTAATTGGAACGACTGTAGGAATTTCATTTCCGGATGAGGTGATGTGTGTTTGGAGTCGGTAAAAAATGCGGTACTTCGAACTGGGGTCGGAATCATGGGGGTCAACCAGGGAACCTCGAACATGATGGAGCCATTCTTTGACATCTCTAGGGACAGGCAAGTCTAGGCTAACTTCCGGGGCTTTCGGAATTGAAAGCGACTTATGCGTGGCCGTTTCTTGAACAGATTCTTGTTCACCCGCATAATCGTCAAACCTCTCTTCAGATTCTTCGGTTCGAAGTTCGTGGGTCAAGGCGTAGAGGGCCAAAGCCGCAGCATGTTTGCACTGTTCTCCGTAGGGACATGTACACTCAGAATCAAGTTTGGTAAAACGAGCACGAGGAATGAAGCCAATTTCGACCTCGTAAGGCCTCGACCCGGTGCCCCTAACCTTCCCATAGAGTACGCCACAGTTGTCATACCATGCATCGATAACCTTTCCAGCTCGCAGATACTGACGGCCCCTATCGAGAATGGTAGAGCTGAAACTCCTTTCAATGTCTTTTTTGTCGAAGGGGCCCACAAGTAGCTTCGATTATGGTGCGCGCACGAGCAAACTTCAATCCGAAAATCGCTGACCGGCCGATCCATAATAACGGCAAACCCTCCTGAATGCTCAAAACTACGGCTTGCCTTTCGTAAAGCCCGTATAGTCATCTTGGGCCTTGATGAGCGTCTCGTCAGTGTCCATACACTTGTTGATCTGTTCCTTCTGATTGGGATACATGCTCTCCGTAATGGGGCCACCACAGCTCTTCATCGCAGCTTCTTTGACGGTGTTCAGCCGATAGCGAAAATAGGTGGTGCCTGCAAACTTGTATGCCGGGATCACTAAAAGGATGACGACTACGGCCATGGCGATCCGAAACAGAATCGTGAAGGTGGAGGCGATGTTGGAACGCTTCGCATCTTGTCGCGCTCGAAGCTGACCACCAATGGTCACTCCGCACTTGATGCATCGGCTCGTGCCGTCGGGATTGTTTTCACCGCATTGGGTGCAAATGGGCATGGGGCATTGTACGCCGCCAATTGCATTCCCATTCGGATAATTCACGGAAAGTTTAGAGACGTCCTAACTCTCAAAGCTTCAACGCTCCTTAGGCCTTGAAAGCGCCACTTGTCACGCCTTGCATAAATGGCTTCGTGGCGTACAAGAACAGAATGAGGAGAGGAATGCTGGCGAGCACGTAGGCCGCGAACATCGTCGCGAAATTCGATGAGACGTTGCTTTGATTCATCAAGTACAGCCCGGAGCTGATGACGTGGTACTTCGCATCCGAATTTGTGATGAATGGCCACAGGAAGTTGTTCCAAGTCCCCAGGATGTTCACGATCCCTACCACCGCAATGACAGATTTCGAGAGCGGTAGCACCACGCTCCAGTAAAGCTTGAGGTGCCCCGCACCATCCATTCGCGCCGATTCGAACAGCTCTCCGGGCAGGCCATCGAAAAAGCTCTTGAACAGGAAGATGGCGAACACTTGCCCACCAGCGAGGTAGGGCAGAATCAACACCCAGTGAGAATTCAGCAAGCCTAACTTCTTGACCCACAGGAAGCTAGGTACAAGCGTGAGCACACCAGGGATCATCATGAAAGCGAGCACGGCAAGGAACAATGTGTCTCGCCCTTTGAACTTACAGCGAGAGAAGACGTAGGCTGAAACCGAACCCACGAGCACCACGCCACCCCCCGTCACAATGCACACGAGCATGGTGTTGAGTGTGTAGGGTCGCAAAACTTCCCAGGCGTAGGCATATCCATCGAACATCTGCCGCCCAAACTTGGGCAAACCGAAGAACGCGTGGTTCATTTCGGAATTCGTGCGCATGGAGTTTGTGATCACAAACACGAACGGCGCCAAGGTGAGGGTGAGGATGCAAATCAACACTGCATGCAAAGCCAGTTGACCCCAACGGTTTCTCATGCGCTTTCCGCCTTCAACTCTTCCGAAGACCGGAAGTACCGCATATTGAGAATCGTCAGGCTCAAGATGAGGAGGAAAAGGAGCACACCAATCGCGCAGGCATAGCCCATGCGCTGGAAGCTAAATGCGTTCATGTACATCCACAAACCTGGCACCATGGTCTTGAACCCAGGTCCTCCCTTGGTAAGAATGAACATGCCCTCGAAGCCCTGAACAGTGCCGATGACGGTCAAGATCGTCAACAGCTTGATCTGGCTCATGACGAGCGGCACATCGATCTTGAGGAACTTCATCAGTCCACGAGCACCATCCAGTTCCGCCGCCTCGTGGATACTCTCCGAGATCCCGGCAAGACCGGCATAGTAAATCAGAATGTTGATACCACCCGCGAACGGAAAACCCATGAAGACCACCGCCCACAGGACGGTTCGAGGGTCCGAAAGCCAACCGCGCGTCAAGTCCTCTCGCCCGAGCATCCGAAGTGTTTCGTTCAATAGCCCAGTGTCGTTGTAGATCATCCCCTGCCAAATCATCATTCCCGCCACGCCCGGCACCACGATCGGGATAAGGAACAAAACGCGATAGAGATAACGTGCCTTTTCGGACTTGAGCGAGAAGATCAACTTCGCCACGGCAAGAGGGACCGTTGAGACGATCAGCAACCCAAACACCGTGAGAAATAGAAGATTGCCAAAACTGGGCAGCAGCGTAGGATCGTGAAGGTATTCGAGGTAATTGTCGAAGCCGACAAATCGAGACTCACCGCCGACTTCGTAGTCGAAAAAGGACGTCACAAAAGCCCAAACAAACGGCACCAGGCTAAACACCGCGAGTAACCCGAATGTCGGAGTGAGCATCGCGTAGATGGCGGCGGTGGAGACGAGCTTTTGGCGCTTAATGCTCACTCGGCAGCTCCTGGACTCCCGCCCGCAAAGGGGCAAGTTCCTTCCACTTGGGTTCGAACTTGGAAAGGTCGATCTGCTTGCGTCGCACGATGGTTTCGCATGCCGTCTTGACGTTGGTCTCCATCCACGCCATGAATTCGTCTTCGCTGATTCCGTTGTTGATATAGAGGTCAAGCATCCGGCGCATGATCTCGTCGAAACGCAGATCGAACGTGTATAGCCACTTCGAGTTGGCAAAGTCTCGTTGCAGGATGGTGTCGAACGGCTTGAGTTCGGGCCTGGGCTCGGCTCCAACCACGTTCGGCAAGAAGCACAGGATCTCGTTTACAACGCGATCGACATTCTTAGGGATCGTCAGATATTGGATGAACGCAATCGTCCGCTTCAGCTTCTCCGAAGTTGCGGCATTGTGGGTGTCGTCGAATGCGCTGTTCGTCACCTCAAACTGAGTGCCCGAGCCGCCGATTACGCACTGCGGATGGCCGTCCGCGAAACGGCTCAACGATTTTGGAATCGGAGGTAGATAGAATAGGCCCCAGTCAAAACCTACGTCTGGGTCTCGAACCAGGCGGTTCACTTGCCAGCTTCCCGTCCAGTACATCGCCCCTTTCTGGGTGACAAACGCCTTGGTAAGGTCGGTAGAAGACATATCCTTTTCAAAGAATTGCCTCCAGGCTTTGAGAATCCGAAAGGTCTCGACAAAGCGAGGGTCGCGTCGTGTGAAGAACCCCTTTTGATTGAGAAAAGCCAACTCATCCCAGTCGAAGAACCGACTCAAATGCGCTTCCCGGGATGGGTCTCGCTTGAGCTTTAACCCTGGCACGATGGTTCCGTACAGTTGGTTGAACACAAGGTCCACCCCCCAATCAGCAACGGCTCCCTTGTCGACCAAAAATGGGATGACTCCCGCATCCTTGAGCTTCTGCTGCAACTTCAGGAACTCGCCCCAGTCTTTAGGAACGCTTAGGTCAAGCCGGGCAAACATCGATTTGTTGTAGAAGATGCCCGTCTCCACCATGTCGTAGGTGACGCAATACACCTTGCCATCGGGAGCCGTCTTGCTTCGGCTGATCGCTTGGTACTTGAACTGATCCCACCACTGAACGCTGCCCGGTTGGCCTTTGGCGATGAACGGGTTGGGTTGCTCCAAATACTTATCGAGCGGCAGATACCACCCCTTCTGCACGTCTTGCCAGACGTCGCCAACGTTGACGTTGATAATGTCGGGTGCCTGCCCGGCTGCCAATTGCGTAATCAGATATTCACGCTGCCCAACCGGAGCTTCAGTGAACTCAATCCGGGTGTCGGGATACTGCTTTTCGAATTCTCGAGTCACATCCCGCAACCCGTCGAGTGGCTTCCCAAGGTCCTGCGGTCGTCTCCCCGGCATGTAGATGCCTGGTGCCACCCGAATCGTGTACTTCCTTGGCGCGGAATCTTTAACGTCGTGTACGTCCGCACCAGCATGCGTAGCCGCGCGTGGCCACAGCGCCCACGCTGCCAGACCGAGCACAATCACCATCGAAAGTCGCCGGAGCAATATACGGGCAGTCTACATCGTTACACCGCGAGACGAATCGACTAGAAAAGCATCGAGCGCACAACCTTCCCTCAATATCAGGAGCATCCGTAGTCGGCGGTGATCCTACCGACGTCCGGAAACTCTGGGAGGCTGCAAGCATCTCGGGTCAAGATCGCACCCAATACTCGCGAATATGGCACCACGACTCCTCCAATCACCAAGAGCCCCCGTAGTCGGCGGTGATCGTACCGACGTCCGGAAACTCTGGGAGGCTGCAAGCATCTCGGGTCAAGATCGCACCCGATACTCGCGAATATGGCACCACGACTCCTCCAATCACCAAG
>CAILEM010000109.1 GCA_903833215.1 uncultured Armatimonadota bacterium
CAATTCGACGCCACGTCCAATTCTCACGCCGCCTAGCCCAACATATTCCGCGAAATTCAAGCCGAAGATGTCGGGAGCCTTGACAAAGTCAAATACTATCTGGGCTTTGGGGACAAAACACCTTCGGTGTTTGCTGTGATTAACATTGGGATGGTGACATCGCAGAACGGCTTCTGGTCGAACGCTGAAGGCGTACTTTCCACAAAGCCCAGTGTTGCGTCGCGTAGCGAGGCTACGCTGGGTGGCGTGGTCGCAATCCGGTCAACACCGTAAGTGTTGTGTCTGTTACGGGCCTTTGAAATGGGGTGTTGCTTCGATACAGGTTGTGTTCGGACGTTTCCTGACGCAACACTTTCAGTGTTGACCGGTGCCGTTATTCGAACCCAGGGTAGAGCCGTCGACGGCTCAACCCTGGGCTTTGGGGACAAAACACCTTCGGTGTTTGAGGTATTGCAGAAGGCCTAATCGCCGTCCGTGCCGCCGCCGGAGGACAGCCTTGATATGATCGTCACCTGACTCCCAACACATGTGATGAGGGACGTAGCGAATAGGAGCACGAGTCCCAGCCACCAATAAGGGGAAGTATTGCGCCTAGCGACGATACGAACAATCAGCCAGGCGAAGAAGATAACTGTCGCCAGGAGACCCAACGCCCCGACTTCCAGCGCTAAATTGCGGTCAATCATTCAGCACTCCACATTCCGACGAGACGGCCTGCCTTCCATCGAAGAATGAAAGTGCAGAGCCAAATCATCCCGATCATGAGTGGTGAAACCACGAAATATTCCATTACGGCTTCAACGAAAGGTAAGCCCAGTGCGGTCAGGATGAGGCCGTAGGCACCCATCATCAAACACACAACGCCACACGCGAGCCACCTGAACTTGGGCGTTGAGTAGAGGCAATAGTTGCACGTAAACACTGGAACCACCAGAAGCGGGCGAGGAAACCACGAATCGATGCTGTGGGTATGTAACATGGTCATCACGACGAGTGACACCACCACCACAATCGCAAAGGCGATCGCCAACAGACAACCGAACGCGCCTAAGTTATGTTCAACTGCTTTCTGTTGGATTTCCATGACAACTTCAGATTCATCCAATCGACTTAGGCTAAAGTATATCCCTTACAACCAAAGGGGATAAAACTTGACCTAAGTCTTTTCTCGAGGGCTTCCGAGGGCAAGAACGGCAGCAAGGGCAAATGCGGCCGCACTTGCCGCACCTGTCTTGTATCCGTGCCATCCGTGCTCGTCGAATTGAAAGCTATCCGATGCGAGAAACACGCCGAGTACCGTCAAGAAGACGATGACTGATAATCGAAGGGCTCTCATGTTGATACTTTCAATCCTTGGGCATCGCTTTAACGTGGTTTGCTCTGGGCTAGGTCTTTCGTTTGTAGACGATCAGATCCTTTGACGAAAACAGCGCACCGCCGCCTGTGCGCTTAAGATATCTGATCAAACTTTGATCATCCAAATCAATAGATGGCGAGCCCATGGCTCCGTTAGGTCTTGTAATTGTTCCTTTGATTCGCTTTGACTCAACTAGTCGCTCTGCACCTTCCGTGTTCGTTGTCCAGAGCTTAAGTGTGTCTCTGTCTACGAGGTACCGGCAGAATGTCGAACCGCGGCTTTGGCGGACTTGCTTAGGATCGCCGCTGAGGAACACGCTTGCGAAACCATATCCCCGAGTCGCTGGCGAATCAATTGTGTTTGTAACGAACATGGCGCAATTCTTCAAGGAGAATTTAGAGTTAAGGGCATATGCTCCTTCCCGCGCTGCCAATACACCGGTCGGAAGTGAGCTTCCCTGACATCGGGTGATGGTCATCAGTTCATCTTTTCCTTTATGTTTCGTCGTCCAGACTCCAATGAGCCTTGCGTCGGCCTTAGCCACCTGTGGATCAACCAGAGGGTGAGCTGTCCCGACGCATCCGTACAGCACCAGGATTACCACGGAACAAAGAGCTAGGAGCCTTGACTGTCTACTGATCTGACCCTTCATTGAGCTTCCTCACGAATTGACCTCATCATTGTCCGCCACTTTCGCCTAAATTCAATGCACTAACTTTCCAGTCGACTCGCCTGAACCTGTCGCTTAAGTGCGGGATCCTTGGGCTGGGCACAGATGTTTTTGAACTTAATGATCCAATAGGGGCGAGATTGTATGTCGATCTCGGCGACTTCTTTGGGGTCATTGACTTCGATCTCGTTGGGCCGATCGCCAAAGTAGCTGCGGGATAACAGAGGTATTTGATGATGGTGTTTATCAAAGGCAACCATCTGCCGATCGGGCCTTAATACGGTTTTGAGAAGGCTGTGTGTTATGGGTTGCATCCGTATTTCATTGTGGTTTCTTTCCCATTGAGGCGAAGACCCGGACCACGCCTCCAAGTGTAATGGCCGATAGTCTACGGCCAGCCCATTTCGGACTTTGATGCGTTGAGTTGTCGTCCAGGGCCCATCGGCTACGACGACCTCTAGCTCAGTCCTGGCTCCATTCTCAATAACCCATTCGTGCCAAATCGCTTCCCAGGTTCTTGGCTTCATTTCTTGGGGGCCAAAACTCGTCAGGATCACAGTGCTTCCTTTCGTTGTTGGCGCGCATTCATGTTCGCTGTAGAACGTCGGTCGGCGATCAGAGCTCAATTCGCCCGGTCGTAGTGGAGGAAACTCCCCTTGCGTCAGTCGAACGCGAAAGGCGAGGGAACCCTTTCCAGGTGATGCAAGCTCCTTGAGGGGCTCTTCATGCGCGTTGGGCGATTGAACGACCAAGTTCGGCTGTCGTTTATCATGATCGCTATCGCTTTGCCAGGGGGCACAAGTCTTGCCAGTCGGTGTCCACGCATAACGACATGGACGATCGCTTACTGACACGAGTGCCAACATCGACCCACTCGGCAAGGTTCTCGTGAATGAACGAGGAAGACCAAGCAGCAACGCACAAGTCAGGGCGGAAAGCACAAAGAGATCATACAACGGCAGGACTGAATAGCCAAATCTGTCAGAGAAAGCCATGAACTCTGCGAATCAAGAACACAAAATTCTCACGCGGAATTCAAATATGATATTTGGAAATATGCCTTGACTAAGCTAAACTAAGTCAATGCGACAGGTCAACGTACATGAGGCGAAGACGCATCTCTCGAAGTTGTTGGACGATGCTGAAGCAGGTGAAGATATCGTCATTGCGCGGGCAGGGAAGCCGGTAGTACGCCTTGTGCCCGTTGGACGAGAGTTGCCAGGAATCATTGGGCTGCTCAAAGGGAAATACACTCTTTCAGATAAGTTTGATGATCCTTTGCCAGATGAGCTTCTTGATCTATTCGAGGGCAAGTCGGATTGAGAATCCTGCTCGACACCCACATTGTAATACGGACGCTGCTCGATGATCCTCGACTTTCGCTTGATGCTCGACTCCTACTTCGAGCTCATTCGGGAGACGTCCATTACAGCGTTGCCAGCCTCTGGGAGATTGGTATCAAGCATGGGCTGGGCAGGTTGGAACTTTCGCCTGGTGAAGTTGCCCAAGCGATGAAAGCGAGCAGGTTCGCTCGACTGGAGATCACTGAAGAGCACATCAATCGACTCGTATCATTGCCTCATCACCACCGAGACCCTTTTGATCGGATGCTGATTGCACAAGCTGAAGCTGAGCCTTTGCGATTGGTTACGAGCGACCTCCAACTCGCAGCTTACGGATCTATCGTCGTTACGGTTTAGGCTCGACGCTCAATTTCCGCAACCTGTAAGGCCCCATCCCCGCAATATACTATTCGAAGCATGGCGAATCGGCTGGAGCACCACGAGGATGATGAGATGGCGGAGATTTTGCGTCTGGCCATCCAGAAGCAGGGAGCCGAGAATCGGGATTTGCGCCAGCGGCTGCTCGCCGTCGGCGGCGAACTCGGTCTATCGCCGGAAGCGATTGCTGAGGCCGAACTTGAGTATCGAGTCGCAGCAGCACGTAAGAAAGAGCTCGCACTCTATGACAAAGATCGGCGAGGTGCCCTGAGGATTCACTTTGGGGTGTACATGATCGTCAACGCCGCGTTTGTTGGCCTCAACATCCTGACTTATCAGGAAGACCGGCAAATATGGGCACCCGCGATGTACCTCCTCTGGGGAATCGGCTTGGCGATTCACGCCCTGGTATCCACACGCAAGTTCGATTGGGACGATGAGGAGTTCCAAAAATGGCGTGTGGAGCGAGCAGAGAAGCGTGGAGAAATTCTCTAGCTTTAGCTACGAGTCAGCGAGGAGTTCATCCACCACTTTTCGAACGCCTTCCACCGCGCCAGTCGCATAGACAGTGACGTTTGGGTGCTGCTTGCGGCTCCCGTAGTGCGAATCCGATACTCCAAACGCAGGAGGATCTGGATCGACGACAAAGACACGCTTAGCGTTCGTGTGAAACGCACATAAGTTTGCCGGGCCGACTTCAAGGGTTGTGCCAACGACGATGAGGACATCGACGTCTTCCTCAGTTGCGGACGAGTAGGCGGTGTCAAACTCGGGCAGCCCCTCTCCAAACCACACGATGTGGGGTCGGACTTGGCTACCGTTGTGAAGGTCACCGAGGTTCATGTCACCCGTCCAGTCGATGATTGTGTCCGGATCGTTGTCAGGCCTAGCCTTCATCAGTTCGCCGTGGACGTGGATGACGTGGCTCGAACCACCCCGCTCGTGAAGGTTGTCGACATTCTGGGTGATGACGGTTACCGTGTGACCCATTCGCTCAAGTTCGGCAAGGGCAAGGTGGGCTGCATTTGGCTCAACCTCGTGACACTGTTTGCGGCGGTGATTGTAGAAATTGAGCATCCGAGCCTTGCTCTCGGGGCCTTCCCACCAGCTTTGAATATTCGCAACCTGGGTCACGCTCATTCCATCCCAAAGTCCGCCTTTCCGGAATGTATCGAGTCCACTCTCCTTCGAGATTCCAGCGCCGGAGAAAACAACGATCTTCATATGCCCCACAGCATTATGGATCGTGTAGGGGCGAGGCGTGCCTCGCTTCTTGCTGACGATGGGATATGGATCGTTGAGTTACCTGGCACGACGTCGGACGTTGGACACGACGGGCAAAGCGTGGCTGGCTCATTCAAGATTGAGATAACTGAACATAATTCGGTTAGCAAGGCACGCCTTAATTTCAAACAGTTTAGGCAGAATGGCCATGTTCTGTAGCCCCGGCATGGTTTGTGGCCGGGCACCCAGTTCCGGCTTGAACCCATTTTGGGTCTTGGCGAACGGTCCGAACGCCGGCACAAGCCATCCGGCGGCTACGGCGGCTGTTGAAATACTAAAACTGTTTGACATTAAGGCACGCCTTGCCCCTACATGTGAGCCGTGACACACGTCGCTTCAGAAACAGGTTATATTGGTGGCGATGAGCACAATGACGTCGCGTCTCAACGCTGAGCAGGTTCGGTTTTATCACGAAGAAGGCTATTTGATCTACAACGAGCCGGTTTTGAAGCCAGACAAGTTTCAAGGACTCAAGGGGTTTTTCGAGAAAATCCTGAATGAGCTTGATGAAAACGAGCGGCCAGAGGCGATGGACGTACCGCATTTCATGTACCCGGAGTTGCTGGAGTGGGTTTTTGACCCAGATATCCTCGCCATGGTAAGCCCCATCGTGGGACCGGATATTGCCCTATTTTCAACGCACTTCATCTGCAAGCCGAAAGGGAACGGAAAGCGGGTTCCGTGGCACGAGGACTCCAATTACTGGAATGAAATGCTGTCACCGATGGAGGTTTGCACGGTGTGGTTGGCGATTGATCCCTCGCTTAGGGAGAACGGCTGCATGTACGTCATCCCAAAAACTCATACAAGTGGCTACAAAGGGTTCTCGGAATATGATTCTGTCGACGAGGCACATAACGTCTTTTCCACCGAGATCAAACCGATCTTGCGGGATGACTCGAAAAAAGTGGCGATCGAACTCTTGCCGAATGAGTGCTCGCTCCATGATTCCCGAGTGATGCACGGAAGTGAGGCCAACCTCTCGCAAATCCGACGCTGCGGCTACACCATGCGATTCTGCTCATCGAGCGTTAAGTTCAACCAAGAACGGTTCGCAGGGATGCACCAGGCCTATCTCGCATGCGGAGTGGATCGCGGCAACAACGTCTACGCGGACCCAACAAAGCGGTACCCGGAAGTTATGGCAAAGCGTGGCGCGAGTTCACGCTACAAAAACGCACACTAAGGCATCTTGGCCAGCAATCGCTCGGTCAGCACGTCCTGCTGACCGTCAAAATACTGGTCGAGCGCCTTTCGAAAGATATCGCAATCCGTCTGGATGAGCGCAAAGAGGGTCATCGACGATCGGAACTTCATGTCGTCGGGGCGTCCCAATATCTGAACGATATTCCCATTTGGAACTTGACATACCAACTCGACACACTCAATGAGCCTTGGACCCAACGTCGGCTCAGCTAAGTACGCCCGTGCCTCTGCTCGGGATCCAATGCCGTACTTGTCGGCCATCCAGCTATGCCCCAAACCTTTGAGTTGAGGAAAGATGAACCAAATCCAATGACTGGTCTTTCTCCCGGACCGCAGTTCGGCAACTACGTTTTGGTAAGTCGATTTCTGCGCGTCTACGAATCGCTCAAGTTGAAACGGATCAGACATTTCTTACACCTCTTCAGACTTCTTGATAAGTGAACTGAAAGCCTCGGGAATTCGCCCTAATCCGCACAGGGCCAGCGGACTTCGAATCGAGCGCCGCCAGAGGGGCTGTCGGTCACCTTTATCGAACCGCCCCGGGCCTCTACGAGTCTTCGGGAGACGGCAAGCCCGACACCGAAGCCGCCTAGTGATCGGTTTCGGCTTTTCTCAAGCCTTGTAAACCTCTCAAAGATCGCATCCCGTTTGTCCATCGGCACTCCAGACCCTTGATCGGATACAACCAGGAGAGCATTCGTGCCCTCTCGAGTGACCCGAACCGTGCAAGTTGTTTCCTTCGGACTGGCACGCAAGGCGTTTGTTAGGAGATTGTCGACCACGCAATCGACTTCTTCCTCAAGCGCGAGAACAAGGATTGCTTCTGTCTCCATGTCCAGTTGAACGCCAGACTGAATGTATCGGTCGAGCCAGCGAGCATGCGATCTCTCAAGGACGGGTTCGAGGTCGAGCGGAGTTGTTGCATCCAATACGGGTAGGGCAGACTGAAGCATCGCTTCGACGAGACGAGACATCCGTTCCGTCTCACGAAGTACCTGGGTCAGAGCATCACGGTATTCATCACCGCGTCTTTCTGAGAGAAGCGTGGTTTCGATCCTGCCGCGCAATATCGTAAGGGGGGTTCGGAGTTCATGGGCCGCATCTTCGACGAAGCGCCGTTGTCGCAAGACGGAGTCCTCAATGCGCTGAAGAAAGTGATTTAGGCGCCCAGCAAACTGGCCAATTTCATCAAGGGACCCGATGCTTAAGCGCCGAGTAAGGTCAGATTCGCTAAAGAGTTCTGCCTGGCGACTCAGAAGTTCGAGTTCACTGAACGTCCTTGCCGAGGCGATCCAGGTGGCACCTCCCACAAGGCTCACCAGGGGGAACCAGAGGATGATGAGGGCAAGTGTGGCAACTTCCATCGTCCGCTCGCGCTCTTTCCACGGTAACACGCCAACGATCAGTCCATCTCGCGTCGTAGTGCTTCCCGCCACGACTCGGGCCGTTCCAACGTCAATAATTCCCCACTCAATATGGTCTCTGTTCGTTGGCTTGCCAATCATTGAGTGTGCCCACTGATATGCCGGCAGTAGGGAAATTGTTCCTTCTGCTGCGATCAGTTTGCCTTTGGTATCGAACGTTCCGAAGCTAAGCTGTGGATTGGATTCGACGACTTCGTCAAGGTCGGGAATAACACCTCCCCGATCCGCGGCTGCGCTCGTTTGCAGAATCGCGGGGCCCAAAATGTCATGGGCTCGTTGAAGTTCGCTGGTGCGAAAGATGTAGTTGGCTAACCCAAATAGGGCGGCAAGAATGACACCACATACGCCCGCCGAGGCAACGGTTAGGCGTGTGCGGTGACTAATCCTCATCTTGTGGCCGTCCGAGCATATACCCTTGCCCACGCACCGTATGGATCAACCGAGTCGTACCACTTCGCTCCAACTTGTGCCGGAGATAGCTTACATATACTTCGACAACATTTGGGTCTCGGTACCCAGTGTCATCCCATACTTTTTCGAGGATGGTTTGCTTAGAAACCGGCGATTCTGGAGTTCGAAGCAACAACTCGAGCAATGAAAATTCTGTCACCGACAAAAAGATCGCCTTCGAACCTCGCATAACTTTGCGCGTCGCCGTATCGACCGTCAAATCACCGTACTGCAGCTTCGAAGTGTCTTTCAGGCTTCGTCGAAGGAGGGCTCGGACTCGCGCCAAAAACTCCTCCAACATAAATGGTTTTGGAAGGTAGTCATCGGCACCCGCATCAAGCCCCTTCACTCGGTCTTGGAGCGAGGTGCGTGCGGTTAGCATGAGCACCGGGATTTTTGATGTCGTGCGAAGACGGCGCAGAACTTCAAATCCATCGATATCCGGAAGCATCACGTCGAGAACAATCAGGTCAGGTTCCTGCGTCTCGAGTGATGCTAATGCCGCCTCACCCGTAGAAAACCGCGACGATTCGTATCCCGACTGTTGAAGTGCTTGGGTTAGGAAGTCCAGGACTGCCTGCTCATCTTCGACAAGCATTACTTGTTGCTTATCTGCGACCATAGAACCTCCATTCATGATTAGTGTAGACGTCAAGTTTGCCCCAAAGGGTCAGTATTAGATCGATTGTGCTAGTTCTTAGGATGTTCTAAGCCCCGGAATATGCTGTGGCCCACATTCGGTCCAGAATAGACCCATGCTGCTCTGTTTGATCGTAAGTTGGGCTTTGGCACCCGGTTTGCACTCACGCACGCCGATCTTGACTTACCACGACGTCATCCAGACTCGTGATGCAAGTTCGCTTTGGTTTGACTGTGCCGCCAACGAACTAGAACAGCAACTTACTTGGCTCGAAAAGCAAGGTGCGCATTTTGTGAGTGTCACTCAAATATACGACCATCTCGCCAAGGGCAAGAAGCTGCCGCCGAAGTCGATTGCGGTGACCTTTGCCGATGGGTATGAGGGCTTCTACTCGCTAGGGTTGCCAGTTTTGAGACGGCATCGCGTGCCTGTAGCCATGTTTGTCCACACGGATTACGTAGGAGATCAGCACAACCGCCCTAAAATGAACTGGGAGCAGTTGAAGGAGTTGGATAGGGAAGGGTTGGTTACCATCTGTTCGCAAACACGAACCCATCCAGCCGACCTTCGAACCCTCAAAACACCTGCGCTCACCGAGGAAATGGCGGGTTCAAAGAAGTCCTTGGAACTGCATCTCGGGCATCAAGTGCGGTTTCTTGCCTATCCAAACGGGAAATACGATGAACGGGTAGCTCGGGCCGCTGCCAAGGCTGGATACGAAATGGCGTTTACCGAACAGCTAAGGCCATGCGAGACCTCGCCCAATCTTTATATGATTTCGCGGTACGTTCACACCAAATATCGGCAGGCGTGGCATGACGCCTACCGACGGTGATGGCTCACTAGAGAATGGTCTCTAGAAGCACTTTGCTCCTTTCATCGAGCACAGATGTATCCTGAATTTCGAAGCGATTTCCGTCCACATCGATCAGAAGCAGATGAGTTGGCGAAAGCCACTGAGCATTCTCCTGCAGACTTTGAGTGACGAAATCACGCTCGCCCCGATCTGATTCGACATGCCAGTAGGTAGCGCCAAACTCGCCCTTGGCGCTGATGATCGAGGACACGGTAGCCGTAAGGTATCGCTTAGCGATCTCCTGTTGAACTGCCATGAGCGACTCTGGCGTAAGATCCTTTTCTGGATCTTTGATCGTAT
Organism: uncultured Armatimonadota bacterium; assembly: GCA_903833215.1. Taxonomy (GTDB): domain Bacteria; phylum Armatimonadota; class Fimbriimonadia; order Fimbriimonadales; family Fimbriimonadaceae; genus Fimbriimonas. The sequence continues at coordinate 9,909 of CAILEM010000109.1, forward strand.
CGATCTCCTCGCCTTTCCCATTGAGTAGGGAGAGGAATCGCTTTGGATTGGACAAAGGTGCAGCCCAAGTCGGCTTGACAGTGACGTAGCTCCTGTCTTCACCGACCGTCATGCGTAGGCGATCCTTCGGGTAGTGGAACAACCGATAGGATTGTTGATTAGGTTTTGTTTCCGTCATGTTTCCTCCGGTGATTAACCGCCTGTCCCGACTCCGATGATTTCGTTGATGGCACTTTGCGCTTGTACGAGCTTGTAGAAAACGCCCTGGTTCTCCATGAGTTCGGCATGTGTTCCGATCTCCGCAATCTCACCCTTTTCAAGCACCACGAGCCTTGAGGCATTTCTCAGTGTCGAAAGCCGGTGAGCGATAGCAAAGGTTGTTCGACCTTGAATGAGTCGTCCGATGGCTTCTTGAATCTGCTTTTCCGTTTCGACGTCAACCGATGAAGTTGCCTCGTCCAGAATGAGGATTCGCGGATTGTGCAAGATAGCGCGCGCAATGGAGATACGCTGCCTTTCGCCACCCGAAAGCTTGGAACCGCGTTCTCCGACCATCGTGTCGTAGCCGTCGGGCTTCGACAGGACGAAGTTATGAGCGTTTGCAGCTTTGGCCGCCTCAAGAATCTCCTCGAACGACGCGCCTGGCTTTCCGTAGGCGATGTTCTCCGCGATAGTTCCGTTAAATAAGAACGGCTCTTGAAGAACGATGCCAATCTGTCCACGCATGTCTTGCAGCGCGATATCGCGATAGTCGCGCCCATCGATCTTGATCGTGCCCGCATCCGGCTCGTAGAACCGGCAGATCAGGTTGATGGTTGTCGACTTTCCAGCACCCGATTTTCCGACAAGACCGATCATCTCACCAGGCTTCGCCGTGAAGGTGATGCCTTTGAGAACAGGATTTGATTTGTCGTAACCGAACCGGACGTTGTCAAATTCGACTTCACCGACGATGCCGTGGTGGACGTCGCGATCGGCGTACTTCTCCGATTCAGTGTCCATGACTTCAAAGATGCGCTCGGCACCCGCCATCGCTCGTGAGAACCATTGGTTAACCGCGGCGAACCACTGCAGTGGCCCGTAAAGCAGCCCAAGGAACGCGCTGACCTTCCAGAACTCGCCCAGGCTCATCTTCTGGGAGTAGACCAGGTAACCGCCCACCGTCCAGTTGATCAAAGTTCCCAACGAGGTGAAGAACGTCATCGCCCCGAAGATCGTGTACCACCTACCATCGGCAGCAATACCGGCGTCGCGGAGTTCGTTATTTCTCCCGCGGAACTTGTTGTATTCCAGATCTTCTTTGGCGAATGCCTTCACGACTCGAATTCCAGATAGCGACTCGTTCAGGTGCATGTGGAAACGAGCCCACTTTTGCCCAACCCGGTGGAACATCTGGGACATGGGGCGCCAGAAGAATGCACCGATGCCCAAGACAAATGGAATCGGAGAAAGAATGCACGCGGCGAGTAACGCGTTCGTCCAGAACAGCAATGCCGTAATGCCAACGAGCATCAGGCCGTTTAGAAGTAGGTAGGGAACACCTTCAACCAGAAATCCCCAAACGCGATCGGTATCCTGCGTGACGCGTGAAGCGATTGCACCCACTTGCTTCTTGTCGAAGAATGTGAGCTGGAGGAATTCGATCGCTCGATACACGGCCGATCTCAGATCCGCGGCGATGTTGCCCGCCAAGAATGCAATGTATCTTCCGCTTAGAATCTGCAGGACTGAGTTGATCACAAGCACACCCAGCCAGCACGCCATCAATTGCCACAAGATGCTGAGATCGTTGTGGTTCTTGAGGACGGTGTCGATGAGCTTGCCCTGGATCAACGGTGGGCAGAGGTTGAGCAGCGTCGTCACCAGTGACATCAGTGCCAGCATGACGGCACGCCCCCGGTAGGGGACCATGAACTTGGCGATGCGCATCATGGTCTTGCCACGATTCACGCACGCTGGGCACACTCCGTCTTTTTCAGGCAGTAAGCGATTGCATTTGGCGCAACGAAGCCTCTCTTCCTTCAAGTTGATGAGGAGAGGTTCACCTTTTCCGAGCTGTTCAATACCGCGCGCAGCCTCGCTAAACTTGGCCGACAAGGTGAGTGAGTACGAGATGACAGGAAGTAGTTCGCCTTTCTTCGTAATGATTTCCAGCCGACCACCACCGACGAGTGGCTCGTTTCTGGCGGACTTGACTTCCGAAATCGGAATGACGAAAGAGGGCGCGTCGCCCGGTTCGAGCACGCGCACGTATTGATTTGTGACTTCTAGAGTTCGGTGGCCAAACGAGCCGTCTCCGGCAAAGTCGGCCACCAAACGTATAAGTACATCGTCGAGTGGGTTTTCTACCGCGGTAGTAACAACCCCACTGCTAGGTGCGATTTCCATTTTTAAGTCCCTCCTCGAAGAGACCACCACAACACCGCTCAAGCGATTCTTGCTTGCTGCGCCCGAAAGGACCGAAAGCGTGGGCGCAGATCAACCAATCATCAGGTTAATCGGATTCGACTGAGTCAACGGTAAAGACGGGGCGTCAACCCGTCAGACCAGAAATGTGACGTTGTGAGCTCTACCCGTGCAAAGGGAGCCACGCAATACGGTGATATGAGACGCAGACTAAAAGCCCCGGCTGGCAAGCGCCTCGGGAAGCATCTTACCGCAACAATCAGCAGACTGTATGAATTGGCCGCAAGTTTTCGTCCAATCTATTTGTCTGGATCAATCTATGCTGGTGCGGCGTTAAGGAATAATGATCTACGCCGACATAGAACTCATTAGAGACGCTGAATGGAAAAAACTGCAGAGGTCGAAAGTAACCCCGTCAAACCAAGAGTATTGCTTGTTGAAGACGACCCCGTATCTGCATATCTGATCCAACAGATGTTTTTGGCGCAGGACCTACCGCTTGATCACGCGGTTAATGGGGCAATCGCCCTCGACATGCACCGCAGAAATCGATACCGACTGGTGATTTCTGACTGGATGATGCCGGAAATGAATGGCGTTGATCTTTGCCGCGCATTTCGATCTCTAGGGAACCCCTATGTGTACTTCATCCTTTGCACGGCAAAGGGACAAAAATCGGATCGAGTCGAAGCATACGACGCTGGTGTCGACGACTTTATGACCAAGCCGCTCGATCGCGGGGAACTCCACATTCGGTTGCGTGTTGCCTTGCGCATCCTGGAGGCTGAAGAAGTCGTTCAGCGCCAGAAAACGGAGCTTGAAGCGATGAACCTCAAGCTAAATCACCTGGCGGTCACCGACGAGCTTACGGGCCTCTACAACCGCAGAAGATTCCAGGAGATGTTGAAAGAAGCGGTTGGCGAGCACATGAGGGCTGGCGATCAATTGTCCCTTATCCTGCTGGATATCGACCGCTTCAAAAGCCTGAATGATCAGTTTGGGCACCAGGCCGGTGATGAGGCCCTTCGACGCGTATCGCAGATACTGCGAGACCAGTCGCGAAGACACGAACTTCCCGCGCGATACGGCGGTGAGGAGTTCGCGATCATTCTCCAGCGATGTGGTTTGATGGAAGCCGCGATCGCCGCCGAAAGATTTCGACTCGCATTAGAGTCGGCCGATTGGCTGGACAGGAAAATCACCGCCAGCTTCGGTGTTGCGACTTGTGGTTCGCAGATTTCGACGCAGTCCGAGTTGGTTGCTGCAGCGGACCAGGCACTTTACGCGGCAAAACAAAGTGGCCGTAATCGTGTCGAGCTATTCCCAGAAAATACTCCAGTGATGCCAACCGGAAAGGGCTAGCGGGCGCTACTTCCTTCCTGATTTCAAGAAGGTCAGAAACTGGTTTGTATCTCGAGTCGAGGATTCGAACTTCGCAAGGACTTTCCCTTCGGGCGAGAGGCACAGATACACGGGCAGTGCCACGGTTCCTGTCAATCGCTGTTGTAGTGCCTGGTTTTCCTCATCTTCCTTAGTCTGCTTGTCGGTGTAGAGTTCAACAAGCACGTAATTCTCGAGTTCTGCCTTCACCAGCGGGTTCGGGAACATGTTCTTTTCCATCATCCGGCAGTTGGTACATGTGACGCCCGTAAAATTGATGAACACGGGCTTGTTGGTGCGCATCGCGATATCAAGAGCTTTGTTGTAGTTCTCAAGCCATCCGCTCTTGCTGGGCGGGAGGTACGCCTCCATCTCCCCCAACGATCTACCCGTCATTCCGAGAGCGAAGAACCCAGCTGTCAAAACCGTCAAGACCATGATGACGATGCGTGCCGGGCCAATCTTCTTCGGCATTTCGACAGTTTTGAGCTTAAAGATGCCAGCCAAGAAAAGCGCTGCCAGAACAAAGATGGCAACCCATACACCCAAAAAGATATTTCGCGAGAGAATTCCTGTTCCCCAGACGAGGTCGGCATTACTGAAGAATTTGACGGCCGCGGCGATTTCCAAGAATCCCATGAATCCTTTCACCGCAGCCAGCCATGAGCCCGATTTTGGCAGCTTGGCCAGGTACTGGGGGAACATCGCGAGGAGAAAGAAGGGAAGCGAGAAAGCGCTGCTGAAGGCAAGCATGCCGAGCAACGGGTAGAGCAACTGTCCCTTTGCCGCGCTTATGAGGATGGTGCCAACGAACGGTACTGTGCATGTGAAAGACGTTAAGGTGAACGTCAAGCCCATGAGCACAGGCACGATCAACCCAGACTTGCCACGGTAGTTGAACTTGTTTGTGATTCCTGAAGGCAGTGTGATTTCGTACAGTCCAAAGAGATTGATTGCCAAAACAATGAACAGTGCTGCCAGCAACAAATTTACGACCGGATTGGTGGCAAATCGCTGGATACCACTCGCACCAAATACGATGGTCACCACGAGGCCAAACCCAGTGAATGCGGAAATGATTCCCAAGCAGTAGGCGAGAGGTTGGGCTATACCCGCCGAGCCGCCAGCTTTTTCATGCTGCTTTGCGAAGTAACTGACGGTGATAGGCACCATCGGAAACACACACGGTGTTAGCAGGGCTAACAAACCAGCTCCGAAAGCAAACGCAATGAAGGCTAAGAGCCCTTGATTTTGTGGCACCGGAGCCTGGGTTGAAGAAGCGTTTGCACCTGGTGGAGAAACTGCTCCTTCTCCGATCGGAACCGTTAATTTGGTGGGGGGAAGACAGTTTCGATCCGTACAGGTCTGGAAACGAACTTGAAGCGAGCCCTTACCATCGGGACCAAGTTGAACCGGGACTGTGAATTGGGCAGATTTCTCGAAGAACTCAACTTCCGCTTCAAAGTTTGCATCGTATTTCCGGACCGGTTTGCTTTCTTCAACCGGCCCTGTTAACTTCGCAGGGCTGACGGCAGTTATTGACGTCGGCTCGTTGCCGGCTTTTGTCTTGGTGATATCGTACAGATGCCATCCGGCATCGATGACTGCGTCTAGTTCAACCGTGACGATCGCATTTGGCTTTGCATCACCTTTGACGATGTGAGAACTCCATTTGACGACCTGCTGTGCTGAGCACAGGGACACCACGCAGAGGAGCCAAAAGAGAAAGAGCGGTTTAACTAGACGAGATTTCATGCGTTTGAATGTGAGATATCTGATTCAAGATAAGGCAGATTCGACCTATAGAGTTCCTCGGATCTCCTGCTCTCGTTCGATTGCCTCAAACAGAGCTTTAAAGTTGCCCTTTCCGAAGCTACGGGCGCCTTTGCGCTCGATGATTTCGAAGAATAGGGTTGGTCGATCAGTGATGGGCTTGGAGAATATTTGAAGGAGGTAGCCCTCATCGTCTCGGTCAACGAGCACTCCAAGGTCCTGGAGCTTTTCGATATCTTCGTCAATAGCACCAACCCGGGCAGGCAAGTCGTCGTAATACGTCTTCGGGACTCGCAGGAACTGTAGGCCCCTTCGCCTCAATTCCGTGACGGTCGCTACGATATCTTCCGTTCGAAGAGCGATGTGTTGAACGCCAGGCCCGCCAAAAAACTCCAAGAATTCGTCGATTTGAGATTTCTTCTTGCCTTCGGCGGGCTCGTTGATTGGGAACTTAACGCGGCCATCGCCACCAGACATAACCTTGGACATGAGGGCGGTGTACTCGGTAGAGATGTCTTTGTCGTCGAAAGAGATCAGTTGGTTGAAGCCCAAGACCTCTTCATACCATCGGACCCACTTGTTCATCGCGCCTAGTTCTACGTTCCCGACGCAGTGGTCTACTTCAATGAGCCCGGCCGGAATTCCTGGCTCCATCCGATCGACAAAGCGGGGAAGGAAGTGCCCTTTGAAGTTGTCGCGGTTGATAAAGGTGTGGAGCGTGTCACCGTAGATCTTGATGCTCGCGATTCGAACATCTCCGTTTTCATCGCTCAGCGTATATGGCTCTCTCGCAGGAGTTGCACCACGTTGAACGGCGGTATTGAAGGCCCAGTCGACGTCATCCACTTCGAACGCGATGTCCTGAACGTGATCGCCATGGATCGCGAGTTGCTCGGCGATGGGGTGTCCTGGTCGAACCGGAGCCGAGAACAGGAAGCGAATCTTGTCCTGTTCGACAAGGTAATCAACCTCATGTTTTAAGCCCGTTTCAAGGCCATGGAATTGAGTCACGCTAAATCCAAGCAGGTGGCGATAGAAGAAAGCGGATTGGCGGGCGTTCCCGACATAGAATCGAATGTGATCGATACGGCGAATAGGGAAGGTGTCTTGCGGCATTGCGGAACCTCGTGGGGTGAATGAACGAGATTATGAAGCACAGATGCGAAAATGCGGAGGATTAGGGTGGAGGAGACCAATACAGTTCGCGTTGTCTACTGGGGATACTGTTGTTGAAATTCGCTCAGCCAATTAGGCGCTTTAGGTTGCGCATGCAAGACGGGATGCTGGATTAAGGCATTCGCAATCGCCGTAATTCCTTGAGTCCCGAGCTGACTAAATCGCACAACCTGCTGCTCACCGTGGGTGTTTTCAACGGTGTAGCCGGATCCGGATGGATCACGAAAGATGGACACTTCAGTGGGTGCGCCATTAAGTGTCAACGAAATCGGAATCTTGTTGCTTGCGGTGGCGCCATTGACCTCGGAATCCATCCAGAGCTTCATTTGGGCCAAATCGTTGTACGTCAGAGACTGGTTCTCGGCATCAGGAAGGACCTTGCCTTCTGTCGTCAGGAATAGCGCAACTTGCTCGAACGAAAGCGATTTTTTGAGTGATTCGAGCCTTGCTGTGAGTTCGGAGACCGTCGGGGTCGTTGCCACTGTTGTGGAGGTTTTGTCCGGATTGGGTGGTGCTTCTGGCTTTTCGCCTTTGTGAAGTCCTTTGGCAAGGATACGGACGGCCGCATCCTTGTCCATCATCGCTGAGCCCGGCTTTGCCGACGGCGGAATTCCTTTGTTCGCCGCCATTCGAACCAGAAATCCGATCGATGTTAGGCAGATCAGAGTCGCCACAACCAGGCCAATTGCCTTGTAGCCAGCAACACCTGTCGATTCCTGCTTGTTCTCCAGCGGTGCAGCAATGAGCGCCTGCATCGCTCTTTGTCGAGCTTCTTCAATCGGCGGTATTTGCCAAATCTCTACCCGCCCAATATTCTTCAGTTGTCGCGGAGCGAGATATTGGGCATCGATTTTGAGCTTGTTCTTGATAACCTCGTGAACGGTTTTTGAAAAGCAGATTCCGTCGGGTTTTGCTTCGGCTTGAAGTCGAGCCGCGATGTTGACGCCATCGCCAAAGACGTTATCGCCACTCATGATAATGTCGCCCAAGTGGACTCCAATTCGGTGATGAAGCACATCGTTGGCGGGCAGCGTCTGAGACTGTGCGTATAGAGTTCTTTGGATCTCGACTGCACAGGACATGGCGTCCACCGCGCTGGTGAAGCAAAGGAGCATGCCATCACCCATCGTGTTGAGGACCTGGCCACTGTGCGATCGGCAAAGGCTTGTGATGACGCCCATGTCACGCTGAAGCGACGTGTAGACACGTGCCTCGTTTGTCGCGGCGAGCTTGCTGAAGCCGACGACGTCCGTAAAGACGATCGCCGCGAGGATTCGCTGCTCTCTGGGCTGACCATCCGCGGCAATTGGATCCATCGGTTTCATTATTCAAGACGACGCATTCGATCAGTTGGGTTCCGTGGGATATCGTTGGCGAATTTTATGGGAGATTTGCCGCAACGACGCTCTCCAAGGCTAGATCGGATGGACAAATGAGGTCATTCTCCGGGTATATTTTTGGCTCGCTTGCCGATGTAGCTCAGTGGCAGAGCAGCTGTTTCGTAAACAGCAGGTCGTCCGTTCAAATCGGATCATCGGCTCCAGCAACCCTTCCTTCTTTCTGACTCGAGCCGCTGGGCTGTATTTTGTCCTATAGATCTCTTGGCCAAACCAGCTAAATCTCTCGCCCGTCGTTGAGCCTGCTGAAAGCACCTTCTGCCGGGTTTTTGGGGGTTAAGTGTCAGCAAGCGCAGGAACACATTCCAGTTGACGTCTGGTGACACCCGTCCAAGCGTTGTTCAGTCGTATGCGTTGTTGACGGAAGTATGGGAAGCGTAGAAACTCTTCCGGATTGTTTTTCTTTACAGGGCACTACGAACATCAAAAAGTCCATGGATGTCAAGCGATCTCTACAACACACTGTAGGTAGTCCAGTATCGTCGTGAGCGTAGCCTGTCAAACGATGGCTTAATACTCCTTAACAATGTGTTACTAGATGCCTAGCCCATGTTGTTAAAGGATAATCAAATTCGTGAGTGAGGACTAATCAATCTTCGACCGGGTATGGTCGCTGTTGTCCACCGGGTTCATTGACATCAAACGAATTCCAGACATCACGCCAACTAAGGTTGTTTGCTTGTTTGGTGACCAAATATCTTGGGCGAGTTCGTGTAAAATACCCTGTTCCAGATTCAATCACCGTATTTTCACTGGGGTGAGCCATTAGCTTTAGGAATCTTGGATTGCGGTGTCTCGGAATATTCTTGTCAGGCACCTACCGGTCAAGTTTTGAGGGCTCGTTTCTCGAGAGGGAATGAAGTTTTTGCGCAAATTCCCCGTGTATTAAGACGGTAGATAGCAACTTCGTTCGGTCGCCATACGTCCGCCCTTAGCTCCTGAACTGATAGTCCGAAATATTCACATAAAAATCCAGAAAAATTGAGTCATAAGGCCTAGTCAAAGTTGATATAGATTGCCCCCTTTTCAATTGAATGTTGTATAATGGACGATGACTAAACGGGCGGGAATATGCCTCAGTCGAGCATAGTCAGCGTCTGGATTGCCATCATCTCACCTCCGCAGAAACCGTAGGAAATTGCCTCCATGAGAAAAGCCTTTACCCTCATCGAACTTCTCGTTGTGATTGCTATCATCGCGATCCTAGCCGCTATCCTGTTCCCGGTGTTTGCCCAAGCAAAAGCCGCAGCTAAGAAAACGCAAGCAGTCAGCAACGCCAAGCAAGTTTTGCTTGGTTTCAACATGTACGTCAACGACAACGACGGCGTCTACAACGAGCACGCTCAAGGATTTTCGACTGGAACGCAAACTGCGCAGTCGTTGATCTGGAACGGTTGGCTCCAGCCGTATATGAAAAATACTCAGCTGGTGAATGACCCAATGGCGAGTAACCCAGTTACGAGCTACAACAATGTGAACTACACCGGTCAGTATTACGTGCCAGTTGATTATAAGCAGCTTGCACTCGGATACAACTGGAACTTCACTTCTCAGTTGGACTATGCTTGTTCTATCGACTTCTCATTCAGCACGCCGAGCTGCTCAGTCTTTTTCAGCGAAGCACAACTTCAGTTCCCAGCTCAGCAGTTGCTCGTCGCAAGCAGCGCCCAGCGAACTCCAAGTGCGACGGGAAGCGGTTTCTGGGTTAGCCCAATTCACGACATTAACGCTGACAATGGTATCTCCGACCGACATACCGGTGGCCTTTCAATCGTCGGATTTGCCGATGGACACTCTAAGGCAGTCAAGGCCCGAACTCTGCTTGTCAGTGATCAGGTTCAAGAGATCGATCCTAACTCAAGCGGCCAGTGCGTTAACTACGACGTCGCCAATATTTATTGGGATCCAAGCGCTCCACTTCCAACAGACTCACCTCTTTGCGAAGGACACGGCGTCCGCTAAAACTCAAGCAAGCTAACGCTTCATGAGAAGTCGTCCCGAGTATTCGGGACGACTTCTTTTTTTGTGCGATTGCAGTCCTGCTAAGGGGACGTAACCTGATAGGTTAACTCCGAATTCTGCTGCGGGATATTTCGTTCTGGTGAATCCTAGTAGCCAGGCGTCAAGTGATTTTGTCAGTTTGACTCGGTGGTTTATGCTAGTTCGGACTGAACGGACTTGATTGGCAACACACCGCAGGTTTATCCCTTAGGCCAGATGCGTCTTCGAACTCAATCACTCTTGTTCATCACCACGCGTCGACTCAGACCAAAGTGTATTGCAGGTCATTTGATGAAAGGGAAGTTGAACAGAGGGAGTCCGCCCTTCTTTCCATTGTTTTGCGAGCTGCCTACTGGGGCGGGCTCCCTTCAGGAGCCGGAGTCGACTTTCCCTTTAGAGTGAGGGGAGCCCTTTGGTTCGAGAAGGCATCGAATCCAGAGGAAATTCTGGCACAAAAAAGAGAGCTCCAGCTTTTGACTGGAGCTCTCTTGAGCTTTGAGAATCCACGCTAAATGCGTGGATTCTGTTTAGCCGATTGTGACCGCGAACGGAGTAGTAACCGAGACGCCATTAGCTGTCGCCTTGACGTTGACAACTGTTCGGACAGTTACCGTGGTTGTGTTAACCACGAAGGTTACGACTGTGGCGCCTGCAGGAACCGTTACCGTTGCTGGTGGGATTCCGTGAGCGTTGTCAGCGGCGAGAGTCACTACGTACCCACCCGTTGGAGCTGGTCCGTTGAGAGTGAGCGTGCCAGTCGTCGTCTTTCCACCCACTACGTTAAGTGGAGCAAAGGTAAGGCTAACTGGAACTGGGGCAGTGACTGAAACCGGAGCAGTGAGCGTCACGCCGTTCAGAGTCGCGGAGACTGTTACGGTCGTGTTCGTTTGAACTGCAAAGGTCGTGAGGTTGAACGTAGCGCTGGTTGCACCAGCTGGGACCGTTACCGTTGCGGGTACCGTGCCTGCGGCTACTGTATCGGATGCGAGTGTGATCACAAGACCGCCAACTGGAGCTGGGCTGGTGATTGTGACTGTACCGACGGACGGTGTTGCACCGACCACGGATGTTGGATTCATAGTCAGCGTGGTGAGGACTGGAGCAGTAACAGTAAGAGCTGCACTACCCGTGGATCCGTATGCCGAAGCGCCGATATTAGCTGTAGCGTCCTTAGCTACGGCAACTGTCGTAACCATGAAGGTTGCGGAGTTGCTGCCAACTGGGATCGTTACCGATGCTGGGACAGTTACGTTTGCATTATCCGACGTCAGATTGACCGTATAGGCTACTGCGGTATTAGCGCTGAGTGTGACGGTACCGGTCGAGGTGTTACCACCGACGACTGACGTTGGGTTGAGTGTAACTGTTGTGATGCCAGGTGTAGCACCGATGGTCAACGTTGCTGTGGCCGATTGACCGTTCGCCGAAGCGCCGATCGTGGAGGTCAAGTCAGTCAACGTGATTGCGGTGTTAACCATGAAGGTTGCGGTCGTTGCACCAGCGGCAACTGTAACAGTTGCTGGGACGGTTGCATTGGTTCCGCTCGCTGTGAGAGCAACTGCCTGGCCACCGGTTGGGGCTGGGCCGCTGATGGTCACTGTACCGGTAGAGGTGTTGCCACCGAGAACCGATGCTGGATTCAACGAGACGCCTGTAACGACTGCGGGGTTAACCGTGAGCGTTGCCGACGCATTGCTTGTTCCAAGAGCAGCCTTGATGGAAGGCGTTGCCGCTGCTGCAACAGCAGTGGTTGTTACTTGGAAAGTTGTAGTAGCCGATCCAGCCGGTACTGTAACCGTTGCAGGAACAGTTGCCGATGCATCGCTTGATGTAAGCGTCACAGTTGTGCCGCCTGTTGGGGCGATGCCTGTGAGTGTTACAGTTGCTGTGGATGCTGTTCCACCTGTAACCGTTGTTGGGTTGAGGCTGACCGAAGTCACGGTTGGAGCAAGAACCTTGAAGTTTGCGTTGGCGGAGCCACCGTTAAACGTCGCAGTTAATGGTCCAGCTGTGTCTGTAGCCACTGCAGATGTTGTGACCTTGAAGGATGTAGCTGTTTGTCCAGCAGGGACGGTAACCGTCGCTGGAAGGGTTGCAGCTGCATTGTTCGAAGTCAGCGTGATAACTGCACCACCTGCAGGTGCAGGTGCCTTGATCTGAGCGAAGCCATTGGCTTGGACTCCACCGACAATTGAAGACGGGCTGACCGAAATCGAGACCGTATTCGCGGCTGTGATTGTAAGAGCACCCGACTTGGTGACTCCGTTAAGAGTTCCACTAATGTTTGCTGTCGTGTCTGAAGCTACATTTGCGGTCGTAACGTTGAATTGGCCTGTCGTTGCACCGGCAGCAATGGTTAGCGTCGCGGGGACGGTTGCCTTATTGCTGTCCGAAGCGATGGCTACAGAGAGACCACCGGCTGGGGCAGCGCTGCTGATCGTCACCGTCGCGACTGATGTCACACCACCACCAACTGACGTTGGATTGAGGGTGAGAGAACTCAATGTCGGAGCAGTAACCTTAAGAGCTGCGGTAGCGGATTGACCGTTAGCCGAAGCGCCAATATTTGCCGTCACGTCTGCCCCAATCGCTACGGTTGTAACGTTGAAGGTAGCTGAGGTTGCGCCAGCAGCGACAGTTACCGTTGCTGGAACTGTAGCGGCTGCGTTGTCCGAAGTCAAAGCAACTGCCTGGCCACCGGTTGGTGCTGGGCCGCTGATCGTAATCGTTGCGACTGAAGTTCCGCCGCCCACCACTGTGGTCGGGTTGAGCGCAAGGCCTGAAGCGACAGCAGGGTTAACCGTGAGAGTTGCCGATGCTGTGCCAGCTTTGATCGTAATCGACTTAGAAGTGGCTGCGATCGGAGTCGTTGTGACTGTGAACGTCGCAGTGGAAGCTCCAGCTGCAACTGTGACCGAAGGACCAACTGTTGCCGAAGCATCGCTTGACGAGGTAGCAAGGGTAAGACCACCGGTTGGCGCTGGGCCAGCGATGGTAACCGTTGCTGTCGATGAAGTACCACCGGTAACGGCTGTTGGATTAAGGGCTACGCCACTGACGGTCGGAGCTTTAACCGTGAAGTTCGCATTTACGGAGTTACCGCCGGTGGTGGCCGTAATGGCACCAACGACGTTCGAAGCGACCGGAGTCGTGGTGATCGTGAAGGCTTTCGCCGTTTGGCCGGCAGCGATTGTAACCGTAGCTGGAACTGTCGCTGCTGCGTTTGCGGAAGTGATTGTAACAACCGTTCCACCAGCAGGTGCTGGGGTCGACAGCTGAGCTGTTGCGGTTGAGGATGTTCCACCAAAGACTGAGCTTGGGCTGAGGCTAAGGCTGATGCTAACCGTTGTATTGATAGTCAAGGCGGCTGTTGTCGTCTTGCCGTTCAATGTGCCTGTGATTGTCGCCGTTCTTGATGAAGGGACAGCGGCATTGGTATTGACGGTAAATGTAACTGAAGTGGAACCTGCAGGAACCACAGCTGTTGCTGGCACGGTGGCGTATGTGCTGTTGGATGAAATTCCAACGATTAAACCGCCGGCTGGTGCTGCGCTGCTGATTGTGAGAGTCGCTGTCGACGAAACGCCACCGTTAACCGTTGTAGGATTAAGCGCGAGCGAGACGAGTGTTGGAGCCTGGACCGTGAGGTTTGCGCTTGCGGATTGACCGTTAAGCGATGCTCCAATAGCTGCGACGACATCGGCACTGACTGCCGACGTTGTGATAGTGAACGTGCCAGTAGTTGCACCACCAGCAATCGTTACTGTTGCAGGCACCGTCGCGGCTGCATTACCCGATGTTAGTGGTACCGAGAGGCCGCCAGCTAGTGCTGCGCTGCTAATCGTGACCGTACCCGTGACGTTCGTTCCGCCAACCGTCGAGGCTGTGCTGAGGGAAACACCTGTAACTGTTGGGCCGTTAACAGCAAGGCTGGCTGTCTTCGAGATGCCATTAGCCGTACCGGTGATCGTGTCTGACTTGTTCGTAGCAACAGCTACGGTCGTGACAGTGAACGTTGTCGTTGTTTGACCAGCCGGAATCGTTACCGTTGCTGGAACGGTTGCGGAAGCATCGCTCGATGCGAGGCTAACAACAAAGCCGCCAACAGGAGCAGCGGAACTGATCGTTGCTGTGCCAGTTGCAGAGGTGCCGCCATTTACAGATACTGGGCTAACGCCAATACCGGTAAGAGTCGGAGCCGTGACCGTGAGGGTAGCAGTTACCGGTGTACCGTTCTTCGTTGCACTAATCGTTGCGGTTGTGTCGGAGCCGACTGCCACCGTTGTAACGTTGAACGTCGCGGTTGAGACTCCAGCAGCGATCGTTACAGTTGCTGGAACTGTGACAGCCGCCTTATCCGATGCGAGGTTGATGGTTACGCCGCCAACTGGAGCTGGATCGTTAAGCGTGAGCGTTGCCGTCGATGAGGCGCCACCAACGAGAGATGTTGGGTTAAGCGTCAGGCTTCCAACGAACTGAGTCTTAACTGTCAAGACAGCAGCTTTTGTAGAAGCATTCAAAGTCGCCGTTATCGTTGAATTAACGGTGTTCGGGACGTTTGCTGTTGTAATAGTAACAGTGCCTGTTGTAGCGCCAGCTGCGATCGTTGCGGAAGCTGGTCCAGTAACGGCCGTTCCAGTTGCGCTGAGAGGAATCGTCAAGCCGCCTGCAGGAGCTGCTGACGAAATTGTCAAAGTTCCTGTGGTGGATAGCGTTCCAAAGACGATCGTTGGGTTAAGGGTGAAGGCAGTGAGGACCGGAGCCTTAACTGTAAGCGTGTCCTGTCCTGACGAAGAGTTCGATGTGCCCGAGACTGTAACAACTGTATCCGTTGTAACCGGAATGGTTGTAACAGTAGCGGTACCTGTCAGTGCACCAGCTGCAACGGTAACCGTTGCTGGCACTGTGGCTGCGGGTGAATTCGACGAAAGATTAACGACATAGCCGCCAACCGGAGCTGGGCTTGAGAGCGTAACAGTTACAGTTGTGTTGAGTCCACCAACGATGGATGCAGCAGCAACGGCAACAGTCTTGACCTTAGAACCGAGAACGGACAGAGGACCAGTGATTGTCGTGTTAACAGCTTTCGCTGAAACGTTTACGGTCGTGTCGGTTGCGATTCGTGTTGTTGTCGCAGTGAAGTTGGCTGAGAGTGCGCCAGCTGGAATAGTAACTGAACCAGGGACAGTGACTGCCGCGTTATCCGAAGATAAGGTTGCTGCAACGCCGCCTGCTGGTGCCTTACCAGTTAAGGTTACTGTACCGACTGTCGACAAGCCGCCGACTACAGGGTTCGTCGCAAACGTGACGCTTGTTGGAACCGGTGGGATGATCGGCAGTGCGAAGCGGAAATTAACGCCCCATGCACTTGCTGAAATGTTCGCAGTGATCTTGCTGGTGACCGGCTGCGCTGTAATAGCGAATGTGCCAGTGTTTGAACCAGAAGGCACTGTAACGATCGCAGGGACCGTAACACCTGCCACGTCAGACGCTACTGCTACTCCAAAACCTGCTGGAGGAGCTGCTGCGCTGAGCGTGAGAGTACCGGTGATCGTTCCGCCGCCAGAAGCCGGGGAAGGAAGAACCGATAAACCGGTTAGGTTGATCGCATTGATCGTGAGAGTCGCGCTTTGCGAACTGGTTCCAACCGTTGCAGTAATCGAAGCGGAAGTGTTCGCACCGGATGTCTGTGTTGTAGACACCGTGAACGTTCCCGAGGTCGATCCCGCTGGGATGGAAACCGATGCACCAACCGTGGCTGAGGCCGAACTGGATGACAGTTTGACAACAGTTGTAGTTCTTTGTGCTGGTGTGATGTTTACCGTGCCAGTTGATGAGTAACCGGCAAAAACCGTGCTTGGAGCGAGCGAAACGGATGAAACCGTTTGTGCTGACCCTAAGAACGGCACGAGCAAAGCAAGTAACAAGAAGAGGAACCGTATCGGAGATCTTATAATTCTCCGAAGCTTTGTAATTTGTTCAGTGTGTGGCATCGATGCTCCCCAAAACAGGATTCGTATGTCTCTAGAAAAGCTTCCGCTAACGACTTTCAGCAAACTCTGTTCTCGCGAGTCGGACGCAATACGCCCTCATGAAAAAAACAGCGTTAATCCAGGCCGTCGGCGATGAAGCATACACCTACAGAGCGAAAAATAAAACCTAGTGAAAATGCCTATCCTCAGATTCAAAACATGCCGGGATTGGTAGGGCTTTGAACCTAACGCTCTTCGTTCTAGCTTGCTGAATTCCTCGGGGGCCGGTCTGGCGCTGTTGTTGGATGAAAATTGGGTTCCACATTGGATGATATTTGTCAAACTTCTCGCATGAAATTTAACCGGAGCACTAGGTCAAAAGACCTGTCCGTGTAACGTAGAGAATATTCCGACGTAGGGAGCCCGCGTTCATCTACGTATTGGGGGTTAGGAAACCAGTTACAGCGACCTTTAAGTTAGGAGTCTCTAGGGTGGAATGTTGTACCAACGGTGCCAAGATACGTTCGAGGTGAACCTGCAACGATGAAACCAACTTACCAGCGGCAAGCGAACTGCCTTAAGTTCGCAATTTGGGGTTGCGTCTTGATAACAGGTATCACGACGGCTCATTCGGAAATCAAATACACGGTTGAAGCGAGACCCAAGGAAGGCGTGCTTCATATCACGATGCGTATTCCTGGGACGTTGAGCGGTTCCGTTCTGCAGATTCCAAACTGGGGACCGGGCGGATATCGTCTCAATGATAATTACACGCATGTGCAGCAACTTTCGGCGGTCGATTCAGAAGGCAAACCCCTCAAAATCCAGACGAAGATCGAGACCTTAGGATTTCGATACGAAGAAGCAGGTTCTTACAAGACAGCCGCGAACAAAGTGTGCTCGTGGATTCTTCCTCCCGCCGCAGAAACAACCGTTCAATACGATATTCCTTCGCGCCTTTCGGATGGGTCACTTCACTGGAGTGGACCTGGGACCTACTTGTACGAAACGAGCCGACTAAAAGAAAAGTGCCTACTCGAGATCAAGGTTCCTGACAAGTGGCCAATCTACACGGGTCTCAATGAAACAAGAGCCGGATCCCACGTGTTCGTGGCTAAGGACTACGATGTTTTGGCTGATAACCCTGTAAGCACAGGAGACCTGACGGTAGACAGTTACGTGAGCCGTGGCAAGAAGCACTGGATCGTGATGCGAGGTGTCCCACGCGCCAAGGTCGATCGAGCAAAACTGCTCAAAGCCTGCAAGTTCGTGAGTGACATGGAGACGGACTTCTTTGATCGATCCGCTCCGTATGATCATTACGTTTGGCATTTCGCCGTCAACGATGCCCTTGACGGAGCTGGAGGGCTCGAGCACCTATCGAGTACTGAGATTTCTTTGGCCCAAGGTGTGGGCCCTCGCGCTGTTGGCGTTCTAGCTCACGAGTTCTTTCACCTTTGGAATGTTAAGCGCATTCGGTCGAAGGTACTTGGGCCGTTCGATTACACCAAGCTTCCGCAGACAGGTGCTCTGTGGTGGTTGGAAGGTGTCACCGATTACTATGCGTATACGCTTTTGCATCGCTACGGGTGGACAGAAGATCCATCGTTTTTCGATTCGATCGGCTCCAATCTCACGATAGTTCGACGAACCCCTGCCCACAAGGAAATTGGTCCCAACGAAGCCAGCATGCGTGTCGACGAAGATTCCAGTGGAAGAGGGAACAGTAATGGCTATCACATGAGTTACTACAACCTCGGTTGGCTTGCAGGCATGTGCCTCGACATCGAAATGCGTGCTCAGACCAACGGGAAGCGCACGCTAGACGACGTTGAGCACGCACTATGGAGAATGTGTCGCCACGATCAACCTGGATTCGATGAGGATGAGATCCGAAACCAGCTTGTTAAGTTGGGTGGAAAGGCGATGGGCTTGGCTTACGATCGTATCGTCATGTGGCCAGACGGTATGCGCATTGAGGAGACTTTGGCCAAAGCGGGACTCGAGTTGGTTACAAAGCCACAACCTTATGTTGAGCTCGGTTTTACCTTCGGTGGAGGCATGGGCAACTCGGGTGTCCGTGTGACGTCGGTTTCTGGTAAGGGCCAGGGACTCCTTGAGGTTGGAGACACCATCATCGGAGTCAACGGGTCAGAACTGGTGGAAGATACCGGACGCGCCGCAGGGGGAGCAATAGGCAGGGAGCTTCGTGCCGCCGTGGCAGGTAATCCCATCAAGATGGCCATCATCCGAAACGGTAAGAGCCAAACCGTCGAGGTCACCCCAGTAACGGCATCACGCGGAACATATTCGGTTCAGCGGATAGCCAACGCATCCGCCGAGCAAAAGAAACTCGGCGATGCTTGGTTGGCAAAGAAGGCTTTTAAGCCTTGATAGTAGGCATTCGGCGATCCGTCGATCGAACGCTTACGCTTCTTTAAGGTTGGGGTCGGGCGGGATATTCTTCCAGAGCGTCTCGAGGTCATAGAACTGACGTTGCTCTTCCTTCATTACATGGAAGACAACGTCACCGTAATCCTGCAAGACCCAACCAGATCTTTCGCCCTCGGTTCGCAATGGCTTGACGCGGCTAATCGCCAATTTCTCTGCGACTCGCTCGGCGATGGATTGAACGTGTCGGTCACTGGTGCCGCTACACACAATGAAATACTCGGCGACCGAGGTTTTCGCTCGGACGTCAAGTTGTTCGATCTGCTCCGCCTTCATATCATCGGCGGCTTCTATAATTTTTTCTACCTTTTCTTCGGCTGTCATACGTTTCTGTAAAGTTTGTGAGTTTCTATGTATTGCTGGACTTCGGGTGTTATCCAGGAGTTGATGTTTTGGCCGTTGTGCAGCCTATTTCGGATTTCGGTTGATGAGACATCAGACGGTGGCATGCTGATGACGTCGACGTTGTCCTTAAATTCCTCAGGGAGTTTGACGAGCACGTCGCTCACGATCAAAGGGGGGCGGATCGCCACCGCGATGCGACACATGCGTACCAGCCGATGTGGGCTCTTCCATTCGGAAAAATTGCGGAGCGAGTCAGCACCCATGATGAACCAGTACTCTGCCGGTCGAACCATCTGCATTTCGGCAAGAGTGTCGACCGTAAAACTTTGACCGCCCCGAGTGATCTCAAGATCCGAATACGCCATATTTGGCCTACCGTTCACCAAGGCTTCAACCATCCCGAGCCGATGCTTCGCAGGAGTAACCGTCTTGATGGACTTGATTGGATTTCGGTTGGCAGGGATGATGAGCAACTCATCTAGCTCGAACTGTGCGATGGCGGCTTCGCCGAGCGCCAAGTGCCCTACATGGGGGGGGTCAAATGTACCGCCTAGAATTCCGATTCTCATGATTCGTCCGTAAATGCGAAGGACACCTCTCCGATGGACACGGTGTCGCCTTCTTGAGCACCCAAATCTCGGAGTTTATTGATGACCCCAATGCGCTCAAGTCTTCGGTGAAGGTACCTGACAGCTTCATCGTTCTCAAGGTCGGTCATTGCGACCAAGCGCTCAATTCGTTTGCCAGTGACCACGAACCCGTCTTCACATTCCGCGACATCAAACGCCAGATCATGCCCTGTTCTGAGTGCGGGCAGGATCATCGGAATATCGGCTTCCGGCTTGGTTGCAACAAGCGTTTCAGCGATTTCTCGAAGCAGGTTTTGCATGCCCTGGCCTGTGAAACCGGAAATCGGATACATGGGGATGCCAAGTCCCTCAAATCGCTGTCGGAGTGCGTCAAAGTCCCCCGAGGGAATAATGTCAACCTTGTTGAGAGCAATGATCCTCGGTCGCATCCAAACTTGCTCGGAGTAGAGGCGGAGCTCATCTTCAATCAGTCGGTAGTTTTCAACCGGATCCGATTCGTCGGCGGGGCAGCAGTCGACAACATGAACCAACACGCGGTTGCGTTCGACATGTTTAAGGAACTGGTGACCGAGCCCAACTCCCATGCTTGCCCCCTGAATAAGGCCGGGCATATCGGCAACCACAAAGGTCTCGTCCTGGTACTTGACGACTCCCAAGTTGGGAATGATCGTTGTGAAGGCATAGTCAGCAATCTTGGGTTTGGCGGCGCTGATGCGGGAAATGAGCGTGCTCTTTCCAGCGTTAGGAAGTCCGATCAAACCAACATCCGCCAAGAGCTTCAGTTCGAGTTTGGCAACGATCCTTTCGGGCGGAGCGCCCTTTTGAGCAAAATTGGGGGCCTGTCGAACACTGCTCGTATAGTGGTTGTTTCCAAACCCACCTTTTCCACCTTTACAGAGGACGTACTTCATGCCGTTCGTGGCCATGTCGACGATCATCTCGCCCGTCTCGCTGTCGGTAACCACGGTTCCAACCGGAACTTTTACTTCAACATCTTTAGCGTCTTTACCACGCTTGTTGCCTACGCCATGCTCACCATCTTTCGCTTCGAGGTGCTGCTGCAGCTTGAGGTCATAAAGGGTACGACGATTCCTGTCCGCGATGAGAATGAGGTCTCCACCGCGTCCACCGTCGGCACCGTTAGGCCCGCCGCGAGGTACGTGCTTCTCCCGATGGAAGCTAACCGCACCTGATCCACCGCGGCCAGAGGCAAACACCACAACCGCTTCATCCAAGAACATAGACAACAGTTTACCTGTGACTTGTTTCAGGTTGTCGAATACGTTTGTCTAGCGGTGGAGGGCAAGGGAAATGCCACGATCAAGAACCCTATTTGGCGACCCGCCAATGTTCCCGCCGTCATCGATGAGATTGCTTCCTACAGCGTATACCACGTGATTCCGGCTGTTGTATCGCATCGGTTTGCCGTCGTAGGGATCCGTTGGCCAGTCGCCTAATATGCTCCGGAGAGCTTCTTTAGATCTCGGCAAAGCGCCACCGTGCGTGGAACGGTAGATGCGTGTAGCGAGGAGCACACGAGTGGCATCGTGCAGAGATCTTGATCGTGCCGAGACTTCGGTGATATTCCTCGAACCCATCATGTCTGAGATCATCACGCGTCCATAGTAATTTGGAGTTCGATACGTGGACAGGCGAAATAGAAAGAAGCTTGTTCGCCGGCGCGAAGAACTCATTTCATCAAGTGTCGGTGGTTTAGGCAAGCCTTTCGCTTGGTCGACCTGTAATCGTTCTCCCTTGTCGCTGAATTGACTGAGGGGAGTTTTCGCATTTTCCATTGCGGTCGCTATGAGGTTTCCCGCGAGGCGCGAAGTCGTTATGGCATCGTAGGTCGTTTCGAATTCGGTTCTTGCAGGATCTTGCTTTTGAGTTGCGTCTTCGTCATTCTTCGTCGAACTGGGCGACTTTAGGTCCAGAAACGGGTTTGGAAGACGGGGCAAAATCTCTTGTTGAAACTCCGCTCTCCAAGACGCGACGAGGTCAGTGTCGACCGCAGCTGCAGGTTCGATGGCATCCAAGAGCAACTTGCACTCTTTGGCAGAGCATCGAGGATCGGCGCCAAAAGCAGCGATAGTGTGCATTAGCAAGCCGTCGATGGCGCTTGCCACCAGATATTGAAGCAAGGGGCCATGCAGCCCTTGCACTCGGTCCTGGAACAGTAGTGCTATAAGGAGACATCGGGCTGCTGCCTTTTGATCGCCGAATTGGCGATAGACGGAAGCACTCTCCGCCAAAGCTCGTGCCATGACTTTAAGTTGAGAGTACATTTCATACACTGGGCGGTGGGAGATGATCTCATCCTTCCGCTCTCCAAGCTCCCGGTCTGGAAGCGAAATTGGCCCTTCCGCCAGCAAAGACTGGACGTTCCTTATCCTTTCATCCCCCCAAAGGTGGTCGGCAAGATACATGCGGTCAAGGGCGGTTGAAGTCTTGTTCGCAAGGCTCGCAAGTTGCTTTTGACTGAAGGAGTCGATGAACCCAATAAGCCGTAAGAGCCTTGCCTGAGCGGCAGTGTCTCGGGGCCACTTTTCGAGGAGTTGAGGGGGTACCGTAGATTCCACTTCGCTTAACTTCGCCAGTTGAATGTGCGGTTCGAAGCAGTACTTCTCAGTGCAGATGGCAGCAGCGCCGAGGAGGACGAGAGCAAACAGTATCCTCCCAACCCTTGTGCGCACCAGCCATCGCATGGAAACATGGTACATCGGGGTTAGGGGACGACGTATGCCCTTGTGCGCAGATTTGCCAGTTTAAGCCTTTTCACAATGATCGATAAGTTACTGACATGGTTCACCGAACAGGACTGGACGCCATTTGAATTTCAGCAGGAAGTCTGGCGCGCCTATCTGAACGGGGAAAACGGTCTGATTCACTCGGCGACGGGTACGGGAAAGACCCTCGCCGCGTGGATGGGTCCCCTAGCTGAATGGCTGCATGAAAATCCTCAATCAGCGCCTGGAGCTACGAAGCGCAACGATGCCCCTGGACTGCGAGTGCTTTGGATTACGCCACTGAGGGCCTTGGCGGCAGATACTGAGCTTTCATTGAAGGTGCCGCTGGCAGGTCTAGGCATTCCTTGGACCGTGGAAACCCGGACGGGAGACACCTCGCAGAGCCTTAGGAAAAAGCAGGGTGTCCAACTCCCGACCGCGTTTATTACGACACCGGAAAGCCTGACGCTCATGCTCACACGCGACGACGCAGCTGAGCTATTTCGGGAGCTGCGTTGCATCGTGGTTGACGAATGGCACGAACTCTTGTCAACCAAACGTGGCGTTCAGACGGAGCTGGCTTTAGCGAGGGTTCGCGGACTTTGCCCAACGGTTCGCACTTGGGGAGTATCCGCCACCCTCGGCAATCTTGAGGATGCCTCGCAGACCCTCCAAGGGGTTGGGGCTTCGGCGCGAATCGTTCGAGGACATGTTTCAAAGCAAATCGTCATCGACTCGATCTTGCCTACCAACATCAGTCGATTTCCGTGGTCGGGTCACTTTGGAACGACCATGATTCCGCCGGTGATCGAGGCCATCGAGGAAGGTGGAACGTGTCTGATCTTTACAAATACGCGGTCACAGGCTGAGATCTGGCATCAACAGATCACTCAGTCGCGCCCAGATTGGGCCGATCAAGTCGGGCTTCATCACGGCTCACTGGCAAGGGAAGTGCGCGACCAAGTTGAAGCGGACCTTAAGCAGGGAAGGCTTCGCGCCGTTGTCACGACTTCGAGCTTGGATCTCGGTGTCGACTTCTCACCTGTTGATCGGGTTCTTCAAGTAGGTAGCCCAAAAGGAGTCGCCCGGTTACTTCAGCGAGCGGGACGAAGCGGCCACCGCCCAGGTGTGCCCAGCCGAGTCACCTGTGTTCCAACCCATGCGTTTGAGTTAGTCGATATCGCGGCGGCAAGGCAGGCAGCGTTGGAAGGGAGGATTGAAGATCGCGAGCACCTGTCCAAGCCGCTTGATGTCTTGGCCCAGCATGTCGTCAGCATTGCCGCTGGCACTGGTTTCACTTACCAGGCGATGCTGGATGAAGTTCGCACCACGGTAGCTTTCCAAGATTTGACCTTGGAGGAGTGGGAGTGGGTTCTCGACTTTGTCGTGCGAGGCGGAGAGTCACTTCGTGCATATCCTGAATATCGTCGCGTCGTGATCAGTGCCGACGGTGTGTATCGGGTCGAAGATCAAGACATCGCGCGACGCCACCGAATGTCCATCGGGACGATCATGAGCGACATGGCGATGTCCGTCCAATATGTCGGTGGCGGACGATTGGGAACCGTCGAGGAATCGTTTCTGGCGAGGCTGAATCCAGGAGATAAGTTCCTGTTTGCTGGAAAACCGCTCCAATTCGTCCGCATCAGCGAAACCGTCGCTTGGGTGAAGAAGGCTACCAACCTGAAAGGAGCGGTTCCACGCTGGAATGGTGGCCGCCTGCCCTTATCTACGGAGTTGGCGCATGCCATCCGGCAGGAATTGGAAGCGGCAAAATACGGCGAATTACGCTCTCCCGAGATGGAATTATTGGCGCCGATTTTGTCGCTACAAGCCGATTGGTCTGCCATCCCCGCCGAACACGAGTTTCTCATTGAGCAGTTAGAAACAAACGAAGGCCATCACCTGTTTTTCTATCCATTCGAAGGCCGGTTGGTTCACGAAGGGCTCGCCGCGCTATTCGCTTATCGGATTTCTCAGATTCAACCGATCACTTTCAGCATCGCCTGCAACGATTATGGATTTGAGTTATTAGCCGCCGAGCCAGCCCCCCTTTCTCAAGCTTTGGCGGAAGGGCTACTTTCACCAGAGAACTTAGCCATTGACATTCCCGCCAGCCTGAACGCGGTGGAGATGGCGAAGCGCCAGTTCCGCGAGATTGCCCGGATTGCAGGACTCGTGTTTCAAGGGTATCCGGGAGTGCACAAATCAGCAAAGCAGGTTCAAGCATCGAGCGGTTTGTTTTATGACGTATTCGCACGGTACGACCCCAAGAATATGTTATTGCAACAAGCGGAGAGGGAAGTGCTCGAGAGGCAACTTGAGCGGAGTAGGTTGGCAAGGGCGCTTGATCGACTTGAGAAGTCGTCAATTCTGCGTGCGTACCCGGAGCGCCCGACTCCGATCGCCTTTCCGATCTTGGTGGATCGCCTTCGAGAGACGGTGACGAGTGAGAACATCGCCCAACGAATTCAGAAGCTTTCGCTCACCTTGGAGAAGGAAGCCGGTTGATGCGAATGGGAAGGCATAATGAGCCGTGAAAGGTAGTTGGGAGTTGGTGGCGGGTGGGGAACAGATGCTTGCCCTTCCGCAAAAAGCACTCTTCTGGCCCGACCAATCCACCCTATTCGTTGCGGACGTTCACCTTGGGAAGGATGCCACCATGCAGGCCGCTGGCATTCCGATTCCCCTTGGTCCGACAAATTCGTCGCTGCATAATCTGACGGATCTCCTGCTACAAGTTCAGCCAAAACGCTTAGTTCTCCTGGGTGATCTGTGGCATGCCAAAGCGGGAAGAACAGCAGACCTTGTCGCCGACTTTGTAGCTTGGAGACAGCTGCACTGCGAGATTGAGATGCTGTTAGTGGAGGGAAACCACGATGCCAAAGCGGGTCCACTTCCCGCAGAGATTGGCGTGAGTGAGGTTAAAGAGCCCCACAAAATGGGGCCATTTTCCCTGTGCCACCATCCAGAAACAGTCGCACAGGGATATGTCCTGAGTGGGCATATCCACCCCGGTGTCGTTTTGCATGGAAAGGGACGACAGTCGATGCGCTTACCCTGTTTTTGGTTCGGAAAGAAGGTCGCTGTCCTCCCCGCGTTCGGCGAATTTACGGGCTGCGGGCGGGTGAGCCCGTGTGAAGGGGACCAGGTTTTACTTATCGCCGAAGGCTCTGTTTTTCCGGCTCAAATTTCTACCTAACAAGGTGTCAATTGCGGGGTAACTTGGCTTTGAAATGGCCATTCCGATTGCTCTTCAGCTCTATTCGGTGCGCGACGACTGCGCACGCGACTTCTTTGGCACGATCGCCCAGGTAGCGGCGATGGGATACGCAGGTGTCGAGTTCGCCGGCTACCATGGCGCCTCCGCCGCGGACATCCGCAAAGTGCTCGATGACAACGGCCTCAAAGTCGCCGGGACCCATGCGGGATTCAACACCTTGCAAGACGATGTCCTCGACGCGACCATCGAATTCCACAACATTCTGGGTTGCACCAACCTGGTGGTGCCCTGGCTCCCTGAGGAAACTCGAGCCACTCCCGACGCTTGCAAAGCGACGGCAGAAAAGCTTAACGCCATCAGCGAAAAGCTGAAGCCCCACGACATGCGAACCGGTTTCCACTGCCACGAAGGCGACATGCACGTCCTAGAGGGCGGCAAGAGCGCATGGGATCTCTTGGGTGCCTACACTACCGATGATTTCATCATGCAGTACGACACCGCCAATGGTATGGCCGGTGGCGCTGATCCTGTCCAACCGATCCTCGATTGGCCAGGCCGTGGTATTGCCGTTCACCTCAAAGAGTGGTCTGGCGAGCACGGTGCAAAGGTCATCGGCGAAGGCCAGATCCCTTGGGCAAAGGTCTTTGAGGCTTGCGAAACGGTTGCCGGTACCCAGTGGTACATCGTCGAGCACGAGTCCTACGAAGGCATGACGCCGCTCGAAGCCGCCGACAAATGCCTAAAGAACCTCCGCGTGATGGGCAAGTAAAACCGTTGGGGCGAGGTGCACTTCGCCCCAAAAATCCGACTCCGTTGTATGGGCAAGGCGTGCCTTGCTAACCCAAATTCGGGAAGCCACAACGCACACAAGAATCGTCACATCTCGCCTCCCATATGTATGGGCAAGGCGTGCCTTGCTTACCCAACGTTGGCCAGTCACAGCAGTAGCAAGAAGCGAGGCACGCGTCGCCCCTCGTGCTGGGGTACCAAATTAGGCGAAATAACTACATCGTCGGGAACGGTGCCAGATGTAGAATCCGACTATGGCAGAAGCACGCACCCAATCCCGTGAAGGCTTTGTAACAATTAATGTTTTCGTTGTTGAACCCCACCCAGGCGGAGACGGTTCCTACGAGAACCCGCACTTCCTAAAGCGCGGAACCATCCCCGTGTTCTTGCTCGAACTCCGCGCTCCGTTGCTCATTGATGAGAATGAGTACGAATGGGTCGACGCTTGTTACGACCTTGCTCACCACGAGGTAATGGCGTTCGTGAAGCATGATCCAGGCGAAGAAAAGGTTATCAATGCGGCCAAGGCACTCGTTCCTGATATCGCGCGTTATGGCGTAACTTCCGGTTAGGAATATATAATCCCCGCGCTAAACGTTGAGTTTCGGCGTACCTGATTCTATACTTCAGGTACGCCGTCCTTTTTTTGGCGACAGTATATGATCGACACCTATATCAACCTCGATGGCTCCCCCTGGGGGAAACTGTCGATGTCATTTAAGCCGAATCCGGAGCATATGGTCGACCAGGAGCCGTTCGACGCCCTCTGCGATTCGATCCAGGCCCTCACACAGGGTGAAATCGAGTTCACCGCAACCCAAAAACCGTGTTTTGTCCATAGAGAAGGGGTGTGGCGAGATCTTGAATTCCTGCTCGAGCCGGACGGGACTTTGATTGCAAACGTGTATGTTTGCTGCCGCCAATACGCTCCTGTGATCGGTCCGTCAATGCCTCAACTTGAGTCATTCATCAAACGGAAACTTAAGCTCGTAGTCTGAGATGCCGTTGCGCTCCAGTGTGGCGGCAAATGTAGCCTTAAAACCTGGGGGGAGAGACATGGTTTGTCGACATTCGTAGCATTTTACGACGACCGTGGGGCAGTTCGGGTCGTTGAGCCGAATGAGAGGCCGCCAGCCATGGATACACCATAAGTCGCTGACGGCGTCGGTAAGTTTGGTCAGAAGGGCTCGCTCATCAGTCGCCTGCGGAGAGGTCGTATCCATAGATGCTTTTGAGCCTATTCTAACCGTCGAGTTCTAGTAAAGGCCGATGACTTCTTTGAACAGGACTGTGACGTGTTTTGGGACCGCTGCCTTGCCAACGGTTTGTACACAAGCGTAAGTTTCGGTGAGCGGACTGTGGCGAATTTGGAAACTTTGGAAGTCAGAGCGCAATCGCACGGCTTCGGAATCCTTGAACTCCGCCTCAATCATGATGTAGGGTTCGCCCTTGCTGTCTTTCGTGGTGATTGCTATTCGCATACCTCAGCATAGCCGCAAAACCCAATGTTATTCGGTTTACCGGCAAAGTGACCACACGGCGGAAGTGAGTAGACTGGAGACCATGCCCCAAACAATCTGGCGAGAGCCAACGGACCTCGAGTCGTCAAACGTGTTCGAGATCGTTCGTCGGGTCGACTTCGTCGATCCCGCAACCAAGATGTCCATGACTCGAGTCAGTATGTTCCGTGAGGGCGATACCAGAACCCGAATCACCAAAGAGGTCTCCGCCAGCGACCACCAACCGCTCTCCGACTGGGAACTCATCGTGGTGTCCGACGGCGACATGCGCAAAGCCAAACGAGTCAACGAAGTCCTATTCGTCGACGCCAGCTGAGGCCGAATTTCACGCCGAAGTTATCCTTTTCCTGGGAATTCGCTCGGAAAGTCTGTATCGAGGGAAAACTCTCGGACCTCAAGATACGCCCGCCGGATGATAGACGGTTTTGACATGGGCACCTCTATGTAAGCTCGGATTACTACGAACTTTGGATCTGAGTCGAAGCATGGCCACGAAAGAATCGTACCGGTGGGCGGAAGCGATGGGAACTCAGCCGTGAACATTACCTCAGATCGTGCTGAACTACGAACGACTCCTACAAGCCATGAAGTTTCTGACATGGTTGAATTATGGAGAGTGAACTCGTACAACACTCTCCGGATACTCTCGCCTTCCACACCCTGAGGGAAGTAGTCGCCATCTACCTAACTCAGTGGACAATGACGGTGTGACGTCATTGTCGAGAATCCGCACGACCAAGCGATGAATCCGTGTTCTTTCACGCGAAGCTCAGCCGCATAGGCGGTGAAAGAGTAAAGTGCAATTCAACCGCCTCTGTATAGCATTAATGAGCGATATGGCATCTGGCGTCTACAGGCAAACATGTTTACAAGAAACCGTTCCGAATAGTTGACAGTGTGCAAGGCACCCCTACTTAGGCGTAGAATGTTCTTACAGTGGACTTAGTCAACGGTTTGACGCCAGAAGCAAAAACGGCAACAGTAAAGCTAACTGCGACTCGAGAAGAAGTTGCTGCCGCTCCATTTGCGTATGCTAATCATGTTGAGGTTAGGGCAACGGCGGACGAAGTGTTCTTGACGTTCTACGTTCGACAAGATTACGCCGCCGTAATTGTGGATGGAGTCATGGAAAGCCATGTAAAGCCTGTCATCACACTGGTCGTCGCACCCGAAGTCGCATCGCGAATTATTGCTGCTGTTGGGACGGTAATTCCTCCAAAGATCGGAGTGCCTGATGCAGTGGAAACACCTTAAAAGACGCCCGGGGTCAAAATACAGGCAACTATTCATTGCGGGAACACGCATCATGGCGTCTTCCTTGGTTGGAACTATGCGCGCAGAAAACATGAGCGTAGAAGAGGCGGCGTCGGATTTCCATGTATCAATTTCTGCTGTTCGTGAAGCTATTCGTTACTGTCACCTTCACAAAAGGTTGATCGACGCAGAGACAGAAGAAGTGCGTCTGTTGTTTAGCTAACCTCGGCATGTTGAAGTATTTATTAGACGAAAATGAATCTTCACGGCTTGAAGTCGCATTGGCAGCATCAGGAAGAGACGTTGTGTCAATAACAGGTCTAAAAATGATGCGCACAAAAGATCCGAAGGTTTTAGAGTTCGCACACCAGGAAGGCAGAGTAGTCATCACCCAGAATGCGAAAGATTTCAAAGAGCTTCACGAGGCATCAACCGATCACTCTGGGATCATGGTTCATTACAACCAGAACGGCGCAGCATTGACATCTGAAGTGTTGACGTTCGCTGTCAAAAGAGCCGAAGAGTTCTATCCCGATATGAGTGGACAATTCGTTAGTTTGAATAACTTCCAGTGGTGAATAAGAGCAAGCCGCGTATTAGCGCGGCCTCTCCCGTCGGGTTTCTCTCGACTTTCACCTCCTAGGGAAGAACACCGCCTAACAGATTTGGCATTCAGTCGCGCCTAGCGTGACTGACTTACCGCTTTGCTGCTGTGCTATCTGAGTCTGGTTCAAGGCAGAGTCCGATCTGTCTTGAGGGCATAGCCTTTCATAATTCGCATTATCATTGAAAGAGGTCCGTACTTTCTGATAATGTGCATTATGAGAGTCGGCGCTCTTGGGAGGAAACAAACCCCACAAACGGGGCGAAGTCCCGCCGAAATAGCGAGACGACTCGCGGGTGAAGTCTACGGGGCGTTCGTGGGGATGGACGCGGATAGCCCCGATACGCTGGACGAAGCAGTGCGCGTAGTCAAACGGCGCAACAAGAACCGGGAAGACGAACTGATCTATAAACTGCCAGCTCCGGAAGGCAAAGAATATACCCTCGTTCCTCTTTTAACGAAGACAGGCATAATCGGGCTGGTGTATGGCGTAGGGGCTAAGGAACACCCAACTATTTAATGACGAACATATGAGAATTACAATAGAGCACAACGACGGGCGGATCGAACAAATTGATACTGCCGACGGATGGAAGATGATCCTTGATGAGGACATTGAGACGAGCGATGCCGGAGACCTCTCAGAGGCGGTAGCAATCCATTGCCTGCGAAAGCATTCCGAGAAATCAGTGCGGTCATTAGACAAGGTGTATCCCGAACTTGCCAACTCCCTCGCATTTCCAATGCTATGCGCTGGGCCTTACATTAAGTCCGTCGCTGAGGATGGCACCATTACGCTCAAGCCCTGTCACCCACTGGTAGTCGGGTAACGGCAGACTAAGTTCGTGGTCAATGTTCGGCTGCTTTCCATCGTCGGTACTAAGTGTTAGAAGTATCCGATCATCACGCTTGCGGATTTTCACAATCCGACAGAGTCTTAGGTATTCCATTTTTCTTTCTCCTATGGCGCAGGGCTCAAAATTTGGTAGTGGCGAGCCCTCGCCGTCCTGAATTCTAGCAGCCGTGGCATTCAGTCTCGACTCGGAAGTGTGATAGAATTGTCACATGACGACGGTGATTATCAGGGACGACGAAAGCGGCGCAGAGCGAACGCTGAGTGAGTCGGAAGGCTGGAAGTTAACAACCTGGGATTTTTTACTGATCGACGGCACTCACGCGTTGACCATCGTGGCATCCGATCATTCGAGCACTTCCAGCGATCCCGATTCGATCAATCGCGCTCGTGATAAATATCTTCCGTCGTAGATGACAACATCGATGATCTGAGCAGGAAGTAGTCACGGATGAGCTAATGTGCTGAAGGGGATCACCATCTTCGACGCAGTATTTGGCGAACGAGGCACAAGGGTAATGTCACAAACATCGGCTTCCTGCTTTCGATTTGTGACAAGCCAGGCATTCTTCGCCTCATCTTCAGTCGCAAGTCTCCAATACATTTTCTTTCTCCAAACGTGAGCCCCCAAAATTTGGTAGTGGCGGGGGCCACGTTTCTCCATTCTAACCCGAAGGAAGTCGCAGCCGTGGCATTCGATGGCGACTTGTCGTCGTCGATTTACCGCTTGATCCACGACGGCCATCTTCCTCTCGGCGCGACTCCTGTCGTGCGAGAGTACTAGCCGACTTCATAATAATGATTATCAGAAAGATAATCAGAATCGATTTGGATGGGTCGGAAGGGGCTGTTGGGGTTGGCTCGGTGAGGTCGTTTGAGGCTGGTTTTGGTGGTGCCATGTTGGAATTCGCGTTCTCAACAGGTCACTTATCACGTGCTCTCGAATTTTTCGCGTTGTACGGCGATTTGCTGAAAACGAGCAAAGAAATTCAGCGACTTGTCGCGGCTGATTTCAAGTTTCAGCTGGATTGACTGTTTGACCCATCGCTGTTTACTGAGGCGTTGGCTTCACAACCGCCAGATAGCTCCAGGCTCTCCACAACGGATGATCTGCGGTTACGTCGCTTGATTTGAAATCGAGCGGTTCACCGTCGACGTAGATCGCCCCGAGGGTCAGACATGTGCCTTCTAGCAGCAATTGAAAATCGGCGGGATTGTAGCAGCGGATTTTTTGTGTGATCGCCATGGCCTCGTCGCACTGTCCGGTTTCGTCGTCGATCGGACACCAGGTGTCTTTGAAACAGCCATTCACTGGGTCAAATCCGAACCGGCGTCGCTGGCGAAATCGATGACTGGGATGGTTTCGGTCAAGGTTCCACTCAACGCCAGTTTCCTGGACCCACCGGTAAGGACTGAAAACGTCCATGAGCAGCAATCCATCACGTTTGAGCCATTCTCGGGAAATTCGCCGCAGGAGGCGGCGTTGGTCGTGATCTGAGCCGACCCCGAATCCATCCCAATAACACACGACATCAAACTCACCGCTTATTGCAATGACGTAGACTTCGCCTTCAATGGCGTTTAGTGAGCCCTTTGTGGCGGCCGTGGATAGCAATTTCAGGTTGCGGACTCGGGGTGTGCTGAATTCTACGGCCACGACATCATGGCCCGCATCCGCCATGACAGCAGCGGCTTCGCCAGTTCCCGCCCCTAGCTCTAAAATGCGTTTTGGATTGGCTCCGCAGATGGCTTCGAGGATCCTGAGGCGGTCTAAATGGACCTGTTCGACGCCAGTTGGACCCCAATAATCGCCAGCCTTTGTGTAGTAAGGTCTCACCCAACCCATCGCTTCAGAGGTGTTTGGCATTGGGATGTTCCACTATGAGTGGGATTCTCCAGCTATCGATGGTTCAGATGGAGACAGAGCGGACTAAGCCGAGTGCTGTAATTCTGCGAACTCGAAGTCAGGCGATCGGTGCTCTAACTCGTTCAATACATCGTCGCAACGATGAATCAGTCGACGCGAGCGGTTCGCGGGCAAACGGGCCCAAATCAATAAAGCGGCTGCCGCCGCGCTCGCGATAAACGCAACTGCGACAACGGATCGAACGACTGCTGAACTGCCTTCACACTGCTTCGACATGATTTACACTTATAAAGACGACCAAACACGGCGCTTGGTTTTAGTCTTAGGTACAAGTACCTCGCATTTTACCGAGGTAGACGCGTTTTCGTGTGCAGAGAGAGGAACAGATGAAGATGAAGGCAACCGTTGATTTCAACGACATGCTGCAAACACTCCGCATGGTGAAGAAGATGGGGCCGATGAAAAATCTTCTAAAAATGATTCCTGGACTGGCGACTACCATCCCAGAAGCGGCATTCGACGCAATAAATGACAAGGACATCGGTAGGATTCAGGCAATCATCCTGAGCATGACGCCGGCAGAGAGATCAACCCCGCGATTGATCAGCTATTCGCGGCAACGGCGTATTGCGGCAGGATCGGGCACCTCGGTCGACGAGGTGAATAACCTGGTTCAAGACGTTTTGCGAAAGTCGAGGCCGTTTGATTGGACTTTTGGCGGCAAATAGAGTCCATGGGCGGTGCCCACGGACCAGTTGGGGCGCGCCGTTGGCGCTTCGGATTTGGCGTGCTCCGAGTTCCTAGGGCGATGCCCTAGGCTATTGTTGGTACGCACCTTTGGTGCTCGGGCTTTTCCTAGGGCGACGCCCTAGGCTATTGTTGGGGCGCACCTTTGGGGCTTGGCCTGCCAGGACGCAACGGTTCTTGGGCGGACGGGGTACCTTAACTGTTCCGATGTTGGATTCCCTCACGCGCCGGTTGGCCGGCATACTTTCGGGCTTAAGGGGCAAGGGCCGCCTTACCGAAGACGACGTTACCGAGATGCTTCGCGAAGTTCGCGTAGCGTTGCTCGAAGCGGACGTCAATTTCGCAGTCGCCAAGAGCTTTATTGCCAAGGTGAAGGAAAAAGCCGTCGGTGAGGATATCTACGGCAACCTCACTGCCGATCAGACGATCATCAAAATCGTCAGGGACGAGCTCACCGAGATGCTCGGCACCGAGGCGCCAAAGTTTAACTACAATCCTTCGCCGCCCACCGTTATCTTGATGTGCGGGCTCCAAGGTTCGGGAAAGACGACCACCACGGCAAAACTCGCCAAGTGGCTCGTCAGCCAAGGCAAGAAACCGATGCTTGCCGCCTGCGATATTCAACGCCCGGCTGCCGTCAAGCAGCTCGAAGTTTTGGGTGAGCAGGTCGAAGTTCCCGTCTTTGCCAAGCTGGACGGCACTTCCCCGGTCGAAATCGCCCGTGAAGCGCTCGCTCGCTGCAAGCACTTGATGCTCGACGTCCTGATTGTCGACACTGCCGGCCGCTTGCAGGTCGATGATCTTCTGATGAAGGAACTTCATCAGATTTCTGACGCGACGAAACCAAGCGAAGTATTTTTGGTGCTGGATTCCACCACCGGACAAGAAGCCGTGCACGTCGCGGAGGCATTCCATAAGGAAGTCAAGCTGACGGGTGCGATCTTCACCAAGCTCGACGGTGACACACGTGGTGGTGCCATCCTCAGCGTTCGAGCTTCCACCGGAGTACCGGTTCGATTTATCGGGGTGGGAGAGCAAGTCGATGCCCTCGACACTTTCTATCCCGATCGTATGGCCCAGCGAATCATCGGTATGGGCGATGTCATGGGAATCATCGAGAAGGCCCAACAGGTCATCAATCAAGATGAAGCCGAAGACATCGAACAAAAGATGATGCGGGGCAACCTCGACTTCAACGACATGCTGCAAACATTCCGCATGATGAAGAAGATGGGGCCGATGAAAAATCTCCTCAAAATGATCCCTGGACTGTCGACTGCCATCCCAGAAGAGGCATTAGACGCAATAAATGACAAGGACACGGGTAGGATTGAGGCAATCATCCTGAGCATGACGCCAAAAGAGCGATCAAATCCGGATATAATTAACGGTTCGCGACGAAAGCGTATTGCTGCAGGCTCGGGTACGACTGTCGAAGAGGTAAATAACCTTCTCAAACAGTTTTACGGGAGTCGACGTGGGATGAAGCAGATGATGCAAGTCCAAAAGAAAATGAGCAAGCGCGGACGGCGATAAGAAAGGAAAAGAAGATTTAATGGTAAAGATCCGACTTAGGAGAATTGGCACGAAGGGACGACCGTTCTACCGCGTGGTAGTAGCTGAGAGCACGTCCGGACGGAACGGAAAGTTCGTAGAGACGCTGGGTATTTATGACCCCGTATCCCAGCCCAAGAAGCTCGAAGTCAACGAGGAGCGCGCGATCCACTGGCTCATGGCAGGCGCACAGCCTTCCGAGACCACGGCTTATTTGCTTAACAAGCTTGGCATCCTGCCCAAGTTTCTTGAGCAGCGCCCAACTCAGAAGAAGAATTACACCTTCCTCGACAAGAGAACTGCAGCTATCTCGGTAGCCGCCACCGCTGAAACAACAGAGACCGCCTAATGAGCTATCGCCCGTTCGTTGAAACCCTAGTAAAGTCCGTGGTTGAGAACCCGGATCAGATCGAAATCGACGAAGAGCACGAGATGGGGACCCGAACCTTCTTCGTGCGGGTATCGCCAGAAGATGTTGGCAAGATCATCGGCAAGAGTGGTCGCGTTGTAAGCGCCATTCGATGTGTGGTGAGTGCCGTCGCTGCAAAGTCGCGCGAAAAGGCTTTCGTCAAAATCGTTACGGAATAGTTCATCAGCAAAAGCTGATTGCACCCCTTCTCCTTCTTGAGTAATTAAGAGCGAGGAGGGGTCTTATTTTGCCCGACTCTATCGAGCGCTTCGACCAAACATCCGGGTAATCGCGATGACGTCGCTGAAGTTAGAGATCTTGGTCATCACCTGCGAGAGGTGATCGGTATCGCGGACATCGGCGGTCACGTCAATTTCGGCGGTGTGGTTCGCCAGCGTCTTCACTTTCAAGGCGGAGACATTGGTTTTGGATTCTCCAAGGATGGTCGAGATATCCATCAACAGGCCCGTTCGGTTTACAGACACGATCTTGAGGGCAACCGCATAAACATTTCCATCTGAAGCCCAAGTGAATGGGATGAGTCTTTCTGGCTCGTTGGCGACGTAGGCAATGGCGTTAGGGCACACTTTGCGATGGATCATGATCCCCCTTCCGCGTGTAACGTAACCCACCACTTCGTCACCGGGTATGGCGCTACAACACTTTGCTCTCGTCAGCATGACGTTGTCGATGCCACTCGTAACCAGCGTGAGCTTGCCTTCTTTGGTCTTGCTGACCTCGATCCGGTCGACTGGCGTCCGGTCCGTCACCGTGCCACGAAGGCGAGTGACGACACTGTGCACGGACAGCATCCCGAGACCGACTTTGGCGAGAACATCCATTGCCGTCTCGCAGGAGTCGATTTGGTCGGCAACTTTGTCGAGCTTATCTTCGCCAAGGAACATCTTGGGATCCAACCCAAGGTACCGGAGCTCCTTTTCGAGAGCCTCCCTTCCCCGCTGCGCATCTTCGTTTTTTGTAAGTTTGCGGAAGTAAGTCCGCAGTTTGCTCCGCGTGTGAGCCGACTTCACAAATTCAAGCCAATCGAGGCTGGGGGATGCGTTCGATCGAGTGAGAAGCTCGATCACATCGCCATTCTTGAGCTTCGAGCTGAGCGAGACGATCAGTCCGTTGACCTTGGCGCCAACCAGGGTCATGCCCAACTGGGTATGAACCCGGAAGGCAAAATCGACAGGGGTGGAGTCCTTTGGAAGGTCAATCACATCGCCTTTCGGCGTGAATACGAAGGTCTGTTCCGAGAAGAGATCGGTGGAAACCGTCCGAAGAAAGTCGCTGGAAAGACGTTGATCTGAAGACCAGTCGAAGAGCTGCTCACGTAGAGTTGAAAGCCGCTTCGTCTCATCCGTGGCTCCGGTTCCCTCTTTATAGGTGTAATGCGCGGCAACGCCATATTCGGCGACCTCGTGCATTGCCTTCGTGCGGATCTGGACTTCCATCGGGTCGCCACTGGGGCTGACAACCTTCGTGTGAAGAGACTGGTAGCCGTTGGGCTTGGCGCGCGCGATGTAGTCGTAGAACTTGCCCGGAATCGGCATGTAGGTTTCGTGAACAACACCCAGAGCCAGATAGCAGTCTGAGACATTCTCGACAATGATCCTCAACGCCAGAAGGTCGTAGATTTCCTCAAAGCGGGTGTTCTGCTGTACGATCTTGTTAAAGATGGAGTAGAGGTGTTTTGGACGGCCACGTATCTCGAGAACCTTCATCCCACGATCTTCGAATCTCTGTTTGAGGGCTAGGATCGATTCTTTGAGCTCCATTTCCCGCAAGGGGCGCGCCTTGGCGACGAGTTCAGAGATCTCCTTGAACTCGCCAGGATGGAGGACCTCGAAGCTGAGGTCTTCAAGCTGCCACTTGATCTGCCAGATTCCGAGTCTCGCCGCAAGGGGAGCGTAGATATTCAGCGTCTCGTTCGCGATTCGCATCTGCTTTTCGGGCGGAAGCGACTTGAGCGTCTGCATGTTGTGCAGGCGGTCTGCTAGCTTGATGACCATGACTCGGAAGTCCTTGGCCATGGCCAGAAGCATTTTTCGTAGCGTCTCGGCGGTGCGAGTCGTTTCCGCCGCAACACGCTGACGATGTGTGAGATCGCCATGTGAAGATGACGTTAGCTTGGTGACACCCTCCACCATCGCCAATACGTCCTCACCAAACTCTTTCGCGATCAGTTCAGGTTTGACGTCGGGGCAATCTTCGAGGACATCGTGAAGGAGCGTGGCAACGATGGTGTCGTCATCCATTCGAAGCTCAACGACGATTTTGGCGACGGCCAGAGGGTGGAGAATGTACGGTTCGCCCGACTTTCTCATCTGGCCGGCATGGGCTCGCTCGGCGATGAAGTACGCGTAGCGAATTCTGCGGACGTTTGCGTCGTCGCGCTGCTGCCGTATGATCTGCAACAGGGCGTGTAGATCTTCGGGCTCTTCCCAGTCGTGGCTAATCTCGTAGGCCGCTACCATAGACGGCATTGCATCGGTCAAGCCACGCTGCTTGAACCGTAGTTCTGCTTCCTTATTAAGAAAGTATACGCCGAGCAGCGAGAATCTCGCGGACCTGATCGGCCTGTTCTGGCGTATCTACTGCGAGTTCGCTTCCGGCTCCCAGCGACATTTTGATTCGGACCCCGTTTTCCATGAACCGAAGTTGCTCCAGACTTTCCGCGACTTCCAGAGGCGACTGTGGCCAAGTCGCAAATGCCTGCACCACTTCCCTACGATAGGCGTAAATTCCCACATGCTTTTTCACGGGCACAGGACGTGCGTTACGCGCGAACGGAATTGCGAAGCGGCTAAAGTACAACGCAAAGCCG
Source organism: uncultured Armatimonadota bacterium (assembly GCA_903833215.1). Taxonomy (GTDB): domain Bacteria; phylum Armatimonadota; class Fimbriimonadia; order Fimbriimonadales; family Fimbriimonadaceae; genus Fimbriimonas. Next base: position 47,776 of record CAILEM010000109.1, read on the forward strand.
TGCAGGTCGGTCACAACCTTGACGACGGAGGGCTCATCGATTTCGGATTCAGGGCATTCGCTGTAGACGCTCCCCATTATGACGGCAGCATCCTCCAGCAAGGGTTGAGCACAGGCAGCGATGCTCGCTGGCTGAATGAGGGGTTCGTCGCCTTGAACGTTCACGAAGACGTCTGCGTGAATGGATTTTGAGATTTCGGCAATTCGGTCGGTCCCCGTTGGGTGGGACGCGCTGGTCAACATCGCTTCTGCGCCGAAACATTTGCACGCTTCAATGATTTCTTGGTCAGGCGTGGCGACGACGATACGATCGGCAACACCAGCCGAGGTTGCCGCTTCAACAACCCACTGAACCATGGGCTTCCCCATCAAATCGCAAAGTGGCTTCCCAGGAAACCGCGTTGACCCCATTCGAGCGGGGATAACAATACAACAGCGCATTGTATGACCGTACCACCTTCCGTATAATCAGTGAGATATGGCTCGTTGCAATAAGTGTGGAGCGGAACCCAAAGAGATCACAAGTTTTTGCAGCGCATGCGGAAGCAAGTTCGTTCCACGCCCCGAGCCCATTTCGGTTGAAGGTGAATCCGGTGCCTATTACTGCTTCAAACACAAGAAAGAAGTCACTCGTGTCACCTGCGGTCGCTGCGAAAAGCCGATCTGCACCAAGTGTTTAGTCGTGAGCGCTGCCGGAGTCCGCTGCAGACAGTGTGCAAGCCACCGAACCCCCATTCAACTCAGGGGGCTCGTTTACGATATTACAGGTGGCCTCAAAGGTGGAATGAATTACCGCCTGTTTTGGTACGCCTTTCTGCTCTTCTGGATTGCCCGGATGTTCATTGGATGTTTGCGGTGAAGCCAACGTCAAACACGTGCCAACTTTAGACTTTCACGGGAGCTAGACGCCCCTGATGCCCTCGCTCGCGTCAAAGCGGGCGAGGGTCGGGCGAGGGGAAATCCGGTCCTAAAAAAGTGTCCCGGCGAAGCCGGGACTCCTTATCTCTAGAAACTTTCGTCGTTACGGGATTATTTGGTGTCTCGCCTCCGGCTCGCCGCGATTTGCGAACAGGATTACCCTCTCCTGACCTCTACCCGATTGGACGCGGGAGAGGAACCTGTTTGCACGCTCTCAACTTGAGCGCAGTTCTCCCTGTGCCTTCAATCGTCGATCTGTGAGCGACGAATACCGTTAAGCACAGGATCTCACAAGAACATTTTGCAGCGGATTTTTTTGGAGTCTCGACTGCGTCGCGACGCGATTTTGATGACCGGATTTCCCTCTCCTGACCTCTACCCTCTCGGACGCGGGAGAGGAACCTGGTCAGCATGCTCTTGGATTGGCTGAATGGACTGCAGTTCGCGCTTGTGGGATTAATGAGCCCAGAGGAAGCACATTTCGTGTAGCAGGAACCCTCCTAGCCGTTCAGGGTTCCTGCTACAAATGAATTCCGATAGGCAAGGCTCTACGTCTACTTCACGGGTTGTTGATCCACTTGCAGTGACCATCGGTATAGGCGACAGCACGTCCGCCGGGGCCATCGATGTATCCCAGGATGGTGCTGGCGGGCTCCTCTATTTTGGTCATTTCCCCGCCAGCGAAGGTGTACTTGAACCCGCTGAGAAGACTGGGATCTTTCAGGTACGGACCGAGCAGTTGATCGAGGTTGCTGCCCTGGAGGGGCAGTTTGTCGTCCATATCTCTCGCGTTCATGATGAAAGCGAGAGCGACTTGCTTCGCCTGGTTCAGGAGCCTCGTCTTGAGGGCAGATTCCTTTGCCTTGAGGTAGGCCTCAAGTGGAACCTTGACGATGGACCGGACGACGAGCGAACCTTGATTTAGGTAGCTAACGGCATTGTTCTTGGGTGAAAGCTCTCCTCGATTCCCGTCTGTCGTTAAAACCGAGAGTTCATTCTCCTTGGCATCAGGCGCGGAAATGACGACTGATGGAGCGTTTACACCCGTCTTCTTTAGAGAAAGTGTGGCGGACATGTCCTGCACGACAAGATCCGGCGCGTTGCCTTTTCCAATCGCGGAGATCTCGTCGGGAGGTGCCGGACTCGGCGTCACTTTCATCGCTCTACGGTCAACGACATACCAAGTGCGCTTGGAAGGCTTCTTAGGCACCCGTTCAATGTGCAGCACGTACATCTGGAGGTTGGAACTCCAGAAAGGAATACAGGTCTGACCGGGCATCTTGATCGCCTCACTGAGTGCGCCCTCGGTTCCAAAGAAACGCATCGTTGGAGGATCCATTGGCGCGGGCGCCCCGTCCCTCGTCGAAATGTACGGTGGATGTTCGATCAACGCCACGACGGGTTTGTACGGTGAAGGATTGACCTCGAATGGTTTCGAATCGTCAAACTGCCCAATATTGATAGTCTTCCCAGAACTGGACAGGACAAACACCGAGGATGGATTTCGGGTGGATTCTGGCCCTTCTGTGAACACAGCCTCAACAACTAAAGAGGAGGATCCCGAAATCCACTGCACCGACCGAATCTGACCGCGGTTAGCCTTCATGCGCATGAGCGTCGTCGTCTTGCGTGTCACCGCGCTCCAAGTGATGATCTGTTGCTCGAAGTCAGGCATGTGGCGTTCATCGGGCTTGCCCGTCAGCACTTCGGACATCATTGCTGGCGTCAGGTCTGCATACATCCTAATCGCAGCCAATTTCTCCCCGTCCGCTGACCACGCGACTTCTTGTATCGTCGGCCCGCAGACAAAGTCCTGCGGAAGGAGCATATATGCGTTCTTCCCGCTGAGCACAAAATCGCGTTGAGGGTCCATTTGCCCAACTGACAATGAGGCTATTGCGAGCGCCGCAATCAGCGAAATCCCACGCACGTTAATCACAAAAACTTAGACGCGCGGACATGTGTAAATAGTTGCCAGTTTTCTGGCACTTTTATTTTTCCAGTCGACACTTTGGCCGAATGCACCTATTTCCAATCTTTGACCACCCCGTAATCGGCGTCTCCGTGGCGTCGCAGCCGCTGTTGGAATGCCTGTCAATTTGATATATCCGACGGCGTTTCGATCGAATGAACTCTCCTGCTCTCAATAACTGATCCCCCCGTAGTCGACGTCTCCGTGGCGTCGCAGCTGACGTTTGGATTCATTGTGCTGATTGGGTGGTCTGAGAAAATTGCATCGAATGGTCGTGCAGCGACCAACCAATTACACACCAATCGGATGGATTTGCTACCTGGTTCAGGGCCTTCTGAGAAAATCACAGGATGCAGCCCCACGTTTCCGGACGACGCCACGGAGACGTCGACTACGGGGCTGGTCAGAAGCCTTGTTGCTATATTGTGTGCCACTGCGTAACGCCACCAGATGTCGATCTGGATGAATCCACGGGCGTTCTCGGTATTAGGGCTTCCGTATCAATGAGGGTTTCTAGTAGCATTTCAGGCTATGTCAGGAATGCGACAAAGACCACATCGGTTAGCGCCGTCGTCTTATGTGGGACAAATTGCGATTTCGTTCACCGCTTGCGTCGAAGATCGCCGGAGAGCATTCCTACTCCATTCCGATATCGCACCGCTGCTATCGATAATGACTGAGGAATTTGGGAAATACCAATGTCGGATTCCGATCTACTGCTTCATGCCAGACCACCTGCACGTCATCTCGATGGGAATGACTCACCAATCGGATGGGAAGCGAGCGATGGATTCATTCAAGTCCAAGAGCGGTCTGTACTTGCGGAACTCAGGGGCGGAGTATCGATGGCAAACGGATTATTACGACCGCATCATCAGGCGGTCTGAGGAGTGGCGAAAGAAGGTCTTCTACGTATTCCAGAACCCGGTCCGAGCTGGAATCGTCGAGGACCCCTGGAATTACGCCCTTACTGGATCTATTGGCTACAGCCTAGAAGAGTTGATCCACGACGCTGCATGGTAACGGTATTCGTCTGATTTCGGATATGCGCTATCGTCGGTGTCATGTTCTCAAGGGGTGATGTCACCAGATATCGATCCGGACGACGCCACGGAGATGTTGACCACGGGTCTGGTCAGAATGCGTGATGTCAGTAATGTCACCGGATGTTGATCCGGACGACGCCACGGAGACGTCGACTACGGGGCTGGTCACAATGCGTGATGTCAGTGATGTCACCGGATGTTGATCCGGACGACGCCACGGAGACGTCGACTACGGGGCTGGTCACAATGCGTGATGTCAGTGATGTCACCAGATGTTGATCCGGACGACGCCACGGAGACGTTGACCACGCGTCTGGTCAGAATGCGTGATGTCAGCGTGCCTTGTCCAGAGAACGCATCGGAGGTGCCGGTCACATGGCTTAGTCGGGAGCGCCGGCGACCCAGAGGCCGGCGTATTCCTCGGGGTCGTCGGCTAGCTCTTGCTGGGTGGGAGACTCGAAGATTTCTTCCCAACGGACCTCGAGTTCGGATTCATCTCGAATAATTCGGTCGTAGCTCTCCGCATAGAAAGGTGGAAATCGCTCACCGGATTTCTTGATGATCAACTTCCCTGTTTTGGTTTTGGCTTTCTCAACCACTTCAGAGAGCTCATACGGCTCGCCATTGGGGCTCTCAAGAACCTTGAAGATGAGGTCGGTGCGGTCGGGCAAAACGCACAAGATCAACAACTCCCAGCGCCGACCGTCTGGCTTCACCAGGTTTCGAACAAGTAGATGCCGCTCGGCTTCGTCCAGGGACCGTCGATGTCGAAACGTGACAAAGTAGGTGACGTCATCTGCGCGCCAATGAGGCAGTCGGCCTCGCCATATCGAGAAGTTCTTGAAGGCCATTGGGAGGTGAAGCTGCGAAATGAACCTAGATTGTGAGGAAACTCACGCTCCCCTCGCAACAGCAAACCTTTGAACTACGAAAGGGCCGCATCGCCGTGTTCGCCCGTCCGAATACGAATCGCATCCAGAATCTCGGTTACAAAGATCTTTCCGTCACCAATTTCGCCGGTTTGGGTTGCTTTAATAATCGCGTCGACGGCTTCTTCAAGGTCGTCGTCCTTCACGACGACTTCGACATGCATCTTTGGGAGGAGATTAACGGCGTAGGTGCTACCCCGATATTTGTCGGTTCGGCCCATTTGCCGACCGTAACCCCTCACCTGACCACAACTCAATCCAGAAATTCCAGCATCCTCGAGGGCTTGCTTGACATCTTCCAGTTTGTTAACTCGAATAAAGGCTTCGATACGTTTCATGCGTTTGATGCGCGCTTCTTTGAGCGTCAGGTTAACATCGTACCCAGGGATGCGTCAGATTCCCCGTTCTATCCGTCCTCAGTGTTGAGTGGCACAACGATACGGTTTCTACGCACTAGGTCTCTGTTTCGGAGCGGCCGCATTTCTGGCTGTCTTGGCATTCCTGTGCCTGTTTCGTGTGATCGCCATACAACCTGCATTCGCGATGTTTTTTGCTGGCGTTTTGATGACCATCGTTGGACTGCAGGTCCAAGCGGGCATCAAAGCCGCAAGCGACCTCGCGATTCATCGTCAATCGCAGGCAGAACTGCTCCAGGCACAACTTGAAGAGCAAAAAAACGCGGTTGACGCGATGGCAGATGGCCTTGAAATCGCGATTTTCATCTGCGATTCGCGCGCAATCATCCAGTATGCCAACCGGCGCGCCATTGAATTGTTTCGTTTCGATCAGCCAGTTGGGCGAAACGTCTTAGCGGTGACACTGTCTTACGACCTTGAGCAGTTGGTCCTTACTGGAGGCAAAACCCGTAGCCCTCAGAATGCGGAAATCTCGTTCACCTACCCCGACGAGCGGGTGGGGCATGCCAAAGTCTGGTGCTCCGAAGAGAGTGGCGAGCGAGTATTTCTTTCGGTCTACGAGATCACGGATCTCCGACGGCTAGAGCGGATTCGGCAGGACTTTGTCGCGAATGTCTCCCACGAGCTTCGAACACCTATGACTATCATTCGCTCGATGGCGGAGACGATCGTCGACGACGAGACCGACCTTTCCGAGCGATCGATCAAGTACCTGAACAAGATCACCTCCGAAGTCGATCGTCTTTCGATGATCTCTCAGGACCTGTTGATCCTAAGCGCTGCCGAATCGAATCCGGTTCGCAAGCAGCGGTGTGACATCGCTGAAGTCTTCCGAACCGCTGTCCACAACCTGGAGAAAAAAGCCACCGATAAGGGCCTCACGATGACCTTCGTTGGCCCCGAGCAGTGCATGGTCGAGGCGAATACTTCTCAGATGACTCAGGTTGCACTGAACCTCGTTGAAAATGCGATTAAGTACACCACCAGTGGAACGGTTAGTGTTGAGGTGACGCCGTCTGAGACAAACATAAATGTTGCGGTCACCGACACGGGGATTGGAATACCAAGTGATCAGATCAAGCGAGTGTTTGAGCGCTTTTATCGTGTCGATCGAGCCCGAAGCCGAGCGACAGGTGGCACTGGGTTGGGATTAAGCATCGTCAAGCACATCGTCGAGGCCCACGGCGGCACTGTCGCGGTCGACAGCGCCTTGAACCATGGATCAACGTTTACCGTTGAGTTGCCGATTGGAGATTGAACGTCTTTGCTTCACTCTGATTTCCAACGCGGTCAACCGCGGTTACTGAAATTTCCTCAGGCTTGATGGACGGATCAAGAGACAGCACGAGACTATTGTTCGCTGTGACTCGTGGCTCCAACCAGCGTGTGGTTTTCACCCGAATCGTGTAGAAACGGACTGCCTGGTGATTTCCGGGATGGAGGCTGAGTTTCCATTTCCCATCTTCTGATTTGGCGATCTTCACATTCGGGACAGCAGGGCCCTGTGAGCCCAGCCAAGGCGATGCCGGGACGAGCGCTCGGTGCGCATACAATCCGTCGCCGAGTGAGGTCATCACGTGTTGGCGATTATCCAGGAAGACCTTCATGCTGAAATGGACTTCACCGGTGGAACCAGGACGCTCACGAGTAAGGCTGATTTGATCCAGAATCTCCTTGAGATTCCAGGTCTTTCCTTCTTCAACTCCAAGCCGACTTGTATAGAGTCCGGGCCAGACGTGCCTACCCTTTACGTTCTGAGAAATCCACCAATCAAGCAAAACTGGATAACTCTGCGCCTTCTGGGCGATTGGCCAATAGAGCTGTGGCGAGATGTAGTCGCACCAACCCTCGTTCAACCACTTTTTGCAGTCGGCATACAGTTCGCCGTATTGGTCGACCCCCGCTTTAATGCTTTCTGGAAAGCCAGGCCGATAGATTCCAAACGGGCTAATACCGAACTTCACCCAAGATTTTTCTGATTTGATGGTCTTGTACAAGTTCTCGACAAACTCGTCGACGTTATGTCGCCGCCAATCCGATTTGTCGAGCTTCCCACCGTGCGCCAAGTACCGACGGTAGCTGCCGGCGTCAGGAAACTCCTGGTTCTTCTCTGGATAGGGATAGAAGTAGTCGTCGATGTGAACGCCATCAATGTCATATCGATGGACAACGTCCCGAACGACGGCGAGGGAATGCTTTTGAACGGCAGGCTCACCGGGATCCAGCCAGAGATATCGGCCGTACTGCTTGACGATTTCGGGATGCACGTTCTTCAGGTGAGACTTGGCATAGGGTCCCTTCTGGGCAGGGTGCCCTGCTCGATAGGGGTTGAACCAGCAGTGCAATTCAAGACCTCGTGCGTGAGCCTCCGTAACCGCAAATTCGAGGGGATCGTAATTCTGGTCAGGTGCCTTCCCTTGCTGACCAGTCAGGTATTCAGACCATGGTTCGAGCTTCGAATTGTAAAGGGCGTCGCACGAGGGCCTGACCTGAAAAACGATGGCATTCAACTTGAGGGCCACTGCCGTATCCAGCAGCCGAATCATTTCCGCTTTTTGTTGATCGGACGTCAAGTTCCGCCTGCTTGGCCAGTCGATATTGTCGACGGTGGCAACCCAAGCCGCCCGGAATTCACGCGGGATTTCGGGAGTTTCCTGAACCCGGCCCAAACCTAGAGAACCGATCAACGGCAGTGCGACCATCAGCGGGAGCATTCACGAATAATAGCCGTTTGCCAGCCGAAGTCGTCGTCCCAGCCTCTTATCAACTAATAAGGGCCATATCTGCTACAGATACGGCCCAAATCTCACCGTGCGTAAGGTTACGCAGTGACGGCTTGAATATCAAAGCTGAATTTGACGTCGTCCGAGATGAGGACGTGTCCGGTGTCCATCACAGAGTTGTACGAAAGGCCCCACTCTTTACGAGAGAGGACTCCAGAGCCGGTAGCGCCGCTTCGGGTATTGCCCCAAGGATCCTTGACGGGTGGGACTACTTCGACTTCAACGGTAAGCGGCTTAGATGTGCCAGCCAAGAGTAGATCCCCGGTTACGCTGTACTCTGCATCGCTCTTCTTGACGATAGTAGTGCTCTTGAATTCGATGGTGGGATTAGCTTCGACATTCAGGAAATCCGCAGATTTGAGGTGACCGTCGCGCTGCTCGTTGTTCGTGCTAATTGCCGAGACGTCGATGCTGAGTGAAAGGGATTCCAGTACGCCATCAGCGGTTTGGGCAGTTCCCGTGGTGGTTCCAAGAGAACCTTTCACAGTGAAAACTCCCATGTGCTTGACAGAGAAGTCGACGCTGGAGTGACTTGAATCCACATTCCAGGAAATAGGGCCGGAGTTAGTTGCGATGGTTGACATGGTGTTCCGTATTCTACGCGCGGTATGGCTGGAATTTCCCGCCGAAAGTTCCCCAAATTGCCGACATGATTATCTCTTAATGTTTTAAGGTGAACCTATTGAGTGTCAATTCTGGTCAGAGAGTCATAATTGCTTATGGCAACCTGGGGAGGATTGATCAATCGGTACGGCTTGAGGATGGACATTTCCCATTCCGTTGAACCCGTTACGCTTTTTGAGGGAAATACACCGCTCATTCCCGCACCTCGACTTGGCGCGAAGATTGTCCCCGGCGGACATCTGTATCTCAAGTATGAGGGCCTGAATCCGACCGGCTCGTTTAAAGATCGTGGAATGACTACCGCGATGACGCAGGCGGTTGCAGACGGGGCAAAAACGGTTATCTGTGCGAGCACGGGCAACACCGCAGCGTCAGCCGCTGCCTACGCCGCTCGTGCGGGCCTGAAGTGCGTCGTACTCGTTCCAGACGGCAAGATCGCTCTCGGAAAGCTTGCGGGTGCCATCGCCTATGGCGCGAACGTCATCACTGTCACGGGGTCTTTTGATGACGGGCTAAGAATGGTGCGAGAAGCCTCCGAACGTGCCCCCATTGCCCTCGTGAATTCCGTCAATCCTGCGCGCCTTCAAGGTCAAAAGACGGCGGCTTGGGAAGTTACCGAGCAGCTTGGCAAGGTTCCCGACTGGCTGTGCCTTCCGGTGGGAAATGCGGGAAATATTACGGCCTATTGGCTAGGATTCTGCGAAGACGGGGAGATTCGGCCTCGTCTTCTTGGGGCTCAGGCAGCAGGTTCGGCTCCAATTGTTCTCGGCAAACGAGTCGACAACCCCGACACAAGGGCCACCGCCATTCGAATTGGGAATCCGGCACGCTGGGCAGAGGCGAACACGGCGCTCAAGGAATCAAATGGCACGATCTTGGCGGTCACTGATCATGAGATTTTTGATGCTTATCACATGCTCGCCGAAATCGAGGGAGTCTTCTGTGAACCCTCGTCAGCAACGGGAGTCGCAGGATTGTACAAGAGCGTCCAATCCGGCACCGTGGAAACCGAAGGCAAGACCTTTGTGTGCGTATTGACTGGCCATGGACTGAAAGACCCCGACTCTGCCGTCATGAAGGCGCCTGAGATGGTTACGGTGCCACCGGACACAGATTCTCTTCTCAAGGCATTGGATCTCGCTACAGGAGCAAATATATGATCCGCGTTCGCATTCCGGCTACCACTGCAAATCTCGGCCCTGGCTTTGACTGTATGGGGCTCGCTCTCGACTTGTGGAACTCCTTCGAGCTTCACGTTGGCGAGGGTGACGGAATCGAGGTTGAGTCACACGGAGAAGGTGCCGCTCGCCTGCCGAGCGATTCCTCAAACTTGACCGCTGCCATTTTGCTGTCGGAACTCAAGTCGATGGGTATCCCAGCACCACGGCGATTTCGCATCGTTTGCCACAACACCATCCCATGTGCCAGCGGTCTCGGTTCCAGTTCCACTGCAACCTTGGCTGGTCTGATGTTTGCCCAAGCCATCGCTTTGGAATCGAAGATCCTCGACCCTGCAGCGATTGACTTCGATGGTGTCCTGGCTCGTGCTGTCGCCATAGAAGGGCATGGTGACAACGTCGCCCCAGCATTGCTCGGCGGATTCGTAATCGTTGTTCCCGATGAGACCGGTGTGTTGACCCAGCGCATTCCTCACGTGCCGATGAAGACGGTCGTGTGTGTGCCGGACTTCGACTATCTCACCACCGACGCACGTAAGGCGCTCCCTCCGACTTACAGCAAGGCAGACGCGATCTTCAACATCGGTCGCGCAATGTTGGTTGCCGAGGCCCTCAGAATGGGTGATGACGATCTCCTTGCCCGAGCGATGAATGACCGAATTCATGAGCCCTATCGAATGCCCTCGATACCTGGCGCCATACAAGCCAAGCAGGCGGCGATGGAATCGGGTGCGATCTGTGTGAGCCTCAGCGGAGCCGGTCCCGGTGTCATCTCCTTTGCGCGAAACGGATACGACCGAATTGGCAGAGCGATGAAGCAAGCCTTTGCAGACGCCGGTCTGTCATCCCGTTACTGGATCTTGGATGCAACGGATCAAGGTGCCCATGTAGGGCGCTTGCCGACGTAACAGATCGCACCAAATTCAAACGTAAAAAAGCCGGCTTCGCAACAGCGCGATTCCGGCATTAATACAATATAGAAACTTGGAGCGGGAGACGAGATTCGAACCCGCGACCTTCTCGTTGGCAACGAGAAGCTCTACCACTGAGCTACTCCCGCGTTACGGGTGATGTTATACCCCGCCTGTACCGTGAATGCAAGGAAAACAGATTCCTTGTCGCTCGATCTAGCGACTTTCGTAAATTTCAGGGTCCTAATGCAGGGTCAATGCTTTTTGAGCCACAAGCAACCGGTGAAGAATCGATCAGATAGACTCCAACTATGATCCTTGACGCCACGCCATTCAATCTTGCCTCGGAGTTGGCGTTATCCGTGTATGGCAAAGTCCTTGATGCGGTCCGATCGGACCGCCTTGTCGAGGCGAGTTTGGAGCGGGTGGGGGATGCTCTGTTTGTTCAGGGCCGTCATATCGACTTAAGCCATTACGAACGGGTGTGGATTGCTGGATCAGGAAAGGCCTCAGTTCAAATGGCGGAGGCTGCGGCCCAGATTCTTGGAGAGAAGCTCTCTGGAGGGCTGATTATCACCAAGAGTGGTCAAGCGACGTCGATTCCCGCCATTACTGTTCTCGAGGCGTCCCATCCGATCCCCGACCAATCGTCGCTTGAAGCGGGTGCACAGATGTGGTCCTTTGCTCAGAAACTGGGTGAGCGAGATTTAGTGATCTACCTGCTATCGGGTGGCTCGTCCGCTCTGATGGAGAGCCTTCATGATTCGCTTTCGCTTGATGACTTGCAGCAGACCAATAGGGCTTTGCTCGCTTCTGGACTGGACATCAAAGCGATGAACCAGATTCGATCAAAACTGTCTCGCGTGAAGGCAGGTGGGTTGGCGCGCGCATTTGACCCCGCGACCGTCATTGTAATGGTGCTGTCAGATGTCATCGGCAATGATTTGAACGCCATTGGATCGGGACCTTTCATGCCAATTCCATTTTCAGACGTTTCCAACCCGGCTGGCTCGTCCCTCGATTTGCCGGCATCCGTTCGGCAAGCATTGGAAGCGGGGCAAGTCTTGCCTTCACCGAAACCACCCATAGAGCACTTCGTGATCGGAAGTGTCTCACTCGCCGTACACGCAGCGGCGGAGGCAGCAAGATATTTGGGCTTGACCCCACTTCCCTACGCTGATCCGCTCAAAGGGGAGGCTCGCGAGATGGCAGCCAAGATATGCCGCCACACCAAGGAGGCATCGATGGCGGAGTCCTGCATGATTTTTGGTGGCGAAACAACCATCAAGCTGCGTGGCAACGGAGTCGGAGGGCGCTGTCAAGAGATGGCAGCGGCAGCGGCTAAGCCTTTGAGTGGCATGAAGGATGTGTGTTTCTTGGCATGCGGCACCGACGGGTTCGATGGGCCCACCGATGCGGCTGGGGGCATCGTGGATCCGGGTTCGATGCGTAGAGCTGAATCCATTGGCGTACGCCTGCGGGATTGTTTGGCCAACAACGACTCTAACCGTTTCCTAAACGCTTGTGGTGGCTTGGTAAAAACCGGGCCAACTCACACCAACGTGAACGACCTGGTTCTGGTCGTCCATGCTGGAAATGAGTAGTGAGGTTAGCGTGGCGGTTCCACGCCGATTTGGTACTGGTTGCCATAGGCAACTGGAGCACCTGGGAAATAGGTGTTGTAGGTCAGACCCACCGTAACGAAGTACACGGGCAACGTGAACAGAATGCCGATAAAGCACGCGCAGTAGCCCAACGCAACCACCAGACCCGCCACGAACAGGAGGGCAAACATCGCCCAGGCATCAGCCCGAAGGGTGTTGAAACTCGCCTTCATGGCTTCAATCGGATTCATATTCCGGTCAATCACCAGGAGAGGTGTAAAGCTGAGCGCCCCAATAAGGAAGAACCCTGGAATAATGAGGCAAACAAATCCGAGTGCGGTGACTAGGCTAACGAACAGTGTTGCGATCATGAGCGGTACCGCACATTGGAAACCGATGAAAAGGTCACCGATGTTCAGGGGCTCGCTTCGCGCCTGCTTCAATCCCATGTAAAGGAGTGAGCCGGAGAATATTCCGACCACCATGTTCGGAATGATTCCCAACGCAGCCGCCGTGAGGTACTTCATCAAGTCAAACGGCCCGGTATTGAGAATGCTGCCATAAACGAGCATGTTTATCCCAATGTTGCACCCTCCTGCTACCAGCGCAATGAGGAAGCCGCCCACCAACGTCGTTAAGATCCAGGTCGACAGGTCCGACTGGACTAACTTCCACGCCGCTCCAATAGCGTCGAAATACACACCTGGCGGGCGTCCGAAGGGATCATTAGCACGAGGGTAATTGGAATATCCGGGGGGCTGCTGCCAAGAAGGATCGGGTGGGATTTGGGACATTATTTACTCACACTCAATGATAGCCGAAGGTTTTGTGCGGCCAGACTTCCTCTCCTCAATATGGCACCTGGTTAAAGACGAAGGGTCGCTCTTTCGGGAAGAAGTAGTTGTATGAGATTCCGATCGTGACGAAATAGATCGGATATGTGAAAAGCAGACCGATTCCACAAAGGCATCCGCCCAGACTTCCGACTAAACCGGAAAGAAAGACAAGTGCGAAAAGACTCCAGGCGTGGGGTTTTAAGGTGTCGTAGCTTAGCTGAAGGGCTTCAATTGGAGTGAGGTTCTTATCGGCGATCAATAGTGGCACGAAGGCGAATATCCCGGACAGCCATAACCCAGGAACGATGCAAAGAAAGATTCCGACGGTGATGATCAGGGATGTCACAAACATGCCGATAACGACCGAAACGGACTGAGGGAAGGCCGAAAATATATCCCCAATACCGATCTGCTCATTTCGGGCTTGCTTCAGGCCCATGTGCATCAGTCCCGTTAGAAGAATCTGAAAAACGCAACCGATGACGATGGCAATGGGAAAGATCGCGAGGGGCAACGCCGTAGCTCTAGATCCTGCCGTAATCATGCCGCCAAAAACAAATAACTCGAGGCAAATGATTGAGCCGTAATACAGTGCGAACACAATCACCATCGACAAGACCCATGTTGCAAGATTCGCCTGCACGAGGGTCCAAGCCCGCCCAATCGAATCAAAGTAGACACCCGGCGGCCTGCCGTAGGGATCTTGGTTATATTCAAATCTCGGATAGTTGGAGTATCCGCCAGGGCCGTTGTAAGGTGGAATTTCTGCCATGAAAAAAGGTTGCGCTCAAGTACTAGAGACTTGCGCGGAACTCTATTTGGACTAAGTTTTCAAACCAACTAAGCGTTCGTTTGGACCATTTGGATGAACCCGAGTCAACAATACGGTAGCTCTTTGCATTCGTGTTGGCAGCAGCGTTCCACCAGGCGAGGATAAAGGCGACATTGAGTATTGCGACGAAGATGTACACGACGCAAGCCCCTCCCACCGCATAGTCGTGTTGCGACAATAGAGAAACCGAACGAATCAGGCTTAGCGTCGACCGAAAAGACAGGTAGAAGCCAAAAATCGCCATAAACCACTTCGGCGTTGCTAACTTCAGTGTAGACAACAGAACTAGGGCCATCCAGAACGAGTCGTTTAGGAGAATCATGTCCAGTATTGGCCGATGGTCAGATAGCGATTGCCAAGAGATGCCGATCACAGCCTGCACCGCGTCAACGACAGCGCACACGATGCCGAGTTTTCGGAGTGAGGCATTTGTCATTGGCGTGTTCGGTCCCATTTGAGCCTGAGGCATTCGGTTAGGTAGAGCCGTGCGGGAAGAATTCATTGTAGGCGATACCAATCGTTACCAAGAAGATCGGAAGAGTAAAAAGGACCCCTACCCCGATCACGAAGAAGCCGCCGACCAAGACGATGCTTGCAACGGCGAGGAGACCAAACATCGACCATGCATATGGGCGCATGGTGTTGTAGGAAGTCTTGATCGCGGCAAGGGGTCTCATTTTCTGGTCGATTACAAGGATGGGCACGAAGCAAAGGCATCCGCACAAGTAAAGACCTGGCACGATTAGGATCACTGACCCAAGAGCGATAAAGCCCACAACCGCGATTCCAGCGATGAGCAGTGGCAGAAGGCACTGAAAGCCAGCAAACAAACTCCGAAACTGAACTTGCTCGTGCCGAGCCTGCTTTGCACCCATGTACATCAGCGAGCTCGCAAAGATACCAACGAGCAGCAACGGAATCAAACCGAGCAACGACTCTTCGATCTGCTGGAGTTGGGTCGAACCGTCAGTGTTAAAGACAGTTCCGTAGATGGCGGACTCAATTATGAAGTCGCCGATCAAAAGAATCCCTCCGGTCAAGAAGAGCGCGGCCGTGGCGAGTGGAATCCAAGTTGGCAGGTCCGATTTGACCAGATCCCACGCTTCACCAATCGAATTGAGATCTAGCCCCTTGGGTTTGCGACCCATCGTTCGGCCAAAACTCGTCGAAATACGTGGAGGTGCAACTTCAGACATGGAATTGGGTTGCTCTTTTCCTCAAACAGCGACCCTTATTTAACCATGACTCTAGTGAAATGCCTAGGCGTACTTTTGGATCACTTCGAAGGGCCGGTTTTCCCGACGCGAACGAGCGAATTAGGTCTGGATATAGCCGAACTGGTCAATTGAGTCAGAGAAGATATCCGGAGATTCGAAAGGTAGCGATTCGTTCGTAATATTCCTGATTTGAACGACAGCCTTCAGTGCTACGCAAATAGGACGAGGTTGTGCTGACCACATGGCAGTTGTTCGAATCATTTTTGGGAATTGCTGCTGTTCCAATGAAAAGTTTTGCTATTTGTAGGATTCTCGGTTATCATAACGTTATGAAGCAAGTTTATGTTAAGATCCTGTTTGGTATGATCGCCATTTCCCTTTCATACTTCGAGGCAGAAGCTCAGACGAAAAGCATCGGCCTAAATCCTACAAGTTTCGCGTCAGCTGGTACGGGGGTCGTCTTTCCTAGTACCACATCCTTCTCGTCATCGAGCACGCTCGCCGCAAGCGCGGTCGCAGGGTCCCACCCCAGCTCTGGCTCAGCGTCTGTGACTGGAACGTGGCGGTTCTTTGTCACGAATGTAGGCTCATCATCTTTGCCACCTGACATATCGGGCTATTTTCAATGGGGATTTACCGAGGAATCTGCCGCCTACGCCCATAATAACCAGTCTGGAGCTTCGGCGTCTGGATCCTCCGACACACTCAACACCTCCAATACTGCGGCGGTTGGAGTTGGAACAGACAATCCACTGGACGATTACTACTATTCGGCAACACCAGACCCTACAGTAAATATACCTACAGGAGCAAAGATGTCTGGTTCGGGCTCATCGTGGAGTTATGGTCAAGACCTCATCGGCATGGAGGCTCATGCCGAAGGGTACCTAACGGGCACGCCGCCTCCAGGGCACGACACGGGCAGTGGTAGCGCTAGCGCTTACGCTTCGCTCTCATATGCGTACGTCGTTGTAGTCACCCATTAGGCAGTTCCGCTAAGGTTAGTAGAAAAGATGATTTTTCCGTGCTTGATTGTGTTCGCAACGATCTCGGACTCTGGAGTCCGCCCGATGGGGTCGATATGCGCTAGTCTTTCCGTCGAGTTGGGCAAGCCAGTATCCGCTTCTCGTGAGCTATCTAGTCAGAACATTTTCATCGCCCGACATGGTAAATCAGCCTTAGTGGAACTGGCGTCCATTGCAGGGTGCCTCCATGCGACTGTCACAGCCGACAGCAGTGGCTATCTCATTTCGAGATCCAAAACCGATACCAAGGAAATTCGGGATTTCTTGGTCTCAGAGCACACTGGGTGGATCGAACAGGCGATTCGGGGTGTCGAGGAGAATCGTAAGCAAGTTCTGAACCCAAATTCCTCAATTACAGCAGAAAAGGTCTCCCAAGAATTCGAGAAACGTGTAAATCAGGTGTCTGCAGCTGTGAAGTTGCATATCCCCGCGCCCAAGATAGCTCCAGTGGCAGACCTGCTACCTTCAGCTGATCTTCTGGTCAAACTTGTTCGACGTATCGGAGCAGCTCGCATCGCCGAAGCCTCATTGCGCGGCTCTGCTGTATTCGAGGACAATCCTGTAAGTGGCAATGAAATTTTGCCAAATCACCTTGATCTGAATGCCATCTACGAGTCAGAAATGCTACCACTCGAGAGTGCAAAGCTTCCACCGCATGTTTTGGGTGGCAATTTAACTCGTGAGTTCGATGTCAAACCGTATGCACTAGGCTGGGGAGTGCCCTTGAAGCCCATCCATCGATTGCGCTTGGCTGTGGACTATCTCGGAGGAGCGATTGTCTTGGCCCTCTCGGGTTACGATGTGGGTGGGAGTACAGTGGTCATGGCACAACTTACGGCGCCGCCGATGAAAGCAACTCAGGCAGGGCCACAAACAAGTTTGCCTTCCCGCACTAGTAGTCAGACATTGCGGGAGATTCCTTTGAGCCTGGAAGGGACTGCTGCTGTTGCCTTCGCTGCTATGCCATCTGGCAAGCCATTACCGTTTTGGTTCGTACATCCTGACAAACGAGAGCCGCTAGATCTCTTCGTACTGACTGCTTTACAGGCCCTCGCGTCTGAACGTCCAGATAGGTGTGTGGCAATTGAAGTTACGGACTTCCTATGGGATCACGTCCTTCATTCGAGCTTGACTGGGGTGGTCAATTTAGACAGATTCGAAGAATTAATGGAACTGTGGTCACCATTCGAGTGGCATAGCACGGCGGATTTGGCAGTATGGCGTCCGCAAGACCCTTATATCCAAGAGAGTTATGGTGCGGATCGGAGGGCTTTGTCACGGTTTGCTGGCGAGGCGCAGCGAGAGAAACAGGTGAGCCTCAGAGCTGCCAGCAAGCTTTATCGCCAGGGTAGTGTCCGTCCCGGTGTGCTAACAAACCTATGGGAGTTCTATGCCAGAGTTGCTCTCGATCGGTGGCAAACGCCAGGCAAAAACCTAACGGCACGCATCTACAGGCTAATCGGAGCAATCAGTGACAGTGACTGGAGCCGACTAGAGGGTGGAAAGACCTTGACGGTTGGTGAGTTGGGTGCCGTTGATGAGCTTAAGGAGGCGCTCCATCAGGAGTTTGGTGTGAGTCCCGAGGGGCGATATGGTTACCCCGATATCTACCAGCACGCCTCAGAGTTATTCACCGATGACATTTACTCCAGGGCAACATTAAGTGTCAAAGCACAAACAATTCCTTTGATCCGCGAGCCGCATCAGGGGGAAATCCATGAGATGTGGGCTCCGATATTTGCACCCAACAGCACTGCATTCATCGTTCGCCCGATTATGCCGACTTTCAAAGATGGGGTTTTTCAAGCTGTCACAAATCGAGATCAGTACGAGGCAACTCTGGCTCAGCGACACTTTCGATTGGGTCATTCCGACAGTTGCACATTGACGATTGACTTGCCTCGCGGCCTGTGGGTGGAAGTATGCTCCTCGGCAGCAGGCATTCCTGACAGCAAGGAAATCGCATATTCGGATCTTCCTGCTGAGCTTCGAGATGCCTTCTGGCTGTCGGCCTGTAATGACATTACAGCTCGAATCAAGGAGATTCAAGCCGCTGGTGGCGTAATGAGCAGTCAGGCGCGTTCAGGTTCATCGCCTCCGCCAAAGTGACAACGAGAGGCACGGGGTTGACGGGGATTTGAGTGAGCAATTGAGGTGGAGGTGCCGGTCGAAAAATACATGAGGGTGGAGGGCACGCCCGGAGCAATGTATAGGACATTGTGTTTGGTGAGCCCCGCTGCTCTACTTTGGGGTTGATCAACCGACCTTGGATTAGCAGGGTGCACCCCAAAAAAGCTAGACCGTTTTTGCCATTCGGGCCTTGAAAAGTCGCATTAGCGCAATGTGAGCGATGCCAACACGTGACCGAGAAGGTGCCACTCCTTAATTCAATCACAGCAGGTTGGCCAGAGATTGGGCTGACTCCGAACCGGGAGCTAAAAACTGCTTGGCATTAGGTCACGCCTTTGCCCTACGACTGGAGAGGAATTCAAATCCCTCTCCAGCGCAAACGAACTAGGCGTTCGTTTGGATCATTTCGAAGGCTTCTACCATGTCGCCTTCCTTGAAGTCGGTCCAATCGCCGAAGGTGAGACCGCATTCCATACCCAAGGTGACTTCTCGGACGTCGTCCTTGAGGTGCTTGAGGGTGCCAATCTTGCCGTCGTAAACCAACTCGTTGCCTCTTCGGACTCGGCACAGGGCGTTCCTTGTGACCTTGCCTTCGGTGACGTACGAACCAGCGATGATTCCCTTCTTGGAGAACTGGAATCGTACGCGGATTTCGACGGTTCCAAGGTGCTGCTCTTCGAACTTCGGTTCGAGCATTCCCTTGACGGCCGCTTCGATATCCTCGATCAGTTCATAGATGATCGTGTAGGTTCGAATTTCAACCTTACGTCGCTCGGCTTCCCGCTTGGCACCCGGTTCGGGCTTGACGTTAAAGCCAACCACAATCGCTTCAGATGCGCTTGCAAGAAGGATGTCGCTCTCAGTAATCGAACCGACACCGCTAAGGATGACCTTAGCTTCGACTTCGTCGTTCTTGACTCGCTCAAGCATGCCCTTGACCGCTTCCACTGAACCCTGGACGTCAGCCTTGATGATCAAGTTGAGGTCTTTGAGTTCCAAGGTGTTGAGGCGCTCACGTAGTTGACTGAGCGTCATACCACGCGATGGAGCTTCAAGCGATTTCGCACGATGTCGCACGGCTCGGCTCTCCGCCAAGTCGCGTCCACTTCGCTCGTCTGCGGCGATTTCGACACGGTCTCCCGCTTCAGGAACATCGCTTAGGCCAAGAATTTCAACAGGTGTCGATGGACCAGCTTCGGTGATTCGCTGACCGCGATAGTCGGTCATCGCCTTCATCTTGCCGTACGTCTTGCCGACGACGACCACATCACCGATCTTGAGCGTGCCGCTCTGGACGAGGATGGTGGCGACAGGTCCGCGTCCCTTCTCAAGTTTGGCTTCAACAACCGAACCTTCAAGCGGTGCGCGTGGGTCTGCGGTGAGCTGAAGGACTTCAGCCTGGAGCAGGATCATTTCGAGGAGGTGTGGAACACCCTCGCCCGTCAGAGCCGAAACCGGACAGGTGATCGTGTCGCCGCCGTAGGCTTCAGGAATGACATTGAACTCAGGCAACTGCTGCATAACGCGATCCGGATTGGCATCCGGCTTGTCCATCTTGTTGATGGCAACGATGATGGGTACCTTCGCGTTCTTTGCGTGTTGAATGGCTTCTCTAGTCTGCGGCATGATGCCGTCGTCAGCCGCAACCACGAGGATCGCGATATCCGTGACTTGGGCTCCACGAGCTCGCATCGCGGTAAAGGCAGCGTGCCCCGGCGTATCGAGGAATGTGATCAGACCCTCAGGAAGTTCAACCTGATAGGCACCGATATGCTGGGTAATACCGCCGTGCTCTTTTGCGGCGACATTGGCCTTGCGGATGTAGTCGAGCAACGAGGTCTTACCATGATCGACGTGACCCATGATCGTGACAACGGGAGGTCTCGGTTGAGCGCCGCCCTTCTTCTGCGCGGTGGCAGATGGCTTTGGCTGAACGGGCTTAGGCGTCGAACTCTCCACGCGGACCGAATAGCCGAAGGTGGTAACCAATTTTTCAACGACATCTGGCTTCAGAGCTGTCGTAAGCGTCGCCATGACCTTTAGCTTGGTCAGAAGGGTCTTTTGAACTTCGGCTTGGGCTACACCGAGGGCGTTGGCGACATCACGAAGGGTTGGGTTGGGCTTGAGCAGAACTTGCTTGGAACCAATGTGCTCTGCAAGTGCATCCCGCAAGAGTTCTAGTGAATCGGCGTCGCCTTCAAAGACGGTTCCGTCGTGTTCGATGCCCAAATCGCTCAGTGCGCCGTAAACGGTGCCTGGTGCAACTTCGAACTCCTTAGCGATATCCGCGATGTTTACCGTCATATTTGATTTCTTTACCTCAGTTTGCATATCAATTCTTCTCGCAAGACCCGCTTGTCTTCGTTCGAAACCGCCCCGCGAAGTGCTCGTTCAAGCCGTCCTTTGGCCATTGCCCCTTCGAGACATTCCAGTTGTTTACAGATGTAAGCGCTCCGACCGAGACCCCTCCACAGTGCGACGCGTCCCTCGAAATCTCGAGCGACGCGCCAAAAGGAAGCCTGATCGGTCTTGCGTTTACAAGCGATACATGTCCTTTCCGGCATTGTGGCCAACAGTAATCGTTCGAAGCAGCGCCACCGCTACTTCTTCCCTTCGGCAGCTGCTTGGCTTTCGCTGCGGATGTCGATTTTCCACTCTGTGAGACGCGCGGCCAATCGCACGTTTTGCCCACCTTTTCCAATCGCGAGAGAGAGCTGATTATCTGGAACGACAACGTAGGCGCTCTTTTCAGTTTCACTCAATTTGATCGAGTTCACCTTGGCAGGTGAAAGTGCATCGGTAATGAACGTACGTGCATCATCGCTATGTGGGACCACGTCGATCTTCTCGTCGTAGAGTTCATCCACGATTGCCTGAACACGTGCGCCTCTCGGGCCAATGCAGGCTCCGATTGGATCCACGCGCTCATCCGACGAATGCACCGCAATCTTGCTTCGCTGGCCTGGCTCGCGGGCAACGCTCTTTATAGAGACGATGCCTTGTGCGATCTCGGGCACTTCTAGTTCAAACAGTTTTCGCAACAAGTTCGGGTGCGTACGACTCACGATAACTCTCAAACGTCGCGAGCTGTCATCTACCTTATATACGTAAACGCGCAGGCGGTCGTTTGGTCGATATGGCTCCGTAGGCACTTGCTCGCGCCGTGGAAGCTCTGCCTCTACCTTGTTGACTTGAATGTAAACGCTTTGGCCATCTTTTCGGCTGACCACACCCGTCACCACGTCCCCCATCTTTTCATGGAAAACATCGTGAATGCGACGTGTTTCAGCTTCGCGCAGCTTTTGGCTCAACACTTGTTTTGCCGTTTGAGCTGCGATGCGACCAAATTGGTTTGGATCAACCGCGATTGGAACGATGTCGCCAACTTCCACGTTCGCCTGCTTCTTCCTAGCGTCTTCGACGCTGATCTGATAGCGAGGTTCCGTGACAACCGCAACGACTTCCTTTCCAACGCTGGCGCTCAACGGACTCAGTTTGATAGTTACTGTAACGGCAACATCATTCTGGATTCCGATGAACTTTTTGTACGCTACCGCCAGAGACTCTTCCAACTCGTGTTGTAGCTCATGGAGCGGGATATCCCTCTCCTGCGCAATTTGATTCAGTTGCTGCAGAATATCCATCGGTTTTTTTTCCCTTCGCCCGGTACAAAAAAAGGCGGCCTAAGCCACCCTTTGTCCGGTCGCTCTTATTTGTTACACCAAGTATAGCACGCGAACCGGGTCTAATTCAGCCATGGTGTCACTGTTCGTTACCGATCTTGAGTTCTATGCATACCACGGCGTGCCTCCGGAGGAACAGGTTGTTGGACACCGATACATCGTCGATCTTGTCATCGATGTCGCCTGCACTGCCGACACCTCGGACCGGGTGGAGGACACTGTCGACTATGCGGCGGCGGCCAAAGTCGTTGTCGAAACCGCGACCCACTCCCAATACAAAACGGTGGAACGGCTTGCCCGAGTGATTTGCGAAAAGCTGTTCGAGCAGTTCCAGCCAATCGAGAAAGTCTCGATCCGATTGGCAAAAAGGCTTCCGCCTGCGCCCATCATTGCCAAAGAAGTTGGTGTTAGCCTCCAACTATCACGGAACGAAATCGTTCGTTGACACACGAGATCCTGAAAGGTGCCTTACGTTGTTACCTCGAATGGCCATTGCAGGTAGCGAGCACCTGGCTGAACGAGTTGGCGCATATCCATTGTCAGCGCATCGCCCCAACCTTTGAACTCGTGTGAAGCCTGAATCTCGACAGTGGGCCGATATAGCTTGAACAGATGAGCAGTCATGCTTGCCACCGGTCCGACCGCGACTAGCTGTTTCAGAGGGGTCTCGGGGTGGGCCGAAGACACGAGCGTTCGCATCGATGCAATCATGGAAGTCAATGGATCGCCAACACTCGTGCCGCCGCGAGATGCCTCCCAGCCTTCAATGCCACCGGGCAACGTGAAATGTAGTAGCTGAGCGAAGAGTTCTGGCATCGAAATGCCTAGATAAATGCAGAGCCGTTGATCGATCTCTTCGATAGGTAAGCAGATGGATCCTGGTTCACGGTCGTTGAGGCTTGGATCATAAATACAAACCTTTTCGACGTCCCGCGACTTCTCGATCCGGCCATATCTTCCCCACCCCACTAACCGCTCCATAGCAACGTACTTGTCCGCTGGAACTTGGTGCATTGTGTCGCTGAGAACATCTCGAAACGTGGAGGTTTCACGCTCGAACCACGTCGTGCAAGCGAGGCGAGCGTCCGTAATCGCTGCGGTGCCAACTTCATAGGCGTTGCATGCGCCGTCTGTCATCGGACGCTTCTCAGGGACGTACCCTCGGGCGGGTTCCCCAAGAAGATGTTCTCGAAAGAATGCAACCATCGCTTCCCTCATTCGCCGGCTGTAGTCATGCCCTCCTTCCACCAACTCGAGTCGAATCTTGGATTCGCACTTCTTGCTTTTGTAGATGGACCGAAGTTTTTCGTAAGTCTTCTGATGTCCCTCAGGGGGAAATTCGTTGTCGTTCGTCGCTCCGATCAGCATGATTGGGGCAGGAGCACGTGTAGCAAGGATGTGGGCACGATCTCCCAGATTTGAAATTCCAGGGACGTGGTTGCATAGGCAGCCGTTGTGAGGATTGGTCTCCAGACTGGTGGCATAGCAAGCGGGCACGGCACAAGAAATCCGTTCATCGGCGGCAAAGCCGTACATCGTGGCCGTGCCTCCGCCGCTTGTGCCTGTGATGCCAACCCGACTTGTATCCATGTCATTCCGGGTTTCCAGATAATCCAGCCCCCGCATCAGATCCCAGACGTAGACTCCTTGAATGCATATCCCTTGGTTCAAGAACCAGTCGTCGTGGGATCCAATGCCAATTCTTTCGTTGAACTCGTTTTCATCCCAACTGAAGCCTGGTGAATCCACGATAAGCGCCGCAAATCCTTCGAGGGCGAGCGAAATCCCTCGTGCCTGCACTGGGGGGGCAATCTTCTTGTATGGCCAATGTCCGTGGGGATTGAGAATAACTGGAAACGGACCTTCGCCTTCCGGAATGTAAAGGTGCGCGGTAACCAGCAGGCCGGGAAAGGATTCGTACCGCAATTTCTCGATTCGGTACCCATCCCGTTTGATCACACCGGTGATCTTTAGCTTCAGATCGGTTCGTGGGGGCAGTGGGTCAAGTCCCAACGACTTCAGCACCGTTTGCCGCGTTTGGGCCTGGTTTGTCTGGGGTCCCCGTGCCGCCAAATCCTTCACTCGGGCCTCAAGCATCTTGTTGATCAAAAGTGCGTCCACGGAATGAGCATAGCCCGGCGCTACAATAGAGTGTGGAGAAGATTATTCTTGCCGCCCCGCGCGGCTTCTGTGCGGGAGTCGCCTTTGCGATTGAAGTTGTGGATTTGGCTCTAAAGATCCATGGCGCGCCGCTATACGTGCGGCATGCGATCGTACATAACGAGTGGGTTGTCCGGAGTTTTGAAAACCGCGGAGTCATTTTCGTTGAGACGATTGATGAAATTCCAGAAGGTATGCCAGTTGTCTTTTCAGCCCACGGCGTGTCGCCTGAAGTTCGAACAGCTGCAGCAAAAAGAAACCTCACGGTGATCGACGCAACTTGCCCGCTTGTCACCAAAGTCCACAATGAAGCCAAGCACTTTGCAAAGAAAGGATATTTCATTATCTACATCGGCCATGAAGGTCACGTAGAGGCAGAAGGAACCATGGGCGAGGCACCCGATCGCATGGTGCTCGTTGAAACTCCCGCCGATGCGGAAGCGCTCGAAATTGAGCATCACGAGAAATTGGCGGTTCTTACCCAAACGACCCTCAGCGTGGACGAAGTAAAGGCGACGATGGAGGTCCTAAAGCGACGCTTCCCTCACATCCACACCGCGTCGAAAGAAGACATCTGCTACGCCACCACGAATCGTCAAAGTGCAATTCGGGAACTGGCCAATAAGTGCGATCTCGTCCTTATCGTCGGCTCGACAACCTCTTCGAATTCCAATCGCCTTCGCGAGGTTGCTGAATCGCTTGGCACGGAATCCCACCTTCTTTTGACTCCTGACCAGATTCAGCCAGCTTGGCGAACCGATCATAAAGTTATTGGAATCTCATCTGGCGCCTCGACACCTGAGCAGCTGGTTGAAGAAGTCATTGAGCGTCTGCTCGACGGCAATTATCACATCCCGGTTGAAATCCTGGAAACGATCAAAGAGGAAGTCAGCTTTAGGCCTCCTCGCGATTTGATCGAACTCGCGATGTCGAAATCCTAACCGATTCAGATTTTGTCGTAGGTCTCGAATGGATCCAGCATTTCGATGTACGTGTGCCGGTCGAGGGCTACTCCGTTCCAGTCGAACAGATAGAACTTGGGACCCTTCCGGCCAATAACCTGCTCCACCAGTTTGGAACGCCCCTTTGCCCTTGTGTTCTGGGGTGGATCCGTCATCGCCTCGATGATATCAAGGTCTTTCAGAAGACGCTTGGTTTGGCCCATATCTTGTAAAGCGTAAAACAGGCTGGTTTCGGGGTCGATGTTGTGATACTCAAGGTCCACCGAGTGCAGCGCGTCGTCGTCCCACTCAAGCCCTTCTTCCTCGCGATATTGGTTTACGACCTTAAGCTTGGCGACCCAGTCGAGCCTATCTGCCATTTCCATCGGGTCCTTTTCGAGGCCATCCAGGACCGATGCCCATTCATCGAGGATCCAATTCGTTTGATCACTTTCCCCTCGATAAACTTCGGCAATGGATAGATAGCGTCTCTGGAGGTCGATTGCCGACAGAGTTTCGCCATCTGCCAACTCCACGATCCAACGGTAAGTCGAATCGCGGCTCACGTCTCGCAGTGTTTGGATCGGGTTGAGCATCACTAACTCTTCCGGCACGAGATGCTCTTCAACCAAGCGCAACACCAGAAGCGTCGTACCCACCTTGAGGGCATAGGCGTATTCGTTTTGGTTGGACTCACCGAACAAGAAGTGAAGCCGGGTCATGCCGTTGTGCGAATAGAAATGCTCCCACTTTGGATTGATCAGAGCGCGGTTAAAGCGCACTCTGCTTGCGATCGTCTTGAGGATATGGTCGGATCTCTGGCTCAGCTGGAAATTCACCGACGCGTCGGGGATGACGCCATACACCTGAGACACCCAAATATAGTCCACCGGGTTATCCATCACGTCCTGGTAACTAGGGCGCATGGTGTTGGAGGTCAGGATATGTCCACCGACCCGCCCAACCCCGGCGAAGATCTGGCGGGTCACCAGAAATGGATAGAGCATGTGAACGTCGTTGTTCAGGAAGTCATCATCCCCCCGAACGAGGTAGTTCTCGTGACAGCCAAAGGTGTGCCCGCCAAAATGGTCAACCGAATTGTTGTACACACTGACCACGTCTTCGAGGCCCATCTCCCGGATCGCTCGCACAATTTGCCTTTGCCCAGCTCGGTCATTCGCGACGAGATCCTTTAGGGAACGGCATTCGGCTGTCGCGTATTCGAGGTGAGAACCCACTGCGTCGATATACAGACGTGCGCCATTCATCAAGAACCCGCCCGATTGGGCAGGTTCAAAAACGTCATCGCGTGCGTGCAAATCAATCGCACCTAACTTCAGTTCGTGAAAAAGGTAGTCCTTGATCGTTTCGACGGCAGCTTCTGGACTGCCGTACGAGGCGTCCGATACCAAACATCCGAACTCGGTCTCAACCCCAAAGATGCGATCTCCAGACGACTTACGCATAGATCTTCATACTACTCATCCGCTTGATTCAGCGTCAGGCTCATCAATATTCGATTGAGTCAAGGATTGGAGGTCGGAAGGTCCCTTGAGATTGTTTTTACATACGCTATGAGTGTGTCGGAGGTATCCTGACAGCCTTGAGCAACAGGGAGCCGAACAAGGCGGAAGGGTTTTTGCAGTGTGCGAACTGCAAAAAGATTATCTTCTCGGTTGACTTTGAACAGAACCTGAGTGTGTGTCCGTACTGTGGACATCACCATAGGCTCTCGGCGTCAAAGCGGATTGAGATTACGTTTGATCCAGGAAGTTTCCGGGAACTCGATCAGGAGTTGTCGTCTTTGAACCCTCTGGACTTTCCAGAGTATGCGGAAAAACTTGCCTCCGCAGTCGAAAAGCAACAGACGAATGACTCGATGACGAGTGGCCTCGCCGCGCTGGATGGTATTCCCGTGTGCGTCGCCGTATCTGACTTTAATTTTATGGGCGGATCCATGGGCGCCGTCAACGGCGAAAAGATCACCCGAACCTTGGAACGCGCGGCTGACTCCGGGAATCCTGCGATCATCTTCTGCGCCTCCGGTGGCGCTCGAATGCAGGAGGGCCTTCTTTCGTTGATGCAGATGGCCAAGACGACGGCCGCTGCCCAACGTTGTTCAAAGCTCGGTGTTCCCTACTTCGCCGTATTTAGTGACCCCACGATGGCGGGCGTCTTAGCGAGCTATGCGTCCGTCGCGGACGTCATCCTTGCCGAGCCGAAAGCGCTTGTTGGCTTCGCGGGACTTCGTGTGAGCAAGCAAGCCGGTGTCGGCAAAGTGCCGGATGATTTTCAGACTGCAGAGTTTGCTCTTCACCACGGCATGATCGACCGCGTTGTTCCTCGAAAAGAGATGCGTGCCACCTTGATTCAGCTCACCAAGATGCTGGGAGGGTTCAAAACTCATGTCTGATCCCACCTCAGAGAAGAATTTCGGGGGCGTCCTTGAAAAGGCTCTTGCCGAAGCAGAAGCGCTCCAGGCACGAATTGAGGCAGGCGAAGAGATTGCCGAAGAAGAAATTCAGCAGCTCGCTCGACTGCTAGCCACTCAAATGGAAGAGGCTCGTAGTTTGCTCGAATCCGTCGTCGGCCCCGTCGATCCCGAAGCGCTTAAAGCTCATCTCAAAGTGAAGTTGAGCCCAGAGGAATATGAGCAATGGCTCGCTGGCGAGGAAGAAAGACTCAAATTCCAAGCGGAAAACACAGGGCACTCCCTTCCAACATCGGAACCAAAGGAGCGTGGCTAGGTTATGTCGAAGACCCACAAAGAATGGGAAAGGCCACTTAAGGAACTTGAGGACGCGCTGCTAAAGCTCAAGGAGCTCAATCGCCGGGAGCAGGATCCCGCGACCAAGGAGCGGCGCGAATCTCAGATCTCGGGCTTTGAGGCTCGTCGAGATCGGTATGTCGAGGTCATGTACGCCAACCTTGGCCCTTGGGAAAAGGTGCTGGTGGCTCGAGCAGACAATCGACCGTACACCTTGGACTACGTCCAGGCGATTTGTCACAATTTTGTAGAACTTCAAGGTGACCGAAACGGGTTTACCGACCATGCTATCGTCGGCGGACCGGCAATGATCGACGGACGACCCGTGATGGTTGTCGGACATCAGAAGGGTCGCAGCATCCAAGAACGCCAGTTGCGCAATTTTGGCTATGCCCGCCCTGAAGGCTACCGAAAGGCGATTCGCCTTTTCGAAATGGCAGAGCGGTTCCGACTTCCCGTCATCACGTTCATTGACACGCCTGGGGCAGATGCCGGAGTTGAGGCCGAATCGCGAGGCATTAGCGAAGCGATTGCGGCGTCGATCTTCAAGATGTTCGAGCTGACAGTTCCTTCTATCTCGGTTATCATCGGCGAAGGTGGCAGCGGCGGTGCGATCGGGATTGCCGCATCGAACAAAGTGTTGATGCTTGAGCACTCCATCTATTCGGTCATCGCTCCTGAAGGGTGTGCGTCGATCCTTTGGCGTCAGGCGGACCGCGGTGCCGATGCCGCAAAGGCACTCAAGCTAACGGCTCAGTGTGCGCTGGATTTTGACTTGATTGATGCGATCATTCCAGAACCGAAGGGTGGAGCCCATCGCGACTGGCCGACCATTTGTGCGAATGTCAAGGCAGAAATTCTAAGCCACCTTGCTGAACTGGACACCAAATCACCTGCGACCATTAACCAAGATCGTTACGATCGGTTTCGACGCATGGGTGTGTTCAATGATGGTCTCCAGCCGTAGTAAGGCTGGAGATTCTGCTTCCCCTTTTCGCCATCGAGGCTGGGTAGCCTCGATTTTGTGAGTTCTTTCAATTCACGTGAAGGATTCAAGCCAATCTTGCCTCTTGTCATGTGAAGATGGCGATTGTATTGCATTCAAATATCCGATCAGAGGCGGTCAGTCAGCGCGAGCGTTGTGAATCTGCTTGCGATCCAGCCAATTATCGCGAGTTCGTGTTTCGTTGTGCCCTGGCGATTTGTGGTGAGCCGGAAGGTGCCGAAGACATCGCACAGGATGTGCTCCTCCTCCTGTTGCGGGCAAAACGGAAGCTCGCTCAAGTGGATAGCCCCTCTGCCTGGGTGCGGAAAGTCACTGTTCGCAGTGCAACCCGCTATCTTCGACGCAAGCGACATTCTGACCCGATTCCAGAGGGACTTCAAGCGATCGAACTCTCCCCAGAGCGGCTTGCTGTCTTCGAAACGCTGAGGAAGCTCGAACCTGAGCAGCGAGCTTTGCTCGGCATGGCCCTCAATCAGGGACTCTCCTACCGAGAGATTGCGGAAGCGCTCGATATTCCTGAAGGCACAGTTGCCTCTCGACTCAACGCCGCGAAGAAGGCGTTTCAGCGGAAGTGGGACCTATGAAACAAGAACCATCCCTAGATCATCTTGCAGAGTTCTATGCGGCTCTCGACACCATTCCAACGCCGCCAATCCGGGCCAAGCGACAAACTTTCCTCGGTGCCTTGTCATTTGCGTTGGCCCCAATCGCTGCGGCTCTCCTTGCTTCTGGCTTCATCCTGTTTTGCACACTAGGGCCGGCCGACTCAGGCTCAGCCAGTGGCGTGCAGATCCCGATGGATCACTTTGCGATTGAAGAGATGAAGTCGACGGCGCCAGAAGTTACTGCAGGAACCCACACCGAACGGTTAGCCCCATTAGGGAGGCATGCATGAAAACGACAGTGGTTTCCTTCCTGATCGCCTGTGCGATCATCGCGACCCTCACCCTGATGCCAGCATCGAGCTGGGTTATCCGGAATCAACTCGACCTCCTCTCAGAGACCCGAAGCAGCGACGGGATGCGGGCCGATGTTTTTGAAGCATTCATCGCCCATTGGGTCACGGACCCTGCGACTTATCATGGTGAAAACAGCGATGAGAAGTTCGCGCATGCGATGTTCTCTCCAGTTGAACGTAGAATGCCGGAGTTGATTCAGTACGCCCAAAGTCATCCTGACAGCAAATTTGGGTGGGCGATGATCGTTCGCATGACAGGCATGATGGGGTTTCGCGATCCAGATTCCTTGCAGAAACGCAGCGCGGCAGACGATCTGAAGGCGCAAAAGAACCTAGAAATCGGTCGACAAGCCTGCCTCCATGGGGAACGACTGGATCCACAGAATGCTTACTTCCCTTTGATGCATGCGTCCTTTGCGATGCAACAAAAGCATCGATCTGAAATGTCGGCCGCGCTCCGAACCGCGGCAGCTTGTCCGAATTACTCAAGCTTCGTTGCCGAGGAAGCGGACACCCTTGAAAGGGCTCAGAAGAGTGCGAAGGGCTACCGTGGAGTCTTTATGCGCAGAGCTATTGATGCCGCCATCATGCTTCCGGACTTTTCTCACATGAACGCGCTGGCAAGGTACGTCAACCGTCACGGCTGGCTTCAAGAAAGACGCGACATGATTCAGACCGCGCAAAGGATGATCGAACCGGCGAAAATCTCCATCGAGGTCATCGAATCGGCTGCAATTGTCAAATACTCGATCCGGCCCGCCATCCCGGCTTCAATCAAGTCTTTGCCAAAGGTAACGGATACTGAGTGGCTCCGCTTGGCAGGCAGATTTGATAGTTCACTAATCGAAGCCCACGTGGTGCCACCGCAACCAGGAACGCTTGAGATCTTTCAACAGCTCAATCGCTTCAGCGCTGCCGCTAGGAAATATTTTGAAACGTTACCTCCGTATCTCGAAGAGAGCTTTCCTGATAGAAACGCTCAACTGTGGCAGCTGGTTCTGATGACTGCTCCAATGGTCTTGCTGATCGCTATCGTCATCTGCTTGCCTCTCGCGGCACTCGGTTCCAGACTATCGCTTGTCCAGTCAGACATCGTCACGCGGATGTTGCCTCATTTCATGTTTCTTCCCAGTTGGGGGTTGACTCTTTTCATCAGCCGTGGCTGTGAAGGGTGCAACCAGAATTTGCCTGTCGCTGGGCTCCTCGTCGGCATCGTGCAAATTCAACTCGCGCTACTCAGACTCGAGAAGAAAGCGTCAATCGTTGCAACCACATTGGGTGCAACATGCTTCCTCGTTGCGTTTCTGTTTTCCAACTTAGTGCTCAACCCTCTCTCGTATGTCGCCGCAGGGTTTATGGTTCTGATATCAACTCTTCCTTGGCTCGTCAGTACGCCAAATCGAGAGAAAATTGCGACGATTGCTGGCACGGTTCTCGCTGTCGCGTCCGTGTTCGTACCGGATTCATTCGCGATCTTGGGCGCAATTCTCTACGGCGTTGCACTATGTGCATTTGCGAAAAATAAGTCCGGTGTCGTGTCAAAGGTTGGTGAATGGACCACAGTGCTCTTCTTCCTGCTAACGTGCCTTTTCGCTGGTGGTTTGGTCGCCTGGAAAGCGCTGGTTGTGGATTCCAGCATCGTCCCCGGCTGCATCATCGCCTTGCTTGGGACCGTGGTTTTTGTCGGAAAGCAGGGTCAGATTTCAAGGCGAGCTGCCTCTCTGGGATTGGTTGGCTTCAGCCTGCTATTAACCCTTTTTGTCGGGCTTCAGATCCGATCCGATCGCCAGTTGAGTTCGAACAAAGATGGGTTTCCAAACGAAGTGACAGAAATCCGAAAGTTGGCAGGGATGAAATGATGAAGACAGCCGGGTAACCCAATAGTACGAACCATACTGACAATAGCGGCCGGCCTTTACTTAATACTGTTGATTTAACCGTTAAATCTGTAAAAAAAGTCCGCATCTTGATAGATCTTCGTGACGATTGATGTTTGTTTTTCTGTGGGCAGAAATCTGCCCTTGGGAATCGACTCGTTATGGCGCGAATCCGTTCATGTTCACTATTGGGTGGCCGGCGTACAAGGCTGCTAACCCTTCTCGCTGTCGCCTCGTGCTTCGTCGTGGCTCATGCGAGTCCCACAGGGGATTTCCCTCCCAGGCGCCACCCAAAGGTAGCTATGACAGCGTGCCAGCCCTGTCCTCCGGCTTTGCCTCCAACCGACCCAGGTTCAACTGGGCCCGAATCGTTGCTACTTTCCGCCCACACAAGGATGCTCCCCTCTCGCCGGCGTCTCGATCGGCGCAAGGTACGCCGACGAAGTTGATTCAGGCGGATTTGCCAATTCTTCCTGAGGCAGAATGAGCGATATCCATTGCTGATTTCGAAAACTCGGTGTACAGTAACATAGTCCCCTCGGCAAAGCTGAGACGAGGCATTGTGTTCGGTGATCCGCTATGCACGCAAGCCCGATTCCACAGCCCAAAACTTCAGGAGGTCGTCCTCCGTTCGACCCTCCCGTGAAAACGACTTTCGCTTCATCGGGCGATGAACGCGACCCCATGCATGTCGTGCTTGCCGACAGCGTCCGATTCCTTCTTAAGTGCATCCGTGGCTGCGATCCCGCCGAGCTTTACATCATGTTGAGGCTGGTTCGCGAGCGCAAGGAATTGATTGAAGGAGAGTTGCGGTTCGAACGGCTTCTGTCCCCAGATATCCTCCCGCCGAACTTGGCAAATCTCTATTCCCTCGATTTCTTGGCTGAGGAGAGCGAGGTTGTTCCCGTCTACCGTTCCCTGCTTGAGCAGCTTGACGACGCTGAACAAGGAATTCTCGCGAAGATAGGAGATCAAAACGAGGACGCTCAGGCGTCTGATCTTTAGATGCAGGGCCCAGATTCGACAGATCCCGAACAGAAACAGCCAGAGGTGTCTGAAGAAACGCTCAAGCTGCAAGCCGAATACGCGCGTTTGAAGGAAAAACGTGAGCAAACCGACGATCCCGATATCGTTTCGGTCCTTGATATGCGCCTCCAGGAGCTCACGTCCCTCTTGGCCGAATCTGAAGCTGAGACTGAAGCAGAAGAAGAACTGGTTGAAGAGCCGGAGGAGATAAGAAAGTCTCGCCAAGAACTTCAGCGCCTGAAGGACAAACTTGCGAAAACGAAAGATCGAAACATCATCTCGGTCCTTCAGATGCGCATTGGCCAAATTGAGCCCACGCTTCCCCCGGATCCGAAGCTAAAGATCGAGGCGAAAAAGAAGAGGGAGAAGCAGAAGGAACTCGAGAAGCAGGAAGAGGAATTTGCGAAGATCCCCCTCCCTACGCCGGCTGAATCGGAGGAGGCCGAAAAACTCATTCGGCAGTCCATGCTGGAGAAGCGACGCGGGAACGCGAACGGAGCCACGGAATTACTGAAGAAGGCGGCAGAAGTTGCCCCAGGATCTTCGGTGGTGCTAGAAGCGCTGGGAGATGACCTCTTTGAGAGAAAGCTCATCAAGCCAGCCAGAGAAGCCTACGCAAAGGCGATGAAACTCGACCCTAAGAATGTTGGCGTCGAGAGAAAGTACGCGCTCATGGTCCTCGGAAGCACCTCCACGATGTCAGTCGAGAATCAGCTTCGGTTTGGGGTGAGTGACTCGATCTTTCTCACCGGCGAAGACCAGGTCGCTGGGCTCTTGGCCGCGAAGTTCCTATCCGCGCTCATTCCTGGAGGCGGGCAACTCGTTATTGGCCGCACAACGAAGGGAGCGATCCTCCTCGGTGCCTGGGTCTTGCTTGTTGGACTGCTTGCCCTTTGGAATAAAGATTTTGAACTATTGGCCAAATATACGCGCGGTGCCGGTCCCGCCCCGAATTGGCGCGTTCTCGTCCCTATCATCGGGATGGCCTCCGTATGGATCACCTCAATGGCCGATCTCTTCAGCGGACAAAGCAAATCCGTCACGAGAAGCACCAAAGTAGAGCGCCCCAAACCCCCCGTCGACTTGCCGTTTGAATAGCGTATCGGGAGAAATACGAGCAATTCAGCCTGGTTAACCGTTGGATATCTTCGCGGAAACGGCAAACAGGTCCCTTCTCCTTTGCCAAAAGGGGGAAGGCCAGGATGGGGGATCAGCCATCAACGGTGACGACAAAGTCGTCACATCCTTATTGCATTCGGCCCCTGAATCGCTGCCAAGCCTCCAAACGAAAGCCACCCGCTCAGCCTCGTGATAATCCGATTGAAATAGGTGAAATGGCAAACCGGTTCCTTCTCCTTTGCCCAAAGGGGGAAGGCCAGGATGGGGGATCTGCCATTAACGGTGACGACGAAGTCGGCACATCCCTATAGCATTCGACCACTGAATCGCTGCCAAGCCTCCAAACGAAAGCCACTCGCTCAGCCTCGCGACAATGCGGTTGAAATAGGCGAAATGGCAAACCGGTCCCTTCTCCTTTTCCCAAAGGGGGAAGGACAGGATGGGGGATCAGCCATAAAACGGTGACGACAAAGTCGGCACATCCCTATAGCATTCAGCCTTGGAATCCCTGCCAACCTTCGAATGGCAAGCCGCCCGCTCAGCCTCGCGACAATGCGGTTGAAATAGGCGAAATGGCAGCCAGGTTCCTTCTCCTTTGCCCAAAGGGGGAAGGTCAGGTTGGGGGATCTGCCATAAAACGGTGACGACAAAGTCGTCACATCCTTATTGCATTCGGCCTTGGATTCTCGGCCAAGCCTCCAAAGGCAAGCCGCCCGCTTATCATTCCGGTTGAAATAGGGGAATTAGCGAATCAGGTTCTTTCTCCTTTGCCCAAAGGGGGAAGGTTGTGGGGATCTGCCATTAACGGTGACGACAAAGTCGGCACATCCTTATTGCATTCGGCGACTGAATCCCTGCCAATCCTCGAATGGCAAGCCGCCCGCTTAGCCTCGTGGCAATCCAATTGAAATAGGTCGAATGGCTGACCCCTCATCCTGCCCTTCTGCCCCTTCGGCAAGGGGAGAAGGAACCCAAGTCGCCATTTCGGCTCTCAGAGCAGAGGATCAATATGTCGACTGAACAGTCGTGTCCAATGACAAAGGGACCGGAACCAGCCCAAAAATCCCAAAGTTTTCGGACAGAAGCCTGTTACGCGACAAGAAACCGATTTGGCCCCCATCCAATACCCGCAAGACTACTTCGCGAAGAGCCGCGTGAACTGCTCTCCGTTCGACGCGACGGTGTTTCCATCCATATAGCAAACGCTATAAGCGCGTCGCGAAATGTCGGTGTGATTGATATCGGACGAGTGGAGGAGCCAGTTGTGTAGCAGGGCCACTTCGCCCGGCTCAAGCTCCAGGTACACCACCTTATCCTTCGTACATAGCTCTGCTGCCTGCTCGGGAGTCAAAAAGCCGGAGGCGTGGGAGGCATTCACCAGGCCCATCTTGTGGCTGCCTGGAATCACTTCCACACAACCGTTCGCCTTCGTTGCCGGATCGAGCGCGGTCCAGAGGGTGATCAAGGGTTGCCGATCGAGCGCCGTCCACGCGTCCTGATGCCATGGCAGAACGGTTCCCTGCCGGGCAGGCTTATTCATGAACATCGCACGGAAACATGCAATCGGCGTTTCTGCTCCGTAGACCTTCTCGCAAATCTCCCTAAAAATTGGCCGCTCGGTGTATTCACAAAACAGGTCATCAAGTTCGAGGTCCTGAATCTTTCGATAGCCCAATGTGGCCCCTTTCCATCCGCGACTCTGAACTCCAGCATCTTCGTAATTTCCGGTGGAGCTATCCAACTGCATCAAAATCCGATCGTAGTCGATCTTCGCCGTTCCGAGCATGATGTCGTCGATCCGCTGTTGTAGCGCCGCGAGGTCCTCATCGGTAAGGAGCTTCCCAAGCACGAGATAGCCCTGGTCTTCGTACTGTGCCCACTGATCGTCGGTGATGTTGCGAGTTGCCATGAGGAGTAGCTTACGACTCTCGTTGAACCTGCAAAGTGCACTTCAGGTACAGTGTTTTATACTATTTAGTCAAATGGACGATCTTTCGTTTTTGGTGTCGTCACATATCCCTGCCGCGAGACACCGTATTGCGAAGCATCTCATTGGGTACGCAACGATTCAATACCTGGATCGCGGGAGCGTATTCGTTTCCTACGATGACCGCCAATACACCCTCGAGGGGTGTTGGTTTTGGCCAGCCTATCCCGGTCCCTACACGGTGTTTCATCGAGCAGAAGGCTGTGAAAGTTGGTCTCACCGACATCTTGCCTTTCAGGGGCCGCAGTTTGGGAAATGGGTTGCCGACGGACTTTGGCTGACCGAGCCGCAGCAGGCACCCGAAACTCGCGACTGGGGCATGTATTTCGACGAAATGCGTCGCCTCGCCGATACGCCAACCCGGTGGGGCCGATTACGTGCCGCGAACATGCTGGAAGGCCTCCTGCTGGAGCTTGCCGAGGTTCGCCAGGAAGGGGCGGCCCGAGAAGCATGGCTGCGACAGATACTGTCCAGGCTCGAATCGGAGGATACGGACTATGCGCAAATCGCCGACGAAAACGGCATTTCGGTCACCACCCTTCGAAGGCGGTTTCTTGCCGCCACCGGCACCCCCATCCACGAACACCGTCTCTTGGCTCGAATCTCGAAAGCTCGGACCATGCTAATCGAAACCGATTTGCCGATCAAAGCAATCTCAGATGCGCTCGGCTACCAAAACGTGCACTTCTTCAGCCGCCAGTTCAAACGTTTCGCCGGGGTAGCGCCGGGCCAGTATCGACATAGTCGATAACATGAATTTGTTGGAGCACGCCTTATGGCTGGGATTCAATAAGGTAGCCCCAGAGGGGCGCACCTATACCAGCCCAGATAGTATTTGACTTTGTCAAGGCTCCCGACATCTTCGGCTTGAATTTCGCGGAATATGTTGGGCTAGGCGGCGTGAGAATTGGACGTGGCGTCGAATTGAGATCGGGTCGG
>CAILEM010000110.1 GCA_903833215.1 uncultured Armatimonadota bacterium
CGATTGGATCGATGAAAGTGAGTCCGACAACAATCTCGGTGCGCAAAAAAAAGAGCGCGCCAGAGGCTAACACAAGAATAGCCTCCAGTGAATTCTTTTACAGCTCCCCATGCAGGTGGGCGCGGCGGCCTGGATCGGGGGTCGAACGGACGTGCTCTCAACCTTCTTCTTGGCTCTCCTTCTGGTGAGCCTGCTCCGCTTTTATCAGTCGGAAAAGGTTGGGTGGCTTATTGCCGCCACAATTAGCTTCCTTTTTGCCGCCCTCTCCAAAGAGCAAGCCATAGCGATTTTTCCCGCCGTGCCCCTCTCCGTATTCGTTTTCGGCTCAAAGAAGTGGAAGGACGTCGCGCGCATCACCCTTCCCTTTGGCATCGCCACTGTCATCTATATAGGAATGTGGCTCATCGGTGGCCCCCCGTTGAGGAGCGTTCCTGATGGAGTGAGCGAAGTTTTGATGCGCGCGCTCCAAACCATCGCCCACTACGGTGTCGCCTTTGTTGCCCCGAATAAGCCAGCCCTCATTACTTTTACTCTGGCACCCCATCACGGGTTCTTTTGGCTGCCACTGGGCGCCCTCCTCGCCGTAGCCATCGGATATCTCTTACGCGAATCCTGGAAATCCAAACGTGAATTGGCGTGGGTTGGCATATGCGCACTTCTCGTGTACATGCCGATCTCCAATTTGCCACCGGTTCCATCGCTGGTGTTGGGTCCCTATCGCTGCACCTTGCCTGGGCTCACGATTGCCTGCCTGTTCGGTGCATGGCTATCTGCATCGGTAGCTTCAAAACGATATGTTGTCGCTGGAATTCTTGGGTTGAACTTTGTAGCGAGCCTCGTCGTAGCATGGTGGGGCGTGCACCAATGGCTGACCGAGGAAGCGCTCTTCGATAATGTCGTCGAAGTTGACCCTCATTTTCTCGTCGGAGTCCAAATCGACGCTCACAGCCTCGAAGGTCGGGGACGCTCGCAAGAGGCCTTCACTCTTACCGGAAATGCGCTCACTTGGCTGTTCGGCTCTTCAAAGTGGCCGCTCCTGTTGGATCAGCAGAAGATGGCGGCGATTACGCCATCGGTCGTGAGACGACTTCGAACGAATACGGGTGTTGTCCAACTCACCTCTTTGGGCGCGTTGCTTACCACCCATGTGATTTCGGCGGCCCAAGTCGGCCGGATGAGTGAAGCTGCACTCGTCGCGCGAGATGCCCTCATCTTCACCCCTAAAGACCCGTTCACGAACATGCTTTACGGGCGACTTGCCATGCGATTTGACCGCGCCGATGCCACACGACACTTGGAAACTGCCCTCGCGCTTCAACCAGACTACGCCGAGTGCGCTCTGACATTAGCGCAGGAGAGAGTCTACGAAAAGCGATACTCAGAAGCAGCTTCGCTCTTGGAAACAGCCCTCAAGCAGATGAAGGACAGCGGCTCGGTGTGGTTGCTACTCGCCGACGTAAAAATCGCGCTCCACGATTATCCTGGTGCCACGATTGCTCTTGATCAAGCCGAACGAGCCGCCAAACCGGTGAGACCGTCAGATCTTCAGCAACGACGTGATCGTATGCGCGCTCAAGCTACCCACTAGGGTTCTTGCGCGCCATGATCCCGCCGAGGACGACAACAACCAATCCCGCCAGTAAAAACAGACAGAAGTGCCAGTCGATCGTCGTCCTTTGCATATGGATGGATACGGCTGGGCCAAGTTTGATGGCCATGACTTTCGAGGGGGTCATGGCCACCCAAGCTATCGCCAATGACACCTTCCCTGACCTCAGCCAGCGACGGTAAGCATGTACAGCCCGTCTCCATAGTTGGAGAGCCGATGACCTCGTCGTTCATCTTGATAGTTCTCCATCGCGTCATACAGACCGAGTCGATCTTCTCATCGCAGTGCAGATAATTCTTTATTTGTGGTCGCCTGATTAAAACTCGTCCAACGACGTATCACGAATCAGTTATACGCTAGGCCGGATAATCACATTATTCGACATTCCTTGTTCA
Source organism: uncultured Armatimonadota bacterium (assembly GCA_903833215.1). Taxonomy (GTDB): domain Bacteria; phylum Armatimonadota; class Fimbriimonadia; order Fimbriimonadales; family Fimbriimonadaceae; genus Fimbriimonas. Next base: position 2,005 of record CAILEM010000110.1, read on the forward strand.
GCACTGCGTGGCAGGGATTCTGAAAGACCATCCTATTGGAGTGAATGTCATTGCCAAAAGAACTCTTAGGGATTTCTGGGAGCGTGGTCATGCTAACTCAAGGCGTCCTCTGGAAAATTGGGTCTTTCTTGCCTCCAAGGCAGAATGGTTGTCATTCGCTGATGTACGTGCTACATTTCCATCGACAGACTTGGTCGGTGACAAACTCGTATTTAATGTAGGTGGCAACAAATATCGGGTCGTTTGCTATGTCAGGTTCCCTGCGCACGTCATGTTTGTTAAGTGGGTTGGTACGCATGCTGAATACGATAAGCTAGATATAGGCAAGCTATGAAATCAGTTTCTGTTCCTATCATACAAACCAGCGAGGATCTCGATGAGGCGCTTGCTCGGCTTGAGGCATTAATGCTTCTGCCTGGGTCGGATGACGACGAAATTCGCATCTTGGGATTGGTCATTCATGCGCATGAAGCGGAACTTATAAAGTCAAGAGAACTTGATCCTGTAGAGGTGCTGGAATTCGTTCTCTCTGAAAGAGCTATGCCCCAAAGTGACCTCGTCCCCTATATCGGCTCCAAATTACTGGTCTCCGAAATACTGAGCCGGAAGCAGAACTTGTCTCTTGAAATGATCCAGAACCTCAGCCAAGGGCTCGGCATTCCCGCTGCGACCCTCATTGGCGCCAGCAAACATACAGTAGCCGCCTAGGTCCGGATCCACCTGCAACCTGAGAATGGCTCAATGCGTCTCAAAGCCCGATGGTTCATCGTAGAGTTTTGGCTGGATTTGTCCTCGGTGCATGCAGTTTCACCCTATCGCTGGCAGCGGACATTCCAAAAGAGAAGTTGGATGCCTACTTCAAGGAAAAGATCGCGAAGGGCGTCAGTCCCTCCATTTCGGCCGCAGTGGTCAAAGATGGGAAGGTGGTGTATGCGAAGGGATTCGGGTTTGCAGATCTTGAGAACAGCGTTCCTGCCACGCCGGAGTCGGTCTATCGGATCGGAAGTATCACCAAGCAGTTCACGGCGACGATGATCATGCAGCTTGTTCGAGAAGGAAAGCTCAAGCTAGACCAGCCCTTCCAAACGATCTTGCCTGAGACTCCGAAGGCTTGGGAAAAGGTGACCGTGCGCCAACTCTTGAACCACACATCTGGCATCAAGGGATATACCGAAGTCAAAGGGCTGTTTGAAGATGCCGCTCTCAAGCCGACCACACCCGCAGGGATTCTGAAGACTGTGGAAAAAGACCCTCTCGACTTTGAACCGGGAACGAAGTGGAACTATAACAACACTGCGTTCGAAGTGCTTGGCATGATCATCGAAAAGCTGGATGGTCGCAAGTACGGGCAATCGCTCAATGCTCGCATTCTCACTCCGGTCGGAATGACCAACACCTATTTCACGAGCGAAAGCACGATCGTGAAGCATCGAGCGCAAGGCTACTCTCCCGATGGAAAGGGTTTTAAGCACGCCCCCTACCTGAATATGGATTGGCCATTTGCGGCAGGATCGATGGAGAGCACAACGCTCGATCTTGCCAGGTGGGATGCTGCCCTGTATGGAGACAAAATCCTGCCTCAATCTTCCCTTAAGGAGATGTGGACCCCAACTATTTTGACGTCGGGTAAGAAAGAGGATTACGGATTTGGATGGGGTTTGGGCAAGATAAACGGTACGGATCTTGTGCAACACGGCGGAGGAATCCACGGGTTCATCACCTTCATCCGACGCGCACCACAGAAGGGGCTCACCGTCATCGTGCTCACCAACAGCGATAGTGGTCCTGCCGACCGACTTGCGGCCGAAGCGATGGGAATCGTTGATCCAACCCTCAAGGAAGCACCGGTGAAGCCGATTGTTGACAAAGACAAAGCGATTACAGATTACGCGCGTGCCACCCTCCAAGCTGCGATAGACGGCAAGTTGGATCGCAGCAAGTTCACGCCTGAATTCGACAAAGCGTTGAGCAAAGAAATGGAAGAAGGCGCTCATAATCAACTCTCAGCGGCAGGAAAAATCACCCGATTCGAACTGATCTCCACTGAGACTAAAGCAGGATTAACGCGACGCACATACGCCGTCACCCTAGGAACGACAGACCTGAAAATGGAGATAGCGATCGATGCGAAAGGCCAAATCGCCGGGCTCGGATTGCATCCCTAAGGATCACAAACACGAGGAATCATAACCTTCTCCGTAGTCGGCGGTGATCGTACCGACGTCCGGAAGCCGTTGAGGAAATCCCACGACGGCACCGAGTGAATTCGTCCGGCACAGGGAGCCACTCGGCTGCTGCGCCGGTACGGTCTCCGGCGACTACGTGGTGAGATAGTTGAGGAAATCCCACGATGGCAGCGAGTGAAGTCGTCCGGCACAGGGAGCCACTCGGCTGCTGCGCCGGTACGATCTCCGGCGACTACGGGGTGGGATAGCGTCGAGGTTTTCCGCTTTGAACTTAGTGGGCTGTTCTGCGTCCATGAAACTGCTGACTCCTCACGGGTCTGGGTGCGGGGATATGCTCCAAGGACAGACCTCGGCATAACGAGGTGGTGTTGCACGTCGTTATTTGACTCCTTGCAATTTCACTTTGTCAGGCCGTTGCCCGCAATGGGAGACATGTGTGAATCCGAACCGTAAAGATCTCACTTCACCGCCAGACCTAACTCAAGAACGACGTACCGGACCGATCCGGCTTCATCGCCCTATTTACTTAGATTTGCTTCCGCCGTGCAACCACGCATGTCCTGCGGGCGAAAACATTCAGGCCTGGCTTTCACTTGCGACCGAAGGACGCTATCGCGAGGCTTGGGAAGTTATCGTTAAAGATAACCCGATGCCCGCCATCCACGGCCGCGTTTGCTATCACCCTTGCGAATCGAACTGCAACCGCAAAGAGTTCGATGAGCCGATTAGCATTCACGCCGTTGAGCGCTTTATCGGCGACATGGCTCTCGAAGAAGGTTGGACGCCAACGATTCACGCTCCTAAGTCAGATAAGCGGGTTCTTGTTGTCGGCGCTGGCCCTAGCGGTCTCTCCTGCGCTCACCACCTCGCACTCTTGGGCCATACCGTCGAAGTCGTTGACGCGGCTCCTCTGGCCGGTGGAATGATGCGATACGGCATTCCTGCCTACCGTCTTCCCCGCCACATCCTTGATGGCGAAATCTCTCGTATCGAAAGACTTGGAGTCAAGTTCACTCTCAATCACCGAGTGGACAGTCTGGTGGATGAACTCCGCGAAGGCAAGTTTGACGCCTCGTTCATTGCCATCGGCGCTCACATTGGCAAGAAGACAGAGATCCCTGCTCGTGATGCGGGCAAGATCCTTGACGCGGTCTCATTCCTTCGCGACGTTGAATCTGGGAACGCCCCAGCACTGGGACGACGTGTGGCCATCTACGGTGGCGGAAACACGGCTATGGACGCCGCCCGCGTCGCCATGCGACTCGGCTCCGACCCGCTCATCATCTATCGACGTGACCGAGCCAACATGCCCGCCCACGAATCGGAAGCTGACGAAGCGATTGAAGAGGGTGTGGACATTCACTGGCTGCGCACTATCAAGTCGATCGAAACCACCACCTTCACGGTTGAGAAGATGGAGATCGACGAAAAGGGCCGACCAAGACCCACCGGCATCTTCGAGACGATCGAAGCCGACGACCTCATTCTCGCTCTCGGACAAGACACCGACACCGGATTCCTTCGCCGCGTCCCTGGAATCGAGTTCAAAGATGACGGCACCGTCGTTGTCGACTCCCAAATGATGACCGGACAAGCTGGCATCTTCGCTGGCGGCGACATGGTCCCATCCGATCGAACAGTTACGATCGTCGTCGGTCACGGCAAGAAAGCAGCGCGAAATATCGACGGATATCTTCGACTAGATCCGTACACCAAGGCACCTCAAAAGCCGATCGCTTCTTACGACAAGCTCCGACTTTGGTTCTTTGCGGGCGTCACCAAGGCCAACCAGCCTCAGATGGATCTGACCCAACGCAAGGACGGCTTCGGCGAAGTCGTTGGCGGCCTCACGGACGAAGAAGTCCGATTTGAAGCCAAGCGGTGCTTCTCTTGCGGTAATTGCTTCGAGTGCGACGGCTGCTTCGGTGCATGCCCCGAAGACGCCATTATCAAACTCGGTCCGGGCAAGCGCTATCAGATTAATTTCGACAAATGCACTGGATGTGCGACCTGCTTCGAGCAGTGCCCCTGTCACGCCATCACGATGGTTCCGGAGGCTGCCTGGGAGGCGTGATTTTTCACGACCACTCATGACCACCCCACACAGAAGACCATGAACCAAACCAAAGAAGCCCCCAAAGCCACCGCCGTTAACGTCGCGACGATCGACGGAAACGAAGCCGCCGCATACGTCGCCTACCGAGTCAACGAAGTCTGCTCCATCTATCCGATTACGCCATCGTCAACCATGGCCGAACTCGCCGACCAATGGGCGAGTGAAGGGAAAAAGAACATCTGGGGCGAGGTTCCAGACGTCATCGAAATGCAGAGCGAAGCTGGAGCGGCAGGAACGGTACACGGCTCACTTCAAGCCGGATCGCTCACCACCACGTTCACCGCTTCTCAGGGACTTCTCTTGATGATCCCGAACATGTACAAGATCGCTGGTGAATTAACACCGTGTGTGATCCATGTGGCAGCTCGGTCCTTGGCAACCCAGGGTCTGTCGATCTTTGGAGACCATCAGGACGTGATGGCGGCTCGGTCGACAGGATTCTGTCAACTCGCTTCCGCATCCGTGCAAGAGGCGCATGACATGGCGCTGATTGCCCAGACTGCAACTCTTGGCAGTCGACTGCCGTTCATGCACTTCTTCGATGGCTTCCGCACTTCACATGAAGTCAGCAAAGTCGAATTGATCTCTGACGAGATTATTCGCGAGATGATCGACGAAGAGTTGGTCATTGCTCACCGCCGACGTGGACTTAATCCAGATAACCCCTTCATCCGAGGAACCGCACAAAACCCAGACGTTTACTTCCAAAGTCGTGAAGCCGCCAGCGTGTTCTATCAGCGATGCCCAGCCATCGTCGAGAATGCAATGGATAAGTTCGGGGAACTCACCGGACGCTACTACAAGCTATTCGACTACTACGGATCCCCCACCGCAGACCGAGTGATCATACTGATGGGCTCTGGTGGCGAAACCGCCCGAGAGACCGTCGAATATCTCAATGCCAACGGTGACAATGTTGGCGTCGTTCAGGTCCACCTCTACCGACCATTCGCGGCCGATCGCCTGCTTCAGGCCATTCCCAAGACGGTCAAGAACATCGCTGTTTTGGATCGAACCAAAGAACCCGGCGCAATGGGAGAACCTCTCTATGCCGATGTCATCAACGCATTTTTCGAAGCGGCTTCCGAAGGTCAAATTGACCGCGCCGAAATGCCGAGGATTCTTGCTGGTCGCTACGGCCTTTCTTCGAAAGAATTCAACCCGGGCATGGTCAAAGCGGTTTACGATGAGCTTAACAAGGCTCACCCTAAGAACCACTTCACCATTGGAATCAACGATGACGTGACCGGTTCCAGCCTCGAATTCGATCACGAATTCGACATCGAGCCCGCCGATGTCCACCGTGCCATCTTCTTTGGTCTCGGCGCCGATGGAACGGTTGGCGCCAACAAGAACACGATCAAGATTATCGGCGAAGATCCCCGCTTCAACGCCCAGGGTTACTTCCTGTACGACAGCAAGAAATCGGGCTCACAAACGGTCTCGCACCTTCGATTTGGGCCACGCCCCATTCGGTCGGCGTATCTCATCCGAAAGGCTCAGTTCGTTGCCTGCCATCAGTTCAACTTTGTCAATCGCGTCGACGTGCTCCAGCCGATCGCCGATGGTGGAACGTTCCTCCTGAACAGTCCCTATGCGGCGGATGCCGTCTGGGAGCAGCTTCCACGAATCATGCAGGAGCAGATCGTCAAGAAGAAGCTGAAGTTTTATGTGATCGATGCATCGCAAGTGGCGCGCGACACGGGAATGGGTAATCGCACGAACACGATCATGCAGACGTGCTTCTTCGCGATCTCCGGCGTACTTCCTCGAGATCAAGCCATCGCTCAGATCAAGTATTCGATTGAGAAGACTTACGGAAAGAAGGGCGTCATGGTCGTTCGCAAGAACTTCGACGCTGTCGACCAAACCATCACCAATCTCTTCGAAGTCACCGTCCCAGCCTCCGCGACGAGTTCAACCGAGTTAATGCTGCCGGTTTCGAAGGAAGCGCCAGAATTCGTACAGCGAGTCACCGCCAAGATCATTGCTGGCCTCGGCGATACAATTCCGGTTAGCGAGCTGCCAATCGACGGAACCTACCCAAGCGGTACATCCCGCTGGGAGAAGCGAAATATCGCTGAATTCGTGCCCGAATGGGATCCGGAAATCTGCATTCAATGCGGAAACTGCAGCTACGTCTGTCCCCACGGTGTCATCCGAACTCGACTCTTTGATCGAGATCAACTCGGCGCCGCTCCCGAGGGCTTCAAGTCCGCTCCGATCGATGCCAAGGGCTTCCCGGATACGTTCTACACCCTCCAGGTCTTTAACGAAGACTGCACAGGATGCACCCTTTGCTTCGAGGCTTGCCCGGTCAGAGATAAATCCAAAGCCGGTCGCCGTGCGATCAACATGATTCCAAAGGAGCCAGAGGTTGTCGAGTCGGGCAAGGTTCAAAACGCCTACTACGAATCGCTTCCAGTCAACGATCGTTCTGCAGTGGACTTCTCCACCGTACGCGGCACGCAATTCCTGGAACCACTGTTCGAGTTCTCGGGAGCTTGTGCGGGTTGTGGCGAAACGCCTTACCTGAAGCTACTATCCCAGTTGTTCGGTGACCGCATGCTCATTGCCAACGCAACGGGCTGTTCCTCAATCTACGGCGGAAACCTACCCACCACACCTTGGTCAGTGAACTTCGAAGGTCGCGGTCCGGCTTGGTCGAACTCCCTCTTTGAAGACAACGCCGAATTCGGACTCGGAATGCGGATATCCGCCGACCGACACAAGAGTTCAGCCGAGCGGCTACTCATCCAATTGGCCGACCAAATAGGCACGTCTGCTGTCGACGACATTCTTGTCGCACCTCAAATCATAGAGTCGGATATTCGAAAGCAGCGGGTTCGGGTTGCTGACCTGAAGCTCAAACTCGGATCGATGGATACTCCAGATGCACGAATGCTCTTAGCCGTCGCCGATTCACTCGTACGACGCAGCGTATGGATCATCGGTGGAGACGGATGGGCCTACGACATCGGCTCTGGCGGCCTCGACCACGTTCTTGCATCGGGCCGAAACGTGAACATCCTCGTTATGGATACCGAGGTTTACTCAAACACCGGTGGCCAAGCATCCAAGTCGACACCTCTCGCCGCTGTAGCAAAATTCGCGAACGGTGGAAAGCAGGTAAACAAGAAGGACCTCGCCCTGCAAGCGATGGCCTATGGAAACGTTTATGTCGCAAAGGTCGCACTCGGCGCCAATCCACAACAGACACTTACCGCCTTCCGAGAAGCCGAAGCGTTCTCCGGCCCGTCGCTGATCTTGGCTTATAGCCACTGTATCGCCCACGGCATCAACATGGAGAAGGGCCTTGAGCAGCAGCAGCTTGCCGTCCACAGCGGATATTGGCCACTGCTCCGCTACAACCCCGAAATTCGGCAGGCAGGCGAAAATCCGTTCTTGCTTGACTCGGCCCGCCCGAATCTGAAATTCAAGGACTTTGCAGACAACGAACTTCGCTTCCGAATGTTGAAGCAGACCAATCCAAAGCATGTCGATCAGATGATGGACAGTGCACAGGCATCTATCGAGCGTCGATGGAAGCTTTACGAAGATCTCGCTGAGGTGAGGTAGGGACTCTTATGGAACTCAAAACACGCTATCTTGGGCTCGAACTCAAACACCCAATCGTCGCATCTCCGTCTCCGATCAGCCAACGATTCGACGGGGTCCGACGCCTAGAAGACGCTGGCGCTTCTGCCATCGTGCTTGCCTCCCTATTCGAAGAGCAGATCCGATTTGAGAATGAGTCGTTTGCGTATTTCGATCACATCTCCTCGAATAACTTTGCCGAGTCGCTCAGCTTCTTCCCTAAGATGGATGAGTTCGTTGCCGGTCCGGAGGAATATCTGGAACTGGTACACAAGGCATCCGAGTGCTGCGAAATCCCAGTCATCGCCAGCCTCAATGCGACCTCCGCTGAAGGTTGGAGCGAATACGCAGGCAAATTGGAAGAGGCGGGTGCCAAAGCACTCGAACTCAACGCCTACTACATCCCTGACTATGGCCAAACCTCCCAGCAAGTCGAAGAGCGATATGTTGAGATGGCCAAGACAGTGCGAGCGGCAATCAATATCCCGTTCGCAGTGAAGCTCTGTCCGTATTTCAGTTCGATGGGCGACATGGCCAAGAGACTGACCGACGCCGGTGCTGATGGCTTGGTGCTCTTCAATCGCCTCTACCAGCCCGACTTTGATCTCGACCTTCAAGAGGTCAAGACGACTCTAGAACTCAGCTCGTCGAGTGAGATCCGATTGTCTCTGCTGTGGATCGCCAATCTCTACGGCCAGGTTCCCGGTTCCCTTGCCGGAACGACGGGTGTTCACCGCGGGACTGATGTTGTCAAATACATTCTTGCCGGTGCTGACATCGCAATGACCACGTCCGCACTCCTCAAGCACGGTACCGGTCACCTAAACGTGATGCTCGCTGAGCTGATCGACTGGTGCGATCGACATCATGTGAAGTCCATCGACAACGTCCGTGGTTCGATGAGCAAAAAACACGTTCTCGATCCCGCCGCGTTCGACCGAGCCAATTACGTCAAAGTGCTCCAGAGCTACATGCCGAAGTACGCCACGCCAGGTCGATACAAGAGATACGAAGATTTCGGACTGTAGATGGAATAGCTTTCGCGGGTTCTTGCAGGGGTGCACACCCCTGCCCGAGCCTTGATAACCACCATCGTTTCCGGACGCATCCCCTTCAGGGAAGGAGGTATGAGATCTGTCTACCAGGCAAGCCCCGTCAACGGGGCATGCCTTCGCTTTTTGGAGACGATTGCCTTTGGCAAACCGGATTAGGTGGTACACGTCGATTGCGGTTGGCGACAAATGTTAAGCCGCGGGAAGCGGGCCCGATGCGTCGAGCTTCTTGTGGGCAGGATCAACCGCGAGATTCAGACCCTCTAGGGATCTGGCACCGAGTAAAAGCAAATCTCCGTCTTCGGCGAAGACGACTTCATCAACCGTAAACGTACCTTCCACACGCACAATCGCAAATCCAACGCTTCGAGTGACATGCTGGCCATTGGGCATCACGAACGTAAGATCCTTCTTTTCTCGGTCGATTCCAACTCTTTCGAGTTCCCCACTCGGAGCCCAGGTGTATTTGCTACCTGCATCAACAAGCATCTTGGGCACAGAAAATGATCGCGTTCGATCCCCGATGTTTACGATTTCACATCCAGCGAAAAATGTGCCCATGAAATCAGTTCCATATGATCTGCTAGATCGCGAACGATTCGCTTACTTATGCTAGACCGATACCAGATTATACGGTGGCGAAAAATCGCTTTCGCATTACATCAAGTCCTCACTGCTGATACGGGCTGAGTGAGTACGGACGACCCGAGGGTGGGACAACAACTTCGCTTGGAATTGCGCTCATGTGGAAGGTGAGCGAGCCTCCGGCTGCAAGCTCACCATGAGAAAGTTGCAGGCGATCGATGGCCTTGCCGTTTAGCTCCATCTGAGTCACGTAAACGTCGTTGTCGACCTCGCCGATGGCGTTGACCTCAAGCTTCTTGCCATCTGCTAGACGGACGGTTGCTTTCGCGAACAACGGAGAGCCAGGGGTCCAGGATGGATGGCCGGGGGTTTGGGGGAAGATGCCTAGGGCGGAGAGCACGTACCATGCGGACATTTCGCCGTTGTCTTCGTCACCGGGGAGATCATCAGGGGTGTACATCTCGGCCATAACCCGGCGGACTTCCTTTTGCGTTCGCCATGGGCGGCCGGCGGCGTTGAATAGGTACAGCACATGATGAACGGGTTGGTTGGAGTGAGCGTACTGGCCAAACCCGGCAACCGCCATCTCCGTCATTTCATGGATCTCCATGCCATACGCACCGGTGGTGAAATAGGGTGGAGTCGTTAGTAGCTTGTTGAGCTTGTCAGTAAACGCCTCATCCCCGCCCATGAGTTGGATCAGTCCAGCCGGATCGTGTTGCACTGCCCAACTTGCCTGCCAAGGACCGCCCTCTACATAGGGATTGCCCCAGTGAAATTCATTCCAGGGCTCCACCCAGGTTCCATCTGCGTTCTTGGCTCGCATGAAGCCAACTTGCTTATCGAACAGATGCGTGTAGCTAGTTTGGCTTGCGTTGTAGGCGCTGACATCAGCACCCAAGTGATGGGCGACTTGAGCAATACACCAGTCGTCATAGGCGTAATCGAGCGAGCGCGCCACCGACTCGTGATGATCGCTGCTCACGTAACCGAGCGTCTTGTAGTCCTCAATGCCAATACGCCCCCAGGCTCCAGATGGATCTCCCACCGTACTCGCATGCTTCAGCATGCCTTCCAGAGCTGTTGGCACATCGAAATCGGTAATCCCGCGGGCAAGACCGTCGGCGATAACGGCATCGATATGCGTGCCCACCATGCATGCCCGGTAACCGGGCGAGGCCCACTGAGGGAACCAACCGCCTTCCTTGTATGCGTTGACCCATCCCTGAAGAATCTCGGTAAGGCGTCGCGGCTGAATCAGCGCGAACATCGGATAGATCGTTCGGTAGGTATCCCAGAATCCGTTATCCGTGTAGAGCGGACCATCGTGAACCTCGCCACTGTAAGGGCTTCGATGGTGGATTCCACCTTCGGCGTTCGGCTCATGCCATATGCGGGGGAACAGTTGGGTTCGGAAAAGACATGAGTAGAACGTCCGAAGTTTGGTCTCGTCGTCACTTTCAACGATGATTGCGCTAAGTGCATCTTCCCAAATGGCTCCGCATTCTTCAATCAATTGATCGAGTGATTTCGTCGTAAGTCCCTCGAGTTCAAGGTTCCTTTGCGCTTGCTCAACGGAAATGAACGATGTCGCGATCGACATTTCAACGTCACTGCCAAACGCCGCAAAGAATCCAACTCGATCCCCTGCTTCCAGGCTAGAAGCTTCATTGCCCTGAAAGGTAAAAATACCGAGAGCAGGACGGCTGAACTTAGCCACAAAGAAGTGCTTGAAGTCTTCAGTAACACCTCCGGAGTTGCCGCTAACCCATCCACAAACGGTGGTTTCATCGACGATCTCAATCGATGATTCGCCAGTGACGGGCTCAAAAATAACGCGCCCGCCCGCAGAAGGAAATTGAAATTGAAACAGAGCCCCCCTCTCGGTTGGTGTCATCTCAATAACCGTCCCATCATTGAGCAACTCAGCTCGGAAGTAATGTGGATGGAACTCACCTTTGTAAGCCCGCGCTCGCTTTTCTGGGCTTAGGTGGAAGTGCGGATCGGTGTTGGCCATGATCGTAAAGTGGCCGTAATCACCGATCCAAGGCGAAGGTTGATGCGTGCAACGAATGCCCTGGAGCTTTCTATGTCTTGGTGAGAAGAACCAACCACTGCTTTGGTCGGTTTGAGCACTCCAATGATTCATCCCAAAGGGTCTTGCGACAAGGGGCAGAGTGTTTCCAGTCGATAGTCCGTGGTGTGAGTTCGTACCTTGTAGTGGGTTAACGTAGCGAAGAAGGCCCTTGGTCGCGCGCATGTATCCCTAGATTATTGTCGATACGGGGCGACGCTTGCCGCTTGATCAAGCACATGTGCCATCGTATTGGATCAATCGTCCAAATAGGGTGATTGAGAACATTTAGGAGGGTTGGACTTGAATTCGGATAGCGATCAAAACCGCGCGGAGGGCCACATCATCGTTCGCGAAGCCACCATCGAAGATACGGTACGAATGGGTGAGATCGCAGTAGACGCATGGAACTTCGCGTACGCCAGCTTCTTACCAGCCGAATTCCTGGCAGCAAGAAACGACCCAGTTGCCCGAGGCAATCGCATGCGAGAAGCATGGGGAGACGGACGGTACCGGCTGGTCGGGCTAGATCCTAACGGACGGGTCGCCGGATTTGCGATTGCGATCTGTCCGAGCAAGCTCGAAGGATACGACTGCGAAATCGAGGCCCTCTATGTCGACCCAAAAACGATTCGTGGAGGCATCGGTCAGAGGATGGTGGAGGAGATGGTCAATCACTTCACCGCGCTGGGCCATCGGAGCATGGCAATCCATACGCTCGCTGAAAACGTCATCAGCTGCTCCTTCTATGCAAAAATCGGCGGAACTGCTGGTCCATTTACGACCTGGTTCGATTTCCCAAGCCGATGGTTTGTGTGGCCGAATATACGGGAGAGCTTTTCCGGAATTCTGTAGGCAAGAGGCGTGTTTCGCTTGGCAGACTGTGAGCCGACGGACCAGATTTTGATAACTTGGCACGACGTGTCACGTGTCCAGGTTCGCTAGCAAAGCACGTTTCGCCGCTACAGGAACTTTGCATTTTGAGCTATGTCTCTGGTACTCGGTGCCGAGCAGCCAACATCCAGGTTGGCGACATCGATTTGGCCATTGCCGACTTGCCCAATTTGAAGGCAAATCTCTGCACCTTGGGTCGGTGGCATATTGAAATCCAAGGGGACGAATGACCCAATTCCTCGCTACCGTGTGACCACGAATCCCATCGGATGCAAACTATTTTTCTGAAAAATGCTTGTCATCTTTGAAAGTCGTGTTATAATGCTCAAACGTTTGCGCAAACTTGCTCAAATGTTTGAGTCCCGACGATGGTCAAAGTTGCCGATCGACAGACTGAGCGAACCACTCTCCACCAGGTAGCCGCACAGGCAGGCGTATCCGTGTCAACGGTGTCCTTGGTGTTGGCAGGAAAAGCCGGTCACCGTCGGATCTCAGAAGACACCCGTATAAAGGTCAAGAAGGTTGCTGAGGACCTTAACTACGCCCCAAATCTTCTTACCCGCTCGCTCCGAAGAGGACGCACGCACGTTCTATCGTTTTACAGTACTTTTCGCCATCGCGAAGAGGCCGACGTCTACATGGACACGCTCTCTTCCGCGGTTGAAATGGCGGGAGGAGAATCGGGATACGATATCCTCGTTCATTGTAACTTCAACCGTAGCCCCAAAGAGATCTACCAATTTCTCAACGGTGGTCTAGCTGATGGCTTGATCCTGTTTGCACCGCAACCAGCGGATCCCTTGCTCGCTCTCCTACACAAGTCTTCTTTGCCTGTGGTTATCCTCAACGGACGCGATCCTGCAGGAATCTTCCCATCCGTTTCCGACGATGTTGCCTTGGGAATGGGCTTGGTGGCCGATGCACTCGTTCAGAATGGACACCATCGAGTTGCATTCCTTACTGCCACAGCCGACGATGCACGCGATGCAGACATTCGACTTCATCTCCTTCGCCGTGCGCTCCTCAGTCAAGGTGTTGCCGTTCCCGACCACTGGATTATTCCATCAGGTGAAGAGGCGACCGATGCACTGTCGACTTTGATGTCGGAGAGCAACCCTCCTACTGCGATTTTCTGCTGGCACGACCGACTGGCCTATGGTGTCCTCGCCACATGCGAGGCTCTTGGCATCGACGTGCCCAATCAACTTTCCATCATAGGTTACGACGGATTGCGCTGGCCATCTTCCACCCGGCATATGGCAGCCACCGTCTGCGTCCATCAGCCTACTTTGGCTCGCATGGCCGTGAAACTTCTCGACGAATATATAAACGGATACGAGGGGCCACTCCGCGAGGAAGTACTTCCCGTAACGTTCTCTCCCGGGACCTCTTTTGGCCCCAATTTATCCTTGCAACGGAGCAATTCATGAAGCAGATCCATAGTAATAAAGCCTTCACTTTGATTGAACTGTTGGTCGTCATCGCCATCATCGCGATTCTTGCGGCCATTCTGTTCCCTGTTTTCGCCCAAGCCAAGCTTGCTGCTAAAAAGACTGCGGACTTGTCCAACGTTAAGCAATTGGGCCTTGGCGTCGCCATGTACGGTAACGACTATGACGATACATATCCGTTCTGCTGGGGATGGGATTCCGAATGGAAGCCTTGGCACCAGCAAGTCGACCCATATATCAAGAGCGTTTCCCTTTGGAAATCGCCTGTAGATAACTGGGGACACGGCACAGAGGGTTCCGACCCAACCTGCGTAAAGGGCCAGCAAGCCCGCGTCGTGTCTTATAGCATGAACTTCACTTGGCCAGCATTCGGCAGCGCAACTGGCGACTGGTGGGGTCCAAACTCTGAGGGTTGCCAAATGTCAGCTACCTGTGACTCAGGTGGTTCGGTTCAGACGGCTGTTCCTGCCTCAGCAACAACAATTCTCATCGCTCCTCGCCCGAACTGGTATCACCAGTTCTGCGAAGGTTGGGCCTCGGAAGTGTTCTTCAACTACGGTGAGTTCAACATGGTAGGCGGCGGCGCAACGATGTTCAACGGCGGAGCCAACTACGGTCTCTGCGATGGACACGCCAAGTTCATGTTCAAGAGCGCAACGCTCAAAGGACAGGGAAGCCAAGTCGGTAAAGCAATGCCAAGCTACTGGCCAAACGATCCTGTCAACTGGCCATGGCCAGTCGGCATGTGGGACAAGCGACAGTAGGACTGTAATTTTCCGGGCAGCTTAGTGCTGCCCGGAGATTCAGAAGGTAACCATGAAAGCACAAGTTAAAACACCGATCTTGATCGCCGTAGTAGTCCTCCTCGTAGGAGGAGTTGTCTATTGGGGCATGAAGTCCATCGGTGAAGCAGGCGGTTTAGATCACGGGCAAGTTCAGTACACACCCGGCAAGCCACCTTGGCTCGAAACAGATCCGAACAAGAAGGGTCCAGGAAATGGACCTCCCACGTCGGCACCCGGTGCACCTGCTGCACCAGGCGCGCAGTCGGGGGCTCCGATTCGGCCCGGAATGCCCGTTGGCCCGCCCGTTCTTGGAAACGGCGGCAAGTAAACGGAATAAATAGGAATAGTCCGATGATGTTCGCCTCTGTCGGTAAGGGCTTGACGACGCTCGGCATTCTCACAGTTGGCGTGCTTGCACTCGTTGGGAGTGAACGAGCTGCAAGCCGCCAAACTAATTCGGAACGCATCGTCGTCACCTATTGGGAAAAGTGGACGGGCGACGAAATGCAGGCGATGCGCCGTGTCGTTGACGCCTTTAACGCATCTCAGAATCGCATTGAAGTTCGATATCTGAGCATCTCTGGTATCGCTGAAAAGACGCTTTTGGCGACATCTGGAGGCAATCCGCCCGATGTTGCCGGTCTATGGAGCGACCAAGTCGTCCAGTTTGCCGACGCCGACGCTCTGACTCCGCTCGACGATTTTGCACGCGAATTTGGCATTCGGCAGAGTGACTATAAACCCGCCTACTGGAACGAGATGACCTATCACGGCAAGCTTTACGCGATGCCGAGTTCTCCAGGAACATCAGCACTGTACGTGAACCGTGGCCTCATGCCACCGGAGTACAACAGCCCCGACAAATTCCCCAAAACACTCTCAGAATTTGAGAAGTTCATCAAGAAAGTCAGCAAGCAGAAAGGTGACGGGAGCCTCGCTACGGCCGCCTTTCTTCCTCGGGATGGGTTTGGTGGGGGTTCTTGGCCCTACCTCTTCGGCGCATCCTACGTGGATGGCGATCGAGTAAGCGTCAACTCAGCAGGCAACCTGAAGGCGTGGTCTTGGGTGCATTCGTTTGCGCAACGGTTCGGAGTTCGTGAAACACAATCCTTTCGCAGCGGCTTCGGAAACTACTCTTCTCCCGAGAACCCATTTCTCTCCGGCAAATTAGCCTCGATGATGGATGGCCCCTGGTTTGGAAACTTCATTCGCCTTTACAACCCGAAGCTCGATTGGTTTGCTGTGCCATTCCCCTATCCAGACGGACATCCAGAACTGAAGGGATACACGGTCCTCAACCTGAATACCCTGATGATTCCCAAGGGTTCACACCATCCAAAAGAGGCGTTTGAATTTCTGAGATTCGTTCAAAAGCAGGAAGTCATGGAACAGCTCTGCACTTCCCAATTCTGCAACTCCCCCCTCAGTAACGTTTCGGAAAAGTTCCTGCGGGAACACCCGAACAAAGCAATCCGGGTTTTCGATGACCTCGCTCGAAGTCCCCGTGCCGTCGGGCCTGTGAAATTCGGGATCTGGAGCCAGATGGGGCAAGAGGTCGGCAACGCGGTCGATGTAATGGATCTCAACCAAAAGACGCCTCAAGCCGCCCTCGATCAAGCTCAAACACGACTACAAGAGTCGTGGGAGCACTACAAAAAGCAGGTGCTCAACCAGTGAAAGCCAGACACGACCAACGGATGGGCATCTTATTTGCGATGCCTTGGATCCTAGGATTCTGCATCTTCCTCGCATTCCCACTCATTTCTTCCCTCTACTACAGCTTTACAAATTTCTCGATTCTGCGCAGCCCTCACTGGATCGGCACATCCAATTACCAGGAACTGATGCGAGATGATGTTTTTCACACCTCCCTGAAAAACACACTCACTTACGCTGCCGCATCGGTCCCACTCGCAACGATTTTCGCGATCCTCCTCGCGATGCTGCTGAACACCAAGACGAAAGGAATGGCGTTCTATCGAACGATCTTCTACATCCCATCCCTGGTGCCTATGGTTGCCCTTGGAGTTCTCTGGCTCTGGATTTTCAACGGCCACTACGGACTGCTCAACGAGGGCCTTACCAAAGCTGGCTTGCCAGGACCTCCATGGCTCACAGATCCCGCTTGGTCGAAATGGACGCTGGTCATCATTTCGATATGGGGAACCGGAAACGCGATGGTCATCTACTTGGCTGGACTCCAGGATGTGCCTCAGTCGCTTTATGAAGCCGCAGAAATCGATGGCGCCAACGCATGGGGCAAGACACGGCATGTGACGATTCCGATGATCTCGCCGGTCATGTTGTTCAACGTCATCATGGGGATCATCGGATCGATGCAGACATTTGCATTGCCGTATGTGATGTTTCCTGGCGGTGCCCCTGCGCGATCGACTTACTTCTTCTCCATGTATCTGTACGACACGGCTTTTAGCTACCAACGCATGGGTTACGCCAGCGCGATGGGATGGATCATGTTTGGAATCACACTGGTCCTAACGCTTGCCGCACTCAAGCTCAGCGCGAAACACGTGCATTACGAGGGTGGCTAACCGATGGCTACGACAAAGACAGTCTCAAAACAACGCAAAAACTTCGTCCGCCAAATCTGGATCCAATCGGCACTCATCGTGATGTCGATCTTTTTCATGCTGCCGTTGCTGTGGATGATTGTCACAGCTATCAAACCACTCGATGAGACGATGAAGTCGCCTCCGGTTTGGATTCCATCCAAATTCCAGTGGGATAACTTTTGGAGTGCGTTCTCCTATAACAGCAAAGACCTTGGCTACATTCCGTTCCTGGTGTACGGTCGAAATACACTTTACGTAACCTGCCTTGCCGTCATCGGTTCCGTTGTCTCCAATTCACTGGTCGCCTACTCCTTCGCCCGAATCCCTTGGAAAGGTCGCGAGTGGCTCTTTGGCATCACGTTGGCGACGATGATGGTCCCCGGCCCCGTGCTGATGGTTCCGGTTTATGCCCTGTTCAAAGAGTTTGGATGGATCGGTACATTCCGTCCGCTGTGGGTGCCGTCGTTCTTTGGAAGTGCGTTCAACATCTTCCTGCTCCGACAGTTTTTGCGTACGATTCCGCTGGAACTCAGCGAAGCGGCAAAGCTTGACGGCGCGTCCGAGTGGCGCACATTTGTGGATGTCATCATCCCACTTGCTCGTCCGGCTCTCGTCGTCATCGCCGTGTTCGCCTTCCTCTGGGCATGGAACGACTTCATGGGTCCGCTTCTGTATCTCACAGACCAGCAAACCTTCACGCTTTCGATGGGCCTCCAATTCTTCCAGAGCCAACACACAGGCACCCCTTGGAACCTGTTGATGGCAGCATCTTTGATCGTCGTGATTCCCGTGATCATCGTGTTCTTTTTCGCTCAAAAGGTGTTCATCCAGGGCATCGCAACCACAGGAATGAAAAGCTGATCATGTTAAACCTCGCTCTCGCGCTCCTTTGTGGGCAAACGGCAATGACTACACCAACGACAACTTCTGTAGATCCTTCAGTTCAATATCAATCGTGGGAAGGCTTTGGCACTTCTCTGGCATGGTGGGCACATATCGTCGGTGCTTATCCCGAACCCCTTCGCACAAGCCTGGTTAAAAAGGTCATTGGTGATTTAGGGCTAAACGTTTTGCGATACAACATTGGTGGTGGTGAAGCACCTGGCCTGAATTTTATGGAGCCACGAGCATGCGTTCCAGGTTTCCTTTCTGAGAAAGGAAACTATGATTGGACGGCGGATGCCGCCCAGCGCTGGGTCCTTTCGATGGGCATCAAGATGGGTGCCAACAAGTTCGAAGCGTTTTCCAACTCACCTCCGTATTTCATGACCAATAGCGGTTCGGTTACGGGAGGCGTAGGCGGCGCTGACAACCTCAATCCGGCTCATTTGACCGATTTCACGAACTACCTCGTCAATGTAACGAAGCACTTCCGAGATGCGTGGAAGGTTCGATTTGAGTCCCTTGACCCGATGAATGAACCGGGATCGCCATGGTGGACCTACAAGAACAGGCAAGAGGGATGTCGCGTTAGCGCTGGAAAGAATCAATCGGATCTTATCGTCGCGACTGGCAAAGCACTTGCAGCTGCGAAGCTGTCAACAAGGGTCAGCGGATGTGACGAATCCTGGAATAACTGGGCAGTCTCATCCTGGGATGCCCTAACTGAGGAAGCAAAGAGCTATGTGATGCGGCTCAATACGCACTGCTACTCGGGCACCTCGCAACACTGGGTGAATCATCGTGCCGTCCGCGATAGCAAGAGGCTTTGGATGAGTGAGTACGGAGACGGCGATGCTTCAGGCATGCAAACGGCGCACCAAATGGTGACCGACCTCCGCGTGATGATGCCCTCAGCATGGGTTTACTGGCAGGTCATTGACGGCGGTTACGGCTGGGGATGTATTGACATCGACCTCAACAAGAAGTCGCAAAAGTACACCATCAATCGCAAATACTACACGTTCGCCCAGTTCTCCAAGTTCATTCGGCCAGGTGCTCAGTTCATTTCGATTGGAGACACCAACAGTGTTTGCGTCCTCAACGGATCGCAGCTTGTTATCGTCACGGTAAGTGACAACGCGCAGACCATGCAATATGACCTTTCCCGGTTTACGAAGACTGGGTCATCTGTGCAAGTAACCACCACGTCACCGACTCAAAACTTGATCAAACTTTCGCCCATCAAGGTAGCCAATAAGCAGTTCACGGCCGAGTTGCCTGCGAAATCAGTTACGACGTTCGTTATCAACAGCTGCCAGTTCTCGGGAAAAACGTTGAGTGGCTTTCAAACCCTGTCCTCAGGAAAGACCAATGCAGCGCTTGACGTGCCCAATGGCTCTTGGAACGAAGGACAAGAACTCACCACTAATCCCCACTCTAACGCCTACAGTCAGCAGTGGCGAGTCGAAGGAACTGGAAACGGATGGTACAAGTTGTGCAATCGAGATACCGGGATGTACGCCGCACTTTGGGATTCCCAAGCTAACAACTATCCCGTACTCCAGTGGGAAGACAATGGAGACTCAACGCTCCCTTGGGCACTGAATCAGCAACCCAATGGGTCTTACCAGCTCAATCCCTACCGATACCCTGGGCAATGCTTAACGGAGAATCCAACACGGGGGAATGGTTGGCCAGATGTATCGATCTACACCCCTTATAGCGGAAAGGAACAGGAATGGTCGCTTCAAAATGCCGCACCTCTTTACCCTAACCCACCGGTATCGCTGAATTCGGAACCATGAGCGAATCACTCAGAAGAATTGACGCAATGCGTGGCCAGGTATCAGGCGTAGCCGCTTGGTCAGAACCAGTCATCATTCCAACGTATCCGGCGATGGAGCCAGACCCCAATCCGATGTTTCTGGAGAAACGGGTCTACCAGGGCAGCAGTGGCAAAGTGTATCCCCTGCCGTTTACGGACCGAGTTTCGACCGAAAAAGTGGACCGCGAGTATCAGGCTCTCCACCTGGAAAATGAGCATATCTATCTCATGGTGCTGCCTGAAATCGGAGGGCGCATCCATATTGGCTTTGATAAAGTCGCCCGATATGATTTCTTCTATCGTCAGACAGTCATCAAGCCGGCTCTCGTTGGTCTGGCTGGTCCATGGATATCGGGCGGGGTTGAATTCAACTGGCCTCAACATCACCGTCCTGGCACGTATATGCCGTGCGAGTGGACGATTGAGGAATCCGAAGATGGTTCCAAAACCCTTTGGCTAAGCGAACATGACCCGATGAGTCGCATGAAGGGGATGCATGGCATCTGTATCCGACCGAATTCATCGCTTATTGAGTTGAAAGCGCGCCTATACAACCGAACAAATTCCACACAGACGTTTCTCTGGTGGGCCAATGTTGCCGCGCGCGTCCACGAGAAATACCAATCGTTCTTTCCTCCCGACGTTCGCAACGTCGCCGACCATGCCAAGCGGGCTATGGTTAGCTTTCCCCATGTCACCGGCGACTATTACGGCGTTCACTACGGCGAACGTGGGATTGACGGCGTTCCCACGGGCGAATTACCGGCACAGTTTTTGCCCGACGGTAGCTATGCGCCCGACCGACTGGATTGGTATGCGAACATTCCCGTTCCGACCTCCTATATGGTCGTAAACACTGACTTCAACTTCTTTGGAGGATACGATCACGCTGCCCACGCAGGGTTTGTGCATGTCGCCGATCGACACATCTCCCCTGGCAAGAAGCAGTGGACTTGGGGCAATCACGACTTCGGCTATGCATGGGATCGCAATCTGACCGACGAGGGTGGGCCCTATGTCGAACTGATGGCGGGCGTTTATACCGACAACCAGCCGGACTTCTCCTTCCTTGCCCCCCATGAAACAAAGTCGTTTAGCCAGTTTTGGTATCCGATTCGAGAGATAGGGGTGCCAGTTGATGCGAATGAGGACTTGGCCCTTTCCATCAGCTTCGGGACGGATAACGTTCAGGTTGGAATCAGTGCTTCCCGACGAATTGACAACGCCTCGGTAGAGATGTTTGTGGATGGGACTCGAATTTGGGCTCACCAAACCTCGATTGAGCCTAGTACTGCATTCACCACAAGCATTGCCACAGACTTGAAGTCCATCGAAATTCGGGTTTTCGAAGGAGGCATTGAGTTGATCCGTGCGACCGCTTGTGAAAAGCCTGTGGTATCGGACTCAATCGATCCAGATCTTAAGCCGGCCACAGAGCCTGCTGCCCCTGAAGGTATCGCTTCAAACGACGAATTGTATGTGATCGGTGTCCACCTCGAGCAATACCGGCACGCAACTCGCATGCCGGAAACCTATTGGCAAGAAGCGATTCGCCGTGATCCGAAGGACTCTCGGTGTCAGCACGCGCTCGGACGTTGGCATCTTCGGCGAGGTGAATTTGAACTTGCCGAACACCACCTGCGTCTAGCGATTAGCAGGCAGACCGAGCGTAATCCCAATCCAAGAGACGGTGAGCCGCTGTATGACTTGGGATTGACTCTTGAATACCAAGGGGACCTCACTCATGCCTATGCGGCATATGCAAAGTCCGCCTGGAACTACGCAACAAAGGGTGCTGCTTATGTGGGCTTGGCACGTATCTGCGGTCGACTGGGCCAAGCGAAAAGAGCCTTGGCATACCTTGATCAGGCAAAGCATGTCCTCGGTGAATCGGAAACGATCCACACGTTCCGCGCTGCCTTCCAACGCCACCTTGGAAACCGTCAGGACGCTCATCGCATATCTTCAGAGGCGCTCAAAAATGACCCACTAGATCATGGTGCGTTGTTTGAGCAACTACTAGCTAACGGAGAGGGCATCGCGTTCAGTTCGGCAATGCGTGGCGCGCCTCAGAACTATCTTGATCTTGCTTTCGATTATTTGAGTTTCGGACTCGTTGAGGAGGCCAAACAGATTCTCGATCTGTCCCCCAAACACATCATCGTCGAGTACTGCTTGCAGTCGATTGATCCGACGCATGAGAGGAAGGCTGACGACACGACCTACGTGTTTCCAAGCCGACTTGAGGAGATGCTCGTCCTAGAGGCCGCTCTTAGTGTCCATCCGAACGACCCAGAAGCTTCCTACCTTCTCGGCAATTTCATGTACGACCGGCGTCGTTACCAAGACGCGGTACAGCTCTGGGAATGCTGCGTCCTTGTGGATTCCTCTAACGCGATCGCGTGGAGAAATCTTGGTATCGCCTATCACAATTTCCTCAAGCAACCAGACGCAGCAAAGACCGCCTATGACAAGGCAATCGCGGCAAATCCTAACGACGCCAGGTTGCTATTTGAGCGTGACCAACTCTGGAAACGGACGGGAGTCGCACCCAAAGCCAGGCTCGAGGTCCTAGAGGGCCATTTGGACATGGTGCAACTCCGGGATGACCTCGCCCTGGAGACATGCGCCCTATGGAATGCCACGGGTCAGATGGAACGCAGCCGGGACGTCTTACAGTCCCGCGAATTCGCACCTTGGGAAGGGGGCGAAGGTGTTTCTCTAGGCCAGCATTCACGCACCTACTCCCTGCTGGCGCGCCGGGCACTCTCGGATGGGAACGCCGAACTTGCCGTACAGTTCCTCCAAACCGCACTCACGGCTCCTATTAATCTCGGAGAGGCACGTCACCTGTTGGCGAATCCAAGTGACCTATGGGTTGCCCTCGGTGATGCGCTAAATGCCACCGGCCAAGTGGACGCAGCCCGCCAGCAATGGCTGAAAGCGGCTGAGTTCCGTGGAGATTTCCAAGAGATGTCGGTTAGGACCTACTCCGAAATGACCTACTACCGCGCCCTGGCGCTTCGTCGACTGGAACGCGAACAAGAAGCAACCGACCTATTGCAGGGCTTGCTGTCATACGCATCAGATCTGGAGAACAGTCCAGCAAAGATCGATTACTTCGCCACGTCGCTCCCCACAATGCTCCTCTTTGATGAGGATTTGCAGCAGCGGCAATCCACCACTGCCCGCTTTCTCGCCGCCCAAGCTCACATCGGACTTGGTAACAGAAGCGCGGCCAAAGATTTATTAGCCGAAGTGCTTCAGCGTGATCCGAATCTCGCCCCAGCCCAGGACCTTTTTGAGGAGATCAGCAATCTTGAGTCATAGCCTAGACCTGTCCGGAACGTGGACATTCGCATTAGATCCGGAAGACATTGGCATTCAGCAAAAGTGGTTCGAGCAGTCACATAGCCTAACCGTTCACCTACCTGGGTCGCTGGATGAGAACGGAATTGGGACCCTGAACCAAGTCACCGACGACCTCAGCGGTCTCTCCCGAAAATTCCACTACACCGGTCCAGCATGGTACAGCAAAACGGTTGAGATCCCTGCCGAGCTTCGTGGGAAGCCATTTGAACTCAACCTTGAACGAGTGCATTGGTTTAGTTCTGTTTGGGTTAATGGCGGTGGAATCGGACAAGGTGACAGCCTTAGCGTGCCCCACGTCTACGAGATTCCTGCGTCCCTGCCGTCGGAGTCGATTCGTATCGACCTACGAATCGACAACACCCCGCATATTCCTGTGGGTCGAATTGGCCACGCCCTCACGGATTGGACTCAGACCAACTGGAACGGCGTTATTGGCAAGATGACTCTAACGGAAGTGGAGTCAGCCGTTCAGAATTATCGCATTACAACGTCTGGACGCAGGCTATTCGTGACGGCCGATGCGCTTGCGGAAGGCGACATGAAGATTTCGATTCCTCAACTTGCCGATCTGCCGTTAATGGAAATCAGCGTACGGCGTGGGCAGCACATCGAGGTTCAGATCCCTGTTGCAAGCGCGGTACTGTGGTCAGAGTCTTCGCCGATGCTATACGACGTGATTCTCGAGTTGAATGGAACTCGCTGCAGTCAACGCACCGGTTTCACCACGATCGATTGTGAAGGGTCTAAGATTCTTTTTAACGACCAACCCATCTTCTTGCGCGGCACCCTTGAATGCTGCGTTTTCCCAAAGACGGGATATCCTCCAACAACAAAGCAGGAATGGGCTCAAATTATGCGCAAGGCTCAATCATTCGGATTGAACCACTTGCGATTCCATTCATGGTGTCCCCCCGAGGCCGCATTTGTGGCTGCCGACGAAGCAGGAGTGATTCTGCAGGCCGAACTTCCGGTTTGGACTGGTCTTTGGCCCATCTCTTCTGATGCATCTCTCCTCGATTTCTGTCGACGCGAAGCACACCGAATCCTCTCCGCTTATGGGCATCACCCATCGTTCGCGATGTTCGCACTTGGTAATGAGATCGCGTTCTACGGCGAGGAGCCCGAAGTTGACGCGTTGGTCAAGGAACTCAAGGAAACCTACCCAAATCGGATCTACACGTTCTCCGCACAAGGTACCCACCTCAGTAGTGAATGCAACTTCTATGTGCAAGCGGATAATGGCAAGCCCGGCCCTGAAAACAAACCCCTGCGCGGAAGTACATGGTTTGGAGTGGGCTCGCGTTTTGATCGAGAAATGCCGAATACACTTGTTACGTGCGATGAAGCCGCATCTCAATTTGACCGTCCCGTAATATCGCACGAAGTTGCCGAGTGGGCCGTGTTCCCTGACGTGTATAACGCCCAGCGCTACGACGGAAACCTAGAGGCTCGGAACTTCAACACCATCGCCAGGATGCTAGAAGAGCGAGGGATGCTAGATCAAGCGCCGCAGTTTGTTGCCGCGTCCGGCAAATTGAGCACCCAACTGTACAAAGAAGAAATCGAGACGTTGCTTAGGACCGACGGCTTGGCGGGATATCAGTTGCTTGGACTCACCGACTTCCCCGGTCAAGGCACCGCCACCATCGGCATGCTCGATGCGTTCTGGGATGAAAAGGGCTTTGTGACCGCAGAGGAATTCAGCGAGTTTTGTGCGCCCACCGTACCGTTGCTCCGATTTGCAAAGCAGGTTTGGC
This sequence comes from uncultured Armatimonadota bacterium, assembly GCA_903833215.1. Lineage (GTDB taxonomy): Bacteria > Armatimonadota > Fimbriimonadia > Fimbriimonadales > Fimbriimonadaceae > Fimbriimonas. The sequence continues at coordinate 27,154 of CAILEM010000110.1, forward strand.
TTGATGATGAGCTTTTCGAGGCACGCGCCGACGTTTTTCATGCCGGCGAATCAAAGAATCTTGAGTTGCAGTGGCGTCTGATGGATGGTCGCGGTCAGCTAGTGGATTCTGGAGTTGTCGGCAAGCATCCTTTGCAGCCTGGCACGGCCGTGAAATTCGGTACGGTGTGCTTTCCTCTGGACAAGCTGCCTTCACCGGCCAAGTACCAGATCGAATTGGTGACTGACTCCGGCGAACGTAATCATTGGGATCTCTGGGTCATGCCGAAATGGCTGGAGCCAGTAGATAACACGGACTTGCACATTTCCCAGTTCTATGGCCAAGACGTTCGCAAGGCGCTGTCAGATGGAAAAAGCGTTTGGTTGAGGATCAACCCAAAGCGTATCTGGAGCGGAATCCCGGGAAGGTTTGCCCCCGCCTTTTGGTCCCCGATTCACTTCAAAGAGCAGGTTGGAACGATGGGCACGCTCATTGACGATCAGCATCCGTTGTTCGCCGAATTCCCAACCGAGTTTCACTCCAACTGGCATTGGTGGGACATTCTCACCAACTCGAAAGCAATGAATCTCAATTCCTTGCCACTCGATTTCCGGCCGATGCTTCAAGTCATCGACCGCTACGAGAGAAACGACAAGCTCGGCACCATCTTCGAAGCTCAAGTCGGCACCGGAAAGCTTTTGGTGACGATGATCGACTTTGACTCTCTCGACAATCGCCCGGCGTCACGTCAGTTAGAGCATTCGATCCGCAAGTATCTCGCCTCTCCAGAGTTTCAGCCGACACAAACACTGACCCTAGATCATCTTGACCAAGCCTTCATCCGAGAGCCTTAGTCGTTAGGCGACAGGTTCTTCATGGGGGCTTGGACGTAAGAGATTCTTGCGGCCACGCCCTCGCTGGGAGAACTCTCATCCACCTCCGGCGATGATGCCTTCAGCCGCAGCGACGATGGAGCTTGGAGTCAGCTCATCGTAGCTGCACATCGCTTTCCCAATCACCAAGAGCCACCGTAGTCGGCGGTGATCGTACCGACGTAGCAGCCGAAGGAAAGCACACGTAAACCGTAGCCACCAACCGGATACGTAGTCGGCGGTGATCGTACCGACGCAGCAGCAGATGGCATTTATCGGCCCCGTGGATTGAAGCACCAACACCCGGTGTCATTCATCGATCCGGACGACGGTACGATCACCGTCGACTACAGGGTGGGATGTGTGCTGTAAATGCGTGACCCTGTATACGCGTACCGGAACCTGGACATGGCTTCTGTCCACCGTGAACCCGGTCC
>CAILEM010000111.1 GCA_903833215.1 uncultured Armatimonadota bacterium
ATCGACTGATAGGAAGAATAGCCTACGAGGCGGCTGCGTCGGTACGATCACCGCCGACTACAGGGCTACTTTTATCTCCTGGAGGCGGGCGATCACGTCAGAAAACCTGTCGCGGCGCAGTCCAGAGTGGACGGAATAATCCTCGCCCGACCCTCTCCTTTTAGAAAAAGGCGAGGGCATCAATGCCATCCGACTCCCGTGCGAGCAAATGGCCAACATGGCGATAGTCGACGACGAATCACAACTTCGGCAACCGAAAACTAACGATAAAACGGGAGCCCCGCGCTACCGATGGCCTCTCCAGCGTCCGAGCGGGGGAGGCTCTGGTGGGGGAAATCCGGTCCATAAAACGCGTCGAGACGAAGTCGAGACCCCATTTTTCCGGTAAGCACGAGAGTTTCCAGAAATAAGGAGTCCCGGCTGCACCAGCCCAAATTGGAAGGAAAAATCCGCACCCGACCCTCTCCTTTTAGAAAAAGGCGAGGGCATCAATGCCATCCGGCTCCTGTGAAATTGAACTATTTGGGTGCCGATCGTCAGCAACGAATTCCAACCTCAGCAGCCGAAAACTCACGACAAAACGGGAGCACCGCGCTACCGATGGCCTCCATCGCGTCCGAGCGGGGGAGGCTCTGGTGGGGGAAATCCGGTCCATAAAACGCGTCGCGACGAAGTCGAGACCCCATTTTTCCGGTAAGCACGAGAGTTCCAACAACGTGCACCCACCCCAATTGACCGCAACTTGTCGAACCCTTCCAACCGTATAAACCGACATGTTGATTACCGCCATCGCTGCCGCCGTGATGTTCGTCCAATCCCAGGACGCTTGGAACCTCAAGCCTTCATTCGACCCCAAAGATCCCAAGCAGGTTTGGGCGATCAATGTGGATGCCCAGTCACAAGGCACCACCCACCACGCGGCATTTCAATTCACGCGAGTCCCCAAGTCCACAACGAAAGACAAGACAGTCGTCACCTACGGGTGGGAAAAGCTCGCCGTTGACGAACAAGAGGGGCAGGACATTCCTGCCTGGAACGCAAACGTCGGCACCCAGGGGCAGATTTTGCAGATGGAGGGCGATGTCGAAGACGACTACCGCCGCATGCTGTCGCCCCTCGTGTTTGTCTATCCCGACAAGCCAGTGAACATTGGGGACAAATGGGAGGTGGATGTCAAACCAACCAGTAAGGGTTCGAAGCTTAACTACCAGTACGAGGCAAAGTCGGCCGAAACCGTCGATGGTTCTGCGACTCTGAAGGTGACGGTGAAGCTCAAGGAAGAAGGAGACAGCCCCATATCGGGAACCGGAACCTGGTGGATCACACGCGTCGGGAAGATCATTAAGTTCGAGGTCAAACTTGGGAGTTGGATCGTGCCAATGGCCGGAAGCGATGTCGGCGAAGTGGTCATTAAGGGAAAGGCGATCTAGCCATTACCAACAAAACCATCCCGTCGTCGACTCACGGTTCAGACGCTAGAGTCGACGGCGGGATGGGTAACCCGGTACAACGTTTCCCGTAGTTGCTTCACCGTCGTCGGCTTCGTCAAGAACGCATTCATACCAACCTCAAGACAGCGCTCGCGTTCTTCCTCCAACGCATTTGCCGTAAGGGCAACGATCGGCATTTTCGTTTTCTCGATCAACCGAAGTTGCCGACAAGCCTCGATTCCGTCCATCAAAGGCATCTGAACGTCAAGGAGTGCGACGTCAAATTCACCTAACTTGAACGCTTCAAGGGCGGCACGGCCATCCGCGCAGTGGGTCGTAATACATCCCAACTGATCGAGCTGATTTTCGATCACCATCGTGTTGACGAGGTTATCTTCAGCAAGCAGAACTCGCAGATTGAGGGATTGGTCGCCATCTTCAACCGCCTCTTTGAGGTCGGCACGGCCGAGAGGCAGCACCACCCGAAACCGACTCCCGATTCCAGAATTACTGTCAACACTGATTTCGCCACCCATCATGGTTACGAGCTGCTTCGTAATCGTCAAACCGAGACCAGTGCCACCAAACACACGTGTTGTCGATTCGTCTGCCTGGCTAAAGCGATCAAAAACGGTGGAGACTTTCTCCTCGGGAATTCCGATACCCGTGTCCTCAACTTCGAAAACATAGATATGATCGCCTTGACTTTCCAGACCAATCCTAACCGATCCCGCTGTCGTGAATTTGATGGCGTTACCGATCAGGTTGTTCAAAATCTGGCGAAGGGCGGACGCATCGGCAAGGACGGGAATGCTTGTCTCGTCTGGCAATTCCAATTCAAAACTGATCTGTTTGCCTTCCGCAATCACCCTATGAGCGCTCGCTACATCCGTCAGGAGCGACACTAGGTCAAGCGGCTCGGCGTTCAAAGACATCTTCCCCGCTTCGATCTTGCTGAAATCCAGGATCTCGTTGATGATGTGCATCAGCGAGCGCGAGCAACTTTGAATCGCATGGGTGTACTGAAGCTGCTTCGCGTTGAGGGGAGTCTCTTCTAAGAGATCGCTTAAACCAATGACTCCATTCATCGGCGTGCGAATCTCATGACTCATATTGGCCAGAAAATTCGACTTCGCTCGGCTGGCGGCGTCCGCTTCCTCTTTTGCCGCCTTCAATCTGCCCTCAAGCTCCAAGCGCTCCGTCAAGTCAGAAAAGTGGAGTACCTGGCCAATTTCACCTCGGTAGGGGTCGTTGAGTGGCGAGCGTTTGACCGCGAAGACTCGGTCCCCCTGATAATATAGGGCGTCACTACCGACATTCGAGCCCCCGAATCTTCCCGAGGCCTGCAAAAGCCGGTGCGCGTCTTGTCCCACAAGGACCTCGGGGGAAAGGTCTAGCACGTTCGATGCCGCACGGTTGAAATCGACCAATCTTCCCCTCGAATTCACCACCAACACCGGATCGACCATCTGCTCGACAATCGTTCCTCGTGCAATCGGGGCCAGTTCTAGGAACGAAAGCCGGAAAAGGCTAAATGTCGTAATGAGACCGCACAAAGAGAACATCGACGGCGTGACATCGTAATGAGCCACTGGCCCAATCCCTGAGCGATAAAGAACGTTTCCAACCACAGGCAATACAAAGGCGAAGAAAAGCATTCTTGCCTGCTTGCGGAAAGCGTTACTCCGGTGAAGCGCGAAATAAAAGAAAGTCCCCCACGCATAAGCCGTAAAGATGTGGGAGATGATGACGTTATAGAGGTAGCCCGGTCCCGGTGTAAAGGCAAGCAGATAATGGCCGCCAATTTGGTCCATGAACACGGAATGCCGGAAAATATCCCCTGGATTCAGCCAAACAAGCGGCAACACTGTCAAGGGTTGCATCGCCAAAACGGCCCAACCTATTGCCGATGGTTTGCGAACCTTATCGCTGTAGACGAGGGCAAACCAGGCGCTGGCAGGAGGCAGAAACGTGATTCCAATATATTCGACATTGGACCAGAAAACAGCTTCACGGAGATGAACCGAGCAAAGCTCAATGCTATAAGCAAGGCACCAAATCAGGGCTCCAATTTGCAGGGCAATAAATGGTTTGGTGGCCGCAACCCTTTTGCTCCGCCAAGCAACCGTAATGGATGTAGCAACGCAAAGCGCCGAAAACAGCGGGAGCAATGCGCCAGGGGTCCAAAGGTAAAGCATTAGGTCAACGGCTGGAGCGAAATCATGGTTAAGTTACAACACGTTAGAAGATCTACATATCTATTTAACCGCTTTAATTCCAGTTTACGCTTTGGATATGTCGTCACGGTAGTCTCATATTCATGAAGATTCAGGCCGCTTTGCTCCGCAACGCCCACGAACCGTTCGCAATACAGCAACTGGACTTACAACCTCCTCAAGAGGGTGAAGTTCAAGTTCAAATCAAAGCGACGGGTGTTTGCCACAGCGACTGGCATATTGTATCCGGTGATACGCCCCATCCCATGCCTGTAGTCCTGGGACATGAAGGTGCCGGTATCGTCGAGAGTGTCGGGAAAGGTGTGAAGGGCATCAAGCCTGGAGACCACGTGGCCCTCAATTGGGCACCCAACTGCGGCCATTGCTTCTACTGCCTCCGAGATCGTCCGAATCTGTGTACGACACTCGTCGAGCCCATTTGGGCGGGAACCATGATGGACGGCACGACGAGGTTGTCATTGAACGGCCAACCCGTCTACCACTACTGTGCCCTCGCTTGCTTTGCCGAGCGAGCCGTCGTGCCTCAGCAGTGCTGCATCCCCCTTCCCCATGACATTCCGTTTTCGGTAGCTGCCCTCATCGGCTGCGCGGTCACCACCGGAGTTGGGTCCGTGCTCAACACCGCTAAAGTTGCCCCGGGAAGTACAGTGGCCGTGTTTGGAGCAGGCGGCGTCGGTCTCAGCATCGTCATGGGCGCAAAACTCGCAGGCGCGAAGCAGATCGTCGTCGTCGATCGCTCGCAGTCGAAACTGGATGTGGCAATGGGCTTTGGCGCCACCGAAGGCGTCCTCGCTGGCGACAACGCCGTAAACGAAATCATCGGCTTGACCGAAGGCCGTGGCGCCGATTACGTGTTTGAAGCGATCGGCATCCCATCGGTCCAAGAAGCATGCTTCCACGCCGCACGCCCAGGAGGAGTGATCGTCTTTGCCGGACTATCTCCCGTCGGCACCGCCACAAACATCCCAGGTGCCGCCCTCACCCGCCAAGAGAAGACAGTCATGGGCTCGTACTACGGCACCGCCAACCCCGCCCGCGACTTCCCCCTTTACGCCGACCTCTACAAAAGAGGACGCCTCGACCTAGACCGTCTTATTACAAAGACCTACGACCTAGGCCAAATCAACGAAGCCTACGCCGACATGCTATCGGGTTCCATAAGCCGAGGAGTTGTGCTGTTCTAGAACACTCTTCAAGTAAGAACCAGGCATAGCTTCCCTAAAGCCACCGAAAATTATGCAAAGCAGATGGGTTGAGGCCGCTCATGCTTAATTTGAACTAAGTCGCCTTCTGGAAAAGGAGCCAACTGTTTCCGCTTTAGTTTTCGATCTGCTCTTTGAGTAAAGCAACGACCACGAGTCGGAATGGCGGAACAATTGCGTATGCTGTTTCCCATACGCGGTCGAGGTTGACACCAAAGTATTGGTGGATCAACTTATCACGCATTCCCGTTATTTGCCGCCAAGGCTGATCGCTAGCCTTTCCTCTTATCTCGGGAGAAAGGTTTTTGCTGGCTTCGCCGATGATCTCCAGATTTCGAATCACGGCGTCCTGCATCATTTCGCTCGCAAAAAAGATGTCCTTCCCTTCGGCAATATAATTCGCGATCTTATCGCATGCCTTAACGATATCGGCCAGGAAGAGGTGATCGCGGTTCAAAAATGTCGCGCCTCGGAGAGGATGGTTCGCTCTAGCAGGGGATGGATGCCGCCTTCTTCCACAACATCGACGGGGATGCCCAACTCGTCCTCCAGGACTTGCTCAAAGCCGATCAGATCAAGCAGTGTGCTACCGGGCTTCATCTGGACGAGTACGTCCAAATCACTTCCTTCTTTAGACGTGCCCCGGGCTACCGACCCGAATATCCTAAAGTCCGTCACACCAAACTTTGCAGCCGCGCTGTCGATGAATTGCTTGGAACCTCTCAGGTTATCGAAGGTGGGGATCATCACTATCACACTACAGGAAACCAAACGACGGCTCAATTTGAGGCATTCCACCGAGATTCAATTTAAGGTCGCTGCCAGCCTAGTCATTTTAGCACCGCATTCGTTTTGATATTGAGCTTAGGGAGCACCGTGGTTGTTCGGTTCCTGTTTTCCTCGAAAGCGTCGAGCGGAAACTCCACCAATATTGTGCGGATTGCCTTTGGGTACACGTTATCTTCGGATACATTTCAGACTAGAAAATGAGGTCGAACGAAATATGATCAGATACTTGCTGCTGTCGGCATGGCTTGAGAGCCAACTTGCATGGCAGATCAAATAAGCACGACATGGTCGCCCATCCCTGGTCACCACACATTGCCCGTATCCGATACGTCTCAATAACAAAGGCGCATGATTACAGCGATACCCATCCTCCTTTCAGCTCTTTCATTGCAGGGCATGTCTCAGTCGGAGATTGAAGATATGATCAATCCCATGCCCAAGGGGAGCATAAGTTTGCGGTGCCCGTTCGCTCCCGTCGGCACACTAAGCCGATTTTGGGTCGGCAACTGGCTTCCCATGTCGAAAATGATTGCGCAGCAGAGAAAGCAAAAATGGGTACCGATTCAAGGGATTGAGGACCTCCGCGATCACGTGAAGATAACGACGAGCGAGGCGGCGCTCTCATTTGTGCGGCTACTGACGGTGCCAGCAACCGGCTTACACTTCCAAAATCTATGGTATGAAGTGACCGATGTCTCCAAGCTTAACTTGGCATATGCATTCGGCGACAAAGAGACTCTGCGTGAGATGCAAGTCTTTGGAGAAGGATACTTTGGGCTGGTATCCCGCAGTTGGCTTGAAGGAGCACACATCTCCGGCCCCAAGGTCAACATAAACGGAAGGACATGGAAAATAACCCGAACAGTTTTGACGTCCGCTGACTCCAAGCAAATGCACCTGTGCGAGATCAAGGAAGCTGTCTCCGTAGATGGAGAGTATCGGCTGATTGACACCAAAAACCTCGGCATTAGGCCACCCAGGGGCGGCTGGCAGTCAATTCCGAAAATGTGACTGTTTGCAGGTTACTCGCCGTCCACTGCTCTTGGTCAAATCATGATCGGCACGCTAAAGAACATCGAACGTCAATCAGGACTGAAACTAAAATGAAGTATGCAATCCTCTTAGAGCCTCAACCAGAAGGTGGATTAACTGTGAGTGTCCCCGACCTTCCAGGGTGCGTCAGTCAAGGAGAAACTGAGACGGGGTGCCACGCGAATATCGTAGAGGCGATCGAAGGTTGGATCGAGACAGCGCAAGCAAATGGTTGGCCCGTCCCTCAGCCGAGCGTGAAGTCATCGGTCGTCGAAATCAGAGCCGCCTGACCACACCTTTCGTCCGCTATTTTGAAGTGGCCGCCCATCTTGGCCAGGTCTTCAAACTATGGAAATCGATCCGGAACATACCAAGCATTTATTCGCAGGCACAAAACTCCACGTTGCGTCCTGCGCGACGTAAGATAGATTCATGACGCTTGTCGTACGTGATGATTTGTCGGTACCCATTTCTGTGGAGATGGCCGAAAGTCTGGGCCTCCATCCGGGAAGTCCAATTCAGTGGGACCGCTCCCCGGACGGAGGCTACAAGTTTCGTCCGGGTCAGACGCGCCAGGAGGCTGCCCGGCGACTTCATGGGATGCTGGCTCACACGCTCAAGCCAGGCGAAAGTGCGGTAGCCGACACCATCCGTGAGCGCGGGTTAGAGGGGATCTGGGAATAGCAGGGGTAACCCACGCAAGAGGTGCTTCCGGACAAGGCGTCCGTTAGAAGAAACTCAACCTTGGCCTAAACCAACCAAACGGTCAATTTGCATAGAGCTGGCCGTCTTGGAGAGTTTTCAAATCCGGGCTAGATGGTCGTCCACACTGACCCAAGCCGCGTCACCCGATCACCTCTTAGATCAAACAACTTTGTGGAAAGCGAATCCACACGGAAGTTCGCATGGGAATCCGTAATAGAATAAAGGCATGCCTCAAGCTCTGCTCATTTCTTTGGACGAATATCTGCGCACGAGCTTCCGACCGGATTGCGACTTTATCGACGGCGAGGTGCAGGAGAGAAATTTGGGTGAACGGAATCATTCGACTCTGCAAGCGGCGCTCGTGGTTGTTTTCCATCAGAACCGAAACACTTGGAACGTCCTTCCATTGCCAGAACAACGGGTTCAAATTTCGGACACTCGGTTTCGAGTACCTGACGTGTGCATCGTTCGGAAGGAAGATCCCCGAGACCAAATCGTCCAGACGACCCCACTGATATGCATTGAGATTCTGTCGCCGGAAGACACTCTGAGCCGACTCCAGGAGCGCGTAGACGACTACGTCGCCTTTGGCGTACCCAACATTTGGGTGATTGATCCGTCAACCCGCCATGCCTACGTGGCCGGTCGTGTGGGCTTTATTGAAGTCGATTCCGGCGCATTCGAAGTGCCTGGAACCCCTATCCGGGTTTCTATCTCCGATTTGTTCGCAGACCTGGATGAGAACCAAGTATTGTAGGCCCAAGTCGTCCGCGAGAGTAGTCGGTCGGTCGGAAATCCTGCCTAGAGGACTCAAAGCCGCCATGCCCGGTTTGACGAGTCATCGAGTTCAAAACTCGGAGCACGCCCGTCTTGGTCAGTTTTCAATCCTCTGGACTTTCTTCCTTTGGTTGATCTATGAACAGAGCTATCACCACGAATCGGAACCGATGTCCACGACATTCGTGTAGCCTACATTCGTGAAGAACGTGACGATTTCGCTAGACGATCAATTACTCGAAAAGAGTCGGGAATTCGCCCGCACCCAGGGTAAATCGTTCAACGAACTTGTGCGTGATTTGTTGCGAACGACCGTTGACGATCGGCAGGAGCTATTGCAGGAAGCCTGGGACTACGCGGATCGATTGCACCTGCGGCTCGATGGCCCAATACCAAGCCGCGAGGATCGAAATGCCCGCCGCTAGAGACTGTCCGAGAATCCTGGCGAATCGCCGATCTCTACGGATTTCACATCTACGACGCCACAGTTGTCGCATCTGCCATCGGGGCGAAATGTGCAACTCTATACACAGAAGACTTGCAGCACGACCAACGTATTGAATCTTTGCGTGTCGTGAATCCATTCCTCTAGTGTGTCTCACTGAAGCGCGGCTGCCCGTATTGCACAGTTTTCAAACTGTGCTTAGTTGAGGGACTCCACCTCAAGGTCAGGATACAACGCCTCAACGTGATCTAGCGTAGAATATGGCCAGTGGCGAAGCTAACTTCCACAAACAAATATATAAGGACGAAATCACAACGCAAGGATGTGATCGCGCGAAGCGTCATCTCGAGTTCCGCTTGCGAAGGGGTCACGATTCAGCGATCGGATCTTCCGCTAAACGGACGGCCGCCGTCAAGGCTTCTCGCACCAGATTCTCCAAAGAACTGAAGTCCATCGCAAAGCCTCGTCGGAGTGCCGCGAAGTACCGACCTCTACGTTCCTCAGGATCCCAATCGAAACCCCATTCGAGAGGTGGAAATCCTGCTTGCAGGGCCATGATGTCTGCCACCCACCGGGAAAGACGGCCGTTTCCTTCTCGAAATGGATGGACGAGCACCAATTCGGCATGCACGCGCGCGATGGCCCCAGCAAGCTGGTCGATGTCCATTCCCTCGCACGGCGTTTGATCCGCCAGGACTTTGTCCAGTTCGCTGAGGCTCCTCTCCATGTAGGTGATGGGCGCAAACCGGACAGTGTCCTTTATCAAGTCGATCGTCCGAATTTCTCCCGCGAAATCGTATAGCCGCTCCAGCCAAGATCGGTGGAGACCGCGCACGAGTTCGACCGTGATGACGGCATCGGTCTCAATTTCCAAGTAGCTGCGGCCTTGGGCTACTGCCAGCAACGCCGCTTCCATATAGTTGATTTCGAACGGACTTGTAAGGCCCAGCCTATTGCGGAGGACTGTTCGATCTGAACCTGGCTCAAATCGTCTTCGCCAGGATTGCCAAGGTCATATCGACTCACATCCGACCTTACCCGGCGAAATGAAACATACATAAATATGTTCCGTAGCCAATAGGCGCAATGACTAGTATATCGTTCCAATAAAACATAGTCCCAACTGAGGTTCTCATTCGTCTTAAATATATGGCAAGTAAGACATCTCGTGCACCTTTGGTTTTGACTGAGAAGGAGTCTCAATTCCTCGTCGAGTTGAGCCAA
>CAILEM010000112.1 GCA_903833215.1 uncultured Armatimonadota bacterium
AGCAAGCCCTTCACCGACCCGATCTCAATTCGACGCCACGTCCAATTCTCACGCCGCCTAGCCCAACATATTCCGCGAAATTCAAGCCGAAGATGTCGGGAGCCTTGACAAAGTCAAATACTATCTGGGCTTTGAGGACAGAACGCTTTCAGCGTTCGAGACGGACAAGTGGTTACTTGTTGAGCACGTGGGGGACTCGCTCGGCGTAAGGTTTGAGGGCGGGTCCTTCGCCTTCCGGGGTGTCTACGTAGTAGAGACCGACCGTCGTGTAATGGTTTCGCAACGGTGTGCGATCTTCATCCCATCCACCACGGCCGTGCTCTAGTGTGAAGAGCAGAGACTTGGTGAAGGGAACCGGGTCCTGGATGTGCCATCGGTAGACCGTGTTTTGGATACCGCGCTTTTCGCCGCCGAAGTCTTTGTTATCGTAGTAGGTGACGCCGAAGAACGGAGTTTGGAAGGTGTGGCCGAAGTCCCACGCGCCGCAGAAGTAGTCTTCGGTTCCAGTTCCGCTGATGGTTGGCTTGGTGGCGCCATCGACGAACCAGTTGTCGTTACCTTCACCCCACCAGCCATCGCTATTGGCGAGGACGGTGACGATCGTGCCGACGAAGTGTCCGCTACCTTTCGATTCGCAGATCGTAAGAGGCACACCTTTGGGGGCCGGGAAGAAGTTGCGGTACTGAGTGTGGAAGTATCGAACATCCCTCTGCGAGCGATCGAGCCGGTAGTCGAGGTTGTAGTAAAGGGCATAAACCTCACCCGCGCCTTCGTTGGTCACGGTGATGACGGCATGCTTTTTGAATGGCATCGGCCAGTAGCAGTTGAGGGCCATGCTGCCACCCACTGAAACCGGCGAGCTTTGGAACTCGACGTACTTGCCTGGGCCCTGAGCAAAGAAATCACCGATTGGGCACTCGACGGCGGGGCGTTTGGCGTCGTCCCATGTGATGCGCAAGATCATCTCTCGCAGATGATCGCTGTCTTTGGCTGCGATCGTGAACCAAAGGTGGGTCAGTCGGCCGCTACCTTTGATATCTGCGACGGTGAGAGTCTCACCTGGATTCATGTGGCGAGCATCGCCGTTGTGGAGATTAGGGTCCGTACTAGACGACCGAAAAGCCTTGAAATCCTTCTTGTCTGCTAGATCTTGCGGAACCTGCGCCGACGCTGATTGAATCCCCACTGCGGCTACGATGCCGGCTAGCAGGACTCGTCTTAGAGTAATGCAAAACATATCGCAGTATGGTTCGCGATCAAGACTAGTTGTTCCTGCGTAAAACCTATGCTAGGATTCAGGGGTCCGGTTCAAAGGTGAACGCGATAATCAAACAAATCCTTTCTAGGCTATTTCTGACACTCGTTGCGCTGACCTGCGTGATGCCTTTGGCGCATGCCCAAAAATCTATCGACTTCTGGGCGGTCACCGGGAGTGATGACGATGTCTTGATGTTCAAGCGCATCGCGGCGAACTTCAAGAAGAAATCTGGCATCGACGTCCACATCACACCGCTGAGTTGGGGCAACTTCGCTACCAAGTACTTCACATCGATGGCGGCGGGCATTCCTCCCGACATCGGAGCGACCAACCTCGGTGGTCCCATGGATTACGGCAGTGTTGGTGGTTTGGTGGATCTCAACAAGGAATTCCCGAAGGAGATCGACGAACTCAAGTCTCACATCTTTCCGAACCTCCTTCCTATCTGCACCTGGCGTGGACAGCTGTTTGGGGTTCCTGCAGAGATGTCGACACTTGCCGTCTTTTACCGAACCGACACCTTTACACGGCTTGGGCTGGAACCTCCAAAGACTTGGGCGGAACTTGAAAAGACGATTCAGAAACTCGCGGCATCGGGTTATCACTATTACTTTGGGTTCACAGCAAAGGCTCAGTGGGCTATGGCCATCTATTCGATGCCCTACGATTTACCCGGTTTGACGGTAAAGGCGAACGACTCGGTGCAAGTCGATTGGATGAATCCCAAGTATCTCAATGCCGTCCATCGTGCGCTGAACCTATGGAATTCCTACGACGCACCCGGCACCGACCAAGGCGACCGTGTCGCGGGCATGTTCAAGTCGGACGATCCTAAAATCGGCGTCCCGATGGTGATCGAGCAGCCCAATTTCTACCTCCAACTGAAAGTTGCCGATCCAGAGATCGATGGCAAATGGGCGGTTGTTCCGTGGCCGAAGGCAGAAGACGGAAAGGCATTCAATATTGTCGGTGGAACGACCTACGTCATCTTCCGCAAGTCGAAGCACAAGAAAGAGGCGTTCGAGTGGCTGAAGTACCTGTACAGCACGGAGGCACAAGAGGCAATGATCGTCGATCACGCCAATCGCAAGATCGACTCAAGCTTCCAAGTTTCACCTCTCGTTGATATGTGGCAACCCAAAACCGACGCCTTCTGGGCACGGCCAGAAGTGGCTTCCGTCCTAGAATTGAAGAAGACTCTCGCACAAGCGATGCCAAGTCTCACCACCCTTCCTCCCGTTCACGGTTCATCGGATGCGGGCATCTTGGAGGCCGACGTGATCGACAGAATGGGCACGTTCATCATCGACCAATATAGTGCGGTTGCTGGAAAGCACGGGATGTCACGGTGGGAACTCATCCAAAGTTTCTCGCAAGGCAAATTCCCCGACGAATCGGCGGGAATTCAGCAGCGGATCGATGAGAGACTGCACCAAGAGTATGGAAAAGCAGCCCCCAAGGCTACAGCCATCATTGAGAAAGCCATTCAATCTTGGGATCACCGGTTTGGCAGGGTGATCAATAACCTCAACAGCTTCGAACAACAGAGCAGCGTTCTGACCATTATCAAGGTGATTGCCGCGTTGTTCTTGGGACTTCTGGCCAGCATCGTGGCGTTCGTTCCGAAATACCGCAAGCACTGGGCGTCTTATGCATTTATCGCAGCGCCGGTCGTCGCGGCAGTGGTCTTCATCTTTGTTCCGGCAGCGACGGCCTTGTACCTTTCGTTCACGCAATATCATCCCGTTCTCCCGTTGTCGTCCGCAATCTGGGCGGGGTTCAATAACTACTCTGAGGTCATTTCTTCAGGCGATTTGTATAAGAGCATTGCGAGAACTGCACTGTTTCTGTTCATTTCGCTGCCCATCTCTATCGGAATTTCGCTTCCGTTGGCATGGCTGCTGAATCAGCAGATCGTTGCCCAGCGGTATTGGCGGTTCCTCTATTTCTCCCCGATGGTGACGAGCATCGTGTCCATTGCGCTGATCTTTACGCAGCTCTTTTTGAGCTCGAACCAGGGGTGGCTGAACTCGCTCTTCATCAATTTGCATCTTGTGCGGGACCCGGTTCAGTTCCTGCATTCCGAACGGTCGTTCTTGTACTGCGTCATTGCCGTTGCGGTTTGGCAGGGATTGGCGTTCAATATCCTGATATTTCTGGCGGGCTTGCAGCAGATTCCGCAGCAGCTCTACGAGGCAGCAGCTGTCGATGGAGCGAGTGTATTTCGTCGATTCCGCTCGATATCTTTGCCAGGTATTCGAGCGCAACTTGCCTTTATCTGTATTCTCGGTGTGATCGGAGGGTTCCAGGTATTCGAACCGATTTACGTGTTGGGAGGTGGCGCCGGAGAGGCGGGAGCGAAGTTCGGACCCAATAGTTCGGGAATGACGATGGTGCCGCTTGTCTATCACACAGGATTCGAAACATTCGAGATGGGCAAATCCACGGCGATTGCCTACATCCTTTTCGCGATCATCCTCGTGTTCTCCCTTGTGCAGCTGAGGTTGTTCCGAGGCAAGGAGGATATGGCATGAGACCCAGTCGCACCCAACTCACATTCACCTACGCGCTCCTCGCCGTTTTCGCGGTGGTGATGGCCCTGCCGTTCTACCACATGATTATCACGTCGATCAAATCACTCAAAGAGGTGTCTGAGCCGACGATTAGTTTGGTCGTACATCGACCGACGACTGACCCGTACCACGACTTGCTGAAAGGGTCGTTGTTCTTGTCTTCCGCGTTAAACAGTCTGTTCGTCGCATTGTTGTCGACAATTGGCAGCATGATTCTTTGCCCACTGGCGGGATATGCCTTCGCCAAGCACCAGTTTCCCGGGCGGGACTTCATGTTCGTGTCTCTGCTGGCGACGATGATGATTCCGGGAACAGTATTGATGGTCCCTGGCTTCCTTCTCTTTCGGGACTTCGGATGGCTGGATACTTGGTTGCCTCTAATCGTTCCTGGGCTTGCCGGAGTCTTTGGCGTCTTTCTGAGTAGGCAATTCATTCAGAAACTCCCCGATAGCCTTATCGACGCTGCGAAAATGGATGGTCTTCCGGAATGGGGAATCTTTATGCGGGTGGTCATGCCATTGTCAAAGCCACTTTTGGCAACCCTGGCGATCTTTACCTTCTTAGGGTCCTGGAACAGTTTTCTCGGACCGCTGATCATTCTTCAGGATGAGAAGAAGTTCACGTTGCCGCTTGTGATCGCGATGCTTCAGGGCCGATTCCAAGGTAAGGAAAACGTGCAGATGGCAGGAGCAGTGATGTCGATTGTCCCTGTGCTGATCGTGTTCTTCATGTTCCAAAAACAGATCGTGGAGAGCCTGGCAAATACGGGGCTAAAAGAAGGCTAAGTTTTGGCAGCAGCCTTTGCTTTCGCCGGAATAGCAGCCGAAACGATGTCCTTGCTCGCAGGGTGGCTCATAAACCACTTCTGAGAGTCGAACGCCTTCTGGCCCTTTTGGACTTGACGTCGCGTGTAGTTGCCGCTGGCATCCATATCCCAACTCTGAACGTTATCTTTAAGGCACGTATAGAGGATGCGGTCTCGAATATGCTCAACGAGCTTGGGACTCTCAACCGGAGCAAGCACCTCGATTCGGCGATCCAGATTTCGTCGCATTGCATCGGCACTTCCAATCAGAACGTCGGGCTTGCCACCGCGTTCGAAGTAATACACGCGGCTATGCTCCAAGAATCGCCCAACAATGCTCATGACTCGAATGTTTTCACTCATTCCAGGCACGCCGGGTCGAAGGCAGCATACGCCTCGAATAATCAGGTCTATCTGAACCCCTGCATTACTTGCCTCATAAAGGGCTTCGATCACTTCGGGGTCGACCAATGCGTTTAGCTTCCAGATAATCCGGCCTGGAATAGCTTTCTTCGCGGTGGGGATCTCGTTTCGAATTCTCTGCAAGATGCCTTCTCGGAGATTGAGCGGTGCCACCAGAAGTTTTCGATAGCGCGTCTGCTTGCTGAAGCCCGTTAGATAATTGAACAGTTCGGAGATGTCTTGCGTCATCGCTTCGTCGCAAGTGAATAGGCCAAGGTCGGTGTAGGCGCGGGCTGTTCCTGGGTTGTAGTTCCCGGTGCCGACATGGGCGTACTGCCGCATGCTCTTACCGTGACGTCGGACAACCAAGCACAACTTGCAATGCGTCTTCATCTCGGGAAAGCCGTAGGTGACGTGAACGCCAGCATGCTCAAGGGCTCGAGCCCAGACGAGATTATTGCTTTCGTCGAAGCGAGCCTTCAGTTCTACCATCGCGGCGACTTGCTTGCCTGCTTCCGCGGCATCTTGAAGGCTTTCTACGATAGGAGATTCACTTCCCATGCGATACATCGTTTGTTTGATGCCAACGACGTCGTGGTCGGTGGCGGCCGAGCCAACAAACGCTTCTACCGTGCGAAATCCATCATAGGGGTGGTGGACCAAAAGGTCACCCTTGGAGATAGCTTCATACAACCCAGCAGATGTCGACAGATTCTCGGCTACATGAGGCGGATGAGGAGGGAAGCGTAGGCCCGGTTTGTCGATCTTGGCCAACTCGTGAAAGACTTCCATGCCAAGAATTCCTGAGAGACTAAAGACATCTTCTTCGTCCAACTTGAGCATCGACATGAGGTGCTTGCGCACGTTGGTCGGCATGGACGGGTTGTACTGAAGCATGACGGGGTCGCCGAATCGCCTCAGCCTCAAGGTCTCTTCAATGGTCGCGATCAGGTCGGCGGCTTCAAGCTCTCGGATTTCGACGTCCGCGTCTCGAATAACTCGGAAGCAGTAGGAACCCAAGATTTCGACTCCTGGGAACAGGGCTTGCATGTTGTTTGCGATGACTTCTTCGAGCAAGACGAATTCGTTTTTGCGTTTGCCAATGCGCACCAGTCGAGGAATAACGGTTGGGACTTTGACGCGAGCGAGGCGCGTGTCGGTCCCTTTGTCTCGCAGTTCGACGGCAAGGTTCAAACTTCGATTGGATATGAACGGAACCGTCGGGGTTGGATGCAGGATGAGCGGGGTGCAGAGAGGGAAGACGTCGCGCTCAAAGAACGCTTGCATCTCCTTCTTTTGCTTTTCGTTCAGCTCCTCATATCGGCGCAGAAACACGCCGCTACGCTCAAGTTGAGGTTTGATCTGCTCGGCGTAGACGGTGGCGCAGCGTCGCCGGAGGGGAGCCGCGGCCTCGTAGATGACGTGAAGCTGCTCATTCGGACTGAGTCCATCTGGTGAGAGTTCCAGCACGCCGCTTTCAAATTGTTCGATAAGGCCGCTGACGCGAACCATGTAGAACTCATCCAGGTTGGACTCAAAGATCGCCAAGAACCGACACCGCTCAAGAAGAGGGTTTAGTGGATTGGCAGCCTCCTCAAGCACACGACGATTGAACTGCAGCCAACTTAGCTCGCGGTTCATGTAGCGACTTGATGCAATATCGGCAGGCGGCTTCAAGCGAGGCACAACTAGATTTTCCCTGATGCCATCTCCAGAACGGCACCCTCGCGAATACCAAATTCGCTGATTGCTAGGTCGCGCAGGCCGTATTTTCGCATAAGCGCGCTATATACCAACGCTCCCGGCAACAGTGTGCTGGCACGTTTCTGCTTGACGCCAAATCGAGCTACGATTCTATCGGTTGGCAGGCGAGAACTCGACCATACGATGTAGTCCAGTTCTTCCAACGCGATGACTTTTTCGCTATCGGGGTGGAGTGCACGCCATAAACCTCGTCCAACACCTCCGCTCGCAACACCGATGGAGGCAGATCCCTCCACCGTTGCTTTGGCGAGGATGGAGTCGATGTAGTTCACGGCTGCGCTGAGGGCGTAGTCGGGGCACGGATTGCGAAGTCCCGATTCCGCGATAATTCTGCCTGTTCCAAGAGGGAGCGATTCCTCTTCGATCAGCTTATTCTTTGTGACCTTGCCGATTTGGGCGCTTCCGCCGCCCACTTCAAACATCATCTGAGCACCGTAGTTTTTGGTGTCGAGAAGAATTCCAGAAAGACTCAATTCAGCTTCTCGACGAGGGGAAATAACATCCACCTTTACGCCGGTTTCAACCAGGATCTTCTTTAGGACTGCCTTGTGATTGAGGGCAGAACGCATCCCCTCGGTGGCAAAAACGTAAAGGGATTCAGCCTGTTTTGCGCTAGCTATTCGTCTGAACTCTTTGACGGCCTGGACAAGTTGCTGAACGATTTCTTTGGGTATCTCTCCGGTTCGAGCGACAACCTCACCCAAGGGAATCCACTCGTTGAAGTTATCGATTCGCATCACAAGGTTGCCATCGGTTGCGGCAACAAGCAAGTGAGCAGTATTGCTGCCAATATCAGCAGCGGCGAGGATACGCGTCATCGAATTGAGTATGGCTGTTTAGCGTGTACTCATTGGCAGTCTGCGGGACCGATCTTGCTCAATGGTGTAGGTGAAGGCTACTTGTGATCGTTTCCAGCGCGGGCTGGAGCCGTGCTAACTGATCCGCAAGCGTAGGGACCGGGTTGGGCAATGGTTCAAACTGGAACTGATTCAAGAATCTCAAATCGTTCTCTAGGAACTGGCGAAGGTCATCGATGCCGTACGCCATCATCGGAATTCGTTCAACACCCAAGCCGAAGGCAAAGCCGCTGTACCGCTCTGAGTCGATCCCGAATTTTTCGAGAATATTGGGATGGATCAATCCCGCGCCACCGAGTTCAACCCATCTACCGTTAAACAGTTTTGGAGTCGAAATCGCGTAGTCAACACCGGGTTCGACAAAAGGGAAGAAATCTGGTCGGAACCTAACGGATACCTCGTCACCAAACATTGCCCGCGCAAACACACCCAGTGTTCCCTTGAGATGGGCCATTGAAACACCCTCGTCGATCATGAAGCAGTCGACTTGGTGGAACGTGTGACCATGAGTTCGATCAACAGCTTCATTACGGAAGGTTCGCCCGACTGTGAACACGCGAAGAGGCGGCGGAGTTGTCTCGAAGACTCGGCCTTGGAGTGCCGTGCACTGGGTCCGCAGGAGATGAGTGTCATCGATGTAGAACGTGTCCTGATCATCCATCGCGGGATGGTCGGGCGGGTAATTGAGGTTTTCGAAGTTGTATCGAAACTCCTCAAGCTCTGGAGACTCCATATACCGGAACCCCATGCCGCCTAGGACGCGCTTGATCTTGTTCGTGGCCTGTTGAAGGATGTGCTCCTGACCGATGCGGGGGCGCTCACCCGGCATCGTCACGTCGATACGTTCAGCTTCGAATTGGGCAGCCTGCTCCAGACTTCTTACAGACAATTGCTTTGAAGCGAGCAGGGCATCAACTTCGGCTTTGCTGCTGTTGACTCTCTGACCGAATGATGGGCGATCTTCCTTGGGTAACCCGCCAAGAAGCTTCATCAAACCAGGGATCGAACCGTTCTTTCCTAGGTAGCGCTGTTCGATGTCACGAAGCTGCGCAGATGAACTGGCGCCTTCGATCTCGAGAGTGGCGGCTTGTCGAAGCTCTTCAGGAGTTTGCATTCCGAGATAGTTGTGGCGCACTTGCCCTCGGGAAAGCAAGCAGTACCTTATTCGTAAAGATGCTGAGTTCCGCGCAAGCACTTAGGGTGAGCCAAGGTTGTTTAAGAAAGCATGTTAAAGTAGCGTCGAGTCAAGGAACGAAACTATTCTGTTGGTGATCGAGTTCTCGCCAACGGAAAAGATTCGCAAGTACTCGAATTGAAGTGGCAGATCGAAAAATTTATCTTTGGGAGAACGGACAGCACGATCCGACCCGGTGGTTATTGCTCGCGCATCGCGGGCCGGATTCTTGCGTGCTCCATCTCTCAAATCTCTGCAATACGGGGCGCGTAAGCCATCTTTCCTCGGTAAGTTGCCCAACTTCCTACCTTAAGGAATGCGTTTCGCGAGGTGGGGCACTTCAGTTGACGCTCAAAAACGGATTTCTCCTCTTGCACTGCTTCAAGGAAGTGCTTCGCGTTGAATTTCGTGCCAACGATGACACTTCGATCGTGAATGCCACCTTTCTGGCCGCAGAAGTCTTGGACCATATCGAGGCCAAGGACGAATCTGAACGATTAGTGCTTTCTGGCACCTAATCGTCACCGACGGCTATCGGTACACTCGACAAATGGTTACTGAACGTCTCAGCTTGAGTGGGGATCTGCTCGACAGCAACTCCTTAGCAAAAGTCTTGGACCTTCTGAACCATTTTGGAATTGGATTTCAGATCCGTAAGTTCCGCGTGGGTGAGTATTCTTCTGAGCCCTCGCTCATCGAACTCTTTCTTACGGCACCGGACCTTCAGACGATGCGGTCTGCGTTGAAGGCGTGTGAGGAACATGGGGCGACCTTTAACCTGGATGAGGTCGTTTTGGCCGAGGCCGATATGGATGGCGTCCTCCCCGATGGATTCTATTCAACCACGAATTTCACGACCCACATACTGCTGGACGACCAGTGGATTGAGGTCGAGAACGTCGAGATGGATTGCGGGATTCGTGTTTGGAAGCAGGGTGAGACTTGGAATGCAGCGACCTGCGCCATGCACAGTGTGCGCAAGGGCGATCGATTGGTCGTTGGTTTCAGCGGAGTCAGAATCACGCCTCTCGATGAAGAGCAACGCGACGACCAAGAGTTTCGGTTCATGAGCAACGACGTCAGCAGCGAGCGACCGAAGCGTCGGATGATTGCCCATGCGGCTGAAGCCATTCGAAAAGCGAAAGTTGAAGGAAAGAAAGTTCTGTTTGTGGGCGGTCCAGCCATTATTCACAGCGGATCGGCCCCGTTGCTTGCGCGCTTGGTGTCCGATGGTTGGATCGATGTTCTCTTTGCTGGCAATGCACTGGCTGCTCACGACATTGAGGCGAACATGCTCGGCACGTCTCTCGGAGTGGATCTCAAAACGGGCAGTAGTGGGCCTCACGGACATACACATCACTTAAGAGCTATCAACAAGGTTCGACGGGCAGGATCCATTGCCGAAGCGGTCAAGTCTGGGTTGATCAATGGTGGCGTGATGTACACCTGTGTAACACGCGGAATTCCGTTTGTGCTTTGTGGTTCGATTCGCGATGATGGTCCATTGCCCGATGTCATCACAGACAACGTGCTCGCTCAAGATACGATGCGAAAGTTCATCGGCGGCGTCGGTGTGTGCTTGATGGTTGCAACCACGTTGCATAGTGTGGCGGTCGGAAACATTTTGCCCGCCTCGGCGAAGACGTACTGTGTTGACAGTGACTCCGACACCGTGATCAAACTTACCGATCGCGGAACCCACCAAGCCGTTGGATTAGTGACAGATTGCGAGTTTTTCCTTAATGAATTGGTCGCCAACCTCTCTGTTTGACGATCTCACGGACGGGTAACCTGACTCTTCTATGGAGCATGCTGGATTCGACAAACTTCAGAGCCCAATGGGCGTCATGCTTGTGTGCTTCGCCTTACTGCTCGTCACCGCCGTGATTCTGTTTGGCGCCTTTATGGTCAAACAAGCGATGTTTCGCGAAAAAGAGGTCCGTAGTAAAATGCGGCGTTCGGCTGCTAAACCCAAAGATAAGTAAGCTCTCACAAGCTTAGAGCCGAGATTGATGGCACAATGCAGGGTAAATAGGCTCAAGCTTCGGTCGGCCCGCTAACAAGGCATGTCGCAAACGTTCCGCATTCCCATCTTGATGTATCACAAAGTCGAACGCCTTAATCGGCGGTCCACGGTGCAAGGGCACTACGTCAGTCCCGCCCTTTTCCGGAAACAGATGGCCGTTTTGTCGGCAATGGGCTACTCAGCCGTCCCTTTGAATTCCCTCTACAACCCTGGTGCGAAATTGCCACGGAAGCCGGTCGTTATTACTTTTGACGACGGATATGTGAATTTCCTGACGAATGCGCTCCCTATCTTGCGTACGTACAAATTCGTTTCCACGGTCTTTCTCGTTGCCAACCAACTTGGCGGAACGAATGCTTGGGATACCAAACACGGTGATGTCGAAGAACGCTTGATGGACGTTCCGCAGATTCTTGAGGCGAAGGCGGCAGGGACCGCATTTGGTTCTCACACTCTTGATCATGCCGATTTGCAGGCCGTTTCTGCGGCCGAGGCGTGGCACCAGATCGAAGGCTCCAAGATGAAGCTGGAGAAGGAACTCCCCTTCGAAATCGACACATTTTGCTATCCGTATGGAAGGAAAACTCCAGAGGTGTGCGATATGGTGAAGCGAGCTGGATATCGACTGGCGTGCTCCACTGAGAAGGGTCAAAACACTGAGGATACGAATCCATTTGCGTTGAGGCGCATCAACGTTCGTCGTGACACGTCTGTACCTGTGTTTGCGATGAAGTTGTTAAGAGGCCCCAACCATGGACGATAGGCGTCCACTGAAGATCCTTCAAGTTTGCAGCGCAAGTCAGGCTGTTTACGGTGCCGTCCAAAGCCTTCTCGTTCTTGCCAAAGCCCAACGTGAAGCGGGCCATACGGTGGAGTTTCTCACTTTTGCCGGGAAGAAGTTTGGAGAACAGGTTAGGGAGATGGGCTTTACGGTCCACGAGACAAAAGTCAGAGCAAAAGTAGACCCCCTCGCAATTCTTCGAATGCGCCGATTGATGCGAGACCGTGGCTACGATATCATTCACACCCACCTTTCGACTTCGAGCGTGAATGGCTGTCTGGCAGCCCGTGCGGCAGGATTGCCATCGGTAGCCACTGTGCATGGCATGAGTAGCAAGATCTCGTTCGCGGCGGCAACTCACATGATTGCGGTTTCCGAGGAGATCAAGCGACATCTCGTCTCCCAGGGAGTGAAGCCCGAAATCGTGTCGGTCGTCTACAACGGGTACGAGCTCGTCGGCGAACCAGGCCAGGTGCGAAGCGAGGGTGACCTTTTTCCTGTGCTTGGCACTGTTGCGAGGGTGACGCCGCTTAAGGGGATAGACAACGCGATCCGGGCCGTCGCGATTCTCAAACGTGATTTCCCAACTATTTCGTATCTCGTCGTCGGTGATGGGATTGGGGTTGAGCCCTGCAAAGCCCTCGCGGACGAACTCGGAGTTGCCGACAACGTTCATTTTGTGGGCTATCGGCGCGATATCGAGACATTCCTGACGAGGATGGATTTATTCGTGTTTCCTTCTCTGAAAGAGGGAATGGGGATTGCACTTGTTGAAGCGATGGCTCAGGGCCTCGCTACGGTGGCCACCAATATTGGTGGAATTCCTGAAGTCATTACTCCTGACTGCGGAATTCTCGTCCCTGCGAAAAATCCAGATGAGTTGGCGAGAGAAATCTCTAAACTGCTGACCAACTCCGAACTACGCGCTTCTATGGCATCAGCGGCACAAAAAAGGGCCGCTGATGTCTTTAGCGTTTCTGCGATGGAGTCGTCAACCTACGACGTCTACCAACGTTTGCTATCGGCATCAGCGGCCTGATTTCTCTACTGGTTTGAGTTCAGTCGCTTCTCAAGCTCTTCGAGTTGCTTCTCGGCTTCGCTTGCGCTAACACCCGCTGCAGGAGCGCCAGGGGCAGCTGGTGTGCCTCCACCGACGCCAACGGACTGTGTTAGGTCTGGAGCGACCGTAGGAGCTGGAGCGGGCCGGAGTCCGAGTCGCTCTTCAAGCTTATCGAGTTCGCTTTCTGCTTCCAGGTCTCGAGCCTTGTCATCCATGGTTAGGATCTTGCCTTGAAGCGAAGAACCAAACATCTCTTGTCGTGCGCTTGCTTCGCTCTGGGCTTCTCGGATTTTCTCCTGGGCAGCGCCAAAGCCTTCGAACTGGTTCTCAAAGGTCAATCCATCGAGAGCCTTGGAAATGGAGTTCTGAATCTGAGCTTGCTTCCACTGCGCCTTAAGGGCAAGGGCTTCGGCGGTCTTCTTCCGAACTTCCTCTTCTTGACGCTTGATGGCCACTTTGACTTGGTCCACCGTGGCTGCAGCGCTTTCATACGACTGCTTCAGCGTGGTGACCGAGGCATCGTTGTTCATCTTTTCGCGCATGAACTGCGTGGCAAGATCTCGATCGCCTTGCTTCAGTGCCATCGTTGCTCGGGCTTCGAGCTCTGCCGACTTCTTTTGGGACTCGTCAAGCATGCCCTGAAGCCGGTTCTTCTGCGTGATTGCCTGAACCGCCTTCTCGCGATTGGCGATGAGTGCGCCCTGCATATCACGGCGAGCTTGGTCGAGCATGATGTCTGGGCTCTCGACCCTGTCCATTCCCCGGTTGAAAAGTGCCTTTATCCAGTTGAAAAATCGATTCATCGGTTGTCCCAGAAATCCCCTATCAGGTTGACGCAATTATACACGCGAGTCCAAAAGCAGGGTTGCAGATGGAGAGGAAAACAGTCGGTGAGACGGCCCAATTTAGGGCAGATTGCCAAACAAAGGGCAATCTGCCCTAAATTGTGGAGTTCGGACGAAATGATAAAAGTATTTGATTCCCCCAAGACTGTCCGATGACTGGTATAATCTGCCGCGTTTGGTGGGACTACCTACCATAGATTCACGCTTTCGGAGGAATTCTTCTAGCATGCCCGGTATCGGCAAAGTTATCCAAGTTTTGGGCCCAGTCATTGACTGTCGCTTCCCGACCGATTCGCTTCCAGGGATCTACAACGCCGTACAAATTACGGACGTTGCCCGGGGGATCGATATTACGTGCGAGGTTGCCCAACATCTGGGTGACGACATCGTTCGTACGGTTGCTCTCGCCTCTACCGACGGTTTGATCCGTGGGATGGACGTTGTCGATACTGGAGGACCGATCACGGTTCCTGTCGGCGATGTTACGCTAGGTCGCGTTTTCAACGTGCTTGGCCAGCCCATCGACAACGAAGGTGAAGTCACTGGCGTCAAGAGACTTCCTATTCACCGTGCACCTCCAGGGTTTGATGAGCAGTCGACAAAGGTCGAGTTGCTTCAAACGGGCCTGAAGGTTGTTGACCTTCTCATCCCGTTCAACAAGGGTGGAAAGATCGGTCTCTTCGGTGGTGCAGGTCTCGGTAAGACGGTTCTTATCCAAGAGCTCATCCGAAACATCGCTGTTGAAGCTTCTGGCGTTTCGATGTTTGCTGGTGTGGGTGAAAGAACCCGCGAAGGTAACGACCTCTGGCGCGAAATGAAGGAAACCGAGTTCAAGGACGCGAGCGGCAAGATGATGCGCGTTATTGACAAGACGGCTATGGTCTTCGGTCAAATGAACGAGCCACCTGGAGCACGTCTTCGCGTTGCACTTACCGCGCTCACCATGGCCGAGTACTTCCGCGACGAGGTTGGAACAGACGTTCTCATCTTCATCGACAATATTTTCCGATTCGTTCAGGCGGGTTCCGAGGTTTCGGCTCTTCTTGGACGTATGCCTAGCGCTGTAGGTTATCAGCCAACGCTGGCTACTGAAATGGGCGGCCTTCAAGAGCGAATTACTTCAACCAAGAAAGGTTCGGTCACTTCGGTTCAGGCGGTCTACGTTCCTGCTGACGACCCTTCTGACCCAGCTCCAGCGACAACGTTTGCCCACTTGGACGCTTATGTTTATCTCGATAGAGGTATCGCTTCCAAGGGTCTTTACCCAGCGGTTGATACGCTCCAGTCCACTTCGAAGAACCTTGACCCACGCGTTGTTGGTCAAGAGCACTACGAAACGGCTCGAAGAGTTCAGCAGACGCTTCAGCGGTACAAGGAATTGCAGGACATCATCGCAATTCTCGGTATCGACGAACTTTCGGACGACGACAAGACGTTGGTCGGTCGAGCTCGAAAGATTGAGCGATTCCTTTCTCAGCCGAACTTCGTTGCAGAGCAGTTCACGGGTAACCCTGGCCGCTACGTAACGATCGACGAGACGGTCTCCGCATTCAAGGAACTCGTAGACGGAAACCTCGACGACCTTCCTGAGCAGGCATTTGCTTACTGCGGTGGTCTCGACGACGTCCGTGAGAAGGCGAAGAAGCTGCAGGCGGTAGGCGCCTAAGCAAATGGCGACACAGTTCTTACTTTCGGTGGTGTCACCGGACAAGTCGGTAGTGGAAGAGAAGGTTGATTCTCTGATCGCTCCAGGTACCGAAGGGTACTTCGGAATTTGGCATGGGCACGTTCCGCTCATTGCCGCGCTTCGACCTGGCCTGGTGGAGTACACCGACTCGACAACGAACCGCCACTACATTTACGTAGGCGGAGGCTTTGCCGAGATCCAAGGTGAGAAGGTAACCATTCTCGCCGACGAGGCAGAGCGAGCGACGGACATCGACATCGCTCGTGCAGAAGCTCACCTTGAAGAAGCTCGCAAGGCACTTCGTGGTGAGGATAGCTCGGTCGATAGTATGGATGCCGTGCTTGAAGTGGAACGAGCGGTCAGTCGCATTAAAGCTGCACGCGCGGCCCGTTAATCACTAAAAATATCGAAAAGAAGAGACTCGTTGGAACCTCCTTGCGGAGGTTTTCCAGCGGGTCTTTTTCGTTTTGACCGTGAATGGTAGGATATGTGCCATGCCTCCCCTCCGTAGCAGTGTTGCATCCGCTCTTCCCATCGCCATCTCAACTCGGCATGATCTGCACATTCATCCGGAGTTGGGATACAAGGAGCATCGAACCAGCGGAATCGTTCAACGGCGATTAGCAGAATGCGGTATCGATTTCAAAGGTGGATTGGCAGGAGGGACGGGGGTTCTGGGGTGGTTGCCCGCCACAGTGAATCCTGAAACGGCGCGAACGGTTGCGCTACGGGCTGACATGGACGCCTTACCAATCTTTGAGAATACTGGTTTGCCTTACAAATCGACGACCGATGGGGTCATGCATGCCTGCGGCCACGACGGTCACACCACGATCCTCATGACTGCCGCGGGTGTTCTCAAAGATCTCGCAGAAAGACCCAATAATGTTCTGTTTGTATTCCAGCCTGCGGAAGAGGGTGGTGCAGGTGGTCAGAGACTCTGTCAAGAAGGCGCACTTAAGGGTGAAATCATAGGTAAGCCGGCCGATATCATCTTTGGTCTGCATGGCTATCCAGCCGGGGAATTGGGACATGTCAGCACAAGAACGGGCCCACTCATGGCGGCAGCCAGTCAGTTTGTAATACGAATTCGGGGCAAAGGTTCGCACGCTGCCTATCCGCATTTCGGGATTGATCCGATTGTCGTTGCAGCTCACATGGTGACGGCACTCCAAACGATCGCATCTCGATCCACGAATCCTCTCGAGTCGATTGTTGTAACGATCGGTCAAATCGTTGCCGGCGTGGCACATAACGTGATCCCTGAAACGGCGGTGTTGCATGGGACCTTACGGGCACTGAATGACGTCACGAACAATCTGGGAATTCGTCGGATTGGCGAGATTGCTGAAAACGTTGCGTTGGCTTTTGGAGCAACTGCTTCCGTCGAGTGGACGGGGGCCTATCCTGTTACCTACAACGATCCAGGCGCCACGGAGCGGTTTCGGCGGGTAGCTCGTCAGACATTGGGAGAATCGTTCGTGCACGAAGAACCTCATCCGTCCATGGGTGGCGAAGACTTTAGCTTCTATGGGCTGGAGATTCCAGCCGCGTTCTTCTTCTTGGGTATCCGACCAAAAGGCCGGGACAGTTATCCAAACCTTCATTCACCAGAGTTTGATTTTAACGATGATGCGATCTCTACTGGCGTCGAAATGATGTGCGAACTCGCCTTGAGCGATTAACGGTGCAGAAACCAGGACGGCCTTGGTACAGTGTGGTTTATTGTTTTGAACAGTTGAACCGTTATGAGTAGAGTTGCAGAATTAGAAGCGATCATCGCCCTATACGATTTGAACACCCACCCTTTTTATCAGGAGTGGCGGGCAGGCACATTGCCGCTGACTAAGCTTGTGGACTACTCAGGAGAGTACGGACTCTTTATATCGACGATCGCGGCCGGTTGGGACACCATTGGTGAGCCCGTTTATGCGAACGAAGAGCGTGAGCACGAGGTTCTGTGGGACGACTTTCGTGGTGCCTTGGGTTTTGAGACGCTTTCGCTTCGCGTGCAAACCGATACACTCGTCACTGCCGCCCGAAATCTGTTCTCGAAGAAAGTCGAAGCCGTTGGAGCGTTGTTCGCATTCGAGGCGCAGCAACCCAACACCGCGCAGAGCAAGCTTGACGGAATCAACGAGCATTACCCTCTGTCTGAGGAAGGGAAGCGGTACTTCGTCGTTCATGCCAGCGACTATGCTGAAGTCGAAGACCTCAAGTCGCATATTGCTGCGATGAGCGACGAGGAGTTCGCTCGAACGAAAACCGCGTGTGGAATTCTCTCTGCTGCAATGTGGGGAGCGCTCGACGGGATCTATTACGTTTAGGGATCAAACCTAACGATGTAACAAGGCACCAAAACGGTTGCCTTAAGCCACAAAAAAAAGCGGGAACGTTGAAAGGAGAGCAAAGCACGTTCCCGCTAGGCATGTGTCAAGACCTTGTTCTTCGAAATGTTCAAAAAACTTCGAACGGTGAGAACTTTTGACGCTTGACCGTGGTTGAAGTATAGGCGAGACGGGTTGCCGTTTCGCGATGATTTATGTTGCTTATGTTGCCGCAAATTAATCGCCGAATCTTAATCGGAGCCATTATCAATAAAGTGTTAACAATTGAGTTAGTGAGCGAATCTTGTGCGGCATATAGCAGCGAACTGAACCTGGGGGCGGCTTAGCCTAGCCCAGGGTGTATACTCCGATTCCAACCTACTTAGGGAGGTGCGCAGCCCTTGGCCGCCGCCATCGAAACCAAACAGCTCACGAAAAGCTATAAATCACGACAAGCCGGAACGATCAATGTTGTCGATCATCTCGACCTCCACGTAGAGGAGGGCGAGATTTTCGGATTTCTTGGTCCTAACGGTGCTGGAAAAACCACTACTATCAAGATGCTCTTGGGCATCATCTACCCCACCTCAGGAGAGGGCTTCGTTCTCGGAAAAGAGATCGGAGATATGGACGTTCACCGTCTGATCAGCTACCTGCCAGAGCGCCCGTATTACTACGAGCACATGACGGGACTAGAGCTTCTCAAGTTCTACGGTTCGCTTTTTGGGATTACGGACAAGGACAAATTCGTTCAGCTTTTGGAGAAGGTTAACCTTCACCGAGATATGACGAAGACGATTTCGCAGTACTCAAAGGGTATGCAGCAGCGCGTCGGTTTGGCGCAAAGCTTGTTAAATGACCCCAAGCTACTGTTCCTAGACGAGCCAACTGGTGGTCTCGACCCGATCGCTCACCGCGAAATTCGAGACTTGATCTTGAGCTTCCGTGATGAAGGACGAACGGTCTTTATCTCAAGCCACGAGCTTAGCGAAGTTGAGTTGATTTGCGACCGAGTCGCGATCATCAACCGCGGCGTTATCGCCGCCCAAGGCAAGCTGACGGACCTGTTGAAGGGTGGTCGAATTGAGATCGTCGTTGAAGGAGTGCAAGAAGCATTGCTCTCCGACATGAAGATTACGGATGCCAATGTCCGCACGTTGCCAAACGGCTTCATGCTAGACATGCCCGAAGAGAACGACCCGAACAGCGTCATTGATGCTATCCGGTCGCAGAAAGGTAGGGTTATTAGCGTGGTACCGAGACGCAAGAGACTCGAAGACCTCTTTGTAGAAACGGTGTCTTCACGAGGAGCAAATTCTTGAGACCGATTCTAGCTATCGCTTCCACCACCGTTGGCGAGGCGATCCGCAGGCGCGTTCTGCTGGTCATCTTGCTCATCGGCGTATTGTTTATCGTCGTTGCTCCCGGCCTAGGAATTCTGTCGGCACGATCGGAGACAACTGTTCTTCGTGGATTTATGCTCGGCGTAACGCAGGGTGTCAGCTGCATCATTGCAGTCATCCTTACCGTTTACATGATTCCCAACGAGATTGAGCGGAGAACGATTTACACGATCCTCTCCAAACCGGTTCAACGTTGGCAGTTCCTTGTCGGCAAGTATCTCGGAGCCGTTTTCTCACTGCTGTTGATGATGGCAATGATGTCGGCGGTTATGGCGTTCGTGTTCTTCCTGCAGCAGCAGAGCAAGAATGTTGGTGAAGTCGCTGACCTTATGAAGGGTCCCATGATGTACTTCGTGCAAATGTGTCTGCTCGCAGCCGTTGGAATCTTTTTCTCAACGTTCGTCGCTCCTCTCGTCAATTTCTTCTTGACCATTGGCGTGTTCCTGCTCGGTACGTTCTTTAACCCGTTGTTCCAGACTCTTCAAGAGAATCAGAACACGGTGCCGTTTGTTAAGTTAGTTGCCAAGGGAGTGAACACATTCCTGCCCAACTTTGCCAACTATAACGTTCAGAACCCGATCATCAACCCGACCTCGGTCATTCAAAACGAGGGTCGATACTACTTAGGAATTACGGTTTATGGCGTGGTGTATATCAGCATCTTGCTCATTGTCGCGATTCTGATTTTCGATCGTCGAGAGGTTTAATCCATGAAGCATAGAAGCAGCCCAATATTGCTTGTAATGCTTTTGTTGGCAATCCTTGGCCAGGGTTTCCTGCAGCGTAAGGTCATCTTCCCGCAATGGAAGAGAGACTTCAACCCAGGAAAAGGAAAGCTCATGTCGAGCGCCATGTCGCCGGATCAGATCCTTGCCGTTCTCGCGGGTTTCCGTGAGATTACGGCTGGCATCCTCTGGGTAAAGGCGGACTCGTTCTTCGACAATGGTAACTACGACGCGATCCTTCCGTTGATTCGTTTGGTCACTTTGCTTGACCCGAACGAAATCGACGTGTATGCGACGGGTATGTGGCATATCGGTTACAACTTCACTGACGAAGAGCAACGCTCTGACCGTCGGTATCTTCCTTCAGCACTCGCTTTGGGCAAGGAAGGTTGCAAGCAAAATCCAGATACCTATGAACTCTTCTTCGAAGAGGGTTGGCTGTGGTACCACAAGATTGACGACGACTACGATAACGCTGTGAAGTGGTTCCTTCAGGCTCAGACGAAGGCGGACATGATGCCGGCTCGAAAGAACCTTTTGGGAATGGCCTATCAGCGCGCCGGAGAAGTTGACAAGAGCATCGACACCTACTTCCGGTTGTATACCGATTCAGAGAAGCGGTACGAGAAGGAAGGTGCCTTCCAGAACCACCAGAATAGAGACACGTTGGAGAGTAACCTCGACAACATGTTGGTTCGTTCGGTTCAGCGTGGCTACCAAGCCATGCAACGAAAGGACACCCTGACAGGCTACGACGTGAACCCTCCATTCGATGTTGGATTCAGCGTGAAAGCGACGGTGGTTGAGCCGCGCGTCATTCGATTCGAGGGAACTTGGAACGTTCTTCCGGTTGGAACTCGTGTCAGAGTCGTACTGCGCGATGCAGACTTCCCTGGTGCTCATGGTGCTGAGCTTGACTGGGATGCCAAGGATTCTGTGAATCTTGATCCTCCCCGTGATCAGACGTTCATGCAGGAGCAGCTATTCGTTAAGAACCGCCGCTTCAACAAGAAAGTCGACATGAGCAAGGACCCGACGATGTACCCATTCACAAAAGACAAGTACATCCTTGAGTTCTACTACAATGCTCGAAGCGCTCCTCCCCACATCCAGGATAAGTTTGGATGGAGCGGCGAGGGAATGACGGACAAAAACTTCCTCAACACCAAGATTCGACCTAACGGGCAGAGAGTTGTATTCACATCGCTCACGCTAACGAAGGACCAAATCTTGAGATATGGCGAGTGGGTCGATAAGGCTCCAATCGTCAAAACTGCGAACTATGCTGAAACTGGCCCTGATAACTCGGCTGGCGAAGACGTGATCCTGAAGATCCCTTCGTTGCGCTCGGGTGCAGGTACCAAGTAAGCTAAGTCGCCTTGTTCCAGTCGCCCCCGGCGGTCTGCTAAACTCAGTGGACCGCCGGGAACTGCGCGGCAGCAGGTCGGTGAATCCCGTCAGGACCGGAAGGTAGCAGCGGTAAGTCGATTCTCTGTGCGACGCACCATTCCCGGCGACTGGAATCCTCTTTCGAAAGTCCGCAGAACTCCGAGATGATCGGTAATCTACGGCTACTTGTGATCTCGCGACAACACTGTGGCCTACATCTCGCTTTACCGGAAATACCGTAGTCAGACCTTCTCTGATCTCCTCGGGCAGGATCATGTCGTGCGGACGCTACAGAATGCGATCACCTCCGGACGTATCGCCCACAGTTACCTATTTACAGGACCCAGGGGAACGGGAAAGACATCTACGGCGCGCTTACTGTCGAAGGCGCTGAATTGCGAGCACGGTCCCAGTGCGGAGCCCGATGACACGTGTGAGATCTGTCGAGCGATTACGGCGGGTAGTTGCGTGGATGTCATCGAGATGGACGCCGCCAGCGAATCCGGTGTCGAAGAAATTCGAAGACAGATCGTCGAGTCGGTCGAATACTTGCCGATGATCTGCCGCTATAAGATCTACATCATCGACGAGGTTCACGACCTTTCTCCTAAAGCCTTCGACGCGTTGCTGAAGACGATCGAAGAGCCGCCTTCACACATTATTTTTATTCTGGCGACGACGGAATACAACAAGGTTCCCCCGACGATTCGCTCTCGGTGCCAAAAGTTTGAGTTTCACCGGGCAAGCATGCAGGACCTCATCAGTCGCTT
This sequence comes from uncultured Armatimonadota bacterium, assembly GCA_903833215.1. Taxonomy (GTDB): domain Bacteria; phylum Armatimonadota; class Fimbriimonadia; order Fimbriimonadales; family Fimbriimonadaceae; genus Fimbriimonas. Next base: position 21,847 of record CAILEM010000112.1, read on the forward strand.
GTCCTATGTCATTGAATCAGAGAAGATTTCGGCAGAGCCCGCCGCTCTCGCGGCGATTGCCCGCATGGCTGACGGTGGGTATCGTGACGCGCTGACGCTCCTGGAACAGGCGATTTTGACTGCCGAGGAAACGATTACTCTTCAACAGGTCTATGACCAGTTGGGCTTGGTGTCAGAAGAAGTTGTGGATGCCATCCTTCTCGCGATCAAGGATAAGGACGTCGCGAAGATCATGGATTTGCTGGCGCAAGTGGCGCGGCTGGGACGAGATCCCCGGGCCATTCTCGATTCCATGATGTATCGGCTGTCTGACCTTACCCGCGCTTCTTACCAGGTGTCGTTGGAAGCAGGAGCGGAGGCGACACGAGAAGCCGCGATCTATGAGATGGCATCCCGAATCGGCCGAGAGACGATATTGAAGCTTCGCGGTTCATTGGCTGAAGCCCATAAGGCGATTCGAGACATCTCTCTACCTAGGTTGTGGCTCGAAGCCGAATTGGTGCGCCTGTCACAGATTCCAGATGCTCCTGCTCATCGAGCCCCCGCTCACGAGCACCCAGCACCGAGACCTGCCCCAGTTCAAGCTGCGCCGGCCCCCAAGCCGAAGGCAGCCGCTCCAGATACCCCCGCGCCCACTCCCACGTCTCCTTCGGAACCAAAAGTGGTTGCCGAACCGGTTACTTCCGCCGACAATTCTGCGCCTGTCACATCGGCGACTTCGACGGACCCTTGGGGAAAGACAGTAAAAGAACTGACAGTTCTTTCCAAGACTCTCGGATTCAAGCTTGAGGGCTCGACGGATCGACTCATCGATAACAGACTTGTTATCGAGTTCGATCTTGAGATCAATTTCGAGTGGGTTAATGAAAGGCCTAAGGTAAAAGCAGCAATACAAGAGGCTGTTCATCGGAATTTTGGCCCCAATACGGTGGTAGAACATACAGTTCGTCGCCGAGAGGCAAGCCGAGATGATACGAGCGCGGTAGAATTGCCCGCAGAGGGATCGAAGCTCGAACAGCTTGCCAGACAGGTGTTTGGCGCAGACCCAACGAATCAACGCAACGGGAAGTCTCCGGATGTCGGAGAGATTGATAACGAGAATCCCGCCGAGAGCTAGGAACACAAAATGAAATTGCCCAAAAACTTCGGCCCGCAGGGCTTTGGCGGCATGATGCAGCAGATGCAATCGGCCATGGCGAAAGCCAAGAACCTTGAAGAAGATCTGGCGAATGAGCGGATCGCTGTTGACAAAGGACCAGTGAAGGCACTGTTTAACGGAACAGGTGAACTTCTCAAGATTTCGATAGATCCGTTGGTCGTGGACCCAGAAGACGTCGAAGCCCTTGAAGATCTCATCGTGAGTGCTGTTCGTGACGGATTCAACTCGGCAACCGAGCTTCGAAATTCACGCGTTCAGGGCATCATGCCGAACTTGCCCGAAATTCCTGGGCTCTAGTCGCTAACAAAAGGCGGTGGCATTCTCGTAATCGAGGGTGTGGTGATAGGTATTACGGTTGGGGGAGTTTGCTCCGGGTTCATCCCGGTTTGACAGGTTCCCCTACCGTCATCTTTGCCATTTGAGAGGACCGTCCTCGCCATCCAGAAACCTATGCTATTTGCCCGCCCCCTAGCCGAACTGATTGCCGAGCTTGAAAAACTGCCCGGCGTTGGACCGAAGTCGGCGCAACGGTTGGCATACCATCTTCTGCGAGTTACTGAGCATGAGGCGAATCGACTTGCTGATTCCATTCGGAACGCAAAGCAGAAGCTTCGGTTCTGTGCGGAATGCCAGAACATCTCCGAATTTGAAATTTGCGAGATCTGCCAGGGTCCTCGCCGAGATCCCTCAACGATTTGCGTTGTCGCCGAGCCGCGGGACATTGCCGCGCTTGAACGAATTCAGGAGTATAAGGGGAAGTACCACGTACTGCATGGCTTGTTGAGCCCAATGGATGGCGTGGGACCTGATCAACTTCGCGTGAAGGAGTTGCTGCAACGCTTGTCAGGGAACGAAGTTGTGGAAATCATCTTGGCAACAAACCCAACCATTGAAGGAGATGCAACTGCGCTCTATCTGGCGAGGCTGCTTAGGCCAATCGGTTTGAAGGTTACTCGCCTGGCCCATGGCATGCCGGTCGGTGGAGAACTCGACTATGCAGACTCGGCCACGCTACTCAGCGCTTTAGAGTATCGGCGGGAGGTGTAACCGTGGTGTCGCTTATCCTCCTCTCCCTGGCAGTAACTATTGACCAAGCCAAAACGATAAATCCCATCGTCGCTCCTATCAAGTTCTTCTTCAGTGGTGACCCTGTAATCGCCATCTCAATTGATGGAAAGGAGCCCCAAGAATTCGGATTGACAATGACGACGCGTCACTCAATCGTAGTGAAGGGTGACGACGCGGGATCTGCGAAGCAGCTATCCATCAATGGCAAGCCCTTTGCCACAGCTAACCTTGAGTCCGCGGGAGCAAGCGTACACCCCGTGCTCAATGCGCTTGGGCTCGGCGTGTTGAAGTCAATGGCAATCGGCGTCGATTATGCCAAGAATGAAATCACGTTTTGGCCAGGTGGCAAACTGACACCAGAAGCGGCTAAGGCATGGATTCTCAAGGCACCCAAGTGGGGTGGTGAGTCAAAGGTTTGGACGACGCCAATCAAACGTCGAGCCGAAGTTGCGCCCGTGGTCACGCTGACCATTGGTGTGAAGAAAGCGGAAATGCTGCTCCGCATTGGGCAACAAGGGACGTCCTTCGCGCGTGGAGAAGATCCAACTACCGGGATCGGAGTTGAGTATGGGCCAGGCGGCAATCATGCGCTCATGTCGCGGGTTGGGGTTGGTTCCGTCAGCGTGCCCTGGATGCTGTACTTCAAAGGGGTTAGTTACGATCCCCGTAAAGAGATCGATCCCTCTATCGTGGGCCTCTTTACCGTCGACAACCTGCTCGCCCGCCGAGTCATTCTCGACTTGCCCGGTGACGCGATGTATGCCGAGCAACTCACGTCCGATGAGCAAATCTCGATGTTCTTGTCGGAGTGGTTCCAGATGCCCATCGATGTACAGGGTGACAAGATGGTTCTCCGAGAGATGCCGTCGACCAAGTTTTATCCGCAACTGACGCCGATTTACGAGAGTGAAATCCTAGAGATCATGGGACAGCCGGCTAAGCAACTCTTGGATGCGTCGCGAGATATCACGGATGCCCACACGACTTACCTAAAGCAACTCTTCGAACGGGTTTGGCAGGGGTACCGAGTCAAGTTCAAGCGAACGAGCGGGGAAGTAGTGGAAGCGACCTTCAGCCCACCAAAAGCTGGCTAACGGTGAGGGCCCCAAGTCGATTCGCCCTTCAGCATCGCCCTTAGCGAATCTGCTCGTTGCCTGCCCGAGATTTCCCCTGCACTTGGAACACGGATTTCGAGGGTGGCAAGAGTTCCATCAACGTCGCGAGTTGTGAACTCAAACGACTCAATGGCATCCGAAGCAGCCCACCGAACCCATGCAAGGACCCTTAGGGCATCGGCAAGTGAGATCGTGGGACTTCCTTCAGCGAACTGCCGCGCTTGAAAGGCTCGCTCGCTTAGTGTCTCTCGCCCAACAGATCGCCTTGCCGCACGTTCTTCACTCAGCAAGTACTCGCAAGCGCCCGAGAATTCCGATTTGGTGCCCCCAATGACGCTGACTTGGACGAAGGCACCAATGGCCCGACTTGATTCGCCAAACAGCCCCCTGACCGCAATTCCCTTCGCGCTCAGTGCTTTGATAACTGAAGGTAGTCGCCGCTGATGGGCGAGACCAATCAGGTGGAACATCGAAGACTGTCTTCGCCCAATTCCAGAGTTGAATGGGCTGGCGCTCAAGAAACCAAACGCTTCAGAGTAGGCAAAGTTCAATCGGGCTTCGAGTTCATCCACGCAAGTAGATGCTGCCCTGTCGCAATTCTCTATCGACCAACCAGCACTCAAGGCTTGGATCCGAAGGTGATCCTCTTCATTGATCATGAGGCTTATCGATCTGGCTTCATCGACGAGCAGCGCCCTACCGGGAAGGGTCCATTCGAAATCGGGGGAGACGAGCCGGCAGCCGACCAAGTAGTCCCTTTCGGCGTTGGTGAGGCCCTTAAACACCTCTAGCTCGAGGTGAGCCTCACGGGCTGCCTCGAAAATGGTCTGCATGACCTGCATGAGTTCATGCTCGTCAGCCTTGTTGGGGAACCTTCGCCCCTGCAAGTTGCGCATGTATCTGGTGCGCGAGCTGAGAACGACATCGCCGTGGGGAGCATCGTCGGAAAGCCAGGCTGGCTTTGGCATCGACTGCAAGACCATTCTCTTCCAAGATTCCTGGTCTCCGCTTCCGTGCCGCATACTCATTCATTCTACTTCCGGGCAAGTTGTTCTTTCTGAAATCCAGAGTCCCAGCGTCGAATCTCGTTATGCCTGATAATAATGCTGGCAACCTCCGTATGACCCCAACCGAATCCCTTCCCAATCCTGCCCGATATACGCCCTGGATAAGTGGCGTGTATACGGTGGCACCTGGGCTGCGCCCGTTTGGGACGGATTTTGGGAATGAGAATCTCGATCAGGTCGTCTTCCAATTCGATTCTGAATTTGAGAAGTACCGGCGAAACAAGCTGGCGTGTTTAGCCGAGCGAACGTCGAAGTATGTGGTTCGATCCGATCTCGATCCGCTGGTGGAGAAAGCGGTCGTCCAATTCATCAGGTCGAAGCTAGTGGGCGATTGGCCAAACCTGTTTGACCCACGAGGAGACAATCTTTGGTGCAATCTGACACAGGAGTTGGTACAAGCAGACCTCGGTGAACTCCTTCTTCAGATTGCGGAGGACATTGCCATCGTTCAGGTCGATGGAGAGAGCGATTGGATTTCGTACCTAAACCTTTGCAGCCCAAGTCATTGGTCACCGGAAGTTAAGGCAGGGAAGTCGTTCTTCGACGCCCATCTGCCCGTCCCTGGTTTCGAGAGGGTGAATGCAGTATCGAAGGCAATGATCGATTCGATGATTCACCGCGGGCCATTCGTCCGCTTTGTGTGGACTCTGGAGTCAGATGATCGATTGAATCACCATCCCGAAGCCCCTCCAGGTGTCAACCCTGCCGATTGGTATGGGCGTCAATTCGAGCAAGGTTGGGTTATTCGAACGGAGCGCCAAATCACGTGGGGACTTCCAGAAGTCAACGCGGCAATGTTTTTTATACGAGTGGGGTTCGTTTCGGCAGAAGTCATTAGGTCTTCTCCAGGACTATGGGACTCACTCCTATCGGCAATTCGAACAATGCCAGAGGCTTCGCTGAATTACAAAGGTGCTTCTGGGTTCCTTGAAAAGGTTTTCCCCAGCTCGGACGTATAACTGGGGGAAAACGGTGCGAAAAATGTGGTTAACCTGTTGACAATTTGTGCGCAATTATTTACTTGACTTTCAACCGGTGGTGGCTAGATAATCCGGAAGCCACTATATATTGTGGCCAAGAAGAAATCACATGCACTGCCCGTTTTGCGGATACATAGACCAGAAGGTTCTGGACTCTCGCCCAGCGCGAGATGGGGAAGCTATTCGCCGACGCCGCGAGTGTATTGGATGCGGCCGTAGATTCACTACGTTTGAAGAACCAGAAAGGCCGCGTCTATTTGTGATCAAGAGAGGCGGGTCTAGGCAAGAGTTCAGCCGTGATAAGGTTTTGAGCTCCATGTTGTTGGCCTGTCACAAGCGCCCCATCCAAGTTGAAACACTCCGAGACGCTTCCGAGCGGGTCGAACGAGACCTGTTCCAAGAGAACGACGAAGAGGTCAGTTCTCAAGCTATCGGAAAACGAGTGATGGAGGAGCTTCTGCAATTCGATCCCGTCGCCTACGTTCGCTTTGCGAGTGTGTACAGAGAATTCACGACGATCGAAGATTTTAAAGAAATCGTTGATTCCGTTGGAAGGGAGATGCTCACGGTGTGAGCCCCCAAGACATTTGTTTCCCGCTGCAGGCGCCGTCTGTAGCTCCAAACTGCTATGAAAATTAACCGCTATTTTACGAACAAGGGCTCTGACCCCTATTCGGGTATTCCGTTTGAGGCCCGCAAGAGCGAGATTCGGAATCCCGACGGCTCCACCGTTTTCTTGATGGAAAACGTCATGGTTCCGTCCCACTGGTCGCAGGTTGCGACCGATATCCTCGCGCAGAAGTATTTCCGAAAAGCTGGATTGACTCCCGGTGTCATCAACGGCCTCGACGAGAGCGATCCAAACCTCAAGTACGTCGTTCCGACCGCCGAGCACGAAACCGACAGCCGCCAGGTATTCCACCGACTCGCGGGTTGCTGGCGATTCTGGGGCGAATCCCATGGCTATTTCGACTCCAGTGAGGATGCCCAGGCTTTCTACGATGAGTTGGTCCACATGTTGGCCAAGCAGATCGCCGCGCCAAACTCTCCGCAGTGGTTCAACACCGGCCTTCACTACGCCTACGGAATCTCTGGTGTGCCTCAAGGGCATTACTACGTCGATCCCAAGTCCGGTGAACTGAGCCGAAGCCATAACGCCTACCAGCGCCCTCAGCCTCACGCTTGCTTCATCCTCAGCGTGAAAGATGACCTCGTTAATGACGGCGGCATCATGGACTTGTGGACGCGTGAAGCGCGCATCTTCAAGTACGGCTCCGGCGTCGGTACCAACTTCTCAAAGATCCGCGGCGAGAACGAGAAGCTCAGCGGAGGCGGCAAGTCTAGTGGATTGATGAGCTTCCTCCGGGTGGGAGACCGCAGTGCGGGTGCCATCAAATCAGGCGGAACGACACGTCGCGCCGCGAAGATGGTCTGCCTTGACATGGACCACCCTGATATCGAAACGTTCATCAACTGGAAGGTTGTCGAGGAGCAGAAGGTTGCCGCCCTCGTCACCGGCTCCAAGCTTAACGAGCGTCATCTCAACGCGATCATGAAAGCCTGCTGGCAGCCAAATCCAGCCATCCCCGATGGCCCTGAGCAGAAGCCAGATTACAACCCACGCTCCAACGCACACCTGCGACGAGCCATTGCCGAAGCCAAAGTTGCCCTGATCCCACTGAACTACATTCAGCGAGCCATTCAGTTTGCCCAACAAGGTTTCAAATCGATCGACTTTCCAACGTACGACACCGGTTACGAATCTGAGGCTTACCTCACTGTCTCCGGGCAGAACAGCAACAACTCGGTTCGTGTGCCCAACGATTTCTTCTATGCCGTCGAGCAGGGAAGAGAATGGAGTCTGACCTCACGAACGTCAGGGAATCCCATCCGAAACGTGGATGCCCGAGACCTTTGGGAGCAGATTTGCGAGGCGGCCTGGAATAGTGCAGACCCTGGTCTTCAGTACGACACGACGATCAATGAGTGGCACACTTGCCCTGCCGATGGTCGCATCAACGCCAGCAACCCGTGCTCTGAGTACATGTTCTTGGATGACACGGCCTGTAATCTGGCCAGCATCAACCTCGTCCGGTTCTACGATCCGCAAACGGGTCAGTTTGATATTCAAGGTTATGAGCACGCAATCCGGCTCTGGACCATCGTGCTTGAAGTTTCCGTCCTCATGGCGCAGTTCCCATCCAAGGAGATCGCGAAGCTCAGCTACGAATTTCGAACGCTTGGCTTGGGTTATGCCAACCTCGGCGCTTTGCTGATGCAGATGGGCATTCCCTATGACAGCCCACAAGGTTTTGCCATCACCGGTGCGCTGACATCCATTCTTGGCGGTGGCAGCTACGCCACAAGTGCAGAGATGGCAAGCCAGTTGGGCACCTTCCCAGGCTATGACCGCAATGCCACCAATATGATGCGGGTTATCCGCAATCATCGCCGCGCCGCCTACAACGCGCCTCGCGACGACTACGAGGGCCTAAGCATCTATCCCGTCGGAATCAGTGAAAAGGACTGTCCGTCCAACTTGATTCAAGCCGCCCGATCGGCATGGGATCATGCCGAGATGCTCGGTGTGATGCACGGCTTCAAAAACGCGCAGGTCACCGTTCTTGCCCCAACCGGCACCATCGGCTTGATCATGGATTGCGATACCACTGGTATCGAGCCGGACTTCGCGTTGGTCAAGTTCAAGAAGTTGGCCGGCGGCGGTTACTTCAAGATCATCAACCAGTCCATTCCGCCTGCCCTCACCAAACTGGGATATTCGGAAGATCAGGTCGCCGACATCATCGGTTACACGCTTGGACATAAAACGCTTCAGGGTGCGCCGTATATCAACCACGAGAGCCTCACCCGCAAGGGATTCACTCGGGAAGCGCTCGCCAAGCTCGAAGGGGCTCTTGAGAATGCGTTTGAAATCGCGTTTGCGTTCAACAAGTGGACGTTCGGTGAAGACTTCTGCCGCGACGTGCTTGGCTTCTCCGACGATCAGTTGAATGATTGGACGTTCAACATGCTTACCGAACTCGGTTTCAGCAAGGCTGAAATCGATGCAGCGAACGAGTACGTTTGCGGAACGATGACCGTCGAGGGTGCGCCACACCTTCTCAACGAGCACCTTCCCGTATTCGACTGCGCCAACCGTTGTGGCAAGAAAGGCCAACGGTTCATCAGTGCCGAAGGACATATTCGCCAGATGGCAGCGGCTCAGCCGTTCTTGTCGGGTGCGATCTCGAAGACGATTAACCTTCCTTCCGAAGCCTCGATCAAGAGCATCAACGATGCGTACTGGCTGTCTTGGACGCTCTGTCTCAAGGCGAACGCACTGTATCGAGATGGTTCGAAGCTGTCACAGCCGCTCAACGTTTCATCAGACGATGCCGCCGCTGCGATTCTCGAGGCGTCGATCGATCAGGAAACCGAAGTGGTCACTCTGAGAATTGAGGAGCCAACTCCTGTCGCGGTTGTGGCTGCGGTACCCGAGCCTGTGGCGGTCGTACCTGCATTCTCTGCATCGGCTCCTGCACCTGTTGCCTTGCCTGATCCAGTGATGGAAGCGGCGACGAAGCTCGTCTATCGCTACATCTCGAAGCGACGGGTTCTGCCGGCTCGCCGACGTGGATACACCCAGAAAGCCCGCGTTGGTGGACACAAGGTCTACCTGCGAACCGGTGAATTCGAAGACGGCGCTCTTGGCGAGATCTTTGTCGACATGCACCGCGAGGGCGCTGCGTTCCGAAGCTTGATGAACTGCTTCGCGATCGCGATCTCCCTCGGCCTGCAGTATGGTGTGCCGCTTGAGGAGTTCGTCGAGGCGTTTGTTTTCACTCGATTCGAGCCAAACGGCATCGTTCAGGGCCACGACAACATCAAGATGTCGACGTCCGTCATCGATTACATCTTCAGAGAGTTGGCCCTCAGCTACCTCGGCCGCACCGACCTGGTTCAAGTGAAGCCTGAAGATCTGCGTGGCGACGCCGTCGGCAGGCCGAGTCAATCTCCTGCATTCGAAGATGAAGAAGTCGAGAGCGACGACTTCCGGGGTCCTGTTCCAGGACGAGCCCAGGAAGACCACACCGCAGCCGGATTCCAGCCCAATTCGGGTCAAGAGGCGTTGCCGTTTGACGACAATCCTCAAGCCGTCGGCAGCCCGACCTGGGTGATCGAGCAGAGTCAGAAATCGGCTCAACCCCAATACGAAGAGCGGATCGTGAGCGGTCATGGCGCGAACGGAAAGATGCTGGTCGAAGCAAGTTCCGCTCCTGTCGCTCCTGCCCCCGAGGTTCCTGTCGTCCAAGTCCAGCTTGGAGCGACAGTGGCACCGAAGCGTCCCCCGCAAAGCGAAGTCTCCATGATCGTGGAGAAGATTCGCCAGGCGCGCCTGAAAGGCTACGAAGGCGACCCTTGCTCGAACTGCAACGCCTTCACCATGGTCCGCAACGGCGTCTGCCTCAAATGCGATTCCTGCGGCGAAACCAGCGGCTGCAGCTAGTCGGTTAGGTGGGTAGGTTCAACGAGCCGGAAGGTCGGGCAAAGCCCGCCACCTTCCGGCTCGTTCCGGTTCGCCAAAGGCGATGTTTCTCCAAAAAGCGAAGGCTTGGGCCGCGAAGCGGATCTAGCCTGGTGAGTTGGCACGGCACGATTCCTTCCCCAAAAGGGGATGCGTCTGGGAACGGTGGAACAAATCGGTTCGCCGAGCAAGGCATCCGCCTTGCCCATGATCGACGCGGAGCGTTTGGGGCGTTGCCCCTGACGTATATGTCGCACCTCCGGCGCTCATCAGGTTGGGTTGGCACCGGGAACCAGGCTTTCAGCCTGGGCTGGTATAGGGCCGCCCCTTTTTGGGGCTACATTTGGGCGCGTTGTGATCCTCCGGTTCGCCAAAGGCGATCCTCTCCAAAAAGCGAAGGCTTGGGCCGCGAAGCGGACCTAGCCTGGTGAATACGGCACGGCGCCATTCCTTCCCTGAAGGGGATGCGTCTGGGGACGGTGGAACTGATCGGTCTGGGGAGCAAGGCATTCGCGTTGCGCGTGAACGAGCCGGAGCGTTTGGGTCTCTGGCCCTTGACGTATATGTCGCACCTCCGGCGCTCTACTCGTTGGGTTGGCACCGAGAACCAGGCTTTCAGCCTGGGCTGGTATAGTGCCGCCCCTTCGGGGCTACATTTTGGGGACGTCAATTTATCAGGTCCCCCGACGCTCCAATCACGAAATCGTTTCGTCGAACGCTGAAGGCGTTCTGTCCTCAAAGCCCAGTGTTGCGTCGCGAAGCGAGGCTACGCTGGGTGGCGTCGGTGCGATCCGGTCAACGCCGCAGGTGTTGCGTCCCATACGGCCGCTCATTGGCGCGGGACCAACCAATACATGCGGTTTTCCTCCGTTTCCGGACTCAACGCCTACAGCGTTGGATGGATTGAACTTAGTTGACCCAGGGTAGAGCCTTTGCAGGCCCAACCTTGGGCTTTGCGGACAAAACACCTTGGGTGTTTGAGAAGCCACCACTTACCCGAAATAACGGTAGCCTTGCCGATGGGTGAATCAACATGGATAGAGAATTCAAATTCGCATTCAGCATCCTGAGCCTCGCAGCGATGGGAATGGTAGCCCTTGTCATCAACGCTCGCAAGGCACCTTACGATCCATTTCAGTCCCTGAAGGATTTCGACCCAATCATTACAGAAGCGAGCCTCGGGTATTCGCTTACACCCAATGAGATTCGCGAGATTAAGAAGGACCAGCCGACTATGACGGCTACCCTTTACACGTTCTACTGTGATCCTGCGACGGTGGAACAGAGTATTGAGAAAAACCTAAGTGATCGGAGCATTTGGAAAAGAACGGATCTAGGGCAGCATTTACTATCCTTTGAGCAAACAAAAGCCAAAGCAGTTTGTGTTTTCACCATAGGCGAACCTTTTGCCGTCGCATCCAAGCAACCCCCTCCGGGCGTGACCTGCTATGCGGTTATCATTCGGCATTAAGGAACTGTAACCGTTAATTTGGTTGTCTCTGGGATTGGGAATCCACACTTAATGAAGAAAGTGCACGCCATATGTGTCTTGTCGGTTTTCGGAATCTTGATGACAGGATGTACTGTTGATAAGAGCAGCGTCCTAAGTGTGAGTTCACCGAATAGGGCATATAACCTATCCGTAGAAGCATGGGATGTTGGGGCGACTTCCGGCATCTCCTATCACGTGGACCTGACAAAATACGGATTTCTTGCCGGCGAAACACAAGAAGAGGTGGCGATCTTCGACAAGGTCTTCTACGAAGGTGATATCCAGATCAAATGGACTTCAGCAACCGAAGTCACCATCTTTGCTCCCGGTGCGAGGGTATTCAAGCATCTGAAGACGGTCACATTCGGTCAACATCAGATCAGATTGATCCTGAAGACGTAGTTTGGCCCCCGGAACCAGGCGTTCAGCCTGGACCGGCATAGAGAGGCCCCGCCGGTGCTACATTCAGCCCCGTTGTGCCCTTACAGTCCGCCAAAGGCGATCTTCTCCAAAAAGCGAAGGCTTGGGCCGCGGAGAGGACCTAGCCTGGTAAATGTGGCACGGCACAATTTCTTCCCTGAAGGGGATGCGTCTGGGAACGGTGGCGTTCACCGAACCGGAGCGTTTGGGGCGATGCCCCTGACGTATAAGTCGCACCTCCGGCGCTCATCTGGTTGGGTTGGCACCGGGAACCAGGCTTTCAGCCTGGGCTGGTATAGGGCCGCCCCTTTGGGGCTGCCTGATCGCTTGGGCTCCTTGAAGAGCATGGGATGACGTGGGATGTGCTGAACGTTTGGGATTAGGATGTTATCATTCGTGACCGGACGCATCCCCTTTGGGGAAGGGGCGCTTGGACGATCGGGTTACCAGGCAAGCCCCGTCGACGGGGCATGCCTTCGCTTTATGGAGAGGATTGCCTTTGGCAAACCGGAAGGGATTTGAGGCATGCCCGATATTATGGAAACTTCTCGTTTTCCCAAGGCGCTTCCGTTGGGGGAAGGAAGGATTGGTAGTCGTGAGACTGCGGCAGTCCTGGAATTCTAGGAGTACGCTTTAGCGATTCCGGTTCGCCACAGGCGATCCTCTCAAAAAAGCGAAGGCTGGGGCCGCGGAGCGGGCCTAGCCTGGTAAGGCGGCACGGCACGATTCTTCCCTGAAGGGGATGCTTCTGGGAACGGTGGCGTTCATCGAACCGAAGCGTTTGGGGATTTGCCCCTGACGTATATGTCGCACCTCCGGCGCTCATCAGGTTGGGTTGGCACCGAGAACCAGGCTTTCAGCCTGGGCTGGTATCGGGCCGTCCCCGCTGGGGCTACACGACCAGCGTTTTGGATGATTACGGGTAATCACACTAGAGTTGGGTCCTACCCTCGCAACCGAATATGTCACGAATCGTGCGGGTGTATGATGGGCTCAATGTGGCAAAGACTAATCAATCTAGGTGGGGTTATCGGGCTGCTGTTGATCGGTGGCTTCATTGGTTACGTCGCATTTCCGATTGTCGCGTCCTCGCGCGTATCACACATGTTGGTTGCAAGACACGTTCGCATTCGTGAAATCGAACTTACGCTGTTCACTTACATGGGAGACCATCAGGATAGATTTCCGACGTTGTCCGAGTGGCAGAATGTCATTCAGAAGAAGCCAGATCAGCCAGTGCGATGGCGCAATCTGTATGTCCATTACCAGCTAAATCCTCAGGTCCAAGGGAAGCGCCTGGAGGACTTGCCGTCTGATACGATTGCTGTGTTCGAGTATTTTTCGCTAGATCCAAAGCCGACTCTAGGTGGCGTACCACCGGCCGTTGCGTTGGCACCATTCGACTATGTCGATGTCATTTTCGCGAGTTCACAAGTAAAGTCGCTCCCCGTCAAAGAAGTCCTTGAGAACCTTCGGGGTGACAAAGGGGAAACGAAAACTCCACAGAGAGGAGGTTAAGATCATCAGGGCCGAAATTCCGAACCGTGAGAAATTCAAGCTCTGGGAACGGTGGCGTTCACCAACCGGAGCGTTTGGGGCGTTGGCCCTGACGTATATGTCGCACCTCCGGCGTTCATCTGGTTGGGTTGGCCCCCGGGAACCAGGCTTTCAGCCTGGGCTGATATGGGGCCGCCCCTTTGGGGCTTCACGTTGGGTGCGGGTAATCCGACAAGGGTGGTGTTTCTTCGTTTCCGGACTCAATGCCTTCAGCATTGGAGGGATTGGGCTTCGGCGACCCAGGGTAGGGCCTTTGCGGGCCCAACCATGGGCTTTGAGGACAAAACACCTTTGGTGTTTGGGACCCACCTCCGGCCACCCCTTTGGGGCTACATGTTTAGTTGCCTTTGTCTTTCATGTCTGCGCTTTGGCGGTAGCCGTCGCCGATGAGGTGTTCGCAGAAGTATTCGTAGAGCATCTCAGTGAAGTAGGGTTGGAGGTCGGCGTAGCCGTGAGGTTTGCCGGGCATGAGCATGAAGTCGAAGCGCTTGTTGGCGCGGATCAGGGCGTCCATTAGGCGATAGGTACCGGCATAGTGGACGTTGTCATCCATGTCACCGTGGACTAGCAGGAGTTTGCCTTTTAGGTTTGCGGCAATTTCGGCGTTGGTGGGGACGTGGATGTCGAACTTCTTGTCGCCGGTTGCGGTTTGGGCAGTTGTGGTGGTTTGGGTCTGGGTTGTGCCAGTTCCTTGCCCTCGTCGCTGCCGCCCTTGCGGATCATCTTGGCTTTCGGGGAGAAGGAGGCGGTCGAGAATCACGCCGTCTCGATAGGTTTCGGCCAGGTCTGAGTCCGTCGGCCCCGTTTCTTCGCCGTCAGGACCTGCACCTGCGGTGGCTGCTTTGGCAGCGCCGGCTACCTCGCGGAGGCCGTGGTACTGCTCAGACCAGTTCTGGTTGTAGATGTTGTTGTCGTGGTTTCCTGAAGACGACACGCCGACTTTGAAGAACTCGTTATAAGGGGGAAGGAGCATCGCGGCGGCTGTCATAAATCCACCGCCCGAGTGGCCAAAGATGCCGACGCGGTCAATGTCGATGAATGAGAAGCGAGATGCCAACTGCTGGACACCAGCCTTCTTATCCGCCAAACCGTAGTCCCGCAGGTTGAAGTAGCCGTAAGTGTCGTACGCTTTCGAACGCTTGGGGTTGCCGCCGCGGTTGCCAATCTGGACCACGATGAAGCCGAGCTGGGCGAGACGTTGGGTTCCGGCATTCGCGGAAAAGGTCGTGCTGACGCTCTCCGTCTGGGGACCTGGATAGACGTTGAGGACGATCGGGTACTTCTTCGAGCTGTCGAAGTCAAACGGCTTCCACATCACACCATAAATGTCGGTCACACCGTCTTCGGCTTTCACTTTGAACGTCTCTGGCATCTTCCATCCGGTGCTGGTCAGCCTCGAAAGGTCCATCCTCTCAAGCTCCATGATGACTTTGCCACGATCGTCGCGGACAACCGAGATCGGGGCCAAGTCAGGGCGGGAGTAGGTGTCGACGACGAAATTGTGCGCCTTGGGTGAGAGGGTGGAGTTGTGGTCACCATCTCCGCCATCGAGAAGCGTGAGGTCGGTGCCGTCGAGTTTGGCACGATAAAGGTGGGTGAAGGAGGGGTTCTGATCCGCTTCTCGTCCGCTGCCGAGCATATAGATGTTTCCGTGGTCGGCATCCAACTCGACCACGCTATCGGTTCGAAACGGCTCATTGGTGATCTCGTTTTTCAGTTTGCCGTCGTTGGAGTAGAGGTAGAAACGGCCCCAGCCGCTTCGCTCCGACCACCAAATCATGTCTCCGCCCGGCTTGACGTATCGAACCGGCTGCACACCGATGAATCCCGTTTCCGTCTGATCAGCGAGTAGCGGCTTCACCGCGTTGATCTTCATGTCGATATCGCACAGCTCTACGTGCCGCTGGAGCCGGTCTCGACGTACAAATCGAAGATGATCGGAGGATTCCAGCCAGTGGATATTGAATAGCTGCTGGTCCTTCCATTTGTCGACCTTGAGCGGGTTGAAGGCTTTGGTGTCGCGGTGGAAGACGTACAACTCAGTTTGTCGAACATCGGTCTCGCCTGGCATCGAATACTTGTAGGAGACGAGAGTCGGGCGGGGCATCGTTAGAGAATTGACGAGATACAGCTCTTTCACTTTGCGGGTGTCAAAGCGTTCGATCACAAACGACTTCGAATCGGGAGACCACGTTGCGTTAACGCGAACTCGCTTCTCTTTAGCGCCAGCGGCGGCACTTCCGTAGCCGTAATACTTCTCGCCGTCTTTTGTGAGTTGGACGGGCTTGTCTTCAGCAGTTGTCTCGGCAAAGTATAGGTTCTCATCTTGAGCATACACATATGCCTTCTTATCGGGAGAAAGAGTCCTAAAGCCCTCAGCATTGGCGTTTGCACCCGCTCCAGCAGCCCCACGACCCCTTCCACCACGTCCGCCGAACCTAGTTGGAGGCGGAGTGTCCTCATCGGAGGTGTCATCGGCAGCGACTTTTCCTACCGATTTGAGTAAGCCTGTCGCCAATTCCATCTCATATCGGACGGATTCGACGACAAACCGAATCGACTTGCCATCTTTGGTGAATGTTATGCTTGTGATCGGAAGATTTGTGACGTCGTACGGTTTGTGAACCAGTTCCGATAACTTGCTCGCCATTTTGGCCGGATCAAAAAGTAGCTTCTTCGATCGGGCTCTGGGATCGACTCGGTAGTATTTGAGGCCGTTGGCGTCTTTCCAGCTATACCAAAAAGCGTCGGATTCATTTATCCAGTGCGGCGCGACTGACGTGGAGTAGATGTACTGGTTGATGTACTCGTTCGAGAACTGCTGCTCCAGTTTCCAGTTGGCATGGTTGACTCGCTTTTGAACTCCTTCGGCGCCAAAGGCACTGGCGAAAGCCATGAGCAAGGCGAGAGATGCGATCGACCGTTGAGCATGGATCGAGCAGTGAGAAGAAAGGTGATTGGAGTGAGAAAACCCTTGGAGCAGCCCCATCGAACCATTATCAAGCTTTGAACCTACGTCGATGCAAGGGTTTGAAACTTCTTACCAATCGAAATGGCCAAAGTGAGGCTGCTAATCGCACGTTTTGAGGGATGGAGTCTTCTCGTTGTGTTACGCTTTGTCGGAACGGGATCTTGCCTTTGTTCTTCCAACGAATCATGAATGCGAATCGAGTTTGTGTCTTTGCGGTTGCCCTTGGCTTCACCGTATTGTGCTTTGGTCAGGTCTCGCCTACCAAGTTAGCAGAGACGCCAAGGACGCTCGTCGGAGAGGTTGTTGAGGTCCTCGATACGAAGGATGTAAGCAAGATCCGTCGATTTGTCCAAACTTGGCTGATTCCAAACTCCCCCGTCGAGCAGCGGGTCAATCGGTGGAAGGATCTCGCCGATAATGGCGCTCCCTTCAAGATTGCGAGAGACATGTCCCAGACTGCCGACCAGATCACGGTGATCATCGTGGATCGATTCGGGGCTCGTATCGCTCTTACGATGCACTTTGAGTCAAAGCCTCGACTCATGATCAGTGGACTTCAACTTGCTCCAGCACTAAAGGTCGAAGGTTCGTCCCCTGATTTGGGAAAGTGGAGCGACTATTCGGCTCTGGCCAAGCTGGTGGCGGCTAAATCGAAGTCGCCGGGGTTGGGGATCGCCGTCATTCGAAATGGTGAAGCTTCATTCGGAATATCCGGCGTTAGAAAGCTGGGTGGCAAGGAACCCATTCGAGTCGATGACGTATGGAGCATCGGCTCGATTGGAAAATCCGTCTGCTCATCGGTAATTGGTCACTTGATTGAGCAAGGCAAGCTTTCGTGGAACGAACCGCTTAGCCGGGCGTTGCCCGGCGTGAAGATGGATCTGACTTTCGGGCACATCACGCTCGACCAGATCATGCACCACCGTGGAGGAATTGCCCCGGATTTGGGATTCGGTGCCGCCGACATCAAGCGGATCGTCGGCAATGCAAAGACTCCCACAGCGATTCGAAATAGGTACATGGCCGACATATTGGGTCGAAAGCCGGTGATCGCGGCAGGCGACCAGTTCATCTATTCCAATGCGGGCTACGCGCTTTTGTCCGTGATTGCGGAGCGAGCGGCGGGGAAGGCGTATGAGACGCTAGTTAGAGAGGTTGTATTCACACCTCTAGGCTTGAAACATAGCTATATCGGCATCGAAACCCTACCGAAGCAACGTCCGAGCGGCCACTTTGACGGTCAGAATGGCCCTGTGCCGGGTGACATGAGCGGACCGATGGAGTCGATGTTTGCGGGAGCCGGCGGCGGGATCTACATGTCGGTTGGGGATCTTGCGAAATACGGTAATGCGCACCTGAAAGGCCTGAAGGGGCAGAATGGGTTTCTCAAGGCCAGCACCATCGCCAAGCTCCACCGTGGTTTTCCTGAGCAGCTTCGTGGCGGTCGGCTCTACGCTTGTGGATGGGGAATCGACACACTTCCCGGAGTCCTTCCGTTTCATGGTCACAATGGCTCCAACGGTACGATGCGGGCTCAACTTGCGATCTTCCCAGGCGCGAATCTGGTGGTTGCCGCCATAGTAAATCGAGGGGGGGAAGATGACCCCGCTCCCGGGATGCAGGCCGTGATGGCAGTCGCCGAGAGGTATGCCAAGGCCAAGTGAAAGCTGTTAAGCTTTAGGGGTGTTAGCCTGCCTTTCGATCCTTGTCGCCCTCGGCGTTTCCGCACAAACTCCCAAAGTTCAGCTCTCCGGATGGATGCTGCTCGACGACGATGGCACGTCGTTCAAGACCTATAAGGCCCACGCAAACGTGACCAAGTCGGTAAGTACGGACTGGATTCATTGCAACAAGCAAGGTGTCGTTTCGCGAGGTCCTCATCCGACAGCGGCAGAGCGAAAGGAACTGATCTCAGTCGCCCATCAGCACGGAGGACGCGTCTTTGCGATGGCAGTCAATGAGAATTTCGAACCCGATGGCGTTGAGGTGGCCCTCGCTAGTCCAAAAGCGATGAAGGATCACGTCGCCGCAATCATGAAGATCGTGCTTGAGGACGGCGTCGATGGTCTGGATTTGGATTACGAGTCGCTGAATGCAAAGGATCGAGAACCATTTTCCGCTTTCGTTCAGATGCTGGGGACGAGCCTGCATGCGAAGCACAAGAAGCTGGTCATCGCCGTTCACGGAAAGGAGTCGGAGCCAGGGACATGGGGCGGTACTCAGTCCCAAGACTATGCCGCAATTGGCAAAGCGGTCGACTCGATTCGCGTGATGACGTACGACTTTCACTGGGAGACCAGCGAAGCTGGTCCGATCGCACCGCCCGATTGGGTTGAGCGGGTAATGACCTTCGCCAAATCGGTCGTCCCCGCGAACAAGCTTGAGCTAGGAATCCCTGCGTACGGTTACGACTGGTTAGGGAAGAAGGCCAACGGCATCGCGTGGGATCAATTCACCCCACTGGTCAAAACCTACGGTCCGGCCAAGCGGGATGCCAGCCAAGAGTTGGTTTTGAACTACAAGGGCCGCACGATCTACTTCGCAGACGGCGCCGCCTCGATCCCGAAATTCGGGATATCGAAGAAGCTCGGGTTGACTGGCCTTGCGATGTGGCGGCTAGGGGCCGAGGATCCGGCGTTTTGGGCGGTTTACGATAAGTACTCCAAGTAATTGGCTGAGGTCACTGATGTGAGATTTCGACCAACCCTGTAGTCGGCGGTGATCGTACCGACGCAGCAGCCTCGCAGGTTTTTGGGCCGATCGGTTCACGGTCTTTACATCGCGTTTCCGGACGTCGGTACG
>CAILEM010000113.1 GCA_903833215.1 uncultured Armatimonadota bacterium
ACAAGCACGGATTCGGTACCGTTAACCAGCCGAGACAGTTACCGAAAAATAACTGCGGGGAGAACCCCGTCGGTGCGATTCTTATGTGACGCTACAGATTGATTTCGGTGCGATTCTTACGTGAGGCACTACGGGGAATCGGCCCCTTCTGCGGGATTGAACCTATATAAGACGAATTAGTGCCCCCGTTGGATGCCAGCCATTTCAGCCCCGCGTCGGTATAATCTTGTTCACTCCTGCCCGGGTGGTGGAATGGTAGACACAGGGGACTTAAAATCCCTTGCTTGAAAGAGCGTGCGAGTTCGACTCTCGCCCCGGGCACTCTGAATTTGAACCTGAAAGGCGGTTGGATCAGGAGATTTAGTCACAGACTTCCGCATTGAAACTGGTATTTGACACCTACCCTGACACCTACCCGGACAATAGGACTGCTCTGATCTAGTGGCAAGGGCGGTGTCAGGCGCAAAACTGGCAGAAGCTTCGTGGTGGGCGAGTTATTCAACTAGACCCACTTTTGAAATCTAAAAGTAGCCGATCTGTTATTTGAAATCTTTCGATAGGCATCCTTTGTGATTTGGATCGTGCCAAAGGATGTGAGTAATCGGCGGTATCCACAATGCCCAAACGCGGGTCTTGTTTTTTCCAACTCGAAAGCTCCAGAGATTCTCAAAGTTCTCTATTTCTCCAAGGACAGTCAGCGCCTTGTAGATTTCTGTGGAGACCTTATTCGGGTCTGTGTAGGCATGGCTTCCTTGTTTTAGCAGGTCGTTTCTTGTCGAGCCTTCAAGGTCCTCAAACTTTACGATTATGTCGTGTAGGTCACTGAATGGGAGTTCGGACCATGTGCCATGGGGGCCCTGGTCATCGGCTCTCTTCCAGCTGAATTTGGGGCTTAACTGTCCAGTATCTACGCTAGTTCTCGTTGCCTTAGGCTGCGCTTTCGCCATCGCGATTTTCGCGGGCGGGACGCTTTTGGAATTCCCCCTCTTAGCCATTTGTCTGTATCGAAGAATAGTATTCGGCCATCACGTCATGGGTGATTTCCCTACCGCAAGGATCCTCGGGTTCATAGCCCTGTCTGGCTTGCTTCCAAGGTTCCTCTTCATGGGTCAGGGCGCTCAACTGGTCGGCATTGAGATCGCCGTAGCCGTTGAGAACCGCATCAATCGTATCGCGCGCATCCTGGCTCAGTTCTGATGGGTTACCGAATTTCAAACATTTGACCATGTACTGGCCCTTGTGAGCATCGTACAACTCACGCACGACCGGGCCGTTACGCCAAGCCTCAATACGTTCCGTGAACATTGGGGCCTCGTCCCAGACCAGGGACCATGCCTGACTATAGTAGACAAGTTTTTGGAGCTTCATTGCGGACATTGGCCCGTGCTTCTCCAATATGTACTGCGCGACATCTAGCGCGGTGATCATCCTAATACTCCCACTAGCCCAATCCACGGGGCTTCCTCTGTCCAAAACAAGCATGTGAACCCTTGGGCGGTCCAACAATAAATACGTACGTTTACATTGTAAACGACCAGACGCACAAAAAAGGTGCCCGGCAAACAGCGGTACGGAGAGTCCGCGTGAAAGCCTCTTCGCTATTACTCTACCGATTCATGTAGATACATGTCTACCATAACCTATGGTTCTATGCTAGCTCACGTCGCTTGAACGTATCGTCCATTGCGTCAGCAGCCGCCCGTGCAATTTCCGGCACCACATGGCTATATACGTTCATGGTCATCGCAATTGTTGAATGGCCAAGGATTTCCATCACGACGCGGGGGTGAACACCTTTGGAAAGTAAAAGCGTGGCGCAAGAATGGCGGAGGTCGTGAAGTCGCATTTTCGGCATTTCGGCATCATTAACTAACCGCTGAAACTGCCGCAAGGCGGTTGCGTTTTCGAGCGGTGCCCCTTTCTCGTTTGTGAACACTCGACCGGACATGATGCGCCCGTTGTCCATCGCTTCCCTTGCTTCCGCTGCTTGGCGCTCTTTGTGGCCTCTGAGGGCTTCTACGGCCATTTGTGTGAGCGGTAGGGTCCTAGCAGACCTTTCGGTCTTCGGGTCGCACATGATGAGCTTGTTGCCCACTCGCTGTTGTTGTCGCTTGATGCTGATGAACTTCTGATCGAGGTCAATGTCGCCCCAAGTTAGGCCAAGGATTTCGCCCATTCTCATTCCGGTTGTGATCGCCAGAACAATCATTGCCTCAAGTCGATGCCCTTTGGCTTTGGAAAGCAGTTTTTCAGCGTCGGCTGCTGTAAGAAACGTAGGCTTGTATTGCGGTGCCTTGGGCGCATCCGAAAGGGCGGCGCTGTTTCGAGCGGTCATACCGTGGCGAACTGCTTGATTAAGGGCACACCGCAAAATGGCGCGACACTGAATGATTGTCCGGGGCGCTAGACCTTCCTTCTGCAAGACGTTCCAAACGTGCTGGACCTGCTGAGGCGTCAATCGTGACAGAACCACCTTCCCAATGTGCGGGGAAATATGATTTTTGATGAGAACCGTGTATCGGCAATAGGTGCTTTCCCGAAGCCGGTTCTTTGCCGTCCCTTCGAGCCAAGAACTGAGAAACTTTTCGACGCTAATCTTTTCGTTGGGTAGCTCAATGCCCTTTTGCACGCTGGCTTGGGCCGCAATCATGCCCTTGGCGACTTCGTCGCGTGTCTTGCCATAGATGCATTTTCGAACCTGCTTGCCGTCAGTGTATCCAACTGTTAGGCGCGCCATCCATCGCCCGTCTGATCGTTGAGTAATCGTGCCCTCGTTTTGCCCTCGCTTCTTAGCTGCCATTTACCGCTGCCCCCTTTTTATCCTTCCTGTAGGCCTTCATCTTGCACTTGTCATTACAAAACTTCTTAGAGGCGTGGTGGGAAACGAACCACTTGCCGCATGCGGCGCACCTAATCAGAGGGTCAGCCCTGCCTATTGTCTCTTGGGCGAACTCGAAATACAAGACTCCAAGCAGGTTATTGGGGGCGAGTGTGATTTGCGACCCGGATATCAGAGTTATACGAGGTTCACTCAGGGCCGCTAAGCGCTTTCCGATGGCTGATTCAAGCAAGACACGAGTTGCCCATCGAATTTTGGACTCCTGCTTGATGTTTAGGAATCCGAGGGGTGCGCTGAAATCCGCGTAATAAAGAGAGTTGTAAAGCGCAACCCGCTCTAGGACCGGATCAAGACGAAAAGTCGCAAAGTCGTTCTCTATGCCGACGTGTTGTGCTAGCTCATCATCGGACGTAGACTGCACACGGTATAGGTCCCACAGTTTGACAAGCATCTCCATCAATCGGATTTGAAGTATCCAGTTGAAAAGGGGTTCTCCGTAAGTTCCAACCTGATCCTCTTCGAGGTCTTCCCAACCTACGGGCAGGAGGTCGCATGTCCCATCTCCTAACAGGCCGTATTGGTTCGCAAAGGTAATTACGCCGTCTTCAGTCGGGCAAGTCTCAGAGAATTCGCGGTGTAGTGCCTTGTAGCGCAAGGGGTTGTACTGCTCTAGATCTCCGAAAGAGTGGTTGACAGGGATGACCCATTTCGTGCTGGGGTTCGGGGCTGTTTTGTGAAAGAAGTGATCCCTTCCGAAACCCTTCTCACTAACAAGCATTGGGTACCTATCTCGCCCCTCGACTTTGGCGAGTTCCCACCTGAGGTCGTCTGATTCGAATGAATCTTGAACTTGGTAGCCGGATCGGCTTACATACCAGTCCCCTTGAAATTGCGGTGCTCTAGGCGCTCTCATAAGATTTCGTTACTGAAACGTTACTTAAACATACCTTTCGATACGTAAAAGTTACGATACAATAAGTCTACACCGTTTCACTGCGATGCGGAAGGACAATATGGAAAAAGCGTTTTTAAGAACTTCAGAAGTCGCCGAAATCATCGGCCTTGGCAAATCACTAACTTATCGCCTGATTGCATCCGGCGAAATTCCCTCGGTTTTTCTGGCGGGATGCCGTAGTCGGAGGGTGCCCGCTGAATGCCTCAGGAAGTGGGTAGCAAAGCAATCAATGGAGTTGACGGTTCCGGGGACATCGCAGGCATAGTGGCTGCACCCTTTGACGGGACGAAGTCGATGGAGTTTGACGGGGTATTTGGAGTTGCGGTTTGGACTAGCGGTAAGGATCTCAACGAGGAGAGAACCGCAGTAATACTTCGTGAGCGGATTGACCTTGAAAATCCGATCCTGATTGAGGTGTTCATTGAGGACGTGATGGATGTCGTCGGCGGGCCGGAGCGTGCCCCGCTGACGAAGGATCGGACCTTTGAGGATAGCTACCTTTTTCCTCTTTGCCGGAAGATCCGGAAGTCTTTGGGTAACGACGATCACCAGGACTATGGAAGATTGCTGGCACCATTGGGGCTGCTGTTAGTCGACATGCTCGACAATTTGGGGAAACTGCCCCCCGAGCCTGAATTGTCTAGTGCTGAATATGTGTCGGTCGCTTTCGAAGCGATCTGGGGCAAGGTTCGCTACCCTGAAGGTACCGACCTGCTGAAGGCAGCACTTGAAAAGGCAAGAGAGAACCCTAAGTCTAGGGAGCAAGGCAATCTCGGCCTATTTATTAGCTTTGCATGGCATCTCCAAGACGGTAATGGGAGGGAGGCAATCTACCTTCCCGTTAACGAAACTGTGGCAAAACTCTTTGGCGTTAGCCCGAGGGCAATCAGCTACTACGTTACGATTTGCGAGAAACGTGGTTACATGACTCTCAAATCAAAATGTGTTCCAAATCAGAAATGCAGAACGTGGCGCTTTGATTGCGACCATCAAGACTTTCGCGTTGTCAAGCGAGTTTACGACCGAGACTGACCTAAACGAAATCGGCTTCTGTTCTCGTTTCACTTCATATAGAGAGATAGGACTCCTAGGAGTTTTACAGAAATGTAGAGAAGCACTGAAGTCTAGAGAAGTGACAACCAAGAGAACTGACTAGATAGAGTGTTAGGATTGAAACGATAGGTTGAGATCCAAGACTGGTATTGACTCCCAACGAGTGCCATGACACCTACGATCCTCAGGGAGAGGTATTAGCCCCCATTTTATAATTTCGAGAAGGGCAGCGTTTTGCCAGTCGAGATTGGCCTCCACTTTCCTTTGTCACACATTTGAGGACATTTCACGAATGCCTTACATTAAGTTGCTAAGTCCATCGCGCGCGCCTATCAGTAACAAAAAGGGATATTTCGGCGGGTATTAGATCACTCGTCGAGTTTGATCGAGAGCTGAGAAACGATTGTAGAAGCTCGTTTTTGGGCGGCGGGCGAGGTAAGCAATAGTAAGCACTCGGAGCGTTGAGAACAACGGGGGAACAACGGCCTTTAGGTGGTTTCCTCCAAGTCATCGGGGGTGCTTCCGATGTTAGTAAATGCTAAGGTCCGTTCCCTGATAACAGGGAAGAAACAGGGAAGTTTGATTGCCCGACGGTGTTGATAAATGTTGATGTTCTTTCACTGCTAACAGTGGAAATAACAGTGCTGGGTGGCACCTGGTAACAGGTGACGAAACTGGGAAGGAAGTGGGAATCGCTGTGCTGATAACAGCGGTGGAACAGCGACCAGGCGCGGCTGCTGATTGAGTTTGCAACGGAATGCAACACAAAAAAACGAACAGATCCGAACACAAAAAAGAGGGCGGTGAAACCTGATAAAACCTGATATTCACCTGGTTTTCGCAGGCGGTGGAAACCCCGAGAGAAACCCGAAAAATGGGAAATTGTTGGGTAATTTTCAGTCGGCAAAACCCGTACAGAATCCGCACAAAAACGGGATAGAAACGGGAAAATCGTGGAGCTGCATTTATCGGGCCGTTTGGCTTTGAGCAACCATAGCGGGCGCAAGGGTCGGCATGGATGCCGGCACTTGCGAGCGTGGATCATTCTCGTTTCGTGGCGCTAGTCCTCATAAAATAACCCTTTCAGGGTGACCCATGAGCGAAGCGAATACCGTAAACGTCTAGCGTAGCCAGGGATGGCGTTACACGTCGAGAATGATCCTAGCCACGGATGGCGTGTGGCGCGATTTGGTGGTTCTTTTGGGTTTATCCTGATCAGCCACTTACCCGAAACTGTGTGAGGGCATGGATGCCAGAACCCCTAATTAATAGGGGCCGTGCGGATGCAGGAGCATTTCGATCATGGCAAGGGCCGTACCTGTCGAGAACTCTGGTTCTCGCTTCTCCGATGGAACAAATAAACCTCCCGGTCGTGCGGATTGCGGCAATGTGCCGATGGCTTGGGCGGAGTTCACGCAAGCCAAAAATTCGACCGACGGCACGGCGGTAGTTTTATCAGCCTCTCTCGGGGGAGGCAAACGAAAAGCGCTGGTTCGACGCCAGTGTTTTTCTCCTACCCTGGTCAACGCATAAGATACAGGTTTGGCACGGGCCCGTGATAAATCGCCTAGTGTTGCCCATTGGGAATTTCGTAGGTTTGAGCGCCACCACCCCCAAATCTTTGGGCTTGACTTTGTCTTTCGTACTCTCGTTGCCTTCTATATTGGTCTTCAGCGGAGCGCAGCCGACCGACCCTGATTTGGTCTTGCTTTTCAATATTCAAAATTCGATCTTCGTCGTCGGAAGTTTTCAATTCGAGGTCAGAAGAGGTTGGGATGGCGGGCGGTTGGTCTGGGTTGCGGTCTGGTGACGATGATTCGTAGACCTCTATAGCGAATCGCTCCCACGTCATCGGACTAATGAAGTAGGTGCCAGGTTCCCCAAGAGCAAAGTAGCCGGAACGGCTCGCGAAGTTGTGGGCACCGTCAACCACTTCGGCGGAAGCTGTCGAGCTGTGGACGCTTAACTCGAATGAGCAGTATCCGCCAACCATTCCGCCAGGCGGCATGTTGATCCTTGCCCAAACGATGATGGCGTTGGGCTTTGTTGTAACGCATGATATGCCTGCAGGTTTGCTGCTGCGTTCCAGCTTGAACTGGTCTTGCGAGGTGAAGCGAAGTAATTGCACCCAATGGGGTTCGCTGAGTGATTGGGCAGGCTTGGAGCGTGCAGGTGCATTTTGCGTTTGCCGCCTTGGTTGTCCGTCTTGCGGGATCGGTTCGCGGATGGAGCAACCGACAGTAATCAATACTAGGGCTATGTAGGTCGCACGAAGCACGGAACTCGCCATTACTGATTGGATTATAGAGTAGGTTGAAGGCCAACTTGATTTTTTGCAGCGAGACTGCGTAGAGTCGCTCGCCTGCTAGAATTGCGGTATGGCCGTTCAACAAGTATTCAATTGCCCGAAGTGTGGCAACAGGCTGCCTGTAGGTGCTAAGGCCTGTCCAAGATGTGGGCATAGCTTCGTTGCCGTCCCGGTGCATTCAATGCCTGCTCCGGTAGTGCGGGCTGATCTTCCGAGGTGGTATGCAGAATTGCCTCAAGGATTTCGGTTTACCTTTTGGTTGGTTATCGTGCTTTGGACACTCCACACTTCTATGCAGATCTATTCTGGGTTGCAGGGGATGGCGGCTCAGCAGAAGTTGGAAGAGGCCCAACAAAACGCTGCCGACGCAGCAAAACGGGTAGGTGACTCTCGTCGGGGTTTTAGTCCTAACTGAGGCTTTCTCACATATTCTGCCTGAGCTAGCGCCTTCTCAATGTAGTTGGATAGCTGCCGTCATGGGACTTCAGCGGTGAGTCAGTTGAGGTCGGAATTGAGAGGATTATTAAAAGCCTAGGCGTCGCTTATGGGTGTCGAATTCAGATTGAGTAATTGCGCCGACTTGAAGGAGTTGGTGTAGCTTGGCGAGTTCGTCGGCTGGCGAGAACGATTGGTGGGAGGCGGGATTGTGGATCGAGGCAATGAGTTGCTCGATCAGCGCTTTGGCCTGCTCGAACATGGGTTGTGCGCTGGGTTCGAAGATGACAGTGTTCGAGTCCTGAACAGCGTCCAGTAGAGCTCTTTTGGTTTCAAGTCCTCCTGCGAACGTGAATTGGAGGTAGCCGACAGTGATCGTTCCTACGGGCTTGAAGACGATGCCGGAAACTGTACGGAGGTAGATCTCGCGATCGCCTTTTAGCCCGTGGATCAGCAGCTGATCGAGGCCGTGTTGGCGCGTGATACGCACCTTGTCGCGGTAAACCTCAAGTGCGCACTTCTTGCCGATGGCAACAAGGAGACAGCCTGCCGGGGGAGCTGGGGCCGCCGTTGGAACTTGTGCAGGTTGGGTGCTTCGAGGCGGTATTGCGGTGATCAACGTACCCTGTATGGCCATGCGCACTGAGCCTAGATGAACTTGGGATTGTGGTGTGATCAGCGTTGGTTGCGCTATTCTCACGCCGTCGACGTATGTGCCGAGTTTGCTATCGAGGTCCACAATGAGGACGTCGTCCCCCCTAAGGAAGGCTCGGGCGTGAAAGCGGCTTATGGTTGGGTCTGGCAATACTAGCTTATTCGAAGGGTCGCGTCCGATAGTTAATTGTTGATCTCCCACTGGTGCCTTTCTGCCAGTTAGCGCACCAGCAATACACGCAAGGAAGATTGCCATTGCTGAATTATAAACTGAATTCTGTTGACACCTACGCTGACACCTACCGGGATGACACGAAATGGAAAGCAGCGGAAGGTTTGCGCCGCAGACATCCGTCGTTTGAACTCGCGACGGGCCGCAATACAACGATATGGAAGGACCAAGCAGGGACTTAAAATCCCTTGCTTGAAAGAGCGTGCGAGTTCGACTCTCGCCCCGGGCACCAGTGGTTTTGAATCTGTCAAGCACTGGAACCGAAACCTGGCAATTTGAAGGACTTAGTGCCTAATCTCGGCTCTACGCCATTCGTGGGGCAACTCTTCTTCACCCGACCTTAGAGCCTACCCGGCTCTACGCCATTCGTGGGGCAACTCTTCTTCACCCGACCTACGAGCACATTACCCTCACTCTTAGTCGGTAGTTTTCAAAGTTTCTAAATCCGTATGCTTGTCGCGAGAGTGACTCCATCTTGTTGTGGAACCCTTCTGTGATTCCGTTGTTCTTCGTGAACCTCCACATAGTGGCGATCTCT
>CAILEM010000114.1 GCA_903833215.1 uncultured Armatimonadota bacterium
ACGCCAACATTATGGATACTGTTTTGCACTCATGGAACGGCCAGGGGCAAGCACCAACGTTGTAAGGTCTCTCCGGCAGCGAATGACGCCAACAGAGCGCTACGTTTGGAAGCAGCTAAAGGATCGCGAACTCCATTACAAGTTCCGTCGACAGCATCCGATCGCAGGATACGTTCTGGATTTTTACTGCCACGAAGCAAAGCTTTGTATTGAGATTGACGGAGAAGGGCATCAAACCTACCATCGCCAATCTGATCATAGACGTGATCAAGTCTTGGCTGAGCTAGGCATCCTGACCCTACGATTCAAGAACGAGGAAGTTGCTCTGAATTGGTCGGCCTGTGCCTTCAAAATCTTCTCCACGTGCATCGACAGGGTCTCGCATATAGACCGACAGGATGAAGAAGAGCCGTGACGTCCGGCATAACCACTTGGTTCCAGACGTCAGGGGCCTTGCTGCGGGTTGGGTGGTGGGTTAGTTCCCTTGGGGGCTCTGCAGTTGGCTTTGCCCCGGGGCGCGTAGATTTAGGGTCCTTCTGCCCTTGCAGGGAAGAAGGTCAGGATGAGGGGTCGGCCATGTACACGGTCCCGACGCAGGCGGAACAACCCTTATTGCATCCGGACATCCAAGCAATACCTAATCGCATGAGCGTCGACGCATGGTGCCCTTACACTCCAAGGTGTGTAGATAGGTCGTCGATCAGCAGTTCGAACATAGTAAAGATCGAGAGTTCCAGAAACAATGGTGCCAGGGGCACGCAAAACGGGGGCCATCCTCACCCTTCCCTCTCCTTCCGCGTGGCGGAAAGCGAGGGCGACGCCGTAGGGCTCCGGCTTGGAAGATAGGTTTGTGCTCTTGAGAGTTCCGGAAACAAACGTGCCAGGAGCACGCAAAACAGGGGCCATCCTCACCCTTCGCTCTTCTTCCGCGAGCGGAAAGCGAGGGCGACATTTGGGCTGCTCTGGCTTGGGCGAAAGGTCTGTGGTCTATAGAGTTCCGGAAACAAACATGCCAGGGGCACGCAAACCTTCATCCGCGAGGCGGAAAGCGAGGGCGACGCTGCAGGTGCCTGGCATGGCTGAGAGGCTCCCTGGGCCGTTAACCAGGCAGAGGTTTGACGATGGCTATCCGGCGCCGATGAATTTTGCTGTTGTTGGCTTCCAGGTGTTAGGGCGGGTGAAGCGGTATTTGATTTCGGCGGGCTGACGGTTGCCTTCGCCATCGACGTAGGTGGCTTTCACGGGAAGATTCGTTAGCTGCTCGTCGCGTTTTGTTGTCGTTAGCCAGGTTGCAGCGCCATGACTGAGGAATTCGGGGGAGTAGTTGGGGCTGAGGGCATTGGAGTGAGCGTCTACGTCACTCGTGCTTGCGCTGTCTCTGAAGCTTACGAGGACGGGATGGGCTTGACTAGGGTTGTAGATGACGTTGTTAGTGAATCGAGCTCCGACGGTCGGAGAATTGAGGGCGAGGACGGCGGATTGGAAGGGGGTGTGGATCGTGTTGTTGATCAAGTAGATCTTTCCATCACGTCGGGCGTGTTCGACTCCGAAGTTGATCACCACTCGATTTCCTTTGCAGTCTGGATCTTTTTCGATGACGTTTCCGAGCAGGATGACATTCGAGTTTGGACGGTCGGTGTCCCATGCTTCGACAAAATCCAATTCGCGGTTGGCGGAGGCGAAGATGTGGCAGTGTTTGACCACGGCGAAGTGGGCGCGGCACTTTAGGTTGTGGCCGGTGAGGGCGTGGTCAATCGTGCAGAACTGCACGGTGACGCTGGTGCCGCCGAGATAGAGATTGTGGTTGAAGCCAGGGTCGCTGAGGTTGCCGTTGTGGTGGATCGAGCAGTGGTCTATAAGCTGATCTTCGGCCAGGTGCGCATCGCCTTCCATGCCGTTCGACATGATTCCCATGTCGTTGCCATGGATGTCGCAGTCGCGAATCGTGGCTCGATTCGCTTGATTGATGCGTACGCCGGCTCCGTTGAAGGATTTGTTGTGGGCGCCGCACAGTTCAAAATTCTCGATAGTGACTCCGTTGGAGTATTTATCGATTTGGAAGATTGCGCGGGGGACGCTGCCCACTCCTGAGTATTCGAAGTCGGCCCCATCGAGGCGGACTTTTCTTCCGATGCCTTTGATCGTGATTCCGGAGACGTTAATCGAAACCGCAGTTCCCGTGTAGCCACCCGATTTGGGATAGACGTCGATTTCATCGCCGGGTTGGGCGGATTTCACGGCATCTTCGATGCGCGCAAACGGTTTGCCGTCGCCGACTTCAAGGACAGTGGATGGTCGAAGGACGAGAGCGGCAATTAGGAAGAACATAGGCAGTCGGCATCCCTTGGAATCAGGTGCCGAGTAGCACCTGATTCCAAGGCCGCAGATTACCGGATGACGTGGACCTTCCCTGACGAGGGTTCCATGTTGATCTCGGAGGCTCCACTGGGGGCCATGTTCTTGCCATGGTCGTCCCAAATCCCGAGGAAGTCGGCCTTGTATCGACCGCTGCCAAGGGGAACCGCACTTGGTGATTTGTATGGCATGACACTCACGATCTTGCCGGAGTTAGCTGAGAACGACACGATCGCACCGGTTGCGGTCGAGGTTCCCAAAACACTGAACGGGGTTCCACCCAGGACATTTAAGTAAGAGAGGGCAGTGATTGAGGTCGCCTTAACGGTGAAGACGAGGATTGCTGCGTTATTAGGATTGGGTGCCTGCGTTATGGTCAGCGACGAGGGAGTTGTGGCGGTCGCCGTCAGAACACTGGACAGTCTCGCAACCGAGGACCCACCCAGAGTCTCGCCGAACATTACCGCACTTGCAGTGGTGCCCATCGATCCTTGATTGCCAACGAGAGGTCTGTATTGAATGTACGGTCCCCACGCGACATAGTCGGCTGCTGGAGGAAGCGGTGTCACCCCTTGCGTCACCAGATCGAGCAAGGCGACGGAACCCCGATTCGGGTAACCCGGAGCAAATGCGGCGGTGTCGGCGGTCGGCGCGAGCGTCACGTTTGAGAGCTGATTCGGCTGAGTCGTCTGCAGAAGGGATTGAAAATTCCCGAATTGCTGAACGTAGCCCTGGATTCCGCTCTGGCCCTGAAAAATCGTGGTTCCCGACTGGAGAAAGGTCCCATTTGGCATCCAGCAGATGCTGATGCCCGCGGCATTACCAGGATCAAGCGAAAGTAACCCATATGGCACAGCAGTCTGACCTGAGGCATCGACGTTCATCGTCCACGGTTGATAGCCCACGACCTGCTGAACAACGGTCCATTTGAAATAGGCGAGTTTGGTGCCGTCAGGCGACCAAGCTGGATTGACGCATCTGTCGGATGAAGCGGTGAGAGCTGAGGGAGTTCCGCCCGTTGATCGGACGACATAGATCACTGGGCTCTCGTTTTGTCCGGTGTGTCGAACAAAGGCGATCTTGGTTCCGTCTGGCGAAATTGCGGGAGCAGAAGGAGTCACCGTACCAGTGGTCACCTGCGTCAGCTGAGTCCCATCAGGCTGCATGGTAAAGATCTGCACAACTGCGTTTGAGTCATATCCAAGAAAGGCGATCTTCTCGCCTACCGCTGAAATACTCGGAGTCGTCTGGAAATAAGGCACAGCTGGACTCAAGGGGCCAATCGGCGACAAATCTCCGGTTCCAAAGTCGTAGATATTCACCCGACCATGAATGTTTAGAGCCAAATAGGTCGATGCCAACACGTCTGCTCTGGACATTTGGCTTGCCGGTGGACGTTGGAATACGGCACTTGAGATAGATCCGCCAAAAACGGCATTGACGACGGCATTTTGTCCGGTTGCAACGAGTGGAGTCAGGTGACCCGTGGCCTGGATAGCCATGCTTCCCAAGTTCGTACTCGTCGGCGATGACGGTGATGATGTTGTGCCCGAACCCCCGCATCCCGCGAGAGTGGCAACGACAAACAGACTAGGCAGTAGTCTTCTTAGTTGCAATTTGCTACCTCCGCCACATCCAGCCCCATCGACGGATTGGCAGGCGTGAGTATAACAGCGGCCCTCTGTAGAGGAACGATAACCTCATAATTGCGATAAATCGCGCTTTAGGTGCTATGAAGCATCATTACTATCCTACAAATTGGGATTTAAGTGGCCAATACTGTGTACCTTTGTAATTCTATAATGCTCCGTACACCAATGAAAACGGATGATTTGTCGCTGCATTGAATAGGAGTTGCTGCCAATGATACGTCCCTTGCTTTGGGTTTCCGTGGATCAATCGTCTCGGGGTCTGCTGAGAGTACGGGATTTCTGGGACTCAATCGTGGGACCCGTTCGTCGGTACGATCACCGCCGGCTACGTGGGTTCTGGGAGCTCGAAGCCTTTGGGTGGGAGCCTCCAGGTTTTGGCTGGAGGCGTTGTCGTGCTTTAGCTCAGGCCCTTGCTTGAGAAGTACTCGAAGCTCTGTCGGACAGCTTCGATGGGGTCACCGGGGGACTCGTCGAGTTCGATGGAGCCGAATTCGACGCCAGCGGCGAGACAGGCGGCGATGATTGGGTCCCAATCGAGGATGCCTTGTCCGGCTGGGCGCCACTGAGGGGTCTTGGTTGGATCGTAATCCTTCAAGTGCACCATAGGCAGTCGGTTCGCGAACTTCTGAATCGTCTCGACAGGATCGTGTCCGCCGATCGCAACCCAAGCGAGGTCGAGCTGGGCTTTGAGGATCTCAGGGTCGGTCGCACCGTAGAGTCCGTCGAGACCATCGGTCTGGAACTCAAACGCGTGGTTGTGATAGGCGAGCTGAAGGCCCTCGGCCTTGAGTTTGACGCCCAATGGCTCGCAGACTTTGCCGAAAGCGGCCCAGCCGTCCTTGTAGTGCTCCTCGCCGATCCAAGGGATGACGACGTTTTTGCAGCCAATGGTCTTGCAGTCGGAGACGACGGTATCGAAGTCGTTGACGATTTGGTCGAAACCAATATGGGCGGCACTGATCGACAGGCCTCGGGCCGTAGTTAATGTCTTCCAGTCGGCAGCGGTGAGACCGTAGTAGCCGGCGAATTCCACATATTTCAGGCCGATGTCGCGAACCTTATCAAGCGTTCCGTTAAGGTCCTGCGCGAGCGCGTCGCGCAAAGTGTAAAGCTGAAGAGAGATGCGCATCAAGTCGATTATGGCCCGTCTGTCAGCCTGAAAAGGCGGGCCATAAGCGCTATTTCGAAGGGATGTTACTGACCTTCTTTTTTCTCGCTAGACTTCTCGGTGGCGGGGCCAGTTAGCACCGGTGGACTTGAGTCCGCGTTGGCTCCAGCGGGAGGTTTGGCGTTCAGGTCGCCATCCTTCTTGGCCCAGAGTTCGTTGGTCAAAATGTACAAAATCCACGCATCGGCGGAGTCTTGCTTGTCTCGCCATTCCGACGTTTGTGTCTCGGCGTATTTCTCTCTCGGGGCTTCCGCTTGGTAGATCAGCTTGTCATTTCGGACCGCCTTCAGCGTCACCATATCTGGGTCCTGAGTGGCTTCAAACACCGCTCGTGCAAAATCGGCCGCAACCTCACGTTCGCTTTCACCTTCGAGAGATGCAAAGGAAAGGGTCGTGATCTTGGTTTTGAGGTCTTGAGTCAGGCTGAGCAGACGCGGACCCCACTTGGTATTGGCGGTGACTTCGAGCTTTAGCTGTTTGTCATCCTTCGGCCAAGCGACGGGAGTTGCCGTCGATGTCCCGCTCACGGGAGAGGTGCCAGGGGTGATGATTGGAGGTTTGACACCGACATGGTCCGTCGGACCAACGCCAGGGTCCAAGTTCACCGAAGTCGCCTTGATCGGGGTGCGCACGACCTGAGGGCCGGAGGAGTAGTCCAAACCGCCGAGCTTAATCGCATAGCCAATGGCGATCGCAACAACGACGATCGAGATCCCGCTGACGACCATCCACTTCGGGGTGATGAGCTTTGAATCGGGCAATCCGAGTTGGGTTACCGAAGAAATATGATCTCGCTCCTGGATCTGTGCTCGGACATCGTCCAGCTTCTGACGATCGACAAGCGAGCCGGGATCGAGGTCCAGGGACATCTCGTACCACTGGGCTGCTTGCTCAAGACGCCCCTGGTCAGAGCAAATATCTCCAAGCAAGGTGTGCGTCGAAGCGCTCTTGGGGTTATTGACCAGAATCTGCAGGCAAATCTCCTCGGCCTTGCGGTAGTCACCGCGAACGCGCATGAGGTTTGCTCTCGCCAAGTCAGCGTCAAAAGTTGTGCTCATCGATTCCATCCCCAATGGTTCGCCATCTGGCACGACACTATCATTTGCCTGTGCTCCCAAAGCCACCTTCGCCGCGTTCTGTCCCGTCAAGTTCATCAACCACCTTTAGCTGGGCTCGAACAACTGGACAGATCACAAGCTGTCCGATCCGTTCGCCACGGTTAAATTGGACGGCTTCCGCGCCGAAATTGATCAAGATAAGCTTGATCTCCCCTCGATAGTCTGAGTCAATAGTCCCGGGGGAGTTCACCATTGAGATGCCGTGGCGGATTGCGAGACCCGAGCGGGGCCGCACCTGGCCCTCGTATCCCACCGGAATCGCAATTCGAACGCCGGTTCCGATAAGTTTTCTTTCCAGGGGCTGCAGGGTAAAGCGCTCGGAGCAGCAGAGGTCGAGCCCGGCGGCTCCGTCCGTCTGGTAAGAGGGCATCGTGGCTGCATCGGATAGCTGAATCGGTAGTTCTACGATTTCGGGCACTGACATAAGTTACTACGAACTTGGCGGATTCCGTCGAATAGTATGTAATTGCGATGAAGACAGATGTGTTGGGAGACTCCGCGATCATTCTGCGCGACCTCTCTGCGCCTGCCCATCAGATTGCCGAAGCGATACAGATGGCAGAACTCCCTGGTGTCATCGAGGCGGTCGCGAGTTATGAAACCGTCGGCGTCTATTTCAATCCCCACGTTTTTGATGTGCGATTCCTGAACGAACTCGACTTTAGCCCATCCCTAACCCCAGTGACCAGGCACCAAATCCCGGTCTGCTATGAAATGGGAATGGACTTGGATGAGGTCTCGGCAGAACTTGCACTGTCGAACGAGGAGGTCATCCGCTTCCACGCCTCAATGGATTACGACTGCTTTGCCGTCGGCTTCTGTCCAGGTTTCCCCTACCTCGGATATCTGCCAAAGGTGTTGAGTGGGATTCCCCGAAGGAGTTCACCACGAGTTCGTGTCGAGCCGGGGTCGGTAGCGATTACGGGGAAGCAGACTGGCGTCTATCCCATGGTTCGACCGGGAGGATGGGCACTTATTGGCAAGACCCCCCTTTGCCTTGTGGACGTCGAAGACGCATACTTTCCGATCAAGGCTGGTGATAAAGTTCGATTTGTGCCAATTGGGCTAGCCGACTATGAGTCGTTGGAGGGCGAGCGTCTATGAAAATATCTCAAATCGTAGGGAAGAAGACGATCGACCTCAACGTCGACATCGGCGAGGGGTTCGAATACGATCGCGACCTGTTGTCCTTTGCGAGTTCGGCAAATGTTTGCTGCGGAGCCCATGCTGGATCTGAGGATCTGACGCGCGAAACAGTGGCGCTCTGCCGAAGTCAAAGGGTGCGCATCGGAGCCCACCCCGGATATCCCGACCGAGAGTCGATGGGGCGTATTGCGATGCAGTCCGGGCAGGAGCGGATCTATCTGAAGAGCGTTTTCGATCAGCTCACGCGATTTGCTCAATACGCTGAGCCTGCCTATTTGAAGCCGCACGGTGCTTTCTACAACGACACTGCCGTGATTCTGCCTAAGGATTGGCGCACCTCGATAAGAAAGATTCCGCCTCCCACCAGTGCTTACGAAGCCAGTGGTATTTACTTGGCCCAATTCGCTGGCGTGCAGTCGCTGATGTTGCTGTTGCGCATGTACCGACTGCCGTTGATGGGCTTGGAAGTCACTGCCCACAAAGAGATCGCGGGAAGGGCCGGTCAAGACTTCCTGCGTGAGGGATTTGGCGACCGGCAGTACACACCCGAAGGCACCTTGGTGCCACGGTCAGAAGACGGAGCCGTGTTGGAGCACGAAGATGCTATTCGCGAGCAAGTTTTGCGGCTGGCACCTTTGGTTGACTCGATCTGCCTCCATGGGGACACGCCTCAGTGCCTCAGCTTCGCCGAGCTAGTGTTTAAGACTCTCGTCGATTCTGGCTACGGTGTGGGTGTTTGAGCCTTACCGTCGTCCGCCAGTTTGGGGTCGTGAGTCTGCTGGGTTTGCCTCGGCCAGGTTTCCGCTCTTTTGGTGTGCCGATGGGTGGTGCATTTGATCTCGAATCGTTTGCGATCGCCAACGCTCTCGTTGGAAATCTTCCTAGCGGTCCTGTTTGGGAAATGGGGATGGCCCATGCGACGTTTCGGGCGGAGCAGTCTGGCACTGTCTCGGTGGTGGGAGCCCTATCAACCATCGTTGGCCATGGGTTTGTGATTGAAAGCTCCGCCGCGTTTTCGGTCGAAGCCGGTGACGAGTTCACGATCGAGGCACCGCGGGAAGGGGCCAGGGCTTATGTCGCGTTCAGTGCCGGGGTGCACAAGAAAGGATGGCGACTAAGGCTGGAGGAACCGATAGACAGCGTTGCCAATCGCGGTGAGTTGCGTGTGGTCGCCGGTCCGCAGGGGGCCAGCTTTGAC
This sequence comes from uncultured Armatimonadota bacterium, assembly GCA_903833215.1. Classification (GTDB taxonomy): domain Bacteria; phylum Armatimonadota; class Fimbriimonadia; order Fimbriimonadales; family Fimbriimonadaceae; genus Fimbriimonas. Next base: position 8,638 of record CAILEM010000114.1, read on the forward strand.
CTCCAATGTTTGTCAGGGCCATTTGAGATCAGTCGGACGATCAATCGGGTGGGAGTGCGGTTGGAATCGCCTATTGGTGGTCACCAGATCGAACTGCCAAGCGAACCCCAATGCATTGGCACGGTGCAGGTCGCCAACGACGGCACCTTGATCATTCTCGGCCCCGATGGCCCGACCATCGGAGGCTATCCCAAGATTGCCGTCGTTGCAACCTGCGATCTCTCACGAGTCGCGCAAATGCATCCAGGTGAGTCCGTGCGATTCGAGGTCGTCACCGTCGAGGAGGCGCGACAATTAGCCGTGGTCGCTCGGGAGCGGTTACAGAAAAGAATCGGCCTCATTCGGGCGCATTTGGGGTGAGAAGCTTTTAAAAAAGGAGAAGGCATCCGCGGCATCCGGCTCCTGTGGGAGCGAAAGACCAGCTTGCCTGTCGTCAACTTTTTACACCAAATTGGACTACCAAAAACTATCGATTCCACAGGCGCATTGCGCAGCTGATGCCCTCTACCGCGTCCAAGCGGGCGGAGGGTCGGGTGGGGGAAATCCGGTCCACAAAATTGCGTCGCGACGCAGTCGTGACTCCAAAAGGTCCGGGAACGTCGATAGTTCCCAGAGAT
>CAILEM010000115.1 GCA_903833215.1 uncultured Armatimonadota bacterium
GTTGCAATGTTTGCGACGACCGTGTTCTTGTGTGTTGTAGCTCCCGCTCCTGGTCAATGGACCTTAAATTCCGGAACAAAGGCTTCGTTCGTTTTCGTGCAGCCATCGCAAAAACAAGCATGGCGACCCAATGGCGAATTGGTTTCGTACGCATCGTTGCCAAAACCTTCAACCCCGGTTTGGTCGTCAAAGGAAACAAATCCCATTCTGGTTGTGCTGACCAACAGTTCCGCGACTTCAGCACCACCCGCGGTGAGGTTTAAGCTTCCAAGCACATCCGAGCTCGATGCCACCTTTAGCTCCGTTTGTAGTCCCAAGCGAATTTGGATGAACGGATTCCGGCCAGTCGAGGCGCAGCCGAAGATGCAGGATATTGCCGTCGGTATTGCGGATGGACCTTGGAAGACCGTCAATTGGGTCGAGTTCACCAAGGCCGGAAATGGCTTGCATGCCGTAAAGCAGCATGGTGTCCCAGTTCGGCTTTCGGTGGATGGCACCAGCTCAAAGCAAACAGCTCACCCAACAACTTGGGTCAAGGTCCCCGCGCTTCGCGGATTCGATAATGTCGCGGTACGGTTTGTTGTTCGCACCTTGGACAGTCGCGAAATGCCTTTCACCGGGTCGTATCCCGCGCCAAATATGAGCGGGGTGAAGGTGTTTGCGTTTGAAGGAGACGTGAATACTGTGAGCCGAGTCGAAGTGCAGACTTGTCCATTTGAGTGGCACACGCTGCGAGTGGCACACTTCAAGCCAAATGCGCGTTAATCGGCTGACTGGCACAGATTTAGGACTTGAGCTTCGAAAAGCCGGACGTCGTATTGGCAACTCTCAGAGACGCCAGCGCCCGTCCTAATCGCTTTGACCCGGCACCTTCTTCGATTCTCTCAGCCACAACCGTTAGGCACAACTCAGCAGCCAAGCCCTCATGGTGAGCAACGGCAAGCATAGGGCTGCTTGTCCAAATGGCTTGGATGAGGCCCCCTTTGTCGTCGAACATCGCCACCAAAGTCTGTTCTCCATCGACAGTGAGCTTGAGGGTTGGGCTCGCATGGGCTCCCGCTTCCTCGGGAACAGATTCAACCCCTTCGATTCTGATAGGAACGTCGGACCTGAGAGCGACGTCAACGCCACGCGTGGTGGTCGCTAATAGAATCTCTGCAAATTCCTTAACGAAAAGCCCGGGAACCGCGCCGAGAACGACTTGCTTGGCCCCACTGAGCATTTCTCGCACACGCTGAAACACTTGATCTTTGGACCGAATTTGATAGATGCGATCATCGAGCGTCGCATGCTTCAAAGTGCTGAGACTGGCAAGGGCACTGTGGCGCTTTGTCTCGAATTCTCGCGCGAGGCGGCTCAGCAATTCCTCTGAAGACACCGCTCGGCACATTCTCGACGTGCCGTCTTCTACGATAACGGCCCCTTTTTGTTCAAGCGTCTGAATTGCCTTGTAGGTATTCGCAGCAGGTTTGCCAATGGCTTGGGCGATGCGATAGCCGGTCGCGGGAGATTCCTGCAACAGGAAGGCATAAATCTCAGCCTCCAAGTTTGTGAATCCCAAGTCTGCAAGAGCCTTAACACTATCGTGAACAGCCATCTTGGGACCATTGTATGCCGAATATCACTTCCAAAGCTTGCATGAGGGTGTATAAAGCTATCGTTGGCAACGCCGCCCCGGAGTAGCACCCATGAAATCCTCACCTATTTTTCGATTAGCCGCACTTTCTGCACTCATTTCCGCTTCGTTGTTGGCTCAGGCACAAGGCGATCCTGCAACGCTTAACCGCATTGCGGACATCGGCAAGAACCATAGCCAGATCATGGATCGGTTCCACTACCTGTGCTTCGATATCGGGCCAAGGCTGACGAGTTCGCCTGAACTCTACAGAGGGCAGTTGTGGGCGATGGGGCAGTTCAAGAGGTTTGGCTGTACCAACGTTCATTTGGAGAAATGGGGTGAATTTCCTGTCGGCTCCGATCGAGGACCCCACCAGGTCTGCCGAATGGTCGAGCCGTTTGAATCTGAGATGGTCTTTACGACTCCTTCCTGGTCCAACGGAACCAAGGGGCTCGAACGGGGCGAAGCGATGCTTTTGCCGGAAACCCTGGATGACCTCAAGGCACATGCTGCAGATGTGAAAGGCAAGTGGATCGTATCCGTTCCGGGTCGTGGCGGCTCGGCGACCGAGATCAACGCGGAACTTGAGAAAGACGGAGCACTTGGTCGAGTGTTCGGCTCCAGAAATGAGTTGGTCATCACGAGCGGTCCCAACTGGAAATCGGTGACTTATGAAAAGCACCCAGGTTTGCCACAGGTCACAGTTCGAAAATCGGACATCGATCGGATTTTGCGAAACCTAACCTTCAAGCGAAAGGTGGTTTTAGAGATCAACGCTGAGAACCGCTGGTTCAAAGGCCCCGTGCCGCAATACAACGTCGTTGCCGAAATTAAGGGCACCGAAAAGCCAGATGAGGTCGTGATCGTGAGTGGACACTTCGACTCATGGAATGGCCCACTCTCCCAGGGCGCCCAGGATAACGGCGTTGGTTCAATGACAGCGATGGAAGCGGCAAGAATTCTTTGTGCTGCGCATGCCAAGCCGAAGCGTACAATCCGCTTTATTCTGTGGTCTGGCGAAGAACAAGGAATTTTTGGCTCGACGAACTACGTGAAGATGCACAAAGACGAGCTTGACAAGATCAGCGCAGTGCTGGTTGACGATGGTGGCGGCAACTACCAGGGCGGATACAACATCCTGCCTCAGATGAAGCCGATGATGGAAGAAGCCATCAAAAAGAGCCAAGAGACCTTCCCAGAGTTGCCTCAAGCGCTGCGAGTAGTCAATGGCACCCGAATGCCTCGCGGAGGCGGCAGTGACCATGCTCCATTCAATGCTGTTGGCGTTCCAGGCTTCTTCACGATTGAAACCGGAACGTTGAACTACAACTTCGTTCATCACACCCAAAACGATCGCTTCGAGTCCTGCATTCCGGCTTACCTAATTCAGTCAGGAACTAACCACGCGATCGTTTCCTATAACTTAGCCTGTGCAGAAACTCTTCTTCCGCGAGAGCCGAAACCAGCCCAATAATCTATCGTCTGTGCCGAGGGTTGTCGTCGCTTGACGGCGCCCCTTGAGATTTTTCGACACGTCACTTCTCAAACCAATTCTATGCGCAGTATCTTTCTCACTCCATTTTTGCTTGCCAGTTGCTTTGTCCAAGCTCAAGGTGACCCATCCACTCTTGAGCGCATCGTCAATCAAGGCAAGTATCACAACCAGGTCATGAAACGCTTGCATGAACTGTGCTTCGATATCGGACCCCGCGTGACCGGTTCCCCGAAATTAAGCAAGGCACAGCACTGGGCAATGAGAAAATTCAAGTCTTGGGGCTTGACCAATATTCATCTTGAACAGTGGGGCGAGGTACCGGTTGGCTTTGAACGTGGAGATCATCAGATCGGCAGGATGGTCGAACCTTACGACACCAAAATCACTTTCACCACGATGAACTGGATGCCTGGGACCCAAGGTCTCGTTCGTGCTGACGCCGTTATGGCACCCAAGACAATGGCAGAGTTTGAGCGAGATAAACCAAAGCTTAAAGGCGCATGGGTCGTGTACTACGCAGGGACTGGGATGGGTGGTCCCAAACAGCCTGAGCCTGCCGATGTAAAGAAAGCGCTTGATGCACTCGGGATAGCTGGAAGGATCTATGGCTCCCAAGACGAGCGTGTGTGGTCACATGGGACCTACAAAGACAAGACTATCGACAAACACTCCAGCGATGTCCAAATCATTGTGAGTAAGCCGGATTTTGATCGAATAACTCGAAACATCGGTTTCGGCAGAAAGACTGTTTTGGAGTTTCAGGCCGAGAACAAGTGGTTCAAGGGACCGATTCCCCAGTACAACGTGGTGGCTGAGATTAAAGGCGGGGAGAAGCCCGACGAAGTCGTGATCATATGCGCTCATCTCGATTCCTGGAATTCGCCAGGCTCGCAGGGGGCAAATGACAACGGAACCGGCACGGTCACTGCGATCGAAGCGGCTAGGATTCTAAGTGCTGCCCATGCCAAACCAAAACGAACGATTCGCTTCATCCTCTGGGCGGGCGAGGAGCAGGGCCTGCTGGGGTCAAGCGCTTATGTAAAGGCCCATGAGGCCGAATGGGACAAGATCTCTGCCGTCCTTAATGACGATGGCGGCAGCAACTACCAATCGGGCTACTGGGGCTATGCACAGATGAAGCCGATGCTGGAAGCAGCCTATGCGCCAACGGTCAAGGCATTCCCCGAAATGCCGCAGCACTTCGACGTGTATACCGACATGTCCAACGATGGTGGAAGCGATCAAGCGCCGTTCAACTACGTGGGAATCCCCGGCCTCAGTGTTCGACAGGCGGGACGCCAAAACTACGGCCATGTGTGGCACACACAATTTGATCGATATGAAGAGGCGATCCCCGAGTACCTCGTCCAGGCTTCGACCAATCATGCCGTTGTATCGTACAACTTGGCTTGTGCGGATACTCTCCTTCCGCGGGGACCGAAGCCCAAGCCGAAGTCCAAGTAATGGTTCTTGCTGAAATTCGAGGATCTAGGCTCGATGCGGGGGCGAATGCTTCCTAAGGTATCGATTCTTGATCCTCGACTCACCATATCCGAACCCATACAGGCTTCGGTGCATATTCCGTACACCGAACTACCGTATCGCGTGCATGAGCTTCCGCCAAAGGGCCAGCAATTAATGGTTGCCGACTTTGGTGATGAATCCTTGGCTGCACTAGAGTGGTTAGGTAGCAACGGCCGCCAGCCAAGCCTGACCTCCGATTTCACTTATGGAGACGACGGTCTTGCCCGGCTCTGGGCTCCTAATGCATTTCTTGAGTCATGCCTGGGCCAAATACCGCAGGGTAAAGCGCTTGACATTGCTTGCGGATCGGGACGAGACGCTGTGTATATGGCGTCCGGTGGCTGGAATGTGACCGCTATCGACCATTTGCCGGATGCGATTAGCCTTGGTCAAGATCTGGAGCAGCTCTATCTAAAATCCAGATTGCCGATCGACTGGATCCCCGGTGACCTGACAAGGGTTTCGCTTGAGGACCGATGGGATCTCATCACGTGCTTCTTCTTCCTGAATCGGACCGTCCTCGCGAACGCCCTAGAGTCCCTGGTGCCGGGCGGACATTTCATCGTCGAGACGTTCACAAGCGTCCATCGCGAGATGTTTGGTAAACCACGCTCACCCGACTTTGTCTTGTTGCCGGGAGAGTTGCGAGCGATGGCTGAGGGCCTAGAAATCCTCGAATATGAGGAAGCGATGCATGGAAACCGCCACACGGCTCAGATTTGGGCGAAACGGCCTGGTTAGCAGAGTCGCGCTAACCAGGGCCCTCCACTTAGCGAAGAATTTCGTTGCGAAGTAGATTGAGCGCGGTCTGGGTGCTTCGCCGCTGAATGTCTTCACGAATCCCTCGATACTTTGCCTGATCGACGCTGACTCCCTCGGGAGTCGCAAGGCCGATATAGGCAAGACCTACTGGTTTGTTGTCGATATCCGCTGTCGGGCCCGCGTTTCCAGTGACGGCAACACCATACGTGGCTCCAAGCTTTTCACGAATAGCCACCGCCATGGCTTTGGCAACTTCCTCGGATACCGGTCCAAACTCCCGAATCAATTCCTCAGGAATTCCAAGTAGCGCGACTTTGGTGGCGACTGTGTAGACAACCGCCCCACCGAGGAATACTTGGCTCGATCCTGCCACCGAGGTCAATCTTGCGGATAGAGAACCACCGGACATGGATTCCGCAACTGCGACGGTCTCACCAGCCTTCTTCAGCAGTTCGATCGTGGCCGCCTCGAGAGTGGTGTCGTTGAAACCGTACAAGTGATTTCCAAGAATGGAGCGAATCTGCTCAACAACCGGGTCGATGAGTAGGTCCGCGTCCTCACGTGTCGCGGCTCTGGCCGTCACTCGAAGATGAACTTCGGCGGGCTGAGCGTATGGAGCCACTGTTGGATTTTCAGCATCCATGAGGTGCCGAATCAACTCTTCGACCGAGCTTTCTCCCATTCCGGCAATGCGTAAAACTCTTGAGTGGATGACCTGACCGCCTTGTAGGTGCTCCAAGTATTGACGCACGTAGCCGGTTGCCATCGGGTCGAATTCGCCGCGGGGTCCTGGAAGTGCGATGACGACCTTGCCATCTTTTTCGCAAAGTAAGCCCGGCGCAGTGCCGTTGGGGTTATCGATTTGCCTGCCACATTTGGGCTTTTGGGCCTGTCTCAAATTGGAATCGGCCATCCGAATATTTCGTGTGGCGAAGAATTTTCGCAGTCGATCGGCAACTTCGGGGACTTCCTCAAGTTCGTCATCAAGAGCGATCGCAATTGCGTCGCGTGTGATGTCATCTACCGTTGGCCCAAGTCCACCGATGGTGATAAGCACGTCCGCACGGGACAAAGACTCCTTCAGAGTTGCGACAAGCCGGTCCATGTTGTCACCAATCGTCGCGCGTCTCGTACAACTGATCCCACAACCGGCAAGGATGCGAGCCATGTGTGCGGCGTGGGTGTCGACGATTTGACCCAATAGCAGTTCTGTTCCGACGGATACGATCTCAGCGGTCATGAGAATGATTGTGAGCTAAATCTCTGAGCCCAGTCGTCTGCTACACTCGGTACGATGAGTTTCTCCGTCCAACTCACTCCAGACTTGATCCCAGTCGAGCCGGGAGCAACTACGCCTGTTTCTGTCGTAGTTGTCAACAAGACTGATGAGCATGACCGCTATGAGCTAGAAATTGAGGGTGTTGACCCCGAATGGACGGCTGTTCCTGTTCCCGTCTTTGGTGCCGAGCCGAATGAAACCCACACCGAGCGTGTGTTCTTTAAGCCGAGTCGAACCAGTGAGAGCCTTGCTGGAAATTATCCATTTACGATTCGTATCCGCTCTCTGATCTCGGGAGAAGCGAAGACCGTTCAAGCAGTTTTGGAGGTGAAAACCTTCAATCACGTTTCGATGGAAATCAGTCCGAAGAAGGGCTTTTACTCGGCTTGGCGCAAAAATAACTCGTTCGCAGCCATCGTTGTGAATCTTGGCAACTCCGAGCACACGCTTCAGTTGATCGGGAACGATCCGGAAGATTCATGCGCGTATGAGTTCGAGTCGGAACAGGTAACCCTCGCTCCCGGCCAACAGAAGGAAGTTGAATTCGTTGCGAATCCAACCAGTCGCCCTGTCTTTGCAGGCGGTCGACTCATCGGCTTTTCTGTGACCGCTCGTGGTGTTGATCACCCTTCGGTCGTTTCGAACGCTCAAGCGCAGTTGGAGCAGCGTCCTTTTATAACTCCAACGGGCCTCATCCTTACCTTCATCGTCGCTGTGATCATCGGCCTTTGGTATTTGATGAAGCCTCAGCCGCTGGAAATCGTCAGCTTTAGCGTCTCACCACAACCTGCCGTCAAAGGGCAGTCGGTGATGGTCGCTTGGAATGTATCTCAAGCCAACCACGTGAAGATTACGGTTGGAGACGACGTGCTTACCGACAGCACCGATCCGTCTGGGAAGGTTCCGTACCCGTTGACGACCTCAGGCGTGCTCGACTTCAAGATCGTTGCCTCCAAAGACGGTCAGAGAAAGACGCAGGATATTAACCTCAACGTCAGAGAACCGTTAACCGCTCCCGATCCGGAGATTACGCAACTCAAAGCAAAGCCCACTCGAGTCAAACTCGGCACATCCTTTGAGCTTGGGTATACGCTTGGTCCGTCGGTAGTCAAGGCTGTTCTGGAGCCGGTGAACACGACGCTTGATCCTAATTTGAACCGCATGGATATCACGCCGGCTCGATCGGGTGATATGGAATACACGGTCGTTGCGACTAACAAAGACGGCAAGTCGGTTAGACAGTCGATCAAAGTGACAGTTTATGAAGAAAGCGATGCGAAGATCATTGCTTTCTCCCCAAGCAACGTATCGGTACCCGCGTCTGTTGGACGCGTAACAGTCAGTTGGCAGGTCCTTGGTGCGGTACGCGTCGAGCTAACTTCAACCCCCGGAGAGACCAAGCAGGTCGATCTTTCTTCTAGTATGGATTTCACACTCACAGCAAAAACCACATTTACCCTGACGGCATACGACTCACAAGGTCGAACTGCATCTCAAACCAAGGTCGTCGACTTACTGCCCGACTTGCCTCCAACCGATCCGAACGGTTCCGGGGCCGCAACTGGCTCGGCACCTGGCGGACCCGCCGGTTCAACGGGTGGACAGACGACGGGTAGCACTGGTACTGGAGGTCGACCGTAATGTTGAAGCGCGCGCTTATCTCAGTCACAGACAAGACGGGAATTGTTGACTTTGCTCGAGGCCTTGTCGCCCTCGGATTTGAACTTGTTAGCACGGGCGGCACTTCCAAAGCACTTCGCGAAGCGGGACTTACCGTCAGCGATGTGTCGGACATTACCGGTTTTCCGGAAATGCTCGACGGTCGTGTGAAGACTCTTCACCCGTTGATTCATGGCGGTCTGCTTGGTGATTTACGGCTGGAGTCGCACGTGTCGGCGATGGCTGAAGCAGGAATCACCCCGATTTCTGTTTTGTGCGTCAATTTGTACGCATTCGAAAAGACGGTGACCAACCCTCATGATCTTGACGAAGCCATTGAGTCGATTGATATCGGCGGTCCCGCAATGATTCGTGCCGCGGCCAAAAACTGGGCAAACGTCTCCGTCGTCGTCGATCCAAGTGATTACTCATCGATCCTGGCTGCCATTGAAGATGGTTCGATTGCGGACAGGCGACTAGCTTTGAGTGCCAAGGCCTTCCGGCACACGGCGTATTACGACTCGATGGTTGCCCGGTACCTGACGAAGGCAGCTGGCGAATCGGCGTATACCGAGACCCTCACCATGGGCTACCGGCAGGCGATCCCGCTCCGATATGGAGAGAATCCACACCAAGCAGGTGGCTTGTACCATGATCCCTTGGGGAATCCTGGTATCGCCCAAGCCAAGCGACTTTGGGGTTGGGAGCTTGGTTACAACAATTTGAACGACGCCGACGGTGCGTGGGAATTGGTTGCTGATTTGCCTTCACCCGCTTGCGCGATCACCAAGCACGGCAACCCTTGTGGTGTCGCCATCGCGTCAACGTTTGGTGAGGCATTTAGACTCGCACGAGACTCTGATCCGATCTCTGCTTTTGGCGGCGTGGTTGCGATCAACGGCCTGCTCGATGAAGAGGCTGCCGCCGCGATGATCGAGAAGGGGAACAAGCTGGATGTCGTGATTGCCACGGGCTACACCGATGGCGCCTTGGAGATGTTCAAGGCGCGAAAGGGCTGGGGCCAGGAAGTAAGAATCCTCAGCGCGCCATTGCCGGGCAGCGACGTGAGCGTCAGTGTCCGTTCGATCAGAGGCGGAGCTCTGATCCAAGACACCGACGAAGATCCTGGGTTCGAGTGGCGGGTTGCGACTCAAAAGCAGCCGACTTCAGACCAGTTGGCGGCGATGAAATTCCTCTGGAAGCTCGTTCCTCACGTGAAGTCCAATGCAATTGTCGTTGGAACTTCCACCCGGCTCTTAGGGGTTGGTGCGGGACAGATGAATCGCGTTCAGTCGGTTCGACTTGCCCTTGAGCAAGCCGGTGAGGCTGCAAAAGGTGCGGCACTTGCGAGTGACGCGTTCTTCCCATTCCCCGACAGCGTGGAAACGGCAGCCGCCGCAGGCATTGCCTGCCTGGTACAGCCGGGTGGAAGCAAGAAAGACGCCGATGTCATCGCGAAAGCCGATGAACTTGGCCTGGTGATGTGTTTGACGGGAGTTCGGCATTTCCGACATTAGTCGAAGATGTCAAACTTTCGGGAATAGATGTGACGTCAAGCCTTAGAGGTATCGTCTTTAATAAGTAAGGCCCTTCGCTATGAAGAATCAGAACGATTTAATATGCATCGTTGTTTGCAGTGTGCTCGCGGTGGTTGGCGCCGTTGTCATGTTTTTCATGAAGCGAGAACCCGTTGCTCCAGCACCTCCTCAGGCTGTTCTGACAGCTGATCCCACATACCCAACGGGCGCGGGTAGCACTTGGGCGAACTCTCTGCCAGGTGGCAGTAATTCCAGCGCTGGCGGTTTTGCCGGATTCGGCGGTGGAATGGGCCCTGGTGGTATGGGCGGACCTGGTGGAATGGGACGCGGTGGTCCTGGTGGTCCTCCTCCCGGCATCGGGATGCCTCCAGGAGCAACTGCAGGCGGCATGGGTGGCGGAAAACGAGCTTTGGCCAAAGGCTAAGCGAATTCAAGCACAGCTGTTTAGCTAGATACGAGTGTAATAAGCTCTGACGAGTGTAAACTCCTAGGTCATCAAGGAGTTTATCGTTTATGCCCGCACCCGCCGTTCTTAACGTGGGTTTTTACAATTATGTGATGACCGAGAAGATCGTTGCTCTCGTTAGCAGCGAGTCCGCTCCTATGCGCCGTCTTGTCCAAACCATGCGCAAAGGTGGAAATCTCATTGACGCCACACAAGGGCGTCGGACAAAATCGGTCATCTTTACGACTGGAACTGCCGTCATCCTTTCCGCGATCTCGCAAGAGACCCTCGCAAAGAGACTCAATACTGGAGAGATCGTAGGCGATGAAGAATAATTCTCGGACCGGCTGGCTACACAGCCTTAGCAATCGTTTTGGTCGTGATATCGGAATCGACCTGGGAACTGCCAATACGCTCGTTCACGTCGGTGGACGAGGCATTATTCTTCGTGAACCTAGCGTTGTTGCCATCAACAAAGACAATGGCGAAGTGATGGCCGTTGGCGAAGAAGCCAAGCGAATGCTTGGACGAACTCCTGCCCACATCGTAGCCACAAGACCCTTGAAAGACGGGGTTATCGCCGACTTTGAGCAGACCGAGAAGATGCTCCAGTACTTCATCTCAAAGGTCTCGAACAAATTCTTGTTGCGAAGAACGGTTGTCGTTGGCATTCCCAGTGGCGTAACCGAAGTTGAACGTCGTGCGGTTATCGAGGCTTCACGAAACGCAGGAGCTACCCAAGCGTACGTCATCGAAGAGCCAATGGCTGCTGCATTCGGTGCAGGACTCCCCGTTGACGAGCCTAGCGGCTCGATGATCGTTGACATCGGTGGTGGTACCACGGAAGTTGCCGTCATCTCCCTAGGAGGCATCGTGCACTCGCGATCCATCCGAATCGCAGGCGATGAACTTGACGAGGCAATTTCCTCCTACGTACGTCGAGCGTACAACCTCTACATCGGCGACCGTACGGCGGAGATGACCAAGATTGAGATCGGGAGCGCCCATGCACTGGAGCAGGAACTACAAATCACCATCAAAGGTCGCGATTTGGTCACAGGGTTGCCTCGCAGTGCCGTCATTACGAGTGAAGAGGTTCGCATGGCGATTCAAGAGCCCTTGAATGCCATTGTCGAGGCAGTTAAGCTGACCTTGGAAGCAACTCCTCCCGAACTGGCTGCCGATGCCATGGACCACGGCATTGTGTTGGCTGGTGGTGGCGCACTGCTTCGTGGCTTGGATCGCCTGCTGTCCGAAGAAACGATGATGCCTGTTCTTATTGCCAAGGATCCGCTTAGTTGTGTGGCGATTGGCACAGGAATGGTGGTGGAAGCGATGCACGAAAATCCGATGATTCGAAAGATGTTGGAGAAGGCGTCACGCCCCTAAAGCGGCGTCGCTCAAGCGGACCAACCGACGCATTAGTGTTGGTTGGTCTTTGTGCGCTTGGCTTCATCTTCGGCAGCCTCCAAAATAGTGCTCGGATCAAACAGCAGCCTGACCGGGTCGGCAACGTGATTCGCTTCTTTATTGAACCGCTCGCTGTCCCACTCTCAAGCACCACCCGTGGTATTGCTGACTTTGCTCAAGGTCTTGCATCGGCGCGAAGGCTCGCGTCGGATAATCGCCGTTTGAAGCAGATCGAACAAGCGATGCAGATGTATTCGGAGTCCATGGAGTTCAAGGATCGGGAGATCGCGCGGCTCCGAGCAATGCAGGGCTTTGGCCCAATTGTGGGACATAAGCGAATTCCAGCATCGGTTTGTGGTGTATCGCTCAACGAGAACCGCTTAACTCTGAATGTTGGCAGCCGACAGGGAGTCAAACTCGGATGTCCAGTTGAATGCGCTGATGGTTTGGTCGGCACAATCGAGGAGGTTGGGTCGGATCAATGCCAGGTGCTTATGCTCACGAGTGTAGGACTTCAAACCACTTCAACGGGAAAGACCCAGCTTGTGGGAGCACTTGACGTGAATCGTAATCCGCCGCTGTTGGGCGTTGTTCGCGGTGAGAATGCCAGTACGCTGAGCATGACGTTCTTCGATCCAAAGGCCCCGGTGCAAATTGGCGACCTCATCGTAACTTCAGGTTCGTCTGAAAAGATTCCACCCAATTTGACGATTGGGAAAGTCATTCAGACCGAATCCAACGAAGAATTCGGCACGCTTAAGGCGAGGCTAAGTCCTGCTTTCGAACTAGGCACGCTTGACGTGGTGTTTGTGCTCGCATGAAGGGCGTCAAGGGTTGGGTAATTGGCCTTCTGCTTTTGTGGCTTGCGGGTGCTTTCCAGCAAGCCGTCGCTTTTCAGATTTCTGCCGGTGGAGTCGGTCCCGACTTTCCTCTGATTGTCGTTGTGACGGTTGCCCTGTTCTTCGATCGTCGATCTGCGACGGTCTTCGGCTTTATTGGAGGCGCCATTCGAGGTGCAATCGCTGGGGGCCACATGGCGGCTTATTGCGTCACGGAAACGGTCGTTGGGTATCTCGTCGGTTGGTTCGCGGGAATGGAATTTGAAGGCAATATGGTGGTCGCCTTTGTCGTAACTGCCCTCGCCACCGTGTCGACCCAAATTACATTCCTTCTTCTCACTCCTCGCGGTGCGATCTTGCCTTATTTGGCGGCTACAATAGGATCGGCGATGTACAACGGTGTCCTCGCAATGCCTTTATACGCGCTCCTGAAAAGGGTCTTGGACTCGCCTCGACACTAAGGCGGGTTTTTTGGTGCCAAATGAGCCAACACATCAACGTACTTGACATGGCGCGCGAACAACTCGCAGTCGCCGCGAATCTCCTCGAATTGGATAAGGGCCTCCACGATGTCTTGGCCCAGCCCATGAGGCAGATGATTGTTCACTTCCCGGTCGTTCTCGATAATGGCGAAGTCCAGGTTTTCGAGGGCTACCGCGTCCAACATAATGCGTCCCGGGGCCCAACGAAGGGTGGCATCCGATACCATCCCGATGTCGATTTATCAGAGACATCTGCGCTCGCCATGTGGATGACTTGGAAATGTGCGGTTGTCAACATCCCGTACGGCGGCGCCAAGGGCTCCGTCAAAGTCGACACCAAGCAACTCACCAAGCGCGAGCTCGAGAAGCTGACTCGTCGATACGTCACCGAGATTTCGACCATGATCGGTGAGCGAAGCGACATTCCCGCCCCCGATATCGGCACAAACGCCCAGGTTATGGCTTGGGTCATGGACACGGTCTCGATGCAAAAGGGATATACGGTTCCTGGATGCGTTACTGGCAAGCCGATCGAGCTTGGTGGTTCGGAAGGGCGCACTGAGGCAACTGGCCGTGGCGTGGTCGTTACAATGGAAGAGGCGGCCAAGGTCATGAACATGGATCTTGGAAAAGCCAAAGTCATCGTTCAGGGATTTGGAAATGTGGGATCTACCGCAGCCAAGTTAGCTGAGGAATCTGGAGCGACCGTCGTTGGCGTCAGCGATGCCGTCGGGGGCATCTATAACCCGAACGGCTTGCCTGTCCACGATCTCTTCTATCGATATTCGGGCCGAGATGGTGGAATTCGAGAATACAAGGATGCGGAGCAGGTCACCAACGCTGAAATCTTGGAACTGCCCTGCGATGTACTGATTCCAGCAGCAATTGCCGCGCAGCTCACAAAGGAAAACGCGACCAAAGTGAAGGCGAAGCTGATTGTCGAAGGCGCCAACGGACCGACGACTCCAGAAGCGGATCATATTCTTTCCGATAAGGGTGTGCTCGTCGTTCCAGACATTCTCGCCAACGCGGGTGGTGTCGTGGTGAGCTACTTCGAGTGGGTGCAAGACCTTCAGAACTTCTTCTGGGAAGAGAATGAGGTCAATAACAAACTCACCCGAATCATGCGTCATTCATTCGCGGCAGTTGAAGCAGGAATGAGGGCGCACAAGACCGACATGCGAACTGCGGCGCTGATTATCGGTGTGAAGCGCGTTGCTGACGCGACGATCCGCCGCGGAATCTTCCCTTAGAGCGCAAGACCTGCGGGAAATAAACCAAGCAACTTACCTCTTGCCGCCGTTTACGGCAGCAAGAGGTAACCTTTATGATGGAGCATGGCCTATTTGTTTAATATTGAAAAGATTTGTGAGTTTTTGCCACACCGCTTTCCGATGCTTCTTGTCGACCGAATCGTCTCGGTTGCTGATGATGGAAAGAGTTGCCGTGGCCTAAAAAACGTCACGATCAACGAGCCGTTCTTTCAGGGGCACTACCCAGGAAAGCCGATTATGCCCGGAGTGCTGATTTTGGAGTCGATGGCCCAGGTTGGTGCCGCCCTATTCCTTTCAAAACCGGAATATAACGGAAAGATCCCGCTGATTGGAGCATTGGACGAAATTAAGTTCAAACGTATGGTCGTGCCTGGCGACCAGTTGATCATGGATGTTGAGATTATCTGGATTCGCGGTCCGATCGGTCGTATGCGCGGGGTGGCGACAGTCGATGGAGAAATTGCCGCCAGCATGCAGATGACTTTCAAATGGGCTGACAAGGATCTGTAGATTGCCGAAGATCCACCCACTGTCGTACGTTGATCCGAGTGCCGAGCTAGCAGACGATGTTGTCGTTGGCCCCTTCTGCAATATCGAGGGCAATGTGCAAATCGGAGCAGGCTGCGTGCTGGATTCCCACGTGACGATCAAGGGTGGAACAAGCCTGGGATCGAACAATTTCATGGCGCAGGGTGTCGTCCTTGGCGGTGACCCGCAAGACCGCAAGTATCATGGCGAACCCACCTACCTGCGGATTGCCAACGATAACGTCTTCCGCGAATACGTGACGATTCACCGCGCGACCGGCGAGGGCCTCTCGACTGTTGTTGGAAACGACAATTTTCTCATGGCCAACGTCCATCTTGGACACAATGTCGTGCTTCACGATCACATCACCATCGCCAACAACTCAGGAGTCTCTGGCCACGTCACCATTGAGAACCTGGTAACGATCGGCGGCATGGTGGGTCTCCACCAATTTGTCCGTATCGGACAAGTTGCCATGGTTGGAGGCTTTAGCCGAATCACACGCGATATCCCTCCGTTTATGCTCTCAGGCGGCCCTGAGGAAGAAATCAGAGATATCAACGCGATTGGATTACGTCGTCTTGGCATCACGCCTCAATCTCGAATGGCACTCCACAAGGCCTGCAAACTTCTTTTCAAGTCGCAGCTTGGCCTTACCAACGCGATGGAGATCGTTCGTCGAGAAGTGACGATGACTCAGGAAGTTGAAACGCTTCTCGCGTTTGAAGAGCGACGAACGAAGGGCAAGAACGGCCGACAAGATCAGAAATGAACGTGTTCTTCTCCGCAGGCGAGGCGTCCGGAGACGCTTATGCCGCGGCCCTCACTGCGGAGATTCGACACCTTAACGAGATTGCCCCCGTCGGCTCACAGCTTGACCTCAAATTTCTAGGAATTGGCGGAAAGCGCCTGAAAGACGCCGGGGCAACCTTAGTCGCAGATTCTTCCCAATGGGGTGCTGTGAGCATTCTGGAGTCCCTTAAGGTGTACACCAAGGTATTCCGGGGCTACTATCGCTGTAAAAGATTCCTTAGGCGAGCGGAGCCGGGTCTTTTTATCCCAATCGACTTTGGATTTGTGAATACACGGCTCGCCCGACATGCCAAGAACTTTGGTTGGAATGTGCTTTACTTCGCGCCACCTAGTTCCTGGCGACGGGACAAGCAGGGAAGAGATCTCCCGACGATTACCGATGCGGTAGCAACCCCATTTTCGTGGTCTTCCGACCTTTTGAATGCGGCTGGAGCCCACGCCCATTGGTTCGGTCATCCCATCAAGCAACTCCTAAAGGACCGCCAAGTTGGAAGAGCGCCTTCGACATCGGATCGGATCGCAGTTCTGCCGGGGAGTCGATCCCACGAGATTAAAGAGAACCTTCCACTGCTTGCAGCGACGATGAAAGAGCCGGTTGAATTTGCATTGGCTCCATCCGTCGATTTGGCGAAATTCAAAGCCGACTGGGCAAAGCTTGCACCAGGACGCACTCACGACCAGTTCACTCAAGGCGATGTTTATGCCGTGCTCACGCGGTGCCATGCTGCCGTAGTGTGTAGCGGAACGGCGACGTTGGAAGCGGCCCTGAGCCGCTGTCCGATGGTCGTCATCTACAAGCTGCCAAAGATTGCTGAAGTTGAAGCGAAGCTCGTTCGCTTCAAAATGCCGGAGTTCATTTCGCTGCCAAATATCCTACTGCAGCGACGAATCGTTCCCGAACTGGTGCAAACGGAAGCGACGCCTGAGAATTTGCGACGAGAGCTTGATCGAGTTTTGAAGGATCCCGCTGTGAAAGCGGCTCAACTTGAAGGCTTCGAGGCACTTGAAGAGCTCCTCGGGCCATCCGATGCAATCACAAAGTCCGCGCAGTTAGCTCTTGATATGCTCGTTAAAGCAAACCCGAAAGGTCTGCACTGAAAGACTGCCCTTCAGACGGGGTTTGGGTTACCCCGGAAAGAACCAAGTGGGTTGGGCACCCTGCCGCTTCGCCGCTGGCCAAATCGGTATCCGCTCGATCCCCAACCACCAGCACTTCGGCGGGACTGAGGCCTGCTTCTTGGACGATAAGGCTCACAAGATAGGGGTTTGGTTTCCCAACAACAAATGGCTCCGTTTCTGAGCAAGTGCGAATGCCAGCGATAATGCTGCCTGCTCCGGGAATGAGGCGACCGCCTTCCATGGGATAGGTTGAATCCGCATTCGTTGCGACGAACAATTGTCCAGTACGGATGCGTTCCATCGCTGATCGCATGAGTTCGTAGGTGAATTGCCGACAGATGCCAACGACCACGGCTTCAGAATCCAATCCATCGGGCGAAACCACTCCTTCGCCATCGGCATTAACAACCGAAAGACCGAACAAGCGAAGGGTCTCGACAAGCCCTGGTTCACCAATGACAAAGATCGTCTTTAGCCCGTTTGCCAGCAAATACTTGGCGGTGCCCCTCGCTGAGGATTCAACTTCCTCGGCCTCGGCCGGGAAGCCCATCCGCCTTAACTTATCGCGAAAGAATTCACGCGTGTGGCCGGAGTTGTTCGTCAAGTACCTAATCTGCGAACCGGAAGCCTCCAGGGCTTTCACAGTGTCCACCGCGTTAGGGATCGCCTCATCGCCTCGATATAGCGTTCCATCGAGATCAAAGATGTAGAGCGGGTACCGGATCATTTAGGATTGACGCGAAATAACGTGGTTGGCTACTGTTTCCAACAACGTCCTCGTAGAGGTTGCTGGCAAGACTTCAATTGCCATCGAAGCTTGGGTGATGTGCGTGCGTGCGGCCTGTTCGGCTTGAGCAAAGGCCCCTCGCGTGTCCATCCAGTCGGCAATCATTCGGATTTCATCGTCAGTCACGCCGTTGCCAAATCGACGACGTGCAATGGTCGATTCTGCCTCGGATAGGTGCTCACGCAGATAGATCAAAGGAAGTGTTGCCTGTCCTTCGCGGAAGTCGGTGGCGAGAGGCTTGCCGGTTTTTGTTCGGTCGCCGCGATAGTCGAGGATGTCGTCGATGATCTGGAACGCCATTCCGACGTGAAATCCAAACGAACGGAGTGCTTGGCACATTTCAGGAGGAGCATTGGCTACGATTGCCCCGACTTCGCAGCAGCACTCGATGAATGATGCCGTCTTCAAACGAAGCACCTCAAGATGCGTCTTTTCGTCGAGGTCGAAGTCACCTCGTACGTCAAGTTCTCGGACTTCACCTTGAGCCATATCCACCGCAGCTCCCGAAATACTGCGAATGATCTCCAAGTCGCCATCACCCGCCAAGAGGACCATCGCCTTGGAAAGCAGGACGTCTCCCGAAAGAATTGCTGCGGCATTGCCAAACTCAGCGCTCGCTGTTGGTCGCCCGCGGCGTGTCGCCGCGTTGTCAATGACGTCGTCATGGATCAGCGTCGCCATGTGAATCATCTCGATACACGCTCCGAGGCGTCGTGTCCGATTCATGTCGAATTCGCGGTCGGTAGCCTGGGCAGCGAGGGTTACGAACGCGGGGCGTAAACGCTTGCCGCCCGCGCTCAAAGTGTGTTTGCCAATCTTCTCAACCAAGTCGACGGAAGATCGAACTTGGAGGATCAGCTCTTGCTCAACAAGTGCGACTTCCTCGGTGATTTGGGAAAGTAAATCCGAGTCGGCTTTTCCTTGGCTAAGAACGGTAAATGCAGTTGCAGTCATGCTTGTCGTGCTCCGGGTTTTCGGGCGTAGTGGATACATACGTTTCCGAACAGCAGGTCTCTATATCGCACATCAATCAATCCTGCCCTCTGCATCGAGGCTGCCAACTGCTCCCGCGTGGAGAAGGCTTGGGTGCTCTTAGGAAGATAAGTGTACGCAGTCGTTTTTCCGAATAGTGCGCCTATCCTTGGTACGACCTTATTCGCAACAATTTCAGACGCACGCCGCATGAGTTTGTTCGTGGGTATCGCCATATCCAGCGATACAAAACGCCCACCCGGCTTCAAAATTCTCGTCAATTCTTGGTGTGCCTGGTCAATATCGGGGACATTTCGGATGCCCCATCCAACACTCACACCGTCAAACTGTTCATTTGCCACGGGAAGATTACAGGCATCAGCAAGCGAGAGGTTCTCGGTTACTTTGGCCTGTGCTCGGTCTAACATCGGTTGGCAGAAGTCCATCCCTACCAAAAATCCATCGACTCCAACTGCTTTTCGCAGCGGTATCAGAAAATCCCCCGTGCCGCAGCACACGTCCAGGGCTCTGTATCCCCTCTTCAGTTGAAGTGTTGCGACCGCCGACCTTCGCCACCGATGGTGTAGCGCGAAGCTGAGGATCGAATTGATAAGGTCGTAGGTCGGGGCAATATCTGCGAACATGCCTTGAACTGCGGAGCGTTTTCTTGCTCCCTCTGTCGTCCAAATCGCCTCTTCGACCTTCGTCATCGCCGCCAACAATGGATTTATACCACCGGTTGGGGCTCAAGTGATACAACTTTCAATAGAAACTGAAAATTGTAAAACAAACCATGACATTGGGTCCAACGACAATCCTCGTGTACCCTTATCCCATGGTGTTAATCGCGGTATTGGCGATGGGATGGCAGCGACCTCCGGCAGACAGCGTTCTTAAGAGCGCCGTTTCTCGTCTTCAGAAGCTGAAGAGCCTTTCAATGAAGGTGATGCATCACGCAGACTTCATGGCCGATACCAAGGATTCCACGGACACGATCGCCTGGTTAGCGCCACGTAAGTTCGAGATTGTCTCCAACAAGGACTCCATCCCCAAGTTATCCTGCGACGGGAAGAAGCTGACAACGTATATCCCTCAGGTCACCCCCATCAGTGAAGGACTGAACATGGAATTTGGGCGGACGAAATCTTGGGAGTCGCGCGGGGGCATCGTGCTCTCAATTCTCATGCGCGGTCCACTCGTCGATCAATGGCTGCATCCCGATAAGGTGATCAAGACGACTTTTGAATATGGGAAGACCCTCCATTGGCACGACGCGGAAGTCTCGGAGATCATCGAAACCATGTCCGTGCGGGGCTCCGTCGTTAAAATTTCCTACTACCTGTCTGCCAATCACGAGCACTTCGTGGGCACAGAAGTTTCCGCCGGTCCGGAGTCCAGTTGGACCCAATTTAGTGATTGGGTCGAGAACCCGCCGCTGCGGGCAACTCTTGGCAGCATCGGTTCGCACGAACGATAGCTAACTGCTTACAGTTTCACAAGCTTGTTAAGTCAGCCGAATTCCAGAGCGGAATTGACTCCTTGCGACCAACATTCCCAAGGATCGATCATGCCATTAACGGTGTTGAGTCTGCGTTAGAACGCAACCCAATGTGTCGTCCAATGGTTTTTGTTGACTATGGGATTTTCTGCATAGGAATAGATAGATATCCTGGCATACCTGCGGCTAACGTTTTTTACCAGGTGTCAAAGGATGAAGTTCGTCTGCTGTATATCAGACTGCTGGACAGTCAAGACGAAGATTAGGTGACGGGTTGCGCCTTTCAATTGCGCAACCCAATTCCCTCAAACCCCCCTTATACTGAGGGAGTGCGTAGCTGGCGATTGACCTATTGGGCCGCCATATCCCTATTGGCTGTGTACATTCTGATACCTGCTCCGCCTGTCCCGGACCATGAGGGGGCATCTATATGGCCATACGGTGACCAGTTGGTCGAATTCGGGCTGTTACTCCTGGTTGCGTCGGTATTGTTCTTAGTAATCAACGCCATTATCCGTCGCCCCAATTCAAACTGATACACTACCAACTCGCGCCGAACGCGGGATAATGTGCGCATGACGTTGCTGCGCGCTCTCGCCGGTCTTGGTGTTTCCCTTGCGTTGGTTACTGTGGGGGTGGCGCAGTCTTGGCCGCAGACGAGGGCAGAGAGGTCCAATTACGGCGAGACTTCGCACTATGCGGATGTGGTCAGCTTTATCCATAGTTTGCAAAAGGCGGGAGCACCGATCTCACTCCAGATGGTGGGTAAGAGCACTGAGGGGCGACAGATGCCTTTGGTTGTCGCATCCTATCCGCCAGTGGCCTCAGCAGCCGAGGCACGTCGACTCGGCAAGCCAATCGTTTACATTCAAGCGAATATCCACGCAGGCGAGGTTGAAGGCAAGGAAGCCTCGCTCGCGATCCTGCGCCGCCTGAGTCAGGCGGGACCGGAGGGGCTGTTGGGCAAGATCGTTCTTCTCGTTGCGCCGATCTACAACATCGATGGAAACGAAAAGTTTGGCCCTGTCGCCGTCAACCGCCCCGAGCAGGATGGACCCGCCTTAGTCGGTGTGCGTCCGAACGGGCAGAGTCTCGACCTCAACCGCGACGCTATCAAGGCCGAGAGCCCCGAGACTCGCGGTGTCCTTGAGCACATCTACAACACCTGGGACCCCGACGTGATGATGGACCTTCATACCACGGACGGAACTCGACACGGTTGGGAGCTAACCTATGCGCCGCCGATGAATCCCAACACCGATGCCGATGTCATGCATTTCTCGCGCGACGTACTGCTCCCATCGGTGCGTCGTGTGTTGCAGAACCAGTTCGGGATGCTGACGTTTGATTACGGCAACGTTGAGGGACGCTCAGGCAAACCACGTGCCTGGTACACCTATGGCCAAGAGGGTCGATACTGCACCCATTACGTGGGACTTCGTGGTCGCATTGCGATCCTGTCTGAGGCGACTACGTTCATTCCTTTCAAGGACCGCGTGGTTGGCACCGACCGTTTCGTGACCGCGATCTTGGAATATGTCGCTGGCCACGCCAAGCAGGTCATCGAACTTACGCGCAAGGCCGATGCCAAAGTCGTAGCTTGGGGTCTCGACCCGACCAAGGCGCCAGAACTCGGCGTCCGTTTCGATTTCGCCCTTCGTGGTGAAGAGACGGTCTTGCTTGAGCATCCTCTCCCCGCCGGTTCAACCGTGCCATTCGGCCGGCCGAAACAGCTTGACAAGGTCAAAATGCCGATCTACGATCGGTTCAAGGTCACGCGCACTTCACGATTCCCGGCAGCATACATCCTTCCCAGTGACGCTACCGAGGCTGTTGCGCTCCTAGCTCGGCACGGGGTCGTGGTCGAAAAACTCGTCGAGCCGTGGCACGGAAAAGCCGAGGTCTTCGCCGTCGATAAACTCACCGCTGCGCGACCCTTTCAGGGACATCGGATCATCGACCTCGAAGGCAAATTCCTCCCGCAGGCGTCGTCCGTCGACGCGGGTGCCTACGTGGTCCGCACCGCCCAACCCCTCGGTATCCTCGCCTTCCATCTCCTCGAGCCCGAAAGCCTAGACGGCCTCGCCGCCTGGGGCTTCCTCGGTACGGGTCTAGCCGTGAACAAGCCCTATCCTATCCAGAAGACATTCGACGTTCCCCACGTCGCGACGCAACGAGTCGACCGCAAGTAGGAATTGCGGCACGTTCGCCGCCCGACGTCTTCCCACTCAGACAGTGGCGCACTGACAGCCCAGCGACGAGCGGCGGTTATGGACGTCGGGGAGCCTGTCCGCCGTAGCTCTGCGAAGGAGGGAAGCGAGTTGGACTTTCTCCTTCCGGACCCCTGCGGGCGATCGATTCCGGGAGGATTGCCTTAAGCTGTGAACCCATCCGAGAGCACCCAAGGTGCGCAACATAATAGCGAAGGGCGCCGCCCTGGTGCCTGCGAACACCACCACAGCTGGAGTCCTGTAGGGACGATCTATCGTGTCGGTGGGCAACGCCCCAGACTTCATTCAATGTCAAAAGTCCATTTCACTCGGAATCGCTATATTATGTGAACAGGAGTCCGAATCATAGCGTAATGGACCAACCAAGGACACTCACCGTGCCAACGTCAAGTTGGACCAGTACGTTCATATTGCTCGCGATGCTAGGCGGCTACATATTGACCAATCGGTATGTCTTGCCACATATCAATCCGAATTTCGGGGATAGGTGGGTTGACGGTCTATCTCTTGTCATTGCCAGTTTGCTTTTGGGAATTGTTTTGCCAGTCGTTGCGCTTGCACTTAGAGTCATACCAAGCAAAACACTAACTTGGAGGTCGGCCCTAAGCTGGCTGGAATCGGGCCTCTCATTTGGCTTGATAATTTCAATATTCATCCGAGGCTTGGAGATAGGGTCTGGGCACGTCCGCTAGGTTCGCCGGTAAATGATCTCCAAGCGCAAACTTCTCAGTTGGGTCTACGGAATCTCTGCTTGCACTTTGGTCTATGGCTGGCTGCAAGTACGACACGTAATTAACGAGCAGAATGATCTGTTCAAAATGGCACAAATCCCATTTGACGAACTTAAGTGGAACTCCGCGTCGAGTAGGAATATTTCTGAGCCGAACCCTCGGATGGCGATGCATAAAGCACTGCTCATAAAGTGGCCGAAAGGCACTCCCATGTTGGAAATACTCCTAGCATTACGCCAGCCCGACAGTGTTCTCAAAGACCATGAGCTACGTGAGGATCATCCTAAAACGCCAACAAATGCCCTGTTTGCCATCTCATACAACTACGCAGAGACTTGGGACGGCTACCGCTACTGGATCGTATTCATGTTTGATTCCCACGAGAAGCTGATTCAAGCGGAAGAGCGCTCAGTTTGGTGATTGGGCTCAAAGACCTCGCGATGCCTGTGCCAAAAATTTCGCCAGCCGCGTTAGTCCATGCTCCTTGGCGACATCAAATGCCGTCAACCCTCTTTTGTTCTTGGCGCTGATATTCGCCCCTTCCTGAATCAACCTTTTCGCGATCCGAATTCGTGCGCTTTCGGCTTCGGGCCACCCCGCAGGATCGCCCAGGTACATCAGGGGAGTGCTGCCTGTGGTGTCAACGGGCTCTATTTGTGCCTTGTGGGCAAGCAGGAGCGCGACAATCCCCTCGTTCGCAGCATCACATGCGCCGTGAAGAAGGCGCTGGCCATCATTACAAGTTGCCTCGATGTCAACATGAGCTTCCAGCAGAACCCGCAATACTGCCACGGAGTGAGTCATGACTATCGGTGGGCAGAGTTCATCTTTTCGACCATTCGGGTCTGCGCTGGTGCTACCATACAGATCGCGATCAGCACCGCGCTCAGAGTTGTTCGCCACCAGATGCCTGTGACTGTTCCGCAAGTCGGTATCGATTTCACCAGATATCTTGTTCCCGTAACAACATGATACGTCCCGTATACCGAATGATCTGAGATAGGGGAGGCATTTATGGCATAGCGCCTAACGCGGTTCGCGCTATTCCTTCGGCTTCACCTTGACGAGGTATTTGGCCAGTCGAAGTAGCTGATGTGAGTTTGCCATGTCGTAGGCGGTCAGGCCGGCCCCATTTTTGATTCGAACATTCGCGCCGGCCTCGACAAGGCGCTGGGCGATTTTGACTTTCGCATCCTCAGAGTCCGCGAAGCCGGAATGGAAGGCAAGCGACATCAGGGGCGTGTTGCCGGCGTCATCAATCGCATCAACTTTGGCCCCGCTGGAAATGAGGAGATTTGCGATCCCAGCGTTCCCAGAAGTACAGGCGATGTGTAGCGGGCGAAGTCCTTCCTCTTGTTGTGCCTCGATATCCGCGTGGGCGTCGAGCAGAACGCGGAGCACTGCGACCGAGGTAGCCATGCAGATCGGATGCCAATGCCCCTTCTTGTCGCCGTTCGGGTTGGCACCCGCTTGGATGAGGGTCCGCACGACTTCCGGTCTGTCCGAATAGACAGCCGCCGTCATCGGCGTTCCGAGGCGGGACTCGATATTCGGGTCGGCTTTGTGGGCAAGCAGGATCTTGACCGCCTTGAGATCACCGGACTGGGCAGCCTGCCATATCGGTGGTTTGCCCGGCTTGCCATTGGGATCGGCACCGTCATCGAGAGCAACCGACATCCCATGATAGTCGCCATTTCGGACGAGTTTCACCAAGTCGACGCCTGATGATTTCGGATGCTTTGCTGGCCCCTGAGCGATGGCAATTGCGCCAAGGGCAAGCAACACCCAAACCATTGTCGGCCGTTGCCAGCAGTCCCAGCACATTCGAGAAGCCATCATCGTTACCTCTGGAGAATCCTCGCGATTCAGTAACCGGTAGACGTGCCCTGGGAATCGAAAATTCAATGACGGACAACGTAATCGTCAGGAAGTCCAATTAAGTGCCCCGGCGCCGTGCGATATACGGCCGGTCTGGGGCAACAGCGATCATCCAATCACCCGCAGGGTCCGGAAAAGGAAAGTCCAACTCGTCTCTCCCCGACGTCCATAACCGTCGCCGTTCGCTTGGCTTTGGGCAGTCAGCGCGCCACTGTCTGAGCCCGACGGGGCGAGTTTGGCGCGCGCCCAAAGACGACGAACGAAAAAGCGACGGTTCGGGACGTGGGGGAGAGACAGCACCTCAGCGGTGTGAGCGTCCAAACCAGCTACCAAACAGAACCCAACGACCGAATCTGCACGAGCTGTTCGGAGGACAAACGGGCGAGGGTAACAGCCTTCCGATTGCGGCCCAAGACCACGTACAGCGACAAAGACCGCTACCCGCCCGCCGGGCGAATCACTATCCGATCGACATCAACCCCCCAATCCGTCGGATTGCTGAATTGAATCGCATTAAGCCCCTGATGAAGGTGCACTTTGACCTCGATGGCGTCGAGGTAATGCCCATCCCAACCTCCCGTACTAGGGAACGAGACCTTCTGAGGGTCGGCACTATTGACACCGACGAACATTCGGCGGCCAGAGCCGCTCATGTACACGATGGCGAGGATGTAGTCGCCGTCCTTTTCGGCGTTAACTTTGTTGAACCGAAGGACATTCTCGGGTTTCGTGCCGATGAACCGCACGAGCTTGCCGCCCGAGCACTTGCCTCCAGGGGTGTCGACAACGATTCGGGTTGCGCCACCGAGTGTATTGTCAGGGCCCTCAGCCTCGTAACTTTCACCTGAGAGGTTGACAGTGGGGAGCACTGTCTCCGTCAACAGCGCAGGGGCCGACACATACAGTTGGTAAAGCAACGAGCCGTGGGGTGGAATCTTGCAGTTGAGCGTCTCTGTGGCAGATCCTATATCCTTCCGCTGCCATAGGTCGCGTACGTTGCACGTGCGAATGCCCAGATCCGACAGGCGAACTGGAACCACAGTGGGTGCATCGGTTCGATTGAACACGGCAAGTACCTTGAGGGTGGAATCTTTCATGTCCGCCACCCAAAGCGGCTTTTGACCGTTGGAGAGAGCGTGATTGCCGACTGTTTTCTGATTGACTGCGATGACTTCAGGGTTGGTGATCAGCGAGAGCGTGAATGGATCGGTATCCGGCAGGTTGCCGCCAAACATGAGGGGGCATCGTCCGATACACCATAGTGTCATCATCGTCCGCTGCTCATCGTGGGTTAGGCGCGAGTCGGTGTTGGGCGGTCCCGTACTCGGTCCGTACTTGCGAAGTCGACCGAGTGGAAGCATATCGGGATCGGGCCAATGTCCCGCCCCACTGAAGGGAGTCCAATCCGATATCGGCTTAAAAGCGCCATCGAGTTGATCCCAGTTGTCCCAAAGGTCGCCGAGCAGACGCCACATGTTCGCGTTGTGGGTGACGTGACTTGCAAATTCGAGTGGCGTCGGGCCCGGTGAAAGGCTGAGCAGAATCGGGCGTTTGCAGTTCTGGATTGCCAGGCGATATCCCTGAACCTCGGCGGCCGAGTAGGGTTGACTGAGATCGTCGACCTTCACAAAGTCCACTCCCCACTGGGCATACATCTGAAATAAGGAGTCGAGATAGGCTTGGCCTGCTGGCTTCGTCATATCGAGTCCCCACATGTTGTTCAGCCAGCCGCAAGGACCCGTGGTGGTGTATGCCTCCGTTGCTTTGAACTGGGTCCCTAAAATTGGACAATTGTCGGCGACCGCCTGCCGGGGAATACCGCGCATCAGGTGGATTCCGAACTTCAAACCCTTTTTGTGCAGACTCTCGGCAAGAGGGCCAAAGCCCTTGTCACCCCTCGAAGAAGGAAACCGTGCCAGGTCCGGAATGAGCCTTCCATAGGCGTCCATATTGAGCCGAGGCTTCAGATCCTTGTCCTGGTTAAGGGCAAAATCAGCGGCCAAACGTGGGGCGGACCAGACGTAATCGACGATAACGTACTTCCAGCCCAGCTTGCTGAGTTTGGCGACCATGAAGTCGGCGTTTGCCTCGACTTCGGCCTCGTTGACGGCATAGCTGAAGCAGTCATAACTATTCCAACCCATCGGGGGCGTCTCCGCAATACTGGCTTGGCCGAAACCAAGCGATGAAAACGCCATCGCAAGTGGAACAGCCAAGTGTTTGAAAGAGTTTAAGCCCATATTGGTTAGAGAAAATTGTATCTTGCTAGGCATCGCTTCGCGGCATAATCGGCCATGACTTGGTTGTTCTTTGGTGTTTCGGCGTTGGTTGCAGCCAATGCTTTCACACAAGGACCTCAGGATAGGCCCCCACTCCAGCGTGCGGATCGCCCACCATTTCAGCGTCAGGGTGGCAGACCCGGCGGCGGTTCACGTGAGCGCCAAGAGCGTCAGTTTCTTATGTCTTACTTTGTGAACAACGGCGAAGCTGGTATCTACCTTGCCACAAGCGATGATGGGTTTCGATTTAAGCCGCTGTTAGAGCCTAATATCCCGATCATGAAGTCGGAAATAGGTTCGGACAAGATCTCTCGCGACCCGTGCATGACGTTCGGGCCCGATCGTCAGTGGCATATGGTTTGGACGTCTGGCTGGTGGGAGAAAACAGTTGGTCTGGCCCACAGTAAGGACTTGGTGCACTGGACCCAACAGTATGTGCCCGCGATGGTAGATATCCCAGACTCACTCAATGCCTGGGCCCCCGAGATCACTTATGACCGTGATACGCAGAAATACGTGATCTACTGGTCGTCAACTGTGAAGGGTCGGTTTGCGGTTACAGCGAGAACTGACGGGGACCTTAGCCCTAGCGGCGAGCCCTTGAACCATCGGTATTTCTTCACTACGACAAAGGATTTTCAAACGTTCTCCCCGTCGCGACTTCTGTGGGATCCCAAGTTTAATTGCATCGACCTCACAATGCACCGCACCCGTGACGGCTGGCTTGTCTTTGGCAAAGATGAAACACGAGCCCCCGGCGCCGCGAAGTATCTCTTTGCCGCTACCGCGCCCTCGCCGTATGGGCCGTTCCATATCACCAACCGGCGCATTACCGGCGATTTTTGGGCCGAAGGCCCAACATGCGTTCGGGTGCAAGGCAAGACCCGTGTTTATTTCGATCGCTACACTGAAGGCCGCTGGGGAGCCGTCGAGTCGATGGACATGATCAACTGGACCGACGTCAGCGACAAAATCCAAATGATCCCCGGTGCCCGCCACGGCACCATCGTAACCGTCCCCAAAGCCTTCGTAGACCGCGTCCGCGAACGGCTTCGCACGCGACGCTAGTCCCCACCCCATCAAATACTCATCACGCAGGAGAACGCGAAGGGACGCAAAGAGAGAAACCCACGAATAGTATTTCGACAGGCCCCCATAATGTCCATTAAATGGCGACCCGCAGGCCGTGAGGCAAGCCAGAGCAGCCCAGCCTCGCCCTCTCTTTCCATATTATGGAAGGAGAGGGTAGGGTGAGGATGGCTTGCCGCCTTACGTGCCCCTGGCACCATTGTCTCCAGAACCCTCGCGATCGACTGCCGAAATCGAAGTGAAAGCCGATCAGATACTGCATCACGCAGAGGACGCCAAGAGACGCAAAGAGAGAAACGCACGACGATGTCCTTCTCCTGGCAACGCCGAAGGTGTTGAGTCTCTGGCCCTTGGATGACGCGCTCATCCGCGTTTGATCCAACATTAAGTGGAGATCTAAGAAACCCGGACATTGCGATGAACTTGCCGGTTTCTCCAACTTCACGACGTCCCGTTGCGCCTGAAAAACCTGGTAATCGCCTCAGGTTTGCATGAATTTCGTAAATTCGATGCGTCTGACAACCCTATTGCCTTAAACCTGTTGTAGAATTTGCGGGACATGGCTCCACTTGGAAAGTACGTTCGCTTCGCTTCGGTGTTACCTGTGCTTGGTTTAGCCTTGCTTTTTAGGCTCTATGAGGTTTTGTGTGGGTGGAGTTCGAGTTTTCCAAGAAAGAACAGAATGGCAATTCTGAAGTTGTGAAACTTTCTAAATCCTCTAGCGACGGTTTTGATTTCTTGAATAAGGGCATTGATAGCTTCTCCGTA
>CAILEM010000116.1 GCA_903833215.1 uncultured Armatimonadota bacterium
ATCATCTGCACAGAGCTAGATGGCAAGAAGTTCAATGGCCCCAATGACTTGGTCTTTGGAAAGAACGGATCGCTCTATTTTACCGATCCTGGAACCTATCGGCCTGATAACCCAGAGCCGTCGTACAAGCGAAACGGAACGGTGACTTCCTATCTACCTGCTCGCAAGGTGGCTAAGAAAACACGCTGCTTTTTCCGCACCCTGCTAGGGCTCCAGTTAGCCACACATAACCCCTTTTGTGTGCGCATACCCATGTGCTACTGCACTTAGTTGAGCCAACAATGACCAAATTGATCAATCGACGCCTGAAATGCTGTAAAAGCGAGTAAAAAGCACCCATGCTGTCAGCGAACTACACTAGGAATAGTCCACGTAATCGCGCAGTGTTCCCCAAAGCCTAGCTTGAACAGCGGCTGCGTATTAAGCGGTTGGCGTGTGGCCTTTGGCTTCCCGTAACCTGGGTCTGTTAATTGGAGGAACGCGCCGCCAAAGACGGGCTCGTTGCGAACAAGGTGCCGCAGGATCTCCACGTAGGACTTGGTGTCAGATGGTTGAACATCAAGCATGGCTATGGCTAAAGCTCGGACCTGCTCTGAGTTAATCGTCGCCAGAACTAGTCGCTCCGAGCGAACGGCCGAACGCTGATCCGACGATAGGAGTGCCCAGAAGAGCAACAATCGTCCACAGCTTCTGAGCGGCGACGACGAGAACGGGAGGAGGACGTTCTGGCGTGCCCCCGCTAGTTGCCGCCAAGTAAGTTGAGACGCCATCCACGCGTAGTCGTCGATCCCCTTCGTCGGCCGCACCGCCATATGGGCGATCACCTCTTCGGGAATTTCCAGTGCCTGCTTGACCCAGTAGCGGTCATGCCTGAACATGAGCCA
Organism: uncultured Armatimonadota bacterium; assembly: GCA_903833215.1. Taxonomy (GTDB): domain Bacteria; phylum Armatimonadota; class Fimbriimonadia; order Fimbriimonadales; family Fimbriimonadaceae; genus Fimbriimonas. The sequence goes on from CAILEM010000116.1 coordinate 885, forward strand.
CCCTTCGGACTCTCTCATGAAGCCGGGAGTGAAGTCGATGTCATTCTCAATGCGAGGACGATTAAACGCTTCTATCCAATCAGATACAGTCTTGCTCTTGATTGCCGCGCGTCGGTATGAAGGACGCCGGAACGCATCGGCAACGACAGGTACCCCACTTCGTTTTGCAAGGTCAACCAATTGATCGGCAGTCGAACTGACGATTGCGTCGTAGCCATCGTGGGCATAGTTGGCTGACTCAAACACACCTTCAGGATCTGCTACAGGCTTAGCAAGTACGATTGCGCTTTGTACGGAACTCCACTCGTTGAACCACTTTCTCAACTTCGGAGGATTAGGTTGCTCCACCATGGGCAAAGGGGTTCCTAGGCGGGCGTAACCGCCTCCACCTCCGGTAGAGAATAGTTTGCCTTCTAGGCGTAAGCCATCTGCCGCATGGTCTAGGTAACCAAACATGACACCATCGTTATCGCCACTTAGGAATGGTAGGATTGACTTCGGCAATACCGCGATTCGGTCCGTTGCGTCCGTCGAAGCGAATGCCGGCTGTCCGCTCGCGAGTGCCTCCAGGGCCTTTGGTTCCTTCCCTGCCACCGCGGCGAGGAACTGAAAGTGAACGGGATCGGTTGTCGCGAGACGATAATCGTCTTGTGCTGCTAGTAGCTCTGCATCATCTGGTGCTCGGCGGCTTTGCCGTAACTCCTGAAGGTGTTTATACACCCTTGTGACCTCGGCATGACTCTGCTCCGGCGTCATATCTCCACGATCTATCGCATATTTCAAAGCCTTTTGGAGGCGAGCGAGTCTCGCTGCCTCTTCATACTGGTCAGCTTCACGTTCCGCGATTCTTACGCTGTCATCCAACTCGGCACGTAGGCTATTGTCCTTCCCCTGCACCCATTTCAGCCCCAGCGCGACGGCTACTTCGTGCATCACTTCTGAAGCTGGTCTGCGCTGGCATAGGATGGTGATCTTGCGTTCGGAAAGTGCTCGGGAAACGGTGACGCGCAGCCCAGTATCCCGAGAGATAGACGCGGCCCAATCCCGAAGTGGCAGGTAACGTGCTTCAAATGTTACGGCTGCTTCGAGTTTAGCGAGCCGAGCCGTCGGTCCTCTCTCGCAAGTTGGAAAGAGTAAAAGGCCAGCAAGGGAAATACCTACAGTTACCATTTACTTGCCTACGGGCGTTCTTCTCCTACATTCTATCCATTTACTGCTGGCGCCAAGAACACGGGAATCCGTATGGATGACGCATTGGTTTCTCATGGTGTCGAATGCTGGTTCTAGCAGGACTATCAAAGGCCATTGAGCAGATCAACGAATGGTGGGAAAAATGACGAAACCGGTGTTTACGTCTCAACTTACGACCTGACCGCTTCGATCGGAAACGCTACAATCTGCTAAAGCGTCCAATACATAGAAGAAAATCATGTCATTCGATCTACATATCCCGGAAGACAGTCAACGTGGGCAGGCAATTATGATGCTTGTTGCCGATCAAAAAATGACGCCTGAAGAAGTACTAGAACGAATCGTTGACGAAGGACTGGTAGCCACATTAAGGAACAAACAACCGGACGCGACGACGCCCACCGAACGCTCTTACTCTTCCTTTTTTGGTGCGGTCAAAAACGGATATGGATCACCAGAAGCCGTTGATCAGGCCATCGAAGAAATGCGCAACGAATGGTAAGTTTGCATGGCCAACGGGCGTATTTGGATGCAAATACCGTCATCTACGCGCTAGAAGGTTTGGCTCAATACTCAAATCTGAAAGTCGGTTTGCTAGATCCACTTGATGATGGCGCATTTACTGCCGTCACAAGTGAATTGACATTGGTCGAAACGATCATCGGGCCGCGCAAGGCTGGCAAGCCAACTGATGAAGCGGAATTTCGCAGTTTCCTCACTCCCTCAACGAATATGGTTATCGCACCCATCAGCATGGCGATACTTGAGAAAGTGATTGACATTCGGGCTCAGCACGGCATTAAAATTCCTGATGCTATCCACTTAGCAACAGGAATATTCGCCAACTGCACCGTGTTCGTCACTAGAGATGCGTCGTGGGCCAAAACCGGCGTGACAGTGGTTGAACCTCAAGACATCGTGTAGCAATCTACCGAAGTGATGCGCAACGAGAGACGCAAGAACGGGTAAGCGAGACAGCTCGGTTGCCTCGACCAAGTGCCCAAGCCCCTCAAAAAGCTCCAGGTAATCTGAATGCCGGATGGATTCCCTCAAGAGCCGTCACGATATCAGCTACTTGCTCGACCGCTGTAGACGCAAGGACTCCAGAGCATGGTCCGAACTGGTCGACATGTACGAAGCGATGGTGTATTCCGTCGCCCGAAGACATGGGCTGGACCGGGATGACGCCAACGATGTGTTTGTCGTGACCTTCCAAACTCTGCTCAAGAATCTCGACAAGATCGAATCTCCCGTAGCGTTGCCAAAGTGGATTGGCGTCACAGCAAGCCGAGAGTGCCTACGCGTCCTTCGAATTTCTGGACGCAGTACAGGATATGAGGTCGCTGGTATCACTTTGGACGAGTTGGTCGCTCACGAGGACGAGTTGGCAGACCAATCTGCCATTAAAGCCGAGCAGGCTCATCACCTACGATCTGTACTCCACAAGATCACTGAGAAGTGCCGCAAACTCCTCAAGATGCTGTACTTCGATGAAGAGAGCAGCTACTCGGAGATAAGCGAGAAGTTAGGAATGCCGATCGGTGCCATCGGGCCAACGCGTGGACGATGCCTGGAATCGCTTCGGACGGCACTTCGATCAGAAGGTTTCTTTGATTGAGATGTATCAAGCGGATAGATCACCTGCTCTTAAAAAACGTACATGAGAGATACTTGCAGTCGATTTCGGTCCCGCCTGGCAGATGCTGCGGAAGGAAACACCAACGTTGAGCTGGCAGAACACTTAGGTCAGTGCACGGTGTGTTCGCAAATCATCAGCGAGTATAAAACCATTTTCGCCACCGCAAGTGGCCTTTGGGAGTCAGCACCACTCGAATCGATTCAACTCGCCAAGGCACTCATGCCAGAGACAAGACGAGTTCTTTTTGCGAAACGGTTGAGCGTTGGGGCGGCAGCCACGGCGAGAGGTCCTCAAGAGGAATTCCAAGTTTTGGTCGGCGGTGAAGATATTTCCATGCGCCTCATGGCAACACCTACGACCGAAGGTTGGAGCATTCGCGGAAAAGTGCCCAATGCAGACTGGATTGTGTACGCCGAAAACGCGGTGCAAATGCCAGATGGACGATTTGAATTCACTGTCCCAACTTTGGAGGACTCCTCGTTTGACGTTTTGGGCGAGGATACCATCCTTCAAGTTCCTGCCCTGTCTCAGTTAATGACCTATGACAGCGACTGAACTCGTTGAGCGAATCATTAGCGATCCCACTCAAGCCGCGAAGCTCTTGGCGAAATCTGATGCCAGGCCGGGGACCAGCCGAGCATTCTTCGACCACGTCTTTCATTTGTATGGAGAGGATCATGCCAGGTTGGCGAGTCTTCGTTCAGCGTCAAAGGTCATCGTTCGGTATGGCGACGATCCCGCATTTGGCTACCGCTCCCTCGGGATCGTCGAAAGGACAAACGGTCGATGGGCGGCAAGCGCCCAGGCTTTCCTTAAGGCAGGTGAGTTGGCGTCAACTTCACGAGACAGATTGACCTTCCAAATCGGTGCCATTGACGGGCTCGCACGAGCAGGTCAGATCGACGAGGCTCTCCTCCTTGGACACAAGCTGTCGACTGAGCTGAATGAGTCTGGTGCCCATGGCATCGCGGCACGAGCTCAATTGAATCTAGGCTATGCTCTCATGGAGCAAGATCGCTACGCCGAGGCAATCTCAGAGTTAACTGATCTGCCAGAACAACTCAAGTCAGCGGGATTTGACCTTGAGGCAACCTCTAGTCGGCTTGCACTCTCCACAAGCCTACTCTTCGGCGGAGAAGCATCTGACGCAAGAAAGGAGGCGGAACTAGCAGTAAAAGAAGCGCAAGGACAAGGAAACCACCTGCTTGCCCGCATAGCCCGAGGAAACATCGCCTATGCCGATATTCTTTCTGGCGATATTGATAAAGCTGTCACCGCCCTTCTGGTCCTAAGAAAGGAGCACGAGGATGAACCCGTTGAAATGGCGCGTGTTCTTGAGTACCTCGGGGATGCCTACCTGGCGATGAATATGTTTTCTGAGGCAACCGATGCCTTTCACGAAGCTGAAGACCTCAATGTCAACGTATCAGCACTACATAAAGTGCATCTGCGCTATGGGGCGGGACTCGCATTACTCGCCGCAGATCGTCTACAGGAAGCCAATTCGCAATTTCGTTTCGCGTTTCAGCAATTCAAGAAACTGGGCAACTCACCTTGGGCAGTTGCTGCTGAAGCTGATCTTGCCTTTTCAGAAATATGCCTCGGCGCACCATCCGGTAAGCGTCGCTTGCGCAGATCCGTCCAAACCGCAAAACGCTCTACCAACGCCTATCAAAGGTGTCGGATACTTCTCCTATCTGCTGAAAACGGGGGACCGCCAGTAGATTTGGCGGAAGCGGGCAGATTGATCAAACAGCATGGCTTCTTTCGCTGGACATGGCGATTTCACGCGGAACAAGCTCGGCGGACAACCGGACGGAGTCGGCTATCCCATTTCCGAAAGATGTTTCGCGCAATTCTGGCCGACCAGGCGAGAACTTCATCGGTAGCGGCCAAGCTCAGGTTCCTATTTGACAAGCATAAAGCACTGCGAGCCTATTTGGATGAATTGCTGCTGACTCCCACTCCAACAAAGCTAAAAGAGGCAATTGAGGTGATCACTCAGTCTCGTGCAGTGGCGCTATTGGACGAGGTGCTTCTTAGCCGCCGATCCGGTCAATCTGAATCTGTCCTAATGGCCCTCACTGAACTGCGTGAACAGATCAACACCGGAGAGACACCCACCAACCACGGCAGCAGTCGTCGGGCCGCTCTCGCGAGCATCAATCTGGACCATTTGCAGAGGATGTGGATCGAAGAAACCTATCTTGAGACTCCGAGCGGTCTGCAAAGGAAGGTCATGATCAGCGCACCAGATGACTCTCTACTGTATATCTCTGGGCCAGCTTCCTATCGAGTCTTGAGTAAATCTGGAGTCGTTGACCTTGCTGTCACTGAGGCCGATCTTGAATCGAGGCTTGAATGGCTAAGCTACGAAATCCTGGCTCCGATGGCTGATCCGAAAGCTGACCCAGCACCTGCTCTTAGTGCGTTGAGAGACATCGCCAAGGATCTCTTGCTTCCAATGGTGACCTCAAATCAGCAACTGGGAATATGTCCCGAGGGTGGACTCTGGCGAGTGCCTTGGATTGCTTGCTTGGATACGCTAGGCATTGAAAAGGATTTAGACCTTCGGCTCCATCCCGCTTTTCAGGGCCGGCACGTGGAGATCGATCCTGCGAGGGCGATGGTGTGGATAGCAGATCACTCGGACCTGCCCCGCGCTAACGATGAGTTGCGAGCGTTCCAAGACCAATATCCAGATGCAGTTGTTTGCAGGTCTTCCAGCGAAGTTCGAGAAGCACTGACTCTTAGCCACGTCTCCATTCTGCACGTCATTTCACACGCCCGTTTCCGTGCTGGGCATCCAATGTTCTCCTCGCTTGACTTTACGGATGGCCCCGTCTTGGCGACTGAAATCGCAAGAAGTGGATTCTCCGCTCAAGTAGTGACGCTTTCCGGCTGTGACACAGCTAGAGTCTCCGACATCCATCGTTTTGAACCAGATGGTCTCGTAAGAGCATTTCTCGCCTGCGGCGCTGGCTACGTGGTCGGAAGCGCATGGCCTCTGGATGATGAGGCGGCGATGCGTTTCTACTCAACGTTCTTCAAATCTCTCAGGTCCTCCGCAAATATCCACCAATCACTACGCATTGCCCGCACTACTGTGCGACTATGGAAGGGACACCCCTATTTCTGGGCCTTCCCGCTTCTCTACGCAGGATATCGTTCATGAAAAAAATCGCCTCTGGTCTTTCGTTCTTAGTTGCAGCACTGACGGTGAGCGTCGCCGACGCTCAGACGAATATCATTTGCCGCCTGAATCCTGGTGTCTCGCCCACAACGATCGCAACGCGCTATTCGCTGACTCTGTTGGACTACACGCCAAACGCGCCCTTCGCTATGTTTAGCGCCACGGACGACCAAACGATCAGCAATATGCAGAATGATCCTGCAATCGTATGGCTCGAAGACGACTGCAGTGTAGGAGCGCCAGAAGACGAATCGAAAGGAAAACCAACGAAAGGCGGTGGCCTACCAGCAGTGGGTGATCGAACCGGGCTACAAAGAATTAATGGTCGTTTGCTTTCTCAAATCGACTGGAATGCGAAAGTCGCAAATTCAGCTGGAAGAGTCGTGCGAGTTGCGATTTTGGATACAGGATTGGCACCAAAGCAGAAGGCACTGTGGGCCAAGGTCGACCTAAGCATGAATGCAGTCGAACCCAATAGTCCTGCTTACGATATTCCCCACAATATGGATTCCAACGGGAACGGCATCAAAGATCAGGCGGTGGGCCACGGGACGATGGTTGCTGGCATCATCGACCAGATATCGCCGAAGTCACGGTTTGTGATTGCGCGGGTTGCGGACTCAGACGGTCTTGCTTCAGGTTGGAGCGTGATCAAAGGCTTGGCATTCGCCGTTACCTCAAATGCCGAAGTCGCCAATGTGTCGCTCGGCACACTACTAGAAGTACCCGCGCTTGGCGACGTCGTCGATTGGTGTCTGGCAAACAACCTTCTCATCGTCGCTCCCATCGGAAACAACGGAGCCGAAGCGGCCTGCTACCCCAGCCGGTTTGAAAGTGTTGTCTGTGTTGGAGGCCTGGACGTCCTCAACCACAAGGCCAGTTTCAGCAACTTCAATCAAGTTTGCACGGTTTCTGCTCCCGCTATTGGCTTTGCGAGCCAATTCTGGGATGGTCACTTGGCCTACTGGTCGGGAACATCATTCGCATCTCCAGTCGTTGCTGCCGTGGTTGCCGAGTCACTGCGACACACATCGCCGTCCGCTCCCGATACTATTAAGGCGGCTCTCCAGACATCAGGTCCATCGCTTGACCGACTCAATCCGAAGTACAAACAGAAGCTCGGAGTCTTGATCGACTTTTCCAGGACAATCAAGAAGGTCGGGAGTCCAGGCAACCCCGGTCCGTAGGACTTTTGAAGTCGATTACACCAAGCTTATGAACCTTCCCTGGAGGAAAATAGGGAAGGTATTTGTGCGAGTCTTTCCATTATCACGCGAATTGGCGGCGAGCTGATCGGACTATTTCACGATCACGACTCCGGCCATTCCCTGTCCCATCGTCGTGCCGTCTCCAGCAGCCCCGTGGAATAGGCAGTGGTAAAAGAACTTAGTGCCAGATTTAGCATTCGCAGGCAACGTCCACACAAACGACTGTCCGGCAACGATTGTTCCCGAAGTCATAGATGGGTTGGAGAGGTCCGGCGTGACCGTGTGAGGCATGCCGGATACGTTTGTCCAAACAACAGTGGTTCCCGCCGTTACGGTCAGGGTCTGAGGTGAATATTGGAAACCACTGGTCATCTGAATGGAGGCCAAATTACTTTGTGGGCTCACGGTCAAAGTAGCAGTCGCAGAAATCCCGTTTGGATCCACTCCCTTGATCGTTGCGGTAGTCGTGGCACTTGGGCTCGTTGTTGCGATGTTGAACGTTGCCGTGGTCGCTCCTGAATTGACTGTGACGACGGTTGGAACGTTGACGAATGTCTGGGCACTCGATAGGGTGATAGCCAAACCTGCGGCAGGTGCTGGACCGGAGAGTTTGATCGTTCCCGTAGCCGCTGCTGGAGCAGTGACAGAGGTTGGCGCAATCGTGATCGTCGAGATACGCACGGTAGACACTGTGACCGACAGACTTGCCATCGCCATATAGCCAGCCGCATCCATCGCCATTAAGTTCGCAGTTCCCCCATTTGAAGACGCGTCGGTCGTGATAGCGAACGTCCCCGTCTTCGCGCCAGCCTTGACGGTGACCTTGGCGGGCACGGTGACAAACTGCTGATCAGAGGACAAATCCACATCAAAACCACCCTTGGGTGCAGCGGAGGTCAAGGTGACCACCCCCGAAGAGGCAACTCCGGCACCTACTTGTTTTGGGGTCAGGGTCAAGGAGGCCACTCGGACGGCAGGAACTTGAACCATTAACTTCGCGGTTGCCGAGTAAGTGTTTGCGTCGATGCCCTTAATAGTGGCTGAAGTGTTCTTCGCAATCGAACTCCCACTTATCGTAAACGTCGCCGTTTTTGCACCCGCTTTCACGCTCACCGAAGCGGGCAACGAGACGAACTGCTCGTCGGATGACAGGTTGACAACAAAACCATTACCCGTTGCGTCTGCCGACAGGGTCACCGTACCTTTAGCTGTAGCCGGAAGCTCTATCGCGGCCGGAGTCACTGCCAAATTGATCAATCGAATGGGCGGAGGGTTTACAACAAGGACGCTGTGCGCCGACTTTTTCGATGGATCTGTACCCGTAATCGTCGTTCTTGCTGTCAGCGCAACCTTATGAATCGTTACGGTGAATGTGGCATTGGCTGCTCCCGCCTCTATCGTTAGGGAGGATGGAACAGATGCTGTGGCAGCGACACTGGATCTCAAATTGATCTTCAATCCGCCAGAAGGAGCAACCTTTGAAAGCGTGACAGTTCCCGTTGCCACCCCACCCACTGCGGCAGGATTCGGTGAGATAGCAAGACTTTTGATGGTCTGTCCCATGCCCACAACGGGCAAGGCCAGTAGGGCCAGTAGGGCCACGAACATGTTTTTGGAGCGAAAGTCTGTGTTCATATTGATAATTGAGCTGGGAGGAAGACAGCTGAGTAGCAAAGTCAAGCAGAGCCAATACCAAGACGTAACACAGATAGATTTATTCCGAAATCACGCGACTGGTCATTTGACAAACCATATTACGACAACCGCCAGTAAATTCTGGATAGGTGCGGCCAACAATGCGGACATTCGGAAGCGGCGTGCCTCCCTCGTATCTCGGACGGCTTCCGCACTGGAGGCTATAAATGTCACGGCCCCAATCGGTGTCCAAGAGAACACTTCAGGGGCCGCGACACCTACGTTAATCGATGATCTAGCTCATTTTTGCTGCTTCATGAGGAAGTCGATGATCGCTGCATACTGCTCGTCCGGCTTTTGGAAGTTGGGCATCTGGGTACCAGGACTGAATGCTTGCGGATCCCTGAGGAAGCGCAGTAACCAGTCCTTCTTCAGACGCACTGGAACTAAGCCAAGGTCTGGGCCAAGTTTCTTAGTCGCCGCACCACCAGAAACTCCCTGCTTGCCCGCCAAAGGATGGCAACTTTGACACTTGAGATCTTCAAAGTACTTCGCACCCGATTGGGCGAGGGGGAATACCTTTTGATCGGGCGGTGTGTATTCGTAAGGCGCTGGCTGGTTCGCCAGTGCCATCAGATATTCCGTCAACGTTGTCGCTTCCTTGTCTGACAAGTGGTAGTGAGGCATTCGTGCGTCTTGCCACCACCGGATTCGGGCCGGTTGCTTTAAGAACTCGAACAACCAACCAGGACGGACCATTTCGCCTTCCCGTGTCAGTTCAGGACCAACCTTCCCCCCTTGACCGGCGATACGATGGCAGGCGAAGCAGTCGTGCTGCTCAAAGATCTTCCTTCCCGCTAAGAGTGAGGTTCCTTGTTCACGAAGGTCCTTGGTGTACTCTGGGGCCAATTCCTGCGACGAGAGCGACATCAGATACACCGCGATCGTTTTAGCATCATCCTTTTCGAGACCAAATTTGGGCATCTTGCCCTTGAATTTCTCTGAATCGAAAGACCGTGGGTCCGTAATCTTTGTGACGATGTAGTCGTATAAATCCTTCTTAACCGTCTTCGCATTTCCGAATTCAAGAATATCAGCACTTTTATCTCCGATACTCGTCAACTCCGGCGCTGAGATCTTTTCGAAGCCCTTGATGTCGTGACACGCTGCACATCCTCGTTCCGCGATTAGCTGTGCCCCTCGATCTCGGGCATCGCGGTCTCGAAGGTTCGGCATGATGTCGATCTTTTGAGCTTCCTTTTCACCCACCGACATCAAGTAATCCCCGATGAGCATGCATTGATCTTTGCTCAAGTTAAAAACAGGCATCTTACTATTCGGGAAGTAAGCCTTTGGATTTGCGATCCAACCGTACAGCCAGTCTGAATTAACTTTGGTGCGTATATTTGTCAGTTCGGGCGCAAACGAAGCTCCTTCTCCACGGATGGTGTGACAACCCAAGCAACCTAAATTAACAGTCAGGCGCTTTCCGAGCGCCAATCGTTGAGCATTTGGTATCGCCGTATTCGGCAGTGCTGCTGAATCAGAAGCTCCCTTCTGGGTCAGAAGGAACGATGCGATCGACATCGCCTGATCCTTAGCAAGACCAAGATTTGGCATTCGCGCATCAAGCGAGTGGGATTGGGGATTTCTGAGCCAACCGACTAGCCAAGTCGGTTGAAGCTTTTCGCTGACACGATCAAGATCGGGGCCCGCTTTGGGCATCGCCGACTGAATCTCTTTTACGTTCTGTCCCAGACTCCCCAGCGACTGAAGGGACTCAACCTTGTGGCAGCCCAGGCAGCCGGAATTCTTGAACAGTTTAGCGCCAGCCAAATAGGTTGCCTCACCGGAAAGCTGACGTGTTTCTCCATGACATTTGCCACAGGAACTTTGAACTTGATCGCCAACAAGAAGCGGTTTGCCTTTCCCAATGATTCCGCCATGGGCTTCATTTTTGGTCAGAGCATTACCCCACCCGCCGTGGCAACTCACGCAGCCAAATCGTTCGGAGGGGTGATACTTTAGAAGTTCTGGCGAGTGAGTTCGGAATGGCTCTGCCGTCGTTTCAAAACCCGTCTGCTCGACCGCACGGTGGCACGTCGTACAGCGATCAATCGCACCAAGGCGATCGACAAAAGTCTGTTCAACCTCAGGAGCTCCATTCAGGTTTCTTGTCAATCGGCCTTCAATCAAGCGGAGATCTCGCTGGAGATCCTCTACGTGCGACTGTAGGCTAGCGCTTGATTGCCGTAGGCGCTTAAGCTCATCGGCACCGGTCGCATTCACCTGATTCTTTGAAGTCAGTTCAGCGAGAGTTTTGACATCTGCAGCCCATTTGGCAACTTCAGCAGCCTTCTTCACGTTCGCCTTCGACACCTCCAAATCCACATTCAGCTTTGCTACGTTTTCGGTTTGCTTTGCATCTTTGAGGTGAGCGTCGGATACTTGGTGCCGGAGTGCTTCGCCTTCAGGAAGCCCAATGACTTCCTTGGTATGAACTCGCTGTGCGATAAGCAGATCTCGATCCGCAGCCTCAAGTCGAGACTTCGCACCGTCGATGTCTGGCTTGAAGTCGGCTTCCTCGTAGGCGGAGGAAGAGGAGGCACTGACTGCCGTGGTGGCAACTCCCTTGGCCGTGCTTACTGCTGGCTTGGCGACATCCTTGAACTCCTTATCTAGCTCATCCAATTCTGAATTCGCACCCTTTGCGGAAGTGGGTGTTTTGGAGGGGACGGTGGGCTGAGTCGCTGAGGTCTTTGCTGGAGTATCTTTGAATTCCTTGTCAAGCTCTGCCAAGTCCGCATCATTCGGCTTGCCCGCAGGCTTTGATGTACTGGGCTTTGTGGTCTTCGTACCACTGTCGCCAAACTCCTTATCGAGGTCGGCAAGCTCCTTGTCGGATGCTTTAGCTGCTGGCTTTGCCTGTGTGGATTTCGGTTCAGGCACGGGAGCGGCACCCTTCCCAGCGTTACCTGAGAACTCCTTGTCTAGGTCATCAAGTTCATTCTTGGTTGGCTTGACAGGAGCTGCTCCTGGCTTTGCAGGTGCAGGTGATGCCGCAGCTTCAGGCGATCCACCCTCTTCGGAGTTACCTGCGTTGAGCCGAACTTCCATCTCCTCCAGATCTGCCTCGGTCGTTTCAAGCTCTGCTGAAGCGACGTCCACCTTTGCTTTTACATTCAGATACGCCTTCTTGGCCTTATCGTAGTCTTCTTGGTACGTGGGGTGGCTTATCTGTTGCTGAAGTTCTGCCTTCTTCTGGATTAAAATCCCACGCTCAATTTGGGAAAATTTTAACTGATAGGCTAACCACTCAGGATGGGTGTCTTTGAACATAGAAATGCCCATCACGATGAGCACCACAACGCTCATTAAGAAGAAAAGAAAGTTCATGCGGAGGCCGGTTCGGACCTCCCTCTTATGTCGCCCTACTGCCACGGCCATACCCACCTCCACTCCGGACCTCGGAAGAACTGGCCAATCATAACCAGAACGAAAACGATTCCAACAAACACCAAGAACAGGCGCTTGCGTAGCACCTCGACGCGTGCTTCATCATCGAAGTAAGGATTCAATAACAGCTTTCCTATCCCGAATGCACTGATGATGAGCATGATGAATGTCGGGAAACCGAGGCTTCGCGTTGCATCCGCAAACCCCGGCGCGACGGCGTGGATGCCAGCCCAAACGATTCCATCTAGGAGCGGTAACAGGATCGCCGATAGCAAGAACATAATCGGCATCAGCGACATACGGCCCCGCCAGTATGGAATGGTACACATCACCATAACGAGTAGCCCGGGAATGAAAACACCCGAAATAAAGGGGGGGGCATAGTGAAGCATTTCTTGAAGCGATAAGAAATACCAGGGCGCTTTCGCTGGGTTTGGTGTCTTGCTGGCATTCGCGAGCTCTTCAAGAGGGGCATCGAAAAGGAACGAGACCACAAGTAGGGTAGCGAGCATCAATCCAAAAGCTAAGAACTCTCGTGCGACGAGATGTGGATAGCTAGATATCCGTTCGACATCTGTGTCCGGGATATTTCCCGGGTGACCTTCAATGAACCCGAGAAGACCGTATTCTTTGTCTTTTTGGGCGTTGCCTGAGGAACCTGGATTCATCATTTACCTCCCGAAAAGCCGTCTTTTCGAACTCGCCAGAAGTGAAACACCATGAACAACGAGATCACCATCGGCAAGACAACGACGTGAAGGACAAAGAACCGAATGAGGGTTGCCTGATCGACGTTCGGTCCACCAAGGAGGACGTATCGAACCTTTGGGCCAATCAGTGGAATCGAACCCGCCATGTTTGTGCCAACCGTAATCGCCCAGAAGGCAAGCTGATCCCAAGGTAACAAATACCCGGTGAAGCTGAGCATCATGGTCAAACAAAGCAAGATGACTCCGATGACCCAGTTGAGTTGTCGAGGTGCCTTATAGGCCTTTTGTAGGAACACGCGGAGCATGTGCAAAGCGACGATGATCACCATCGCGTGTGCCGCCCATCGATGCATGTTCCTAAGGATCTTTCCCAACGAAACAACGTGCTGCAGATCGACCATGTCTTTGTAGGCGTGGTCGGTGGCGGGCACGTAGTAAAACATTTCCATGATGCCAGTGGCAGCGAGAACCATGAACAACCCACAGGCGAGACCGCCAAGACCGTAAGTCACGCTGAATTTCAACGTCTCCTTACGAATAGACGCGGGATGCAGGTGAATCCAAAAACTCGTGATTGCGATTTCAGAGTTGTCCTTGGGAGTCTGCGGATAGGGACGCGCAAAGACGGATCGCCAAGGCAGCGAGGTCACGATGTCCGACTTCAACGCACTTCGAAAGCCTCCCGAGAAAACGGAGTGCTTCGTGCCGCTATCGGAGGAATGCAGATACTTTGAAGCGGCGGTGGATCGAACCCAGTTCCTGAGTCGCCGAATGAGCCTTCTTTCTTCAGGCTGTTCACTCATACTCTGTACCTCTCCTTTGGTGAAATGAGAGTGCGTTTGTCTACCACCAATTCACCTAAATTACTGACCGAGATTTCGTACGCTTCAAGTGGCTTTGGGGCGGGACCAGCATAGTTCGTGCCATCGGGTTTGAATCGACTTCCGTGGCACGGGCAGAAAAACCCGGGACGGTCGGGATCTGTTCGAATCGTACAGCCGAGGTGTGTACAGACAGCAGACATCGCCGCATAGCTGTTGCCTTCTCGAACGATAAAGACCTGCTGTTCGGGTAGGTAGGTCGCTTGCTTATCAGGAAAATCTTTAGGCATCCCAACCTTAAACCGCTGGTTTTTGCCATACAGAACGTTCGGGACGACAAACCTAAATGCCCCAAGAACAATTAACCCCATCGACGTCAAAAATGCGAAAACACCACCAACAAAAAACCGCCGTGATTGGACTTCATCCGAATTTGGCTCACCGTGCGACATACCCTTCCTCCTCGTACTTCCCCATCCACATCGCCCCAACGGGACACCTCTCGACGCACAAACCGCATCGCGTGCATTTCTCCTCGTCTTTGAGCATTCCAAACCACTTGTTAGCGAAAGCCCCATCTTGCTCGGACATCACCTCAGGTGACATTCCGTGCCTCACCTGTGCCAATTCGGTGAGCTTCGAGTCGTCTTCGATTCGGGATACCGGCACGATCTTGAGGCAACCGAAGGGACAAACATCCACGCAGCCGCCGCAAAGCACGCACTTGTCCCAATCCACCATCGGATTGCGATTACATTTGAGGCATCGCGATGCCTCAACCATCGCCTGCTCGCGCGTAAAGCCCGATTCAACTTCAGTGACCCCAGAGCGCCGATCAACGGAAATCGTTGGGACTTCCCCACGCTCAATACGATCGTATTGAGCAGGCATGTGATGCATCGGTAACGGCGTAAGTCGAGGCTTTTCCTCAACCTCGCCGTCCGCAGCACTACCCATCAGATATTCATGAATCGCAATAGCGGCACGCCGAGCATCGGCAATCGCTTCTATCGCAGTTCTTGCTCCAAATGCCACATCTCCGCCGACATAAACGCCGGGAAGGTTTGTCGCCATCGTCTTGCTTGATGCCTTGACGAACCCAGAAGGTGTTCGATCCAATTGATTTTCATCACCCAAGAAACTCAGGTCGGGTTGCTGTCCGATCGCAAGAAGAATGGTGTCGCACTCAAGCACTTCCTCAGATCCCTCTTGGAATTTGGGAGCAAACCGCTTGTTTTCATCGAAAACGGAAAGACATTTGTTTGTCTCAAGGCCAACACACTTGCCGTCAACTGTAACCACGCGCGTTGGACCTCGGGAGTTATGGATTTCGATGCCTTCTCGAACCGTCTCGTTGATCTCATCGTCGTGGGCTGGCATCTCCTCATAAGATTCCAGACAAACGAGGTGCACTTCGCCCGCGCCAAGTCTCATTGCCGAACGCGCGATATCCATCGAAGGCTCGTATCGCATTTCTTGGTCGGGTACAAGAATTCCAGCTTCGCGAGCTGCCGTCCGTGCGACGTCAACGGCAACGTTGCCGCCGCCAATGACAACGACTCTCTTGCCCACCGGTACTTTGTAGCCCAGGCTTACGTTAAGAAGGAAGTCGATACCATTGATAACCCCGTCAGCATCGACACCTTTGATCGGAAGCGCCCTGCCCTTTTGGGCACCTACCGCAAGAAAAATAGCTTTGAAGTCGCGTCGGATATCGCTGAACTTGACGTCCTCGCCGACCCGAGTCTTCATTCGCAACTCAACTCCAACGGAGAGCAGGCCATCGATCTCTGCCTTTATCAAGTCTCGAGGCAGTCGATATTCTGGAACGCCATGGTACAACATCCCGCCAAGTTGCTCCGAACCTTCGAACAGAGTGACGTCGTATCCGAGCAATGTTAAATCGTGGGCGGCGGTAATTCCGGCGGGTCCTGCGCCTATCACTGCCACCTTCTTGTTGCGCTTTGCGCGCCTCGGAATTCCTCCACCCCGGCGCATATCGCCACCAGAAAAATCTGCAGCCGATCTTTTAAGCGCCCTGATGGATAGCGGCAAGTCATGGGCACCGCGACGGCATGCTGTTTCGCAAGGGTGCCCACAGATGCGAGCACAGACATTTACAAAGGGGTTTGGCCTACGAGCAAGTTCGTAGGCCGTGTCAAAATCCCCAACTGAGATTGCCTCAATGTATCCTTGAGCGTTGGTGTGGACAGGACAAGCCGCTCGGCAGCTAACGTTACGTCGCAACCAATCGGCATCGACTATCTTCGCTTTGAGCTTTGATAAGACTGACATTGAGGCTCCTCGATTCATCCTAGAACCCGAAGTTGAACAAGACACCCAGCATGTTCTGCTTTGCGCTTGTCAGGTCCTGCGTGTACTCCACACCGAGCCAGAAGTTGGTCCGTAAGTAGTAAGTGTAGTTCGCCGTGAGCGCGTCAGTGATCGTTGGCGTCAGCGAAGTCAAGTTGTCGCCATGGACTTTGTCATAGCGAAGGAAGCACATACTTCGGGCAGTCAGGGCATAGTTGAGTTCGAGGAAGTATCCATTCCAAGAAACCTGTTTGCCGTCGTCATTGGGATTGTCGGCAACGCCAGTGATGTAGCCACCCAAGAGATTGAACGGCTTGACTTTCATGCCTTTGCTTTTCTCGATCGGCTTGCCAAAGTAGTAGCTGAAGTCCGGGCCACCCATGCGATATCGATTCGCAACGCCCGTCCCGACATTCATCAAGCCGCTGTATCCAGCGATACCGATGAAGGAATCACCATTGACGTACATATTGATTCGACCGCTGTAGTCAGAAGGATTGGGTGCCTGAGAAGGGCTAAGGTTCGTACTGTTGTACATCCCAACTTCCCAAAGGAAACCCTTGAGCTGATCCATCGGATCGGCTTCCTCATGCTCCACCATGTCGTCATCGCCTTTCTTCTGCATCCGAAGAGGCCGAATAGGCTGGTTTTCAGCCTTCTTGGCCTTACCCTCTTCTCCACCCGTCTGCTTTCCGTGAATGAGGTCTGGAGTAACCGCAGAGCCAATGAGGCCATAAATGCGGGCACCCATATGCTGAGCGCTAAGCACATAGCCCTGACCAACGCCTGGTGAGGAAAGTCCGAGATCTTGAATTCCATAGCCGCTGCGTCCATAGAGATCGTGCTCCGAAACGCCGTGCTCAAGAAGATCGAGATTCCCAACGTTGAAGAAAACATTCTGATTGCCAAGGTGTGCGGCGATCAAAGAGACCTTGCCTATGTCGGTCACGCCGCCCTGGTTTGACAGTTCGCCGAAGAACCCGAGGTCTGGAGCGATGGTGTCCGAAGCAAAAAGATGAAAAACATTGGAACTGGCTAAGTTGACAGCAGTCTTATTTGCTGGAGTCTTGTCCGCAGTGAGGTTGTTCTCAACCAAGAAGCCGATGGGTGGCTGTTCTATGACGAGTAAGTTTGGATCTTCGGGATAAACGATCTTCCCGACTTCCTTGTCTCCTGGTTGCTGATAACCGTGAAGCTGAAAGTTCTTTCCGAAAGTGTTCAGCTTCGGCACAGCCATGTGGCACCGAGAACAGGTCGTTTTATACTTCCTGGCGAAATAAGGAATCGAGTGTGACTTCGTGGGAATACCCGTCACGATGGCGACGAAAAGAACAGGCAGCACCCATGCTGCCTTTTTGATCATAGACATGATTGACCTCACAAGCAAAATATTCAGCCCCGTCGCATGCTAATAGTCACGGCGAGGCTGATGAAGTTAAATTTATTGGGAAACTTTGAAGAGGGCCTTAGCGCGAGCACCGGCAGTCACTGTGACCGACTGTGTCGATGGGCTCGAATCTTCGGACCAAACTTTGAGCGTGTAAGTGCCAGCCGGTACATTTCCGATTTGGAATTGGCCCTTTTCATTCGTCACCGCAAAATAAGGGTTTGGCAAAACCATAATGTAACCCTTCATGTTGGCGTGAATATGGCATTTGATCGGAATTAATCCAACCTTGTCGAAAGTCAGTTCCGAGGTGTCTCCCTTTTTAGACTGGCTAACGTTGAACATCTTCACACGTGAGCTAGAAAACACGTTGTGCAGGAATGGATCCGAGTTATTGAAGCGAACCTTGCCACCCTTCACAATCGCAATGACGTGCGGAAGAAACTCTTTCTCTTTCTGATCCACGACCACCGGTTCTGCAGGAGGGGCAAACGTACCAGTTGCATCCGTAATGCTAACCACTGCACCGTGGACCCGCTTTGAACCCATCTCGACGATTCCGATAATCTCGCCGTTGGCCTTTTTGTGACCACCAGTAAAAGCAAAAGCACCACCAACAACGATAAGGGTGGCCATAACACTCAGACTCGAAATCTTCATTGCAATTTTCATTTCACGTAACCTCCAAAAAATCTAAAAAAGTTGCTTGCTAAGTTGTACGCATGCGCAACGAGCATTATAGGGAACATGAAGCCAAGGTATGCGCGAATGAACAAACAGGATAGTCCGCCATTCATTGTCCTAGAATCTAATGACATGCCCACTTAATGGAGATTGCATGCGGGAATTGAATCCACGAAGCCAATAGATCAGAGTTAATTCCACTACAATTCAACGTTTAGCCGTCTATGTGTCTGTGAATTCCTGAGACTTTTCTCAGGGAATGCACTGGTGAATTTACGAGTGGTTACGAACTAGTTTCGACCACCCGTCGTAGCGACACCTTGAATAAATGTCTTCTGCGCGAAGAAAAATAGGATGATAATGGGGATAGTAAATAGGGTAGCAGCCGCCATAAGTTGTGCCCACTTTCCGTCATAGCTTGAATAGAATTGCTGCAATCCGTACGCGAGCGTGTACTTCTTAGGGTCGTTGATGTAGAGCAATGGACCCATGAAGTCATTCCAAGTTCCGAGGAACTGAAAGAGGGCGCACGTAGCAAGGGCTGGCTTCGCAAGCGGCAAAACGATTTTGCAAAGGATCGTCCACTCCCCCGCTCCATCAAGCCGTGCCGATTCCGCCATTTCAGCAGGTATGGTTCGAAAGAACTGAGTCAGCAGAAAAATAAAGAACGGTGCCCCCGTAAACGCAGGAATGGTAAGCGGCAAGTAGCCTCCGTACCAGCCTAGCCATCGGAAGACGGCAAACTGCGGGATCATGGTGACTTGTCCCGGCAAAGCCATCGTGGAGATCATCACCATGAACCAGAAATCTCGGCCCTTAAACTGGACTCGGGCAAATCCGTAAGCAACCACTGCACTCGACGTGACCGCCCCCAAAATCGTGGTAGCGCAGAGGCCCAAGGAGTTGAACAGGTAGGTGGCAAAAGGGACTGTCTTAAGGGCCTCCGGGTAATTCTGAGGATGAAACGGGTGTGGAATGAGGCTTGCCAAAGACACGACAGCCCCACCTGCTTTTGAGGAACCGTAGATGTCGGAGTCGAGTTTGAAAGAAGTCGATAACATCCAAATAAACGGTAAAAGCGCGGGAATACACAGGCAAAGCAACGCGCCGTGAATTCCAAAGCTCTGAATTGGAGTCAAAGATTGAGCGCCTATTCTGAACCGCCTATTCCTCATAGCCAAGCTCCTCACGACGTTTCACTTCGGCATCTAATCGATTAGCGAGATCCTTTAGTGCCTTTCTAGGGGACATCGTGCCTCGCATGACTCCGTCCTCCATCTTCGTCATCTGATCCGCCAGGAACTGCTGATAGGGCACCGGTGGAAGAACGTTCATGTTGTCGCTGGGCATCAGATCCACAAATGTTTTGAACTGGGGGTATTTGCGAATGTAGGCTTGGTAAATCGGAGCCTTTGCGATGGCCGGGGTCAACGGAAGCCAGCCACCCCAAGTGTAGAACTCCGCAGCGGTGTTGGGGTCATTCAGGCCGGACCAGAACTTGATGAACTCCCATGCCCCTTTAGGATTTTTAGCCCCTCGAGGCACGATCATAAAATTGCCTCCCGAGTTCCCAGCAAATGGCATGCCACCTTTAGGAGCGGGAATCGGAGCCGTCCGATACTCCAGGTTAGGGGCATATTTCCGAACCTGCTCGACACGCCACTGACCATCAACCGTGATCGAATAAGCGCCACCAATGAACGGCCACCCACCGGAAAACGAGTTCATATCCAGACCGGCCGTGAATCGAACCATATTGTCGAAGCCCAGGCGTCGACGAGATTCGGCAAGGTACGAGAGTGCTTCCAGATTCTTGGGAGTATCGATCGTAAGCTTTTTGGCTTTGTAGTCGTAAAGGCCGCCGCCGAAAATCGGCGCAAACGTCGGAAAACCTTGCGGCCCCCAGCCGAGGCGAATCAGGTTTTTGTTCTTGTCGACTTGATTAAGTTTCTGCCCCCAGGAAGTTAACTCTTCAAGCGTCTTGGGAAAGTGGTCTGGATCGAGGCCGGCATCCCGAATCTGCTGGGGAAGGTAGTAAAGGGCAAACATGTTGATGCCAATCGACATGCCGTACAGCCTGCCCTTGTAGCTTCCAAGTTTCTTGACAACCGGATATGCCTCGGCGTTGAATCTTCGCAACTCATCAGCAGTCATCAGCTCATCTAGCGGCCTCAGAAGATTATCATTTGCCCACGGTGGAATGATCGGATTCCACTGCGCCATGACATCGGGCGGATCGCCTCCCATGACACCAAGAATGAACTTGGAATCCGCTCCCTGACTGGGAGCGGAAAGCGCTTCGACCTCGTATTCGGTCTGGCTCTTATTGAATTTATCAACGACTTTGTCGACGACGTCCTTCCACTCCGCCGTCCACATGTGCCAGAACCGCACCTTCTTCCGCGCCGTCTGAGCATGGTCAGCCCGAAATTGCGCTACCCAAAAGACCGCAAAGAACACGACAAGGAAAGTGATCAGGGCTCGGCTCGCCCAAGCCTTGCCACTAGACGGAATTTCGCTATCCGCCATAGTGCACCCACTTCTTTTGGGTTCGGAACAGGAATGCCGTGATCACAACAATGATCAGGAAGAGTATCCACGCCATAGCGCAGGCGTAGCCCATATCCATGTACCGCCAGGCCCGATTGAACAAGTAAAGGGCGTAGAACGTCGTGCTCTCCTCTGGCCCCCCGCTGGTCATGATAAACGCTTGAGTGAAGTACTGAAATGCGCCGATGACACCCATGACAAGGTTGAAGAAAATAACCGGTGTCAGCATTGGCAATGTGATCTTGCGCATCCGCGTAAATGGCCCCGCACCGTCCACAATTGCGGCCTCGTACAGGTAAACGGGCACATCTTTCAGCCCGGCTAGGTAGATCACCATACTCCCGCCGACACCCCAGAGGGACATAAGCACCAAACTTGGAAAAGCCAATTTCGTGTCGGCAAGCCAAGCTGGCCCTACAACACCCACCCGCTTGAGCAAACCATTGATGAGCCCGATCTGTGGATTGAGTATCCAAATGAACACGACCGAAGAAGCAACCGCCGGAACAATCGACGGCAGGAACAAAATGGTTCGATAAACAGCAATCCCACGCACCTTGCTGTTCAAAAGCAAGGCCAGAAGCACGCCTGCGAGGACTCCGATCGGAACTGCGCAGGCAGCATACTTCAACGTAATCCAAAGGGATTTCCAAAATAGGGGATCGTTGGTAATCAAGGCTCGGTAGTTGGCTGCCCCTACGAGCTTGGGAGCGGACACGATATCCCAGCGCGTGAACGACAAGGCAACACTACTAATGAAAGGCCCCAACGTGAACACGAAGAACCCCAAAAGCCATGGGCTGATGAATAGATAGCCTACAAGGTTTTTTCGCATTTCCGAACCACGCTGTGCGGTAGGAAAAGGTTAACACACCACGAGTACGAATAGGGGCATTGCAGTAGGATTTAGGAAGCGCTCGGCCTACTCGAACGAAAATCAACCACCGTAGCCGGGGAATAAATGTGACACGTTGTGGGTCTACACCTAAGATGGAGCAACAAACGCCTTAAGCTAGGTCTCGACGAATGCGTAACATAATCGAGGTGCCCGTAAGTGAGGAGACCGTGAGTTGTTCAGGAAGGAGTTAGATGAACGGTTTGAGAGGGAGATCATGCGCCATGTCGACGCGGCCTACAACCTGTCGCTGTGGCTGCTTCGGGACCCCCATGACGCAGAAGATGCAACCCAGTCGGCTCTCTTTAAAGCATTTCGCGCCTTTGGCAGGATGCGGAGCACAGATGCAAAGCCTTGGCTCCTCGCAATTGTCAGAAACGAATGTATGGACCTACTCCATTCCAGGTCTGTGCGAACCCGTTCCGAACACCCTACAGATGATGTTTTGGACTTTGCAGAGGCGACCGAACTCGATCCCGAGGGGGCTGCCATTCAATCTCTAGATGCTGAAGCCGTTCTCGGTGCCATAAACCAGCTTCCTCCCGAATTTCGTGAAGTGATCATTCTTCGCGAAATTGAGGAGCTATCCTATCGAGAGATTGCAGGAGTGATCAATAAGCCAGTCGGCACCGTGATGTCACGGTTGGCGAGGGCCAGGACACGGCTTCAACTCATGCTAACTTCGACAGGTGAATGCGTATGAATTGCGAAACTGCACTTCAGTTGATCGATGCCTTCATGGATTCCGAATTGGATCCGTCGACCTCGCTGGAAGTGAGCACGCACATATCCGCCTGCCCAGCCTGCAAGCAGGCTTTGGAATCCCGGCAAGCTCTCAGCAAAGCGATCAAGCTGGCTGCCGCTTTTGCGCCAGCGCCTGCAGCACTGAGGGGTCAGATTCGACACAAGATCCAGCCAAGACCTCACTTCAGGTATGGGATTGCTGCCTTCGGAATGGCAGCAGTCGTTGCCGCTTGTTTTGGTTTCGCAACCTGGAAGAAGAATTCGGACCTTAGGCGTGACCAAGATCAAGTTATTAGCGACGTCATGGCACACTATCAGGCATCTGAGTCCAGTGCGCATATCGTCGATATCCGTAGCAAAGAATGCGGTTCTCTCAAGAATTGGTTTAATTCGAAAGTGAATTGGTCACCGAAGGTCTACCGACTCTTCAGCCAACCTTTCACGATGGTTGGGGGGCGGGTCGATTTGGTGGGAAATCAGGCAGCACCAGTGATTGTCTATCGCAGCGGTAACTCCAATGTCGACGTTTTTGTCACTCCTAGTGTCGATGTCAAACCGCGTAACGTGGATGCGCAAGGACTGCATGTTCGGTCGTGGTCCGATTCTGGACATGACTACTATGCGGTCTCGAATGGCTCGCCTGCAGAGATTAACGCCGTTCAATCCGCACTCAAGGTTTGTCGATAACACTGGCAAACTGGGGCAGTATGCCAGTGTTTATCTGTTACCTGTGAAGTTTGAGAGTGATATTCGAGTCCAGAACCTCGCCTTTCTTAAGTGCCCTCCCCACACCATAGTTGGTGGTCCACTCCCCCCAGCCAACATTCGTTCCCCCAAACCAATCATCGATGGCAAGGGTTGTTCGATCTGGCTGGACGGTCGCCCGGGCGGCATGCTTACCGTCGGAAATCACCTTAACGCCCGTTCCATTACTGGCTCTCAAATCAGCGTTTAGGATGTGCCGTTTGGTACTCCTAAAATCATTGGTTCCCATCGGCGACGAATCTTGCGACCAAGACCCTAGACCAACGCCTTGCTTGAGTTCAACGAGGGCAGTGGCGATACCGTGGGGCCTGCCAATGTGATCTGCCGGGTACACATTCCACTCTGCGAGCCGATTCCATTCCAAGGTGTCGCACTCTCGAACGAGATCAAGATTCCAACCAATCTCTCTCGCCAGCATGTCATCGCCGGTGTACTTGAAGGAAAAGTGGCCGTCGATCACGCCAGACGGCTTGATCAGAAAGGAGTAGCCACCCTCGAACTGCGGGTAGTGCCCTTGAAGGTTAACTCTGACATTGACCCCCTCTCGTTTGATTTCAAACGATGACGCCGTCCACTGAACACTTAACGGAATGGGCAAAGTTGGCGACGATGTCGGCAACACATGGATGCCCGGAAACCCAGCAAGAACCGGCTGGTTCCCAACGACACAGCGACGAAGATAGCCCTGATTCCTATCAAAAACAAGCTCAAAACCCGATCCGGTAATTCGCGTCGTGTCACCAGCAAGCCAAGATTCTTCTGCAATCTTCAGAGACCCCCCTGAGGCAACCAACGGTTTTGCAGGAGGCATAGCACCAAGGGGAATTTTGAATTGGTCAACCAATCGACCGTCGAGTCCCTTGAAAACGAGATTGAGGTCCGTTCCTGGTTTAACTCCTGCTAACCCCCTGACAACGAGTTCGCCTTTCGAGCGTGGTGAGACGTTTGCGACGACGACTCCCCTTCGAGAATCTGCCGTGTACGAAATATTGATCTGGGATAGGTTAAGGAAGTCGTATTGGTTCTCAACAGGAATGCGAATCACACCATCTTTGCCGATGCTCATGATTCGAGATTCGCTCAACTTGATGGGAGAGTGAAGCTTTTTGGTAATCCACAACTCTGGCTTTGGTCTTCGCCAGCCATCGACCACTCCCCATGGGGCATCTCCAACGATTCCACGTCCTGGGATCTTGTATTGACCATCGACGAAATGAGACTGGGTCGTGCCTCTGCCATATTCGTAGCTTCGCCCCGGCACGCAGAAAAGGTCGTCCGACCAAGCCCAGATCATGGATCCCTGAACGGTCTTGCTTGTCATGAAAGCCTTGTAGACATCAAGCAGCGGTTCGACATAGTAATCGCGCATCCCTGGGTCTATCCAGAGTTCCGCAACGTCGTTGAAGATCCCTTGGAAGTTCCCAAAACTCTCGTCCCAAAGGAGCGGTCTGTCGATGCCGGCATTCCGCTGGATTCCACCAAGTGAAATCGGGTTGTGGAGAGTCGCAACCTCCAGCCATTTGCTGATTGCAGCCGAGGTAGGTCTCGAAGGATCCGCCTTTCGAGCCAACTCGTGGCTTCTTTCAAATCCATAGCCGAATTGGCTCTCATTGCATATCGACCATTGAAACACGCTCGGATGGTTTCGGTCGCGGGCGATAAGCTCTGCCGTCAACTGCATGATCCGAGGAGTGTTTCGCAAGTCATCGGAGGCATCGACCCAGCAGAACGACGCCTCGTCTTCGACGTACAGTCCCATCTCGTCCGCAATATCGAGTAACTCCGGAATCGGCGGATAGTGCGATGTTCGCAAGGAATTTAGGTTTGCGTCTTTGATCAGCTTCAAATCCAAGCGTGTGATTGCAGGAGTCACGGCGCGACCCATAAGCGGGTGCGAATCGTGGTGGCACGTCCCTCGGAATTTCACGGGCGAACCGTTGATCGTAATCGAAGTGCCTTCGACCTTCGTTTCCCTGAGCCCGGTTCGCTCGACAAACTCCGCCTTCTTTCCACCCTTGGGAAGCAGATTCACCTTGAGTAAATAGAGGTTGGGCGTCTCGGCAGACCACAACTTGGGGTTTGTCAGTTTGATCTCATAGCGGAGAGTGCGATTCTGCCATGAGGTTACCGACGCCTTGGTCGCCATTCCTGACGCAACCACGACTCCACCAAGATCCGTCAGCGAAACAACCGCAGAGACAACACCCAAGTTGCGATTCGATTCGTTAGTGACGGCGAAATCACCTCGGAGCATCCCTACACGATGCTGCTTGTCATACTCAAATTGGTGAGTGATCTCCCCCACGTGAACGTCATCAACCCGGAACAAGTACGGCATTCGAATGATGCCACCGAGGGGAAAGTCGGCATACAGGCTCATATGGTCGAGTCGATCACTGACCACCGTGTGTTCCTTGGCTCGGACGGCGAGTACGTTTGCCCCCGGAACAATCACGTCTGAGATGTCTGCCTCGAACGGTGTAAAGCCCCCTTCGTGATAGGCAACATGCTTGCCGTTCACCCAAACATCGGCACCACTATAAACACCGTCAAACCGCAGCTTAAGCCGGCCTCTTCCAGGAGGAGCGGTAAAGACGCGCCGATATCCCGCAACGTCGGTTCGGAATCCGTGCATTTCCCAATGCGCCGGAACGGGGATACTCGCCCAACCTCGGTCATCAAATCCGGAGCGCCAAAACCCTTCTGCCGGCGCAGGACTGAACTTCCATTGGCCCCCTAATTCCGCCCGCGAAGTACCGAGGCTCACAGGTGTCAAACCGCGTTGAAGGTTAGCGGCATCAATCCGCTTGGAGAACCCACCCGGACCTACAACAGAAATCACTCCTTTAGCGCCTAAGGGCAGCGGAATGGAAAAGATCCCATGAACATCGGAGGTCGCTTTCTTCAGCCAAGTACCCGATGGGTTCGTGCCAGATATCTTGAGTTCAGTGAGTTCCGCCGGGCACGCGCCGAAGGTATCCGTAATAACCCCGATCATGTTTCCGCGAATGTCGGAAGCGACTTCAACATCCAAGGGATGGCGATATGGGTTCGAATAGACTTCGATCTCATTGAAGCTGGGGCCGTTCTCGATATTCGCAATTCTTAACTTGGAGGTGCGAACCGGAGCGAGGCGCATCAACACGTCTTTCGTCAAACGGTCACGGGAATTTCCGTGGTGCTTGATCAGCTTCCACGAGCCAACAGCATCATCCCAAACCTGAAAGTCCCACTGCGTAGAAAACCGATCATATTGGCGGACAAGGACTTCACCGATAAGTTGCGGTGATGGCCAATCCAACTCAAACCAGACGCCAGTGTTGTGTCCCGGAATCCCTGACCAACGGCTTTCTGGGTTCCCGTCGATCGCCTTTTGAGGAGCGAAATCGTTCAACGACTCTGAGGCAACCACCGTTGCCAATCGAGCGAGATTGTCCTCTTGCCACCCAAAAACAGTCGATGTGAGTAGACACAGAGCAGTAACGACACTCAGAGTTTTCAACGCAGCCATCAAAACGAATCACCTCAAATACCGGCACCTGTAGGTTAGCAAACCTATAGGTGCCGTAAGGTCTCGTTTACTGATAGACCTTGACGTATTTGACAATGAACTGGCTCGGAAAGATCTTCGGATCAATTCCCTTCGAACCGCCCATATTGCCGCCGATCGCCAGATTGAGAATGATATAGAACGGATCACGGAATGGCCAAGAGCCAAATGAATCATCTTCTTTCTTGACGCGATAAGTTTCCTTACCATCGAGGTAGAAGGTGATGGAGTCGGCGCGCCAATCGAGGCCAAACTTGTGGAAGGCCAACGGATTATCGGAGGCAACCACCTTCGTTCGTTGCTGCTTCTTCATCCAGTTGAAATTATCCGAGTGCAGAGAGTAATGAAAGTTCTTGACATCGGAACCCACGTTCTCCATGATGTCAATCTCTCCACATCGCGGCCAACCAAGGCTATCTTGCGTTCCCTTGTGTCGCAGGCGATCGTTCAGCATCCAAAAGGCGGGCCAAGTGCCATTTCCGTTGGGTACCTTAGCCTCCGCTTCGAAGTAACCATACTTCCACGCTTTTATGCTCTGTAGGCGTGTGGAAGTGATCTTTCCACCTTCTTGGAGAGCTTGAATGACCAAACCTTGTTTGGTGAGAAATGCATTCTTCCCCGGACCTGATGCATATTTCTCTTTTTCGTCGTTGTAGACGGGGCCGTCATCGAACTTCCATTCCTTTAGAGAAATCTGCTTCTGCTTCGTAAAGTCGCAGTTATAGACGAGGTGGCGACCCGCCGTTGGGGCCCCCTGACTTAGTAAGCCGGTTGCAATGAGTGCCTGTAATAAAAACATGATATCGTTTCCTAGAAGTGATCCCCCTATCCTTACCAGGATTCGGATTTATTCATTTCATCTTGCGATGGATTCCATGTAGGTAATTCGAAGTCTATGTGCTCGACAGGAGATCCATGAGTTTGGCAATAGACTGGTTTGGAGTGAGGAAAGGCGAAGACCCGATGCGATACCTGGATGACGTATATCGTTATGCAGCCGTGCGCCTCAATCAGCGCGAGGATGCTGAAGACATCGCCATCGAAGTTGTCCAAGCCTTACCAAATCCGTGTTCCAAGTCCAATCTTAAGGTGTATATGCTGGGGATGGCAAGGCGAAAGATTGCGGACCGACTGAGAAAGGCGCGCCCCGAACAAGTGATTCGGGAATCGGAACTCAGCCATCGGTTTGATCAGAGCTTTGTCGAATCACAACTCGTAAACCAAACATTTGAACGACTGAGTGCGGAACACCGTGAAGCACTCACGCTGAAGTACATCGTTGGGTTAAGCAGCATTGAGATGGGAAAAGTGCTTAGCAAGCGCCCCGAAGCGGTGGATAGTTTGCTGCAAAGAGCCCGTGAGTCATTTGGAAAGTCCTGGAACGACCTGTCGAGCGATGAGGTGAAGCAGTGAACGAAAAAGAAATCGAACGTCTCATAAAACTACATGCGGATTCGTTAGGCGATAGCACCAAGCGAGTTCGAATACCGCACCGTGTTCCGTGGCGACGGAACATCGCAGTGGGAATGGCATCAATAGCAGTGGTAACTACTATTACGTTGACGTTATGGCCACGCGACGTTGTGGCTGGCACCGTTGCTCGAATCAACAAACAAATCCTCAACGCCAGCACCTTCAAAACGAAGATTTCAATGGAATCAGCAAGCGGCTGGCACACCGCCATGGAGATCTACTGCGCGGGAAACATGCGCCGGATCGACAAGAGCAAAGAGAGCCCCTTACTCGCACAAACATACATTGAGAAAGACGGTTTGCAGTATTCAAGCCTTGACTGCCAGGATTTCACGACCGTCAGCAAAATGGCACACAATGCAGGCGGCATAGGGGCTGCCGACGGCTACAGCGTGCTTGATATCGCTAAGCAGGAGCTTGGTGTCGGAATTGGCGATAGATCTGACAACTCAACCCAAATCCAAGATCATGAACCAGTGGATGGTAGGTCAACCTACCTCGTTGTGATGGAGCAGCCGAGTAACCACACTCACCTTGAAATACTTGTCGAAAAAGAAACCGACCGACCGATTCGCGCTGAGATGCAGTCGCCAAACCCTCGAACGAACAAAATGCAGCGGTACAAGGCGGAATACGAAGTCAACAAGCCGATCGCTGCATCCATGTTTGAAGCCGCTCCAAATCGAGAGCTCGTTCAACTTCCCGAAGACTCAAAACTTCTTGAAAACAACTGGAGTAAGCCTGTCGCAGCTATCGAAGGTACAGAGATTAGGAGTGCGACGAGGCTGGGAGACGGGACAATTTGGCTAGCAGTGACAGTTAAGCTAAATAGCGAGTTGGCAAACCTTCCGTCGGCGGTATTTGACGATTCGGGTGTTGAATATGCCCGTACGATAGATCTCACTCCAACCCAAGGCATGGGGGCTGATGTTCATTTATTCAATGAAGACATTGTCCTGTGTGGCTTTGTCCCTCTCAAGAATGTTCCGGGAGGCGCTTCTAGCATCACTGTGAACTTTTCAAAAAGGGATGTCGGATTTGTCGAGCCTCGAAAAAAAGAAATTCCCCTGGCCGAAGCAGTACTGGTTGATCCTGAATTAATAGGCGGAGAGAGTCCGGCTTACTTCAAGTACCTAGGACTGAGCCACGTGATGAACACGTTATCACAAGTAGTGTGGAGTACCCGAGCCAAGGCCCTCGAACAACATGAGAAGTATCTCGAAGCAGCGTTGGCGTACGACAAGCTCGCTGAGGCTCGCTATCGGTGGGTCAAGTATTCGGCATTCGAACCGATGCTAAGCGAAGCTCGGACGTACAGAAAACTGGGACAAATCCAGCGGGCGGACGAGCTTGAACTCAAAGCGGAAGCTCTCAAACAGTCGCAAGAGCGGTAGTCCGTTGTAAACTGCACGAATGGCCCAAACCCCTTTGTGCGAGATACCGATCCTTCAGGCGCCCGTCGCTTCTGCCGCGGGCGCTCATTTGTGCGCAGCGGTAAGCAACGCAGGCGGTTTGGGATCGGTGTCATTGACTTGGCGGGACGAAGAGGACACACGGCAGATCTTGTCAAATGTCAGGGCCCTCACCGATAAGCCGTTCTATGCAAACTTCGTCTTGCACTTTAACCCAACGCATTTCGGCGTTGCGCTTGACGCAGGAGTTCCAATTGTCACTTTTTCCTGGGGCAATCCGGCTGGCCTGGTGAAGGATGCCAGGAGTGCAGGAACAAAGGTTGGGGTTCAAGTTACGAGTGCCGAATCCGCCAAACGGATGCTGGAACTAGAGCCAGACTTTCTTATCGCTCAGGGCGTCGAAGCAGGTGGACATGTGCAATCGGTCAACCCGCTGACCCAAGTGCTTACGGACGTCGTATCGGTCGCTGGCGACGTGCCTGTGTTTGCAGCCGGCGGTCTCGCCACTGGGGCAGACCTTGCCCGAATGATGCACATCGGCGCCGCTGGCGGCGTCTTCGGGACACGTTTTGTCGCGAGCACAGAAAGTGATGCCCACCCGTGGTACCGATCTGCCCTCGTCGAAGCGAGTCCACTTGATACAGTGCTTACGACCTGCTTCAACGGAGAATGGCCAAATGCCGCTCATCGCGTATTGCAGAACTCAACCTACTTGGCATGGGAAGCAGCGGGATGTCCGTCACCAGGAAACCGCCCAGGCGAGGACGAGCCTACGGGTTTCACCGCCGAGGGTATTCCAGTTCCGCGATATGACAACGCCATGCCCAGGTTCGACATGACCGGCAATCACGAAGCCATGGCGCTTTATGCGGGGACAAGTATCGGAAAGCTTGGTTCCGTGATTCCTGCCGCGAACATTGTGCAACTCATCTGGAACCAAGCCTGCGCAATTCTCCCTGAGATCGCTGTAACTGAGTAGTGGGAACTACTCGATAACAGCGCGCGACTTAGGAAGTTTCTGGAGGGCACGAAGGATGCTTGCGGGCACTTTTCTCGGCTTCACCGAGAGAACGGCTCCTCGCTTGCCACCCCGAACCACCTGACTGTCTTCGCGCTTCGACTTCTCAAAGATCGGCGCAAGGGCAGAGTCATCGCCTTCGGCAAGATAGAACGTGTCGTTCAACACGCCCCAATTCCCGTCCCCAGTTCCGTCGGTAACATTTTCCAACTCTTTGGGAGAATTCCCCATCCAAAGTCGATATAAGGCGAGCTTCGGAAGCTCCTTATCTTTGCCCATCCAATTCTCTAGAAAAGCATTGAGGCCACCGCCGAAAGTGGTGACGGAAATGTTTCCATCGTTCGGGTTTGAAATGGTCGCTTCATGAATCCACTTGTGGCTGTGATCATCATAGAAGTAGAGCTTGGTGAGCGTATTTGCCTGGGTGGAGTCTTGCTCCTTCGTGGCGTAGTAGCGATACGTTTTTCCAAGGTCCCAATGATAATCAAGGTGGGTGTGAGCACCGGTGCCTTCGCCACCAAAGCGGCTAAAGACCGTCTTTGCATCGGCTTCGGTCACTCTTGGATGAAGCGTAGGCGACGTGTCCCAGATCGAGAAGATCATGTTGTGCCGACCTTCCCCCGGATCCTGGATACCTGTGTATCCGCCCGCTGGTTTGCCCGGCCACCAATTGCAGCCGCAATAATAAATGAACTGACTTGTCGCGAGAACTTCAACCTCGCCGTAGATGCAAGTCGCCGTCTTGCCCGTCGGCTTGGGCTTCCACCAAAGGTGCTGGGCATTTGCGGCGGTAGCCGTTACACAAACAACGAGGCACGACAAAACAGACCTTAATGTGCTCATGAAACCGAAACCCTAGACCCCTTGCTTCCGAATGCGATTCTTGTTAAGTTTCTTCGCTTCAAGCGGCTTCTCAACGTAATTCCCGCCCGAATCGCCTGGCTTCGAGTTCTTCATCTTGTCCAAGGCAGCTTTAATTTCTTTTTTCGATGGACGTTCCATACCTCAGCGTACTTGGTTCGAGGCTGGGATTGCACGAACACCTACTTGCCTGTCTTCTTCATCCGACCTGAAGCAAACATCGCCTTGACCATTTCGGGCATGCATCCCACGATGTCTCGAAGGGCCTCCTTGGGGATTTGATCGGGTGTTTTGAGCTTGATGCAGCTCTTTCCACTCAGCAATTTCTTAAGGGCGACTCCATGCCGTTCCTGAAGTACCTTCGATCCGTAGTAAGGCATCATGTGGAATGTCGTGAATCCATTGCTTAGAGGGCCCAAAGCGAATCCAAATAGCTTATCCTCCGTGTGATACGTCAATAGGCCGCCGAACCACTTGCCAGTATCTACCTCTTCAACGAGGTCCGGAGAAATCTCGACGATGATCCCCCGAATGGCACGGATGCACTCCACCTGGTTCGTGTCGAGTGGTTGTAAGTAGGCTTCGAATTCTACGTCTGTAAGCATTTGGATCCCCATTCGCTACCGTTTCACGCCATTCACATCAATCGAACCATCGGGGTGCACCACGACATCGTCACCACTCCGAGCCGTCCCACGTGGTTTGCTGTCGAGAATCATGAGGCCAGCCTTAAACTCAAATTGATAGGCATTCGTCTTGATCGTAAAGTTGTCGTTGTCGATCGCCTCTTGCTCTAGGTTGGCGTTGGGAAAGCTAAACTTGGCACCTCCTGCCTTGATATCCTGCGCCGCCGTAATGGGGCGGCACCCGAATGCGATAAGGGCGATGGCAGGCAGTAGGATGGTTAATTTCATGCTTGTGGTCCACAGCCTAGCAAGATCGCCAGCATCTTGCAAGGCAACACTCACCCATTTCGCAGAAGCTCTGCCCCAAACGCCGAAGGTATTTTGTCCCCAAAGCCTAGGGTTGTGCCCGCGAGGGCGCTACCCTGGGTCGGCGAGATGTACCCGCCCCAAACGCCGAAGGTGTTTTGTCCTCAAAGCCCAGATAGTATTTGACTTTGTCAAGGCTCCCGACATCTTCGGCTTGAATTTCGCGGAATATGTTGGGCTAGGCGGCGTGAGAATTGGACGTGGCGTCGAATTGAGATCGGGTCGGTGAAGGGCTTGCTGCC
>CAILEM010000117.1 GCA_903833215.1 uncultured Armatimonadota bacterium
GGTGTGAGGTTCGGAAGAAAACTGGTCGCGGTTACCGACATGAGCGGTGCGAAATCGCTCGGGGACGAGGATTTCGACAACTTGCGGCTGAAGGTCATCGGCCAGATAGCCGAAGAGCTTTGTCGTTTGAGAGTTCACCAGGACAATCGTGCCTGATACATCCGCGATGACCATTGCATCAGGGGCTGAATTGAGCAGTTCTCGAAACAGGGAATCCCCAATCTTCGTTGGCATATCGACTCTTGGTAAGCTTACTTCCTGGCAGACACTGAGTTCCTAGACAATTCGGTTAGTGCGTTGCTACCGTTTCCTCTACGTTACAAGATTCATCGCAATGCATTAACGATCTATCACAGAATCGTCACCGTTCAATTACCTGTTTCTGCGTCTGTCACCTTTAGTGAAGCCACTATCATGACGTACAGGGACGTCGGATAGCGATAGTTGCCATCGCGTCATCCACCCAAGGCTCTTTATCCGCGAAACACATCAGTCTCGGGTATATCACCGAGTGACCAATGGGTGAGGATCAGGGTTCCCGTCCAAACGACTGAGAATATCGTAACTGCGTAGTGCTGGGCACAATTCCGCCGGATGTACGAAGTGGCCTTCAGCCCTAGTCAGCTATACATCGCAGAGGAGCTGAACCAACTGGATACTTCTTAATCGTCGAAAGATAAAGCGTAGATTTCAGTTTTCCTTCTTTGGCAATTTGGGAAGTCTATGCCATGATAAAGTGCAATGATCATAGTCCCGCCTAGAAGCATGTTGACCGGACGAAGCCAGCCGATGGCAGCAGACAGAGGCCTCGCTGGAGTACCCGTCAACCTGGGGATGAGGCCACGGGGTTTTACGCTCATTGAGTTACTGGTGGTGATCGCGATCATAGCGATTCTTGCCGCACTCCTCTTTCCTGTGTTTCAACGAGCTAAGGCCGCAGCAGGTGATTCCGTTTCTATCAGTAATTCTAAGCAATTGGGTCTGGGATTCCAACTCTATTTGGACGACAACGATGACGTTTACCCGCAGGCACCCGACGGTACCCCCGGCATTGGGCTTAATGGAGGTTGGATCTTTTACTCTGTTTTTGGAAACACCGAAGCAGGGACCTTTGACTCCACGAAAGGAAGTATTTACCCCTACGTGAACTCAAAGCCTCTATACCAGTCCAAGGCGGACAAGGACGCTGTGAAATCTGGGGATTCGTTTGCGATGAACGGATATTTGACGGTCTGGTCAGGGACAGGGATGAATACTTCGAAAAGCGCCACGACCGTTGACAGTCCTTCCAGCACCATGCTTCTCGGTGAGGAGGGTACCGGCGAACCCCAGTTGCTCTCCTATGGCTACGTGAATGGAACCAACGATGGCTACTTCAATCCGCCAACCGATCATTTTGGAAAGTTCCATCCGGGTGGAACGGTTATCCTGTATTGCGACGGTCACTCGAAGATCTCGCAGGCTGAAGACCACATGATAATGACGATTTGCGGCTCTCCCGTTCTGTGCTACCACTAAAAAATGCCAAAATTGGCGGGGTCATCCTATTGGGCGGATACCCGGAGTTCACCGGGGCCAGCGTGGGTGATGCCGCCGCCGCCGCATCGATCAAAGAACCGAACTGAAAGCACGTTTCTGCCGGGTCTGACTAACTTGCCGGGAATTGCGTATGTGCGAGGTTTCCAGAGCCAATATGGGTCGTCGGTAGTCGTTCGTCCTACTTCTACCCCGTTGAAGTACGTGTAATCAAGGGATTCAACGAGCCCCAAATTTACGATCAAGTCTCGGCCGCCAAGTCGGTTGGGTACGGAGACGTCCTTTCTCATGACGGTGTCTCCGCTCCATCGATCTCCCGACCAATCGCCTACCCACTTCGTTCTCCACATGGGAACGGGTACTTCTTGCCAAGTTTTGTCGTCGAATTTGGGAAGAGTCGCGGACCTGGCCTCGGCAGAAGGACCTGGATCGTCGTGGCACACTCCGTCGGCCTTAATCTTGTCTACGAATTTCGCCCGCCATTTACCGGCAAGATCAAAAGTCCAAGACGGCTCCTTCTGCGGGTGCCCCCTGACAGCATCCCAGTAACGCAACGTCTCATCGCGGAAGTCCCGGTCGTCGTGCTCAAGCCCGGGCCAGGCGACAGCTTTAACCCTAAACCCGATGCTCCTCAGAGCATCAGCTGTGGCGGTTCCATCATTCTTGAATTTCTCATCATTGAGTCCTCTGCCCAAAAACAGTGCGATATTCGGTGCATGCCGCCTGAGGTTGTCAATGTCTGTGAAGGTGGCCACAGACAGTTCCTTGGACCAGCCATATCCATATAGTCCGAGAAATGCGGTTCGCTCAGGGATGCGCGAAACCAGAGACATTGCCAATTCAGCTCCCGCCGATGTACCAAAGACCACGAGTTTATTTCCTTCTACATGGTAGTTCTCACAGACTTCATCGATGACCTGCACAATGGCTTGTGGGTCTTTGTCGTACTCCCAGTAGGCAAGGTGCGGTGTCTTGCGGTTTCGTATTTGATGGACGCCTTGGGGAGCCAACAGAATGACCTGCCGCTGTTTTGCATACCAATACCACTCACATAACGCATCTTCAGATGCGCCCGCGATGCCGTGTAAGGTTATCCAAAGCTCATACTTTTTCGTTGGAGCGTAATCTGGAGGGACAAGGAGGAGATACCTGGCTTCCGGCCGTGTCGCAACGTGGAACTCAATTGCGCCGTCCACCCGGCCCGACCACACTTTTGAGTAGAGGTCCCTTTGATTTGGGTGAGTACATCCCATCAAAATAAATATGAGGACTGTAGCCGCGAGTTTAGTGAATGTGGTCAAATCGGCGCTAGGATTCGTTGTGTTCATTGAAATCACATCGAGTGTTAATCTTGCATTATATTTAGTTTGGGCTCGTCAGATTCTAGCCAATACATGCGCATACATGTTGAAAATGTGCGGCGCTCAACCTAGGGGCTACCGGATTAAGCCATCGGACAATAGCGCTTGCCCCCCAAGCCGTCCTGTTGTTATGTTTGTCGATTGCTTTCATTGCCCGAACAAAATGGACTTGAGCCTTCTTGACGGTAAGTCAATAGCAAAGTCTTATGGTGCCGCAATTGCACGTTCCAAACCTATCATTATCTAAATCAAGAAGACGATGATAATGTGGCTATTTTCATTGACGCTAAACCTTGGACATGGAAATCCCCACTTGCCCAGCAGCAAGAAAGCTTCCAACCTTCAGGGCACACCGACTTGGGGAACTTTTTGTAGATGCTCAAGAAATGCATAGAGCAATTAGGTTCTGCTTTCGGTTCAAAGGAGGATCTCTTGCTTCATCTCAAGACTAATGCCATTAGACGTCGCGTCGTTGTTACAACAAGTGCCCTGATCTGCTTCTTGGCCGTGCCGATGAGTTTCGGGTCCCAGAACGGAGTGCCATTTCAAAACGACATAGTGCCGACATTGGCCAATATCAACCACTCCCACTGCACGACACCCACATACTCGTGCGAAAATCACGATTGTGTTACGGGCATGCAGATTAATATCCCTTGGTTGAGCTTCGGTGTCTGCTGTTCGGTAGTGACGGGCGGAGGAACCCAGATCAAAACGTGTCAACCTGCCGAGGGAGCACTTACGTGCTGGCCATATTGGAATCAGTGTTCAACCGAGACCATTATGCTAGGCGGTTGCCCTGGCACATCGACCGTGGCGACAATCAAGCTCTACTCGATTGCCTGTTAGCGTTCTAGAAGGAGGCATCTGCAGATTGACGGTTAGGCTGCGCCCCCTTCTAAAATGAATAAATGCGCTCCCAACGGCGCACGATCGCGCCCCTTGCAGATACATCATGAAAATGAAAGTAAGTGTCGGCCATAGAATTCTAGTTTGCGGTGTTGTCGGCAGTATTCTTCTGCCAATGAGCCCGATTGCATACTCGCAAGCACCAAAACCAACAGTTGACCTGTTGCTTGCAAGTTGGAAGAAGCTGAGCCGCCAACTAAAGAGCGTGACCAAGTACGAAATCAATGGGTCATATACGCACGTTGCTTATTTGAAACAAACCTTGCGGGACGACGTAAATTGGAGAATCCTAAGAGATGGAGTGAAACTCCATTGGAGGTTCACGAGAACTTCATCGTACCAGCCCAAGGACATTGATGAAGCTGCATTCGACGGACTTCAATGGTACTCATCCGACCGAATCTCTTTGCCCGGTGTCGTGAGCCAAGGGCAGATTTGGACCGACCCCGTTCTAAAGATGGGCGAATTGCCGACAGACAAAATGCGGGCGGTTTCAATCGCCTATCCGTTCGATTTGAACCAACTCGTTGACCAACCCATTAAGTTTCTGGGCGGCTCACTTCCAGACGTGTTCCGCGAACGGGAAGGCGATCTTTCGGTAACAAACTCGGTTGGGAAACAGGCTCAGGACTTTACATTGTCTTTTAAGTCTAAGACCCCCCAGAACAATTTGCCGACAGCCGTGTACTTCACTGATATTGAAGATAAGTTTGTGCCAAGAGCCTTTTTATCTACACGTCCGGGTGTAAGTGTAATTCTGCAGTACACGGGATTTCAGACAATCGATTCCGTCGCCATACCCAATAGCTGGACTGAACAAGCATACACCGTCGACAGCGCAGGTAAAAGTACTCTCGTCGTTAAAAACACGGGCCGCTTTCAAGTTAGTCTGCCCCAACATATTCCTGACGACAACTTCCGCCTCACGTTCGACAAGTCAATGGCGGTCTACTCCCAAAAAACTGGAGATGTAGTGAGCCCGGAACAAATTTCGCATCGGCCTAAAGTGGCGAAAAGAGGAACCCTCGGCCTGATTATCGGGATAGTCGTGATCGCATTTGTCGCCATCGCCTTGGTTATCAGGCTGCGAAAGCGATAGCTATTCGAAAACCTTGGTGAGCGCAATACTCTTGCTTGGCATGGCTCTCGGTCAGTAATCTGCCAGCAGGAAGGTGTTATTTGAAGAAAGATATGAGTTCATACCACAAACCTCCAAGAAACACCGTTCCTCTTACCGTACGTAGACGCCGAATCTTCGCTACCTGTATACTGCAGATTGTTTCTTTTATCATTTTGTCTAGCTGCAACGGCACAAAAGGTCCTCCGCAGCTAATGGGCACAGAGAGATTATCAGCGTTAAGTAGTCATGGGTTCTATGCAGAAGATCAAGTTCCTGGAACGATTGAAGGTTCTACTGAAATCTCTAACACCGGATCCGCAGCCATCGGTCCACTTGAACTTAGCACATCTTGTGGTTGCCTTACACTCGACGGACCTTCACGTGCTTTAACTTTGGCGGCACATCAGAAGTTTGCAGTAAGATTCCGATACCAAGTCGGGCTTTTGGGGAAGCAAACCCAAACGATTTTCGTCCGAAGAGCGGATGTCATCATTTGCCGCATTCCCGTCACCGTCGTGACAGTTGCACCCTTCGTTGACAGCACTAGTAAAAGGGTTGAAATGCCGCCGCTGCGGCGCGCCTACTCGTCCGCTTGGAGCGCTCCGGCCACATTTCGGCTCAAACTCGGCCAACATGTCAAGCTAGTGCGCCTCAAGACCTCGTGCTCGTGGATTAAGCTAGAGCAGAAAGCAGAGGGAGGAGAACTTGTCGGGACGGTCAGGGCGACCCCGAGTGCTGACGAGGGACCCTATAACGCTCCGGTTTCCGTCTATTACTCGACAGCACGATCCGAAGGGATGACGACGATTTCATTCACAGGATCGATTACTTCGGATTTGATTTCGACTCCAGAAACTTTGGATTGGGGAATAGTTTCACTTACGAAGCCGTCGCCTGAGCTAGTGGCTAGTATTTCTTGGAAGAAGATGAACTGGAGAAGCTTGACGGTTC
This sequence comes from uncultured Armatimonadota bacterium, assembly GCA_903833215.1. Taxonomy (GTDB): domain Bacteria; phylum Armatimonadota; class Fimbriimonadia; order Fimbriimonadales; family Fimbriimonadaceae; genus Fimbriimonas. The sequence goes on from CAILEM010000117.1 coordinate 5,878, forward strand.
AGTCGACGTCGAAAGATATTTTGACTCGTGTAATCTCCAATGGGCCCGAATCTTTGTCACTGGGCGTTCGGTTGCGGCAGCACACCACAGGTAATTTAAAATGTTGTCTTAAAATACTGGTCCTAAAGCACCTAGTTGCGGTGATTCCTATTAGGGCATACGTTATAAAGTGAGAGCGTGGCGTCACTCACAAGAATGGTAGGATCAATAGATTATCGTGAGACTAAAATCGGAGCGCGTTTCACATCTATTGCCCGTATTATCACAGGCGGCCTGTAGCTCGACGGTTGTCTTTGTGCTTATTGCTGCGCTTTGCCCATTTCCGCTTCGGGCGGCCCAACCTCTTGGAATCCCATACAGAGGTCTTCAGGAGCTACTTGAGCGCCCTGCCATATCCGGCTTTGTAAGTTGCGTACTAATACTGACCGTGCTTTCTGTTCTCATTCGGACTCTGACTCCTCCATCTCTGCCTGTAATATGTGTGTCGTTTCTTTGCTGGTTTTCCCTTAGAGGGCAGAACCTGGCCGACCAGAATATTCTAGTCGGCCAGTGGTTTGTGTTTTTGCTAGCATTCATGCTGCGGGGCAAAGCGCCTCATGCAGTGTTATGCATTTTGCTAGTGATCCTGACGTTGCATGTCACCTCAGGGTTAATCCTGTACTGCATAGGTGCGCACCAATTCGTGACGCCAGGGTTCGGGCGGCGCCTCAGTGGGTTATATGAAAATCCAGACACATTCTACCCTTTAGCAATCTTGTCGCTAGCCTGGTCCCTGACCGTCGGCCTTAGTTCAAGGTTCACGATGAAGTCTCTTTGGTTCTTCCTGGCCGGATTATCATCTGTCTCCATTGTTTTGACCTTCTCCCGCTCAGCCATTCTTGGGCTGAGCGTGGTGTACGCTCTGCAGAGTTGGAGGCTGTCATCGGGTGCCGGAAAGGTATTCATGGTGTGTATCGCCTGTGTGTGCCTACTGTTGTCTGTCTTTGTGCGGAGTCCCAGTAGCAAATTCGCATTCTTTTCAGATCGATCTGCAAGAGGTCGAATTGCAATCTGGCATTACTGCATTCTTAAAATTGAGCAGGAACCTTTTGGGGGATTCGGGCTCGAGTCGTTCGAACGGTTGTCAACCAGTGAGCCCGGGGCGAGTCTGGCGGGCCTTGGAGCTCTTCCATCTGAGAGCAAGAACTTGTTCTTAAATGTTCTGCTGGATCTCGGATTACCAGGCTTGGCAGCTCTCATAGTGTTTGCAGGGGCGACATTCAAATGTGCTTCTTTGAGGCGATCGATGCCTCCTTACCCGTGGCATGAACGTGCTTTGGATGGTATTGTGACGATCGCCATGCCCGCACTGTTAGTCTGCGGAGTTTTCGATACACCTTTGTTCTCAGACGCATCGCGTACGCCGGGTTCGATTGCGTTTATGACTCTGGCCGGTCTCTGCGTCGGTTACCGTTATCGGCAGAGCTTGGTCCCTGCGGGGTTGTCTGCTTGTCCATAGCCGCACGTATGAATCGGCCAATCGCTGCTGTAGTGTTGTGCTGCTTCACTTTTCTGGTTCTGATAGTTCTAGGCAACGTGTTTGATGGCGACTTGTCTGTCTCGCCAAGAAGAGTCGAAATAACCGCCACTGCTAACAAAGTGCAAATCTTCAAGATTGCCATCAGAAACCGCTCTTGGAGGTTTGTCAACCTGGAACTTGAACCTGGCTGTGGATGCACCACGGGAGTCCTTGGCACACACCAGTTGATTCCTTATGGAGCCACCACTCTCACGTTGGTTGTCGACACTCAAGAAATAACAGGACCCTTTGTATTCGTCATACACTCTGACCTCCACGTTCCACAAGAGATTGCAATCGACGTCTTGTACAAAGACAGTCCGAGAGCCCATCCGGTCAACAAATATCCAGGCGTCAGATCGTATTAAAAAGCCGCCGCATCGTTTTAACGAGAGAATTAGTAAAGCGACATAAAGCCGAGCCATGGCGCGTTCCAACGGAGTCCGGCTGACCGGTCCCCGGATTCTGATTTAATTCAGCCACCCAATCCATGGGAAAACGGCCATGTGCATTTGCACCATTGCGGCTAGGTCTGTGGGTCCTGCTTCCGGTCCCTTGACCACCGGGTCAGGACCGGAGTTGTCAAGGAGACCCATGGATATGCGCAAGATTCGTGAAGTGTTGCGGCCTCGGTATTGTCTGAAGGCAAGTTAGCAAAGATCGCACTCTTTCAGGCAGCCTGGCCCGTTCGACGGTAGCGGAATATTTCTACCGTTCGGACGTGGCGGTGCCGGTGCCTTAGTTGGCCGCTTCCCGATTTCATCACCTTCAGGTAATTCAGGGAACTTGTGGAGGAAGATCCGCCGCATCACGCGGTAGGGGACTTCTCTGGCTTTACGTTCGGTGATTTCCCGACTGAGTTTCCTTCGGTACAGATCTTGGGTTCTTTGATTCCAGTTTCATCTGGCTGAGAGTAGAGATAGTCCATAGTGCGATACGTTTGGGATAGATTTCCTAACGATCATCCTGTTGCCGGTGCCGGTCGAAAAATACAGAGGTCTGCCGGTCGAAAAGTACAGAACTGTGCCGGTCGAATTATGCACAACTTGTAGGGTTTTAGAGTGCTTGGAGGGGACGAATCTCTGAGGATTTCCAGGGAAGTAGGAGGGAGCGTAGCGACCGACGTTTCCCTGGAAATCCGGCGGCCGCTCCCCCTGGGGTGTTATGCGGTTCTTGCCTGAAGGCTCTGTGCGAGTCGATAGCTTCTAGCGTTCATTTCAAGGATATGAACGTGATGGGTCAAGCGATCGAGCATCGCGTGGGTGAGCGGTTCGGAGGCAAGTACAGATATCCATTCCTCGAATGGCAGGTTGGTTGTCAGAACGATAGACCGTCTCTCATACCTGTCGGAAATGACTTCGAAGAGCAGATCGGCACCGGTAGCCGGGAGCGGAACAAAGCCGAGTTCATCCAGGACGAGTAGATCAAGCTTCTTTAGAGCTGTCCGCATTCTTGAGAGTGCACGTTCAGATCTCGCCTCAATGAGAGCCTCTACGAGTTGCGAGACCGTGTAGAAGCGAACGGAGAGCTTGTGCTTGCATGCTTCCACCGCGATCGCCGTTGCAAGGTGTGTTTTGCCAGTGCCGTTACCTCCGACAAGCAGCACATTCTCGGCCTTGGCTACGAACTCACAGCTTGCGAGCTGGTGGACTTTCATTGGATCCAAAGCAGGGATAGCAGCGAAGTCGAATTCGGCGAGCGTCTTCTTTGACGGCAGCCGAGCATCCTTGATCCGTTTGGCAAAGACCCTTGCATCGCGGTCTGCGAGTTCCATCTCCATCAACTTCAGGAGATACCGCTCGTGGGAAACACCTTCATTTACAGCATCGACTGCCGTCTTTGCGTACTCGCGCTTGACGCTTGGCAGACGAAGTGTCTTGAGATGTGCTGCTAGACTCAGCCTCTCTCCTGGGTTCATGCTGCCACCTCCAGAAGCTTCGCGTATTCAGACAGCGAAGCTCGCTCGACATTCGGACAAAGTGCTCCAGTGGAACTCTCCCACTTAGAACTTGCCGGGACTTCATCGAACTGAGGGATGACCAGGAGGCGGACATCCGAAGGATCTTTGACCCCAGTGAGCCTTCGTCTCAAGACTGAGATTAACTACGTCTGTTGAGGGACCCTGTTGAAACACAGAATACGACTACGTTCCGAATGCCTTTACAGTTCACGCAAGAGAAGCGCAAATGATTACCCGGCAAATGTTCGCCTGTAGAGTTCAAGAAATTCCGCTTTGCCGACCGGAACAGGATTGGTCTCAGCAGGTGGATCAACCGCGGCCATGCTCGCCATTTCCTCAAAACGTTCATCCCCAATGCCAAGATCGACGAGCGTATGCGGAATAGCAAGTTCCTGACGAAGTTCCAGAATCCACTCGACAAACGCTTCGAATCGGGTGTCGGCGAAACCCATATAGGCCGCCAGACGCGTGATTTTTGGTTCAATGGCAGATCGGTTGAACTGCAAGACGTACGGCAGGAAAACGGCATTGGTGAGACCATGGTGGGTACCGTAGATCGCACCAATCGGATGGCTCAAGGCATGCACTGCACCGAGGCCCTTCTGGAAGGCCGTGGCTCCCATCGTCGCGGCAGCAAGCATTTGGGCTCGCGCGACGAGGTCTGTTCCGTCGTGATAGGCACGGCCAAGATACTGGTGACAGAGCCTAACGCCTTCGACCGCGATCCCCTCACCCATTGGATGACAGGTCGGCGCGCAGTAGGCTTCCAAGTTGTGGGCCAGGGCATCAAAGCCGGTTCCCGCCGTCATTTTGGGAGACATTCCGACTGTCAATTCCGGATCTAGGATTGCCGTTATCGGCAGCATTTTAGGGTGAAAGATAATCTTCTTCGTGTGAGTTGAAGCATCCGTGATGACGGAGCAACGTCCGACCTCCGAACCAGTCCCTGCCGTCGTCGGCACTGCAATGACTGGGGCGATTCCATCCACGTAGGCTCGTTTGAAGTTGTCGCCAATATCCTCAAAATCCCAGAGGGGGCGCGATTGTGGCAGCATGAAGGCGATTGCCTTTGCGACATCCAGCGGGCTACCGCCACCCAAAGCGATAACACCGTCATGCTCTCCTGTGCGATAGGCTTCCAGCCCCGCATCCACGTTGGCGGAGACCGGATTGGCCTGAACGCCGGAAAAAACGCCCGTCTGTAAGCCCGCACTTTCGTTTCTAGACAAGATCTCGGCAACCATCGGCAATCCTGCCAAGCCAGGGTCGGTTACCAGGAGGGGGCGCCGAATTCCGGCTGCTGTGCAGACCTCAGTCAATTCCGTAATTCTCCCCTTGCCAAATCGGATCGGGGTTGGATAGTTCCAGTTGCCTTTTAGTTGTTCGATGTTCATGGATTCGTGCGCAGGTGATAGGATTTGAGGCGAGTGAATTGGTCAAAGCCAAACTCAGACAGCGTGCAGCCGTGGCCGGAGTCTTTCACTCCCGTCCAGGCCAATAGTGGGTCGAGATAGTCGCAGCGGTTCATAAAGACGGTGCCCACAAGAAGCCGCTTGGCCATTTGCTTGACCGCCTCGACATCGGATGTCCAGATTGAGGCAGTCAGACCATAGTCGCTGTCATTGATCAATCCCAGCGCTTCCTCATCACTTGAAACCGAGATGATGCCAGCGACTGGACCGAATGTTTCTTCCCGCATGATGCTTATGTTGTCATCGACTTCCACCAACAGCTGCGGCGCGACATAAAGCGACTTCGGTTGCGCCATGAGAAAAAGAGACTCGTCAATAAGCGGTTTAGCTCCAGCAGCAACGGCATCCGCCACCTTTGACCGAATCCAAGCAGCCGACTTGGCATTCACAACTGGCCCCAAAGTGGTCTCCGGATCTCGCGGATCGCCAAGCACGTATCTGCTCATAAGGCTGGCGGCCATCGCCACGAACTCCTCATAGACTTGTTCGTGAACGTACACCCGCTCCACTGCGCAGCATGACTGTCCAGAGTTGAAACAAATACCATCGACGATATTCTCAACTGCAAAGGCAAGGTCGGCATCCGCGCGAACATAGGCGGCATCCTTTCCACCCAGTTCCAAGCCCAATCTGATAAAGTGGCCAGCGGCCGCCTGCTCCACCTTCCGCCCCACGGCCACAGAGCCAGTGAACGCAACGAAGTCGACAGCCGGACTCTGAATCAGCGCTTCGGCAGAGGCATCGCTCATGTGCAGGAACTGGAACACACCTTCGGGCAAGCCAGCCTCAGCCAACCCCTCCGCAATTCTTTCTGCGCACAGCGGGGTCTGGGGAGAGTGCTTAAGGATCACCGAATTGCCCGCGAGCAAGGCAGGAATCACGGTGTTCACTGCGGTGAGGTAGGGATAGTTCCAAGGAACGATGGCGAAAACCACCCCGACGGGTTCTCGCTCAATCCACCGCTCAAACCCTGTCTTTTCAGGGAGAATCGAATTCGCGAGGGCCTTGGGAGCCAAGGCGCACATCGTCAACGTTCGGTCAACAAGTCCATCGATTTCACTGGCGGAGTAGCGGATCGGTCGCCCCATCTGCATCGTGATTTCTCGGCCTAACTCCTCGCGCTGCGCCTTCATGATCTCGGCAAACCGAGTGCAGATCGCAATCCGCTTGTCAAGCGGCTCTTTGCACCACTGCTGGTGCGATTTCCATGCCAAGATTTCGGCGGCACGGATCTCCCTGTCGGTGGCGAGCAACCGTTCCACCACGAGGTGGCCGTCAATTGGAGAGTAGGTTCGCTGAACGTTCTGCACTTGCACTCCTATATGATCTCGAAGTAACGGGCCAGTTCCCAGTCGGTGACGTGCTTTCGGAAAGCACGCTCTTCCCACTCGCGTGAGGCGGCATAGTGGTCCACGAAAATGTCGCCAAAAAGATCCCGCGCGGCCGCAGATGCCTTCAATCGCTGGGCTGCATCCCAAAGCGTCGCCGGCATCTCACTCTCAGGTGGAAGCTTCTGCTCGTATGCATTTCCCTGGATCGGCTCGGGAGGCTGAATTCCGTGCTCGATGCCATAGAGCCCAGACCCAACTGCGGCGGCTAGGGCTAGGTACGGATTAGCGTCCGACGCGGCAACGCGATACTCAACCCGCTGAGACTTCGGCGAACCGGGAATCGCTCGGATCGCACAGGTTCGATTTTCGATACCCCAAGTCGCACTGGTCGGTGCCCATAGACCCGGCACGAGCCGAGAGTAAGAGTTGACTGTGCTTCCCACCATCGCCAATAGTTCGGGCATTAGCTTCTGTTGCCCTCCGATAAATTGCAGCATCTCTTGGCTCATCCCGTGCTCAGCGTCATTGTCGTAAAAAGCTGGATTGCCATCTTCCCGCTGAAACGAAATGTGGATATGGCCGCTCTGGCCCGCCTGCTTCTCCGACCATTTGGCCATAAAAGTCGTCATCAGTCCATTGCGCTGGGCAAGCACCTTGGCAAAGGTTTTGAACAGTGAAGCTTTGTCCGCAGCCGCAAGTGCCTCATCCACGCCGATCGCGCCTTCAAGAACGCCGGGTCCCGTCTCGGTATGCAGGCCCTCCAGCGGAAAGTCCATTGTCACGCACATGTCTAGGAGTGCGTGATAAAACTCAGACCCTACTGAATTGCGCAGCACGGAGTATCCGAACGAGCCGACCGAGAGCGGTTTCATGTTTCGGTACCCTTTCTCTCGCACGGAGTGTGGCGTCTCCTCAAACGTGAAGAACTCGTACTCAAAAGCGGCAGAAACTTTGAAACCGGCTTTCTCTGCCCGATTCAGGACAGATTGAAGAATGGAACGGGGACAGATCGCGGTGGCTGTCTCCACAAACTCGCACACAAAGAGAAGTGTTTGCGGCTCGAATGGAATCTCTCTGCAGGATTCAGGGATTACTCGAACTTTTGCGTCGGGAAATCCCGTATGCCAGCCAGTGTAACTGACGTTGTCGTAGGGCTGGTCGTCCACGTCCCACCCCAGGATGACATCGCAGAACCCTAAGCCACTCTCAAGGCCAGAGAGGAATTTGTCTCGCGAGACGTATTTTCCGCGCATCACGCCATCGAGGTCAAACACGCCGATCTTGACGTAGGCAATTTCCCGTTCCCGTACGATGGCTTTTGCATCTTCGACCGTTCGAACATCCCTTGGACTCATGAGATTCCTATTATGGGCTCTGACTCCTCAATCATCTGTTCGTAAATATTAAGGATCGTGCGGGCGACCATAATTCCGACGGATTGCTTGGGTTAGAATAGTGCCCACGTTCAACCTGGCCACCTATGACCCAACCTCCCGAAAATCCTAACAGTCCTGTCCCGCTCACCGAGGATGCAGACCGTCAACTTTTGCACCAGATGGGCTACGCCCAGGAACTGTTGCGCGGGATGCGGACGTTCCAAAACTTCGCGATTTCCTTCAGCATCATCTGCATTCTCGCTGGTGGAGTGAATTCATTCAGCCAGGCCCTCAGCAGTGTGGGAGGTGCGAGTATCGGATTGGGCTGGCCCCTCGCCACCGTCATCGCGATGTTGTTCGCCTGCGCAATGGGGCAAATTGGATCGGCCTATCCCACTGCCGGCGGCCTGTACCACTGGGGTTCTATCTTGGGAGGGCGCGGATTAGGGTGGCTGACGGCTTGGACTAACTTGTTTGGCCTCATCACCGTTCTAGCCGCCGTCAACGTCAGCGCCTATCAGTTCTTCATAAGCAGCCTTGGCCCCAACATCGGACTGGATATGAAGTTATTGGCTCCTGCCACGCCAACGCTGGCGAGCGTTACGATCCAAACAGTTGCCGTCATTCTGATTACCTGCTCGCAGGCCGTTTTAAACCACTTAGGCATCAAGCTCACGTCTAAACTGACGGACCTCTCCGGCATCCTGATCTTTCTGACCGCGATCGGGCTCACCATCGCGTTGTTTGCCTTCGCACCAACACACGATTTCGGAAGGCTGGTCAGCTTTCAGAACTTTAGCGGCAAAGCGGGCGGCGATGTATTCCCGGAGACATCGAGCCTCTCCTACCTGTTTCTGCTTGGACTCCTGCTTCCCGCATTCACCATCACCGGGTTCGATGCCTCTGCCCACACGGCGGAGGAGACGATCGATGCTCCAAGGGCGATCCCGAAGGGGATGATCCACTCTGTCCTCTGGTCGGGCTTCGTCGGCTGGCTGTTCCTCTGCGCCCTGATCATCGCCGCGCCAGACCTAAAGGATGCGGCGGCACAGGGAACAAACAGTTTCTCTTGGATCCTAGAGAAGACCCTTCCCGGTTGGCTGAGGCTGACGTTTTCTGCGGCCATCTTCCTGTGCCAGTACCTCTGCGGCCTCGCCACGGTCACCTCGCTGAGCCGAATGGTGTTTGCCTTTGCCCGCGATGGCGGACTGCCCTGGTCCCACAAGTTGAAACACGTCAGTCACCGATACCGAACCCCGGGCGTTGCCATTTGGGTTGCATCGCTGGCCAGTATCCTCTTCACGATCTACACCCCGGTCTACACAATCCTTGCCGCCGTCTGCGCGATGTTCGTGTACCTCTCCTATGTCCTCCCGGTAGCAGCTGGGCTGTTTTCGTATCGAAAATCGTGGACCAAGATGGGCCCATTCGACCTCGGCCCCTGGTACCGGCCCATCGCTGTCGTTTGCATTCTCGGGTGTGCCTTGTTCATCTACATTGGCACCCAGCCACCCAACGGCAAGAGCCTGCAGATCCTCATCGGTGCTGGAATCCTCACCTTAATCGGCTGGTTTGGGTTTGAGAAAAAGCGGTTCCAAGGGCCGCCAATTGGCCAACGCATTCAGGAACTTCAGGCGGAGATCACCCATGCGGAAGTTGAGATGAACGTTCCGGAATAGGATAGTGGGTCGCCTTTTGGCCCCCGCGAAGCAGAATTTCCCACGCGAGTTCCACTTTATGAATCGTGGTGGCGGCTAGGATCTTAAAGACGACCCTAGCTGGCGGTCATCGCTAGAAGTGGATCACGAAGCGGGCACCGAGCGTGAAATCGGGGCCAATGTTAGCGAGTTCGGGTACGTGGTAGGTGTTTGCCCAATCACCGTCTTCCGTGAAATACACCTCGAACATCCGATGCTCGCCGATGCGGCGTTGGTATCCAACGCTCACCGTTCGGTGCGGAGAATCCGATCCACCGACACCAGTGGTCACACCAGAAGATTCGGTTTGCCACTGGAAGACATAGCTGTCGTAGTCGTTTGCTTTGTGCATAAGGACAAGGGAGCCGATCGGATTCAACCCTCGTGTGCTTTGAAGGTCTGTTGCTTGACCCTGGCCAACCAAGCCTGCTTGCAGTTGCATCTGCCACCGATGACTTATGGGCATTTTGTATTGGACGTCAAAAGCACCATCAAAATTCCCGCTGCCGAGGATCTGATGGGCATTGCCTGTTGGAAGTTTCACCGCGACCGTGCTCATCAACCGGGGCGTCAGCTCCTTCGAAATTGCGAGTGAAACATCTCCAATACCGATTGCATCTCGAAAAGTATCGGCCCCCGGGACTTGGATAAACGCTTGTCCGTACGGAGCACCTGTTCGAGCGTTGTTTGTGAGGTCGAATAATTTGTGCCAAGCACTGATGATCGGGTCCATGAATCCACCACCACGAGAAACGAGGGGAACATCGAGTGTGAAATCAAGGCCATGACCAAGGCCCTGGCGGTATCGGGTCCTGAGGACGTCGTTTTCATAGTCCTCGTTGATCCTTTGGACGCCATTGACATCCATCTTCCGGATGTCGTTAGCAGCAGAAAAACTGAAGGAAATGGATTTTTCACCTTTCACCAGAATCCACTCTCTCGGATCCAGTCGCAAGAACGGCATTGAAAGGTCCCGAAGGTTTCGTGTTTCGATCGGGACGTAGTCTTTTGCGCCTTGACAATGCGCGGCTGTGGGAATCGCAACGAGGATGACGAAAAGGCTGAGAGCGATCAAGCGACAATGCACCCGTAAAAACTACCCGGGTAGACGCTCTTGTCAAACAGTATCTAGAAATCAAGCACAAATATGTAAACGCAATGCGCCTCTGACTCGTAGATCAGGTATCACACCATGTGTAATTGGTATGAAAAGTATGAATGATCATTCGAAAGCGAGATGTACGAACTTCTCTGACGCGTTTTACGGAACGTGTACGGTTGGAGAGCGGGGCCAAATTGTCATTCCAGCAGAAGCGAGGTCTGAGATTGGGTTCCATGCAGGAGACAAAGTTGTGATCATGAAACACCCCGTTCACAACGGGCTGATGGTTTTCAAACTTGACGCGATGAGAGAATTTTTGGATGACTTTTCCGCCGGATTGGCGCGGATCGAAGAGGATGCAGAGGCGAATAAATGATTGAGATTGCGAAATCTATTGGTGCGCTACTAGCCACACTCAACGGTGGTTCAGCTATTCAAAGCGGCCCACTTACGTTGGAAGAAGCGATTGGAATTGCTCAGCGGAATGCATTTGCGGTTCGCATTCAGCAATCTGTGATTGAAAAGGATCGACAGAAGCTGAATGAATCACGCAGCAATTTAGGGCCACAAATCAGTTTGGGAGCGAACTACACCCGATATGGTCAGGAAACGACGGCCAATTTCGGAGGAGCAAATGTTGTTCTGCAGCCCATCGATACGAAGACAGCGAACGCGACGCTAACGCTACCGATAGATATCTCCGGAAACCGTTCGCGTCTCGTGAGCGCAGCCAAGTCGACCCGACGCTCGTCGGAACTGAGCCTCAACGCGACGTACAGCGACACACGGTTAGCGGTGCGGCAAGCCTACTTCGCCGTCCTTCGAGCGAAGGCGCTAATCGAAGTGGATACCAAAGCACTTGATGACGCAAAAGGCCGCTTAGACCAAGGCCAAAAGCAGTTTGACCAGCAGCAGGTAGCAAAGCTCGATGTCACTCGCTATAAAGCTCAGGTGGCACAGTCGAATGCGGACCTTATCGCCGCAAAGGACAACTTGACTCTGGCCACCTATGCCCTAAACCTCGCACTCGCTCGACCCATTGAAACTCCCGTTACTGCGGTGGATGTGACCGAGTTGCCTGCCGTAGAACCCACAGAATCGGATCTCGTGAGCGCAGCACAAGCTAGCCGACCAGAGGTTTTGGCTTTGACTGAAAATCTCCACGCATTAGCAAGTATTCGGCGTGCGACGGAGCAGGGAATGAATCCGACTTTGAATTTCCAGTTGCAGCACAGCCGAACAATTGATCCACAAGGCTTTTCGTCGACTTCACAAACGAATACGGGAACGCTCTTGCTGAACATACCGATCTTCGACTCGGGAGTTACCCGAGCCAAGGTGAAAGAGGCTCGGCAGGACGAAACTCAAGCGAAAATCAGTTTGGAACAAACCAAACTTCAAATTTCCCAGGAAGTTCGAAGTGCAATTGCCAACCTCACGAGTGCTAAAGCGCGGCTCGAAAATGCAACAGAGCAGGTTGGTCTTGCCGCCGAAGTCTTCAGACTCGCCAAAGTTCGGCAGGATGCAGGCGCGGGGACTTACTACGAAGTCATTGATGCCGAAGCACAGCTTACTTTGGCAAGAAATGGCGAGGTGGGTGCCCGCTACGACTATTTGACAAGTTACTCACAACTTCAACGCGCGGTAGGTTCCGACGATGTCGCCGCCGCGGTAGCAAGCATGACCAAATCTCCTAAGGGGGGCAAATAGATGAATCGTTGGCTTTTATGGACTGCCAGTAGCGTCTTGGCTTTTTCGGCCGTTGGATGTGTGGATCGGCAAGCGCAAACAGAATCTAAGGCTACAGAAAAAATCGTCAACAATCCGGTGAAATCGGTCACCGTCCAAACGGCTGCTACCGACAACGTTACGGAGGATGTCGAGGTAACTGGCGATGTAACTGCAAGTGACGACACTACGATTGGGTCGAAACAGACCAATAGGGTCACATCTGTGTTCGTTAAGGACGGAGATGTTGTTTCCAAGGGGCAGCTACTTGCCACATTGGATGACACAAGCGCCCAGGCACAACTTAAGCAGGCTCAAGCGCAGGTGTCAACAGCACTTGCCAACATGGCGTCGGCGAGGGCGAGTCTCGCTCAAGCGATGAAGAATTACGCGGTTGGCCCTCATCGCAGCAGTGTCCAAGTAAGTCTCGCAAGAGCACAGGTTTCCGGTTCGCAACATAACCTGGACAAGGTGATTCACGGAGCACGTCCAGAAGAGCGAAAGCAAGCTCTTGCCAACCTGGATTCGGCAAAGGCTAATTTGGACCTTCAAAAGAAGCAGCTTGAGCGGATTAAAACCCTAGTGGATCAAGGTGCGCTGTCAGGTCAATCTCTGGACCAACAGAGAGCCACCTACGATCAGGCTGCAGCCCAGGTTAAGAGCGCTCAAGAAGCGGTCAATATGAACCAGAACGGCAGTCGACAAGAGGATATCGACTCGGCTAAGTCTCAGTACCAACAGGCGGTAGAAGGGCTTCGAAATGCGGAAGACCAGAAGAAGCTTGATCCGCTGCTCAAGGACCAAGTTGATGCCGCCAACGCACAGGTTGAAAGCGCACGGGCTCAACTGGATTCGGCGAGAGCTCAGATCCAAATTGCGAATCAGACGATTGCCGATACCCGTGTCTATGCGCCGTTCGCAGGCAGAGTGTCAGGTCGACCTATTCAAGTGGGAACCGTTGCTGGCAATAGCACTCCTATCGTTAGAATCGTCGGTGGCGCTGGTGTGTATTTCAATGGCCAAATTCCAAGCTCGAATATCGATAAGGTGCATCCCGGTATGGCTGTCAAGGTTCGCGTGGATGGGTCGAGTGGCAAGGTTTACACTGGAACGATTGTTGGTGTGAACCCCCTTGCCGATAGTGTTGGGCGGTTATTCTCGGTTCGTGTTCAGTTCAATGGTTCCATTCAGGGACTTCAGCCCGGAATGTTTGCTCGCGGAACGGTTGCCATTCGAACGATTAGCAACACCGTTGTTGTGAGCAGCCAAGCCGTTCAAACGCGTGGCGACGACAAGTATGTGATGGTTATCGAAGGCAATAAGGCCCGCAAAGTGAAAGTCACCACAGGCCTCACCAAGGGTGAGTGGGTCCAAGTAACGGGCGTTACGGCGGGTCAAAAGGTTGTCGTAGAGGGTCAAGAAGATTTGGTTGAAGGAGCGACAGTGAACGTAAAGGGTACGACGACGGCGCTGAAAACAAATCCCGACGGGGTAAGTGAGGCTCAAGGATGAACCTAACGAAAGTAGCAATTACTCGTCCGGTCTTCATCTTTGTGCTGATGATTGCGGCGTTCCTTATGGGGACGATATCGTACAACAGCATGCATTTGGAGCTGAACCCTGAAGTCAGCTTTGGCGTTGTCACGATCTCAACCGCATATCCTGGCGCAGGCCCGGATGATATCAACGAGTTGGTATCGAGAAAGATCGAAGAAGCTGTTTCTGGTGTGAGTGGTATTCGTGAGATCACGAGTACTTCCCAAGAAGGCATTTCGACGGTTGTCGTGACCCTCGAACTCGGGGCGAATATCGATAATGCACTCAGCGATGTTCGTTCCAAGGTGGATGCAATTGTCAACAGCCTTCCTAAGGAAGTTCTGAAGCCCGCTGTTCAGAAGTTTGACAACAGTTCGGCCCCCGTTCTGACGTTGGCGTTTAGCAGCAGCTTGTCCAGTAAGGGTCTTCGAGACCTAATGGATGACAAACTCGCCGATCGATTCTCACAGATCAGCGGCGTTGCCAGTGCATCTGTTCAGGGTGGAGACCAGAGAGAGATCCAGGTTCGTGTGAAGAAGGATCGACTTCTTTCCTATGGAATTGGCATCAGCCAGATCCAGCAAGCAGTCGCGGCCGCTTCTTTGAACGCACCGAGTGGACGTGTGATCACGAAGGACCAAGAGTTCTCCGTGCGTGTGAAGGCAGATTTCACCAATGTCTCGCAAATCGCGAACATGATTATCGAGATTTCGGATCCAAAGAATCCGCAATCCAAGGCGCGCACAGTGCGTCTGTCCGATGTGGCATCCGTTGAGGACGCCACGGTCGAGCGCAAAGCTTACTCGCGACTTGATGGCAAAGACACGATCGTTATCGCTATTCAGAAGGCGCGAGATGGTAACTCGGTCGAAATTGCCAAGCAGGCTGAGCAAGTCATTGCTGGCATGGAGAAGGAGTATGCGGGAATCAAGCTGAAGGTCGTTGAGACGCACAACGAAGCGACGCAGATCAAGGACTCCATTAGTGACCTGAACTTTGCCCTCGGATTTGGCATCTTGCTGGTCGCCGCAATTGTGTTCATCTTCCTGCACAACATGCGCGGAACGATTATTGTTGCGCTCGCCATTCCGACATCCATCTTCGCCACCTTTGTTGCGATGAACATCCTTGGGTTTTCGATCAACAACATGACGATGCTATCGTTATCGTTGGCGATCGGCGTGTTGGTTGACGATGCCATCGTCGTTCTTGAGAACATTTACCGTCACTTGAAGTTGGGTGAAGATCCCCGCGAAGCGGCAATAAATGGACGTGCGGAAATTGGCATGGCGGCACTCGCCATTACTTTCGCCGACGTGGTCGTGTTCTTGCCGATTGCGTTCATGGGCGGTATTGTTGGCCAGTTCTTCAAGCCGATGGCGCTTGGTTTTGTCTGCGCCACGTTGTTCTCGCTTTTTGTCTCGTTCACTTTGACCCCACTCCTCGCGGCGCGATGGTATCGCTCCGGTGAGGATATGGAGCATGCGACGGGCTGGTTTGCCGTGGGCTTCGAGAAGATGTTCGAACGCTTGCAGCATGGCTATCGCAGAATTCTCGAGTGGGCGCTTCACCACCGATGGTTCGTTTTCCTTACTGGAAACATGGCCCTGTTTGCCGTGATCTTCTTTATCGTCGGATCCTTCACGCCAGCCACGGTTCCTGCCGGAGCCCAAGCAGGGAAGGCTGCGGTTGGTGTTGCTGGTGCCTTCAGTAAGGGCATGGTGCTCTTCCCAATCCTTATAGGAATTGGATTGATCGTCACCCTGGTCAACTTCTTCCGATCGAAGAAATTCAGCTTCAAATACGTCCTGGGCGCAGCCGCATTCGGGATGATTTTCCCACTCGCGGCGGTGAGTGGGTTCTCTTATGCTCAATGGAAAGGTGAGGCTGTCTTCAAGTTCGGCTTCTTGCCAGACAGCGATGGTGGCCAAGTTCAGGCAAATATCCAGCTAGGTCCCAGTGCGAATCTTGCCGACGCTCAGCGTGTTGTTGAACAAGTCGAAAAGATCATGAAGGCTGAACCAGATGTTCAGTATGTGGTGTCAAATGTTGGAACCCAAGGCGTCGGCTCGATGTCGGCTGCAAGTTCAGGGTCAAACTACGCTCAGGTCCAAGCAACCCTCTATGATCGTCAATCGGTCACAGATAAATTGCCTTGGAGCAAACACACTGGGCATTTCCGGCAGCGGTCGAGCACGAGCGTAGCCGCGCAATTCACGAAGCAGATCGATCACATTGCGGGTGCATCGGTTAAGGTATCTGCGACGAGTGGATTTGGATTCGGTTCAGCGATTCAGCTGTCGTTCACATCCGACAACCGCGCGATGCTGCTAAAGACCGTTCAATCGGTTAAGGACGGCCTTGCGAAGGGTGCGATCAAGGGTGTCATCAATCCTGATGTCAGTTCTAAAGAAGGAAAGCCGGAACTACAGGTGCAGCCAGATCGCCTGGCATTGGCGGATCGAGGCATTAATGTCTCGTCGTTCGCCCGTGCGATTCAGATCCTGTACCAAGGAAACGACGACACGAAGATGCGAGTCAACGGTCGAGAGTATCCGATTCGCGTGATGATGGATGTGAACGATCGTAACGATCCAAATATCCTCAGCGAAGTCCCAGTGACCTATTCACAGAGCAATCCGGTATTCATCCCGTCGGTTGCGAAGATTCTCCAGACGCCTGGCATCGACAAGATCACGCGGCGACAGAGAGCTGAAGAAATCCAGGTTACGGCGGATCTCTTGCCCGGTTACGCGAACGGTACTGTTGCCGCTGAAATCACGAAGTGGATCACGGACAACAAGCTCGTGCCACCTCAGGTGACCTACAAGCCGCTTGGACAGGCAGACGCCCAAGCACGAGAGTCTGGATACCTATTTGGAGCGCTCATCATGGGCTTCATCCTGGTGTACATGCTGCTGTCGTCACTTTACGATAACTGGCTCTATCCGTTCATTATCCAAATGGCACAGCCGCAGGCGATGGTTGGTGCTTTGCTTGCACTGATGCTCACAGATAAGTCACTAAACCTCGTCGGGTTTATCGGAATTATCTCGCTCATCGGCCTTGTCGGTAAGAACGCGATTCTGCTCGTCGATTATACAAACACCTTGAGAGATCGAGGTCGTACGCGTCACGATGCTCTGGTTGAAGCAGGTCCCATTCGACTTCGCCCAATCTTGATGACAACGATGGCGTTGATTCTTGGAATGCTCCCGGTTGCATTGGCAATTGGACGTGGTTCCGAATTCAGAGAGACGATTGGTATCACGATCATCGGAGGCATTTCGCTTTCGACGATTTTGACTCTCGTCGTTATCCCATGCTCCTACACCATCTTCGACGACATCGTGATCGGTATCAGCCGATTACGCGGAATCAAGCCCCAGCATTTGGTTGCCGGGGACGAAGAGATTGAAGGTCATAGGGATCCAGTAGCTGAATCCGTATCCAAGTAACAAGCTGGTTCCTAAAGAGAATCTGGCCGATCTGATTCAACTCAGATCGGCCAGATTTGCTCATATAGACTGACTTTGCGTTAGGGTTTCTTAGGAGCCGTCTCGACGACGGCGCTTAATCGAATGGTCGTCTTCTTGTCCTTGGAGCTAATTGTCAAGGCCACTGAAGACTTGTTAGCCGATGACCCAAGAAACTCTGCATTGCCGTTGTTCATTCCACCATTAAGAACGGGAATCTTGCTCTTATAGAACGAAACCACTTTGGGTAGAGGATCAGGTGTGACCAACACAAGTGTGTAACGCCCTTCGGTTACGCCCATCGTGACAGAGCTTTGGCCCTCAGGAGCTTCAGCACCAGGGTACAGCGGCACGCCTTGTTTTGTAGCCATCTCTTCTTTGCCGATGGCAACGGCGCCTTCCGGCTTTGCGTCTTTGACGACATGGATGGCGTCTGAATCTGGATTTGATCCGGATGAATTACACCCGCCGACGGCGAGTAATAGACCTAAACTTAGAGCGACTGTTCCGTATCTCACACTCGATTCTAACGTGAATAAACGTTTTTGCACAGCTAGAACCAATTGTTGGGGTTTCTGCCGCTCGAATGTTGGATAGAGAGGAGACGCACGCCTAAGCCCGGTACAATCGAACGTGGAGTACGAAGTCGATCAAAAGGAGCGCCTAGACAAGTTTCTAGCACAAATGCTCCCGGAGCACAGCCGCACACGTCTAGCGAAGATCGTGGAATCAGGGTTGGTTCTCGTGAATGGCGTCGCTCAAAAGCCATCTTTTGCCCTTCAACCGGGTATGTCAGTGTCCATTCCAGAGTTAGGGCCGACGGAGGTCCATGACTTGACGCCAGCCTACATTCCGCTTGAGATTCTATTTGAAGATGAGTCTTTGCTCGTAGTAAATAAGCCGCGTGGCTTGGCCGCCCACCCAGCTGCATCGCTTAAGGAGCCCTCACTAGTTAACGCCCTCTTGGCGAGAAACACCTCTCTGAGTCAGACTGCCGGTTCGTTTCGACCTGGAATTGTCCACCGTCTTGACAAAGAGACGACTGGCCTCATGGTTGTTGCCAAAACTGATAAGGCGCACGTGCTGCTGGCAAAGCAGATGGAAACTAAGACTGCCGAACGTCGGTACTTTGCCGTCGTCGCTGGCGATATTGAGCAGACGCATTTCAAGATTGATGGTCCGATCGCGAGAGACAAACATAACCGCCTGTTGATGACCGTAGATCCGAATGGAAAGCACGCGGTTACGTACATCAAGCGAATCGCGCGGTGTACTCAGGGGATTCTTGTTGGTGCTCGCCTTGAAACAGGTCGTACCCATCAGATTCGCGTTCACCTAAGGGCAGTAGGACATCCGATTCTAGGAGATAAGGTTTACGCCCCACGAGAATTTGGGTCAGGTCCAATGCAATTGCACGCTGCCTATCTTGCTTTTGATCATCCCGTCAGCGGGGAGCGAATTGCAATCTACGCCGACCCTGATGATTCCTTCTATGGTCGTGATTTTGTGAGCCGGAAACACTTAGAAGACTTTTAGGAAGCGACAAACATTTACCGGTTAGGCTACGATGGAGTTATGAAAACAAATCTGGGGTATCGCGGCCTCGGGCTTTTGATATTGTTATCGTGTTGCGTGGTGGCTGTCGCTCAGGGTGGAGCACAACAGGCCAGAGGTAATCCTCCGAGACCACAGCTTCGAGTGATTGATGGCAAGCTTGGAGAGTGGGTTGGTGTTGGCTCATTTCGGTATCGAGCAACCTCCACGGCAAGCGGGCTAAGAGACTATCGGCAGCAATATAACCAAGGTGGAAAGCGGTTGCATCCTGGTTTTCCTTCGGATAGGCTCGCGGTTGTCCAATTGGAAGTGCTCAATATGTCCCCTCGAGCGGTTGAACCACCGATCTTCATGGCTGCTTTGATCGACAGCGATGGAGTGCGAGGAACAGACTGGCTTCTGGACGTAAGGCAACAGGCATTTCTGGAAGAATCTTCTCGTGGCGGTCGCGCTTCGTCAAGAATTCCTGCGATGATCGCGAGCAACCAGACCATGAAGATGGCGGTTGTTTTCAGCATCTCCGCCAAGGCAAAGCCAGTCAGCTTAGAGTTTTCTCCAGAGAACTTCCGTGACATGCGTTTTGGAGATGCAGGTCGATATCAGCGGGGTGGAGCCGTGCCTACACCCGCTCAAGGGCAGATCGGTCCCCGTGGTGGCGGTCAAAATCGACAAGGTCCTCCGCGTGACGCGATCCGCGTAAGCATTGATCTTGTTCACACCAAATAAGCTTAGGCTGTAAATCGACAATATGGCCGCTGCCCGGATCTTTGGGCAGCGGCTATTTTGTTTGGTTGAATCCTTGCCCGTTGCTCCTTATCTCGTCCGGACTGGATGGCATGGGTGATAATAGACTCATGAGTTCGGAGATGATTCAGTTCAGTGCAGGCAATACCAATGTGGATGCCTACTTGGCCCCGGCCGTTGGGGGCAAAGGCCCAGGCATTATCGTGCTTCAGGAGTGGTGGGGATTGGTTCCTCACATCAAGAACGTGGCGGATCGCTTTGCTGCCGCGGGATTCACTGCTTTGGCACCCGACCTCTACGGCGGTAAGACGGCAACCGAGCCGGACGATGCCGGATCGTTAATGATGGCGTTGGGCATTGGTGAGACCGAACGGGTTCTGGCTGAAGCCGTTGCCGCTCTCCTTGCCAATCCAGCCACTCAAGGCGACAAGGTTGGTGTCGTTGGCTTTTGCATGGGCGGACAACTTTCGCTATTTGCTGCATGCTGCAATCCAGCGATACGGGCATGCGTCGATTTCTACGGAATCCATCCTAATGTGCAGCCCGCCCTTCGTGACTTGAACGGGCCTGTCCTTGGGATTTTCGCAGAAGACGATGCGTACGCTGGACCGGACCAGGTCAACGCCCTTACTGAAGAATTGACACTGCTCGGAAAACCCCACCAGTTCATCACCTATCCCGGAACCAAGCATGCCTTCTTCAACGATGAGCGGCCAGCTTACAATGAAGAGGCAGCGAAAGATGCTTGGTCACGGGTCACTGCGTTCTTCACGGAAGAGCTAGGGTAAGGCCGACAACCTGCACTCATTGAACTACGGATTCAAATAGACGCGTCTACTGACCATGGTGCTTCTGTCATCACTTGTTGCCTTCGTCGCCCTGTTGAATCCACAGAGTGATGATTCTCTGTTGGCGAAGCTTGTTCATTCACCGACGGGCAAAAATGGTTATGAGGACTACCTCCGAGCGGGTGATATCGCGGGTAGTGAGCTTTGGGGAAAATACGAAACCTGGATCGCTTATCAACGACAGTTGGTTCGTTCAGCATCAAGAGGACCCGAAGATCAGCCCGAAATGCCTGAGGTCCCGTTGGGCGTCACTCCAGGTATGTCAGAGCTATCTGTTCGCAAAGTTGCGAACGATCGACTCGGGGGAGTATGCGCCGTCATTGAACTTGGGAATCGGAAACCCGTATCCGATCCTCGCCCTTCTTACTCGATGTCAACGCCGGTGCCTGAGCTTGGTCGGTTCAAGATGCTCGCCAAGATCTATGCAAATCGGGCTCATGTAGAATTTGCCGATGGGCGGTCTGGTCTTGCCGTAAAAGACTTGATCGAAGGAATGAAGTTTGGTCGCGGACTCTTTGGATCAACTGTGATCTCCAGCATGGTTTCTATTGCGATTCAGGCGATCATGCTCGCAGAGTTCCAGGAGCACCTGGGGCAATTATCGCTGACAGATGCGCAACTGATCCAGAAGTATTGCCGGGCTACTCTCAACACACCGCTTCCAATGGGTGAGGTTCTAAAACGAGAGTTCGATGCGGTTACAGGTTCCCTGGATGAGATCATTGATCATCCAAGTGTCGCCCTCAATGAAGACCTGAACAAGGAGTTTGGACCTGCGTTAAGCTCTCTTGGGAGTGCAGAACGACAAAAGCTGAAGGGGCTTGTCACGAATTCCATGCACGAACGGTACGCTGAGATGGCCTTTAAACTAACGAGTTCCGCGTCGACTTGGCCTCTGAACGATGCTTCAACTGATCCAATCATTCGCAAAGAAGATCACTCGGTCTCAAACCTCGCCCTTCTCCTGGTAACTGAACTTTACGGAAAAGATCAGCAGCGCCAATACACGCGTGCTCTAGCCAGGATTCAAATTCAACTACGACTCTTAATGCTGCACGGGAAGCTCATCGATTATCACTGGCAGCATAATCGTTGGCCTCTGAACATTGAAGAGTTTGCCGATCCGTTTTCGGCGATGGACCCTTTTAGCGGAGAACCATTTCACTACGAATTCAAAGAGGGAAGTTATCGCCTCTTCAGCATCGGCATTCCTGGCTTAGGGCCGATTGAACTGAAATACAGACCACTACCAAATTTGCAGCAGGCAGGAGCAATTCGTCCGCCGGCGTAAAGTTAGCAGTGGTCTGTTTGGCGTCTAGCCGGTCGGAATGGACTTTCCGTCTTGTGTTGCCGTCTCTGTAAGAGTCTTCGAAACCTTGAGTTTCCAGGCTGATCCCACTTTAACCCAAGTGTCTTCGCTCTTCGACTTCTGTACGAATTTGTGAGGTGGGTTCGTTTTGTCAGATTTCGTCGTCATAGCGACTACCGAATTTACGGTCGCAACGGCGACACCCTTCTTGACGACGACGTGGTCAATCTTTGAAGAACATTCGTAAACGACGTCGATGGAAGGCATGACGCCTTCCATCGATTGCATCGCATCTTCACGAGTTTTGGCCTGCGTCTTACCAGAACCATCTGGCTTGGAAATAAAGCTGCAGTCACTCGTCGAAACCTGACTAAGGAGCAGTCGCAAGCCCTTAATGTCTTTCTTGCTGGCGAGATTGTCCATTTTCGCGTAGATGGACTGAAGGGTTACTTTGACCTGAGCTGGCGATTGAATAGCAAATGCCGACGAGGTGGCAATCGCTAAGTAGATGGCGAGGATAGATTTAGCTGTTTTCATATTCGTATTTGTGAACCGCAAGGCAGATTAGTTATTGGGAGAACGGCTTGCCATCAAGCGTTTTAGAATCTCCGGCGCTTTTCGAAGTCCTCAATTTCCAATCAGACCCGATGCGTACCCAGGTGTCCTCGGCGAGGATTCGGCTCCCCAACCTATGAATTTTTCCATCGCCTTTGGGAAGGCTGGTCATTTGAATGTCGATAATGACGTAAGCCACGATTGAATCCTTGGCAGTCACCAATTTTTTGACCTGGGTGGATGCCTTCGAAAAGGTAGCGATCATTGGCATGACCTTTTCGAGATCGTTAATCGTTTCTTGTCTCGTCCGCGTCTTGGACTTTCCTGAACGATCAGGCGGGAAGAGGAATAAATAGTCTTGGGCGGTATTGGCCACCATTAGCTTGCGCAAACCCTCAACGTCCTTCTTAAGTGTGAGCTTATCAACCTTGGCGTAATAAGCCTTGATTGTTTTGGTTCCATTCGATTGAGCCGCACTGGCTCCCCCAACAAGGACGGCTAGGACGGCGATAGACGTTAGGATTTTCATTTAGGTTGTCTCAATTTCAGTTGCTCAACGAGTTTGACATATGAGGCAAAGGGGTCCAGATTCAATTTGTCACTGCCCTACCATCGCGGATCAAGTTTTCGGAGACGACATGCGATAGCTTTAGCTTCCATGACCCCTTGATCTGTACCCATACGTCGACTCCGTGCACGGTTTGACTAATTGTATGAATACGTTTCTCAGTCGGAGACTGTGAGGTGAGTTCGATCACCGTGGTAATCGTCGCGACACTTGATGCGGCATTTACCTTTAGGTCTTCGATTTTCACGGTGGCCTTTCGAACGTTATACGCGCCGAGCACACTCTTCATAGACGAAATAATCTCTGGCAGCTTGCGGTTTGGTTTGCCGGGCGACGTGTAGGTAAAGTCGGTCGTCCTCGTCTGGATGAAGAAGTCACCAAGCTTGTTAAGATCTTTCTTGACCAATAGAGAAGTAGATTGATCGTACAGTGCCTGGATTTTTGGTCTCACCGGGGCCAATTGGGGCTGGGCACCAGCCTGGCTAACCATGAGCACGACAGCGAATGGCCACTTCATTTCAAACTAACCGCCTTCTTGATGCATCTGAGTATCCGCATTGATTTGAATGACCTTCACAAGTTTCCAATCCGACCCCGACTGTTGCCAGGTTTCATACGTCACGCTTTGATCGGTTAGTGTCAATCTTCGAGAATCGAAAACCACGAGTCCTTTGAACTCGGTGGCGACGGTCGCGACAATCGTTGTCCCTGTTCGCTTGAATTCTCGAACCTGAAGTGTGGATTGAAGCACCTTGGTGGTCTGAGCTAATTGGCCCAAGATGCCGTTTTGATATCCCGCTCGGTCAAATTTGGCTTTGTGATACGACGTGTACGTGAATTTGGAGGCGCAGTTGGACTCAATCCAAGCGCGCATTCCCTTGGAATCGCTCTTTAAAATGTTTTTGTTGAACTGCTGATAACGCTTCGTCAGGATCTCTTGGGGCGTTGCGCCAAGGCTAATGGCGGCGAGCGCCAAGAGGGGCAATGAGGCCAGTCGCTTCATATCCCATTGTGGCATGACGTCGATTAGGTTCAACGGTGGAAAACTAGTTGAGAAGACAGCATCCAAGCGAGGGTGGGTCAACGTCCGTTTACGCGTAGGTATGATGTGCTTCACTCCTTGATGTCCCTGCTGCTATGCGCCTGAAGAGAGTCAAAATCTTTGGATTCAAGACCTTTGCGGACCGCGCCGAGTTTAATCTCGACGGCGGTGTCATCGCTGTTGTGGGTCCGAACGGCTGCGGAAAATCCAACCTCGTCGACGCGATCCTATGGGGATTAGGCGAAGGCAATTCGAGGCATCTTCGTGCGCAAACGAGCCAGGACGTCATCTTCAGCGGAACGCCTAGGCGAAAAGCGGTGGGTTATGCCGAAGTCAACCTATTGTTTGACAACGAAGATGGATCCTTGCCCATTGACACTCCAGAAGTTTCAATCACACGACGCCTAACCCGATCGGGGGATACCGAATACTCCATCAACCGCCAGTCTTGTCGTCTGCGAGACATCTATGACCTTCTGGCTGACTCAGGGTTGGGCCGGGCAGGGTATGCCATCGTTGGCCAGAAAGAGATCGATACCGCTCTCTCTGCCTCCGCAGAAGATCGACGTGGATGGGTGGACGAAGCAGCAGGTGTCCAACGGTATCGCGTACGCAAGGTGGAGAGCCAGCGTCGACTCGCGCAGGCGCTAGAGCACCTCTCTCGGGTTGCCGATATTCTGTCCGAGCTCGATGCCCAACGAGAACCACTCAAGGAAGAGGCAGAAGTTGCCCTTCGGTACAAGAACATCATGGCCTCCCTCCGAGAGGTAGAAATTGGCCTCTTGGTTGATGAGGTAGCCAAGGCCGTTCGAGAGGTCGCTGACCTTGAGAAACGCCTTGAGGACTCCGCCAAATTGATGGGCGCCGAACTGGTTCGCGCCGATAGTGTGGATGCCGAAGCCCGTCGAACTGGGGCGAAGATTTCGGACCTTGAGCAGGAGATGGATGACATCCGCGAAAGGCAGCAGGCATCGCTGACCGCACTGGAAAGAGCAGCTTCGCAACTCAAACTGCTTCAACAAAGGCTGCTCAACCTCGATGAGCAGGAGAAGTCTCTTGCTGCTGATACCGAAGAGGGAGCAACTCGAATTAGCGATACCGAGGCCGAACTGGCGGCTTTGGTTGAGGAGGAAGCTAAGGAAAGCAAAGCGCTCGATGACCTGAGGATTGAGCTCTCCGGGGTTGGGGCCGAAGCCCAGCAACTCCGAAGCAAGCTCGTGCAGGTCGAGAGGGAGCTGGACGACGCGCGCCGAAAGCATGCGCTTCAGCTCAAATATGAGGCTGAGCAAGCCCATCGGTCCGAGCGGAAGAAGCTCGCCGAACGTGAGCTCAAAGGAATCGATGCATCTCTACCTGAACTGAATCAAGCCCTCGCCGAAGCTCAGGCAAGCTTCGATGAATTGGCAGCAGCAAGTCAGGCATATACCGATGAGGTCAAACGCCTTGAATCGCGGCAGATCGAAGTTCGCCGTGAGGAAGAAGCGGATGCGCAATCGGTCCGAAAATCGATGGCAGAGAAAGCTGCCCTCGAGGGTCGGCGACGCGGAATTGAGGCGACCATTGACGCCCACGAGGGGCTTAATCAAGGTTCACGCGCCGTGCTAGAGGCAGTTGATCGCGGAATCTTAAAAGGTGAATACACCGCCGTGGGTTCCGCGGTGGAGGTCGACAAGGATCTAGCACTAGCCATTGAAACCGCCCTCGGTGGCTCGATTAACGACCTCATTGTCGACGATCAGCAGGACGCGAAGATAGCGATCGAGTGGCTAAAACAGCACCGTGCCGGTCGTGCAACTTTCCAGCCGATCCCGTTGATGCGCCCCTCTGAAGTCAGTTATGAATTGAAGCGTCTGCTGGGCGAAAAGGGAATTGTCGGCCGAGCCAGCGAACTGATCCAGTGCAAGAACAAGCATCGTCCGGTCATTGATAGCCTATTAGGTCGGGTCGTGGTCGTTGAGGATATCGACACTGCTCTGAAGCATGCCCGTACGCAGGGTTGGGCAAGAATGGTTACGCTCGAAGGCGAAGTTGTCCACAGCAGCGGTGCCGTCACGGGTGGTCAGCAGGCTAAGCAGGGATACGGTTTGGTCCAAAGGAAGGCCGATCTGGCTGAACTTGGCAGGGAAGTATCGCGCCTTGAAAAGATCATTAACGAGTATGAGAAGCGTTCAGCTTCCCGCAAGCGGGCCAGCCAAGAAGCTGAGGCTGGAATTGTCCAGCAGCGCCAGAAGATGCAGGCGGAACAGGGCGATCTTAAAGATGCTCGCTCCTATCTACAAAATATCGCCGATGAACTCAAGAGCACGCAACGCTCTCGCGAGAAGCTGATCCACGAACTTGAGCAGTTGAGTCTCGGCGCCGCAGGTTCAGATAATCAAGTGGATGTCGCGGAAATTGAGAAACGCAGGGACGAGGCGCTGAAGGCACTTGCTGGGAAATCCGCCGACGCTGAGCAGGCAGAAGCACGACTCCGGGAAGCCGAACAACGGCTTTCGCAAGCTCAGTCGCGATCGTTCGCGGGCAAGAGACGACTTCAGACGGCAAAGGAAACTGAACTTCAGCGGCACCATCGCCTGCTTAACCTTGAGCCGGAGAGAGTTAAGACACGCACTGAAATCGTCCATGTTGAGCTTCAGCACGCAGAAGCGATCAAGCTTAAGACAGAGGCGGAAACTCAACTTGAAGCTGCCCAGCGGAATAAAAGGGCGCTCTTGGAGAAGAGCCTCGAACTCACGGAAGAGGCGAAGAGTGCCCGTGCGAATGCGGCTGCGATTGGCGATGCCACGCATCAAGCCGAACTGAGTCGAACCCGTCTCGAAGCAAAGAGAACTGCAGCCGTCCAGCGACTGATGGAGGAGTACGAAATCTCCGAGGAGGACGCACTTGAGCAAGAGGGAACTCACGAAGTGCCTGCTGATGCCGCGACCGTCGTGAACCGCCTGCGTCGGGAACTGCGTTCGATGGGAGACGTTAACGTCGGTGCAATCGAGGCCTATCTTCGATTGACGACACGGACCGAAGAATTGTCGGCCCAAAAGGATGACATCATGACCGGCATCGAGCAAGTCGAGGCGAGTATCTCGGAGCTCGACAAGATGACTCGCGATCGATTCCTGACGACTTTCGTAGCCGTGCAGGAGAGCTTTACCGAGATGTTCTCCAAGCTGTTCCGTGGCGGTGAAGGGAAGTTGGCACTCTCAGATCCTGTTCACGTCCTCGAGAGTGGAATCGAGCTTGAAATCACCTTGCCTGGCAAGAAGCGTCAGCCTCTCGCCCTGTTGAGCGGCGGCGAAAGGGCGCTTTGTGCATCGGCATTCCTGTTTGCTTTGCTCAAAGTGAAGCCATCGCCCTTGGTCGTCCTTGACGAGGTTGATGCGCCCATGGATGGAACGAATGTCGAGCGATTTGCCCAACTTCTCCATGAGTTCACAGATCGCTCTCAGTTTATTGTGATCACCCACAACCCAACGACCATCCAATCTGCTCTCGTTTGGCTGGGCGTGACGATGCAGGAACCGGGAATATCGACCTTGCTTCCAACCCGACTCCCGCCAGTGCAAGGCGTTGAACCCCAGGCTGAGTTAGCAGCATCGGTCTGATCGGGCATACTAGTATATCGTTCCATTAATTGATCGACATGGCTTCAATCTCTTCAAGCGCTTGGAATTTGGTCCATCTGAAAATGACGGGTTCTTCGTTCATCTCTTGAATACCCAAGAGAATTCGCCTTTTGAGTTCGGCTTTGGA
>CAILEM010000118.1 GCA_903833215.1 uncultured Armatimonadota bacterium
ATCTATCAGCAGGTTCATCCGCTACTACAATGCGGAGAGAATGCACTCATCACTCAACTACATGAGCCCCGAAGAATTCGAGGAGTGGCTCAAGAAGAACGACCCATCTTGATGTGTGTCCAACTTAAGGGTTGCATTCCATTCATTAGTACGGCCTGTTGGGGGCCAAGTTGATGACAGGCTTAGTGGAGGTTAGGGTTACCTGGCCCAACAAATCACTGATGGCTTCTGACATTCTCATGAAATGCGTATCGATCACTGAGCATTCCCCGAAGATTGCACGTTGTTCAGGAGTGCCATCGGCTTTTCAGTCACTGCCTCGATCAACGATTCCCACATAGCGGCTATTTTCGATTCGCTAAATCTTTCGACGACGTCTCGCGCACGCCCCCCAAGTCTAGAACGCTCCTCCTGGCTACCCATCATGTGATCCATTGCATTTGCCAGAGCTGTGACATCCAATGGTGGAACGACCAGCCCATCAATTCCGTGGCGGACAATCTCATTAACCGCACCGACATCTGTCGCAACAACTGGTAAGCCGATGGACATGGCCTCTGTAAGGACGTTTGGAAACCCTTCAACGCGGGAAGACAAGACAAATAGATCCGCCTCAGCAAGGTGATGAACTGGCACGTGTGTCGCGCCTGGCAAGGATACGCGATTATTTGGTAGTAGTTCCCGGCACGCTTTCTCCAAAACGACTCTCTCAGTGCCCTCACCCCAAATGACTAGATCCCAATCCGGATGTTTAGCACATAGCTGCGAAAACGCTGCAATAAGGTTTTCGAAACACTTCTCCTTCACCAGGCGCCCCAGCCCGACAACAGTCCGCCTGGTCCCAACCTCCGGATTGCCAATATCGATATTAGCCAACTCGACAGGGGGGCAAACAGAATTAGGGATAATATGACCCCGAACACGACCAGAGAAGTACGCCAATGGGCGTGAGCCTAGACAAACAACAGCGTCCGCGTGAGGATACGTGAGTTTCCGCAAGGTGTTCCAAGCCCTACCAAGTTGTCTGCTCGTTGGGTCTGACCGTTCTGTCACGATAACGGGGATTGGAGTAAAGAGCAATGAAACAATCGCAAGAACATTCGAGTTAGATAAAAAGGAAATGACAATATCTGGCTGCATTCTGATAAATGTCGTACGTAGCTCACGCAATCTTCTGCAATTATTCGTGATACCTTTTAGCAGACCTTCATCCTCTGTAGCTAGGTCTAACTCTACTACTTCAACTGCATCATGGAAAGGGAAAAAGTATGCGCCGTTCGTCGAAGCTATACTTACTGCCGAAACCTTGTGCCCGCAAGCTGCCCAATTATTGGCCATCTGTGAGAGAACTTTTTCTGCCCCGCCTACACCAAAGCATGCTGTCAATAACACTATTACCATGATCTTCGGATATTTCTCGGCTTCAGAAGCAAGTTGAAGTAGACCTCACTATAGCGACGGGATATCACCGCCACATCAAAATGCTCTTGCGAAAGGGCGCGAGAGTGATCTCCATAATTCTTCCTATCTGCCTCACTCGCTGAAATCTTCAGAAGCGCGCTGACGAGACCATCCACATCGCGCGCTGGAACAAGGTAACCATTTTTCCCATCTTGCACGACCTCGCGGCAGCCAGGAACATTTGTGGCGATGAGAGGAAGGCCCATTGCCGCTGCCTCCATCAGTGCCCTTGGGATACCTTCGCGGTAGGTTGGCAGAACCGAGGCATCCGAAGCTGCAAGGATGATTGCAATGTCACGCCTCGCACCTGTCCATTGAAGGCTTCTTCTTACATACTCTATCTCTGCCGAGGATAAGGCGTCGCGCGAGTTGAAGTCAATACTGCCGACCAAGAGAACTCGAAGTTTTGGATTCACAAGTCTCGCTGCTTCAGTAGCCTTAGCTAACTCGAGTACACCTTTGCTCCGACACACCCGAGAGATCATAGTAATTAGAATGTCATCCTGCTGGACGCCAAATTCTTTGCGTATCGTTTCCTTCTCTGAATGCGAATGATTATCTGGGTTGAAAGCGGCGAGCGAGATACCGGATCCAGGAATGATCTTGGATTTCTGAACCGGGGCAATTCTGGCCGACGTCATTTCATTCCAATCATCTTGATTATAAAAAAATGTCATATCGGACTCATGAGATGCGCTTTTCTGTAGCTGTTCGTATACGCATCGAACGACTCGATTCCTCACTCCAGGATTCACATACAGGTCTCCGAGGCCAGTGATCGTACCAATAACAACCGGGACACCAGCTCTTCGCGCCGCTAATCGACCCCACACGCAAGGCTTAGTATCAAAGGCATGAGCAATATCTGGGCGAATGCGTTTAAATAATGAAACCAATCGGAAAAAGGCACGCATGTCTGAAATCCCACTAGCTCTCCTCGACATCTCGTAAGTGTAGTATGGAAAACCAGCACCAGCAAACACTGTGGAGAGCGATCCCTCGGTACCCAGCCCGCAAACTGAAAAGCTCTCAGACAAACCCTTCATTAGCGGAATGCGGGCGTCCACATCGACTGTCCCGATGATGGCCACTTTGGGCTTAGCAGTTGGGGGATCGACCTTCATGGTAGGGCCGCAAGTTCCAAGTAAAGTCTCTCATACTCTAGAGCCACCGCTTCAACCGAGTAATAGCGCTGAATACGCATTCTCGCTCTCTCGCCTCGTAAAAGACTGTCATCTGATGATTGCTGTAGAAGTTTCACCCAAGCACTAACTATTGCATCGGGATCACTTGGACGAACACATATTCCGGTATCGTCCACGATTTTGGGCGCATCTCCCGCTGTCGTCGTCACAACACATGGTATGCCGCAGGACATGGCTTCGCCAACAACATTTGGGAACCCTTCGCCGAGGGATGTTAAAGTAAAGATGTCCATCGCGGGGTAGATGCGTTGCACGTCTGGGCGCTTCCCCAAGAGCTTCAGTCGGCCATGTTGCCACGGCAAATTATCGTGCGACGTCAGGGCAGCGTTGCTTTCGTCCAGACCTTCCCCAATCATGATGAAAAAGGTCTCTGGACGAGTAGTATGAAACCTCGTAGCCGCTCTTATAAATGTTAAGTGATCTTTTAACTGAGTGTATCTGCCGACAATACCAATCACTGATGCATCAAGAGGTATCCCCAATTCATCTCGTACAGCACGACGGCTTCGAATGTCGGGCTTAAATCGATCACAGTCAAAGCCGTTGGGGAGGACCCTCCACTTCCTAGCAGAGTACCCAGAAGCAATGTGTGAGTTCATTCCCGCTTCTGAGTTAGATAGGATGAGATTAGGATAATTTGATAGTACCGCACAGGCTCTGCTAGCAATACGTGTAGCAAGGGAAACCCCTTCTTTGGGTGGGGTGACATTTCTTATATTCCAGACCAACTTTCTGCCTCCAGACAGCCATACAGTTAGGGCCCCTGCGAGGTTGGGGCTAGCCAACCATGTACAGAGGACATCAGGCCTAAGTCTTTTCATTAGCAATATCAACTTAATGAAAGCAACAAAAGATGGTTTCCCTGAGTGCATCTTTAACGAGTATATTGGTACGCCCAGACCCTCCACCAATGAATAGATGTCACCTCCTGGTACCATTACAATAACGCAATGATCGCAATTGTCCTTGCCCATCTGCGAGAGGATTTTGTAAAGCATCATCTCCGTTCCTCCTACTCCCAGCTGAACAAGCAAGTGTGCGACTTGTACTTTCTTCATGTTGCAAGGCCCTCAAAAAGAGATGTTACCTTCAATACCATTGAGTCGAGGCCAAACTCGGACTCAATCCTTTGTCGGGCCATCCCGCCAAGGCGCTGTCGATCTCTCGAATCCATGTCTACTAACTTGCTCACTGCACTGACAAGTTCCTGCTCATCGCCTTCCTTCACAACTAAACCGGTGTTACCGACTAACTGCGCTGCGTCGCCAACGTCGAAAACAACACATGGTATTCCGCAGGACATGGCCTCTCCTACAACATTAGGGCACCCTTCCTCCTTAGAACATAGTACAAGCGTGTCAAGGACATTGTAAACCCTGGTCATATTGCTCTGCTCACCTAGCCATATCAGCACTTTCTCCAATTCAAGAGATGCCGCAAGGTGGTGGACGCTTTCAGTCATCTCTTTGGTTCCACTACCAACACAAATGAATCGGACTCCGGGATGTTTACGCAATAGCTGCTGAGCCATTCTTAAGAACATTGCGTGATTCTTCACGGGATGAATTCGACCGACAATACCAACCACAAGGGCCGTCGAATGAAGGCCAAGTTCAGCCCGAAGATCTAGCCTCTCCTGAGAACTTGGTCGAAATTGAGTGGTATCAAAGCCATTGGAAACGACGAGCGCATTTAGTGAGCAGTAGCCACGTTTATTGTACAAATCTCTCCCACACCAAGAGTTGTAAATGATACTATCTGCAAGTGGTGAGAGGATTCGCCCAAGCACGAATCCGAATAGCGCTATAGCGTCGCCCGAATACACGGATTTCGTGGACCGTCGAATTCCCCAAACCGTTTTTGCACTCACAAATTTCGCCAATGGTAAGGCAATCAAATTTGGCTCCTGGGCGAAGGAGTAAATTATTGCTGGGCGTATTCTTTTTACGAGTCGCACGCACCGAACATAAAACTTAACTATGTCCCAACGCCCTCTTTTGTCGAGTGGAGTGAGATTGAGCCCATCGATCCTGGTTAATTCACTCCAGAAAAAACCTTTTGCGTAAAACGGCGCAACCGTTACGTCAAACCTGGAGTGGTCGAGATTGCGCAGGAGCACGAGTAACTGGCGCTCCAGCCCTCCTCCACTAAAGCTTCTGACTAATATTAGGACTCGTATCCGAGGTCGATTGGCTTGGATATGAAGATGTGAACTGATGGGCTCATCCATTTGAGGTTTATTCATTCTGAGTTTATGTCAGAAGCCCCTTAGGCAGGTCGATACCCCTTAAGGCGTGCCAGCCTTGGCCGGATCCTGTGATTCCAAAGGAGGTCCAGGTGTGCTCGGCGTCGGTCCCCAGGAGTGATCTGTCTACGTTGAAATTCTGTTACGATTTCATCAAAACTTGCCGTTAAATGAGAAAAACGTGCGACGCAGTCTTTGAAGTGGTGGAGTTGACCCGAATTCCATCCGTTATGATGAAAGCAAGATGTCCACACGCCGGGTGGCATTGGCCTTATCGTGCTCCAGATTTGCTGGGGCACCCAAGTTACACCTAAGCTATCACCATGCGGCCAAGACCATAGTCCGTCGCTGATGGCCCGAATACCATTCTCTGCTAGGACTTCAACAGTAATTTCATCAAACGAATGGGACGGAGCTACCCAACAAGTAGGTAGGACTCCCTCTGCTTTGAACTTATTGACAGCTTGTGAAATCTTTGTCGATTGCTCACGTCTTGGCAATGTGGCAAACTCGCTCTTCTTTGTTAAACCCATGATTCCAGCATTATGATTAACATAAACATGCTGCCAGCCATGGATTGCGATAGTCCAATTCCAAGATTGCCAGACCCGTACCCGGTCCCAGAAATCGCCAGGATCTGCGTCGAAGATCAGCTTTGGGTCTTTATTGTCCGGCACAACGGCTAGAATTGGTTTCACTCCATGAGATAACAACGTATCTTCAATTTCTCTCCAATTTCGCCAGTCCATATTGGGACATATATCATCGAACCTCAACAAATAACGGGCATTCCCTGCTGGTGGAGCACCACGGCCTTGCACAGTAAAACCCCTTGTCTTATGATCTCTCGTCATTGTCTTGTACGAAACGATGCAATTCTAGCCGATCCGTGTTTAGAGTCGACGATACTCAAAATGGAGGACTTCACATGGATAAAATGGGCCCACGAATTGGTCAATAGATCCCCAGATAAAAATGCTGCTCGGCACAAGAGTCTATCACATAACCGAGTGGCAGTCACGCCGAATAACGGGCCAAAACGAAAGAGAAAGCCTGAAGATGAAGTGCCGGCGGCATTTTAAGCCAATGGCGATTCAAGTTTCTCCATATTAATCGTCATATTGCATGCATATCTCGGTATCAAGAAACTTAACCCCGCAAACATCAATCCGGTAACCTCCCCGAATTGGCCATGCCATGTTACTCCTATCGCGATAAAGCACCACCACATTAAAGCGTTGAGAGTTCTTGTACGCCTATCTACGACGCGTAGTTTTGACATTCTCCTGAATGAGAACGTCATCATCGTTAAGTAGGCGACTAGCATCGGTAATCCTGCCTCTCCCCAGATAGTTAAGTAAATATTATGGCTTCCATGCTCACCTCTTCGATTGCCGTATTTGACTAAGTCGGAATCGCGGAATGAATACGCACCATATCCGTACCATGGGCTATCCTCAGCTTTCGCCAGTCCGACTGCTCCAACTGAACCGCGATTCCTTGCGCCCTCTTCAGCTTGAAACAACCTGTTCCGACTACCTTCGATCGGCTGGTCGCCAGACGCCATGACGTCGTAGCTGCTCGCGAAAAGACCGACGATTAATGCTCCGCTCAGTATAATTGCGGCTGCTCCTGCACTTTTCGAGCGCTTAGCATAACTAGAGGCCTGATAAGCAAGATAGGCCAATCCGCACAGGATCATCAAGTAGGCGCCTTGCCTCGATTCAGATAATAGGATGCCGCCAGCAGCAGAAATACCACCCAACCATCCCAGCCACCTAGGTGCCCAAGGTGCCAATAGTATCGCGAAAAGAAACGATTGCGCGGCTACGTTCGGGTTATTATAGAAGCCGGTTGCACGACTGATGGCAGTTAGCCGTTCAACGTTTGCACCTGCCGACAGGGTCACCTGATGTATTACTACATTGGCAAAAGGGAACTGTCTTTCTAGTCCTGATACAAGGCCATTCAAGCAGACGACAACCATAATTGCCGATACAAGTCGGCGCACATTCTGGGCACTGGTAATCATCGCAATCATGGCAAGCCACAACAAGCCGGCCTTAATTACATCACTGATGATTTGCCCGATGTCTGAATATGGGGCAACAGTGAGAAAGCTCACAGCAGCAATCCATAATGAGAAAGTACAGAAGAATAACAAATACGGCGAGAAAACTAGGCTGTTTTGCCCACTTAGGCGAGGATGAACTCGCCAACATAACAGAGTCAAAACAATTAGCACGACATAACTGCTGTAAAGCACGACGTTTCCGAAGTGCCCTAAGATCGGCCCAAACCCGCCATAGAAGCAAGCTAAAATGCCAGAAAGACTGTTCTGGACCCACCGGCTGCCGCCCTCTTCTGTTGAACTCCCTCTTGATGACGCTGCATCAGCCGCCTGGAGTCCGACATGAGCAGCCGGTTTCTCGCCGATTGACCAAGAAGGCTTTAGCAATAAGATAACCGTCCAATTTCGTGAAATACATTAGGATGATTAAAGAATTCGTTCACGATGACCTCGCCAGCCTACCTATTACGTGCAGACACCCTCGCTGCCACAAGGCGCAACGGTTCAAAAAATATACCGTTGAAGGAGTCTCTGCAATTTACGTTGCCGTGTCTCATGGTCAATATGACCATAATCACCGCCGAAATGATATAGGCCAATGTCGATGCCCAAGCTGCACCAACAATGCCAAATGTCGGGATTAAGAATAGGTCTAGTGAGATCGTAACCACCATGCCACAAAATGCTGCATAAGCTCGCAGCTCTGGATGGCCCATTGCTGTAGCAACGCTGCCAAACATTCGGAACAGCGCCATAGCCGGCATTCCCGGCAAGAGCCAAAGCGCAGCTGGAACAGCACTGGCAAAGGCCCGACCATATAGCAGTGGTAGCAACCAAGGAATCAGAAAAGCCATCCCAATGGAGCATGCGACTACACCATAGAAAGAAATACCTGCTCCTAGAAGTGAAGTCCTGGTTCGGTCCGCACCTTCCCTTCGCGCTGTTTCAGGGTATAAGACTACCATCGCAGCATTGTTAACATACTGTGACAGTTCAGCCAAACTAACTCCAGCCATGTACAACCCCACCGGCAGATTCCCCAGAATACCGTTCACTACAAAGGAATCTAGCCTGGCATTAGCTTGCGTCATTATTAACGACAGAGAGCTCTTTAGCCCGAATTTTAAGTACCCGTTCCACCAGTCATTCGGATAGGCCCTCGACGCCCCCTCTGGGAAAGCCCTTATCAACCTACGACTTGCCACAATTAGTGAAGCGCCCACTCCTGCACCTTGTAGAGTCACAACTAAGAGGACGTCAACCTTCATTTTCCAAAGAAAGACAATTACCATGCCGCAGAGGCCTACAACCGAGTTAACAAACAAGGCTGAATTCCGACCGGCAAAATCACGGAGCGAGATCAAAAGAATGACTGCAAGATCCTGAGCGAGGATTAGGAGGAAATAAATAAACCCTAACCCGAGGAGAAGTGGGCTAACACCTTGAAGAAAACCGTGTCGGCCAAGACTGAATAGCCCTATGAAAAGCAATGCTCCAAGGACTGTTGCGCCGAGCATTAGCACACCGCAAACTGCGAGAGCTTCACCAAAAGCTCGTCCAGGTTCCTTAGATCGAGTCAGATTATATTGAATTGCAGACCGTAGGCCTAAATCAACGACTGTCATACTATTCGAGGCGAGGAGGAGCACGATTGCTTGCACTCCCCGCTGCCCCGGCCCTAACGCTCTAGAGATAAGGACATTAGTGAGAGCCATCAGAACAAATGTCGCGATATTATTGGTTAGAACCGAAAAAGTGCTACCTGCAAGTGTCCGGTTCCTTGGAGCTGCCTTCACAGGCTTCTCGTTTGAGTAACAGCATAAGAAACTATCATATTATTCAACATTAAAAATCCATCTCTTCGTGAAGTGGCACTTCGTGAGCCCTTGAATTGTACCTAGGGTTCCAGCCCATCCCCAGGCAGGCCCGCACCCCAAAGGAGGCACACTGCACACTCGCGCGTACCGTCCGGAGTCAAAATCTACGTTGCGGAAGGGCCTTCATCCAGGCCACCTGGGCATACCAACGAGTACAGGCTTGCAGATCTTCATCATCACATTGGGCGCTCGCAACTGAGGATCTCTCTTCGCAGTTATACGGCGGCAAAGATGCAGTCGCCTACACGCGCAGCACACTCCGCTGATATTTTCAAAACATTTGAGTGCAGCTGCTGCGGATTCCTGGTTCGTCATCGTCGTCTCGTTCTGCGCAAGGTCTAAAAAGAAGAGAACGGTCATGCCAAACATTAACGTGTCTGCCGGTATAATCGCCTGCGTATTCGGGTTTAGCGCTTGACCAGGACATTAGATGTTTTAGTCGATGATTTTTCCGGAATTCAAGTGGTGGATATATATGGGTCAAGAGCCGGGTCAATTGGTAACTATTAACGACGAGTTAAAATTCGCTTTACTCGCGAAAATTGACGACCGCTCAGCGAGCGTTGGAGTGGTTGGGCTTGGTTACGTAGGACTACCTTTCGCAGTAGAGAAGGCGAAAGCTGGTTTTCAGGTCACAGGCATCGACCAAAACGAAGTGAAAGCTGCTCAAGTGAATCGCGGTGAGAACTACATCAGAGATGTGGAAGATGAGGAACTAAGAGAGGTTGTTAAATCTGGCCAGCTTCACGCTGTTTCCACATTCGATACCGTTTCTGAGCTTGATGTTCTTGTTATCGCCGTACCGACGCCTCTTACCCATAACCTCATACCAGACCTCACGTACATCGAGAGCGTTGCCCGTGAGTTGGCAACTCGAATCCGGCCTGGCCAGCTCATTAGCCTTGAATCGACAACTTATCCCGGCACCACTGAAGATGTTCTGTTGCCTATGCTTGAGAAAAGCGGATTAGTGGCTAATCGCGATTTTTTTCTTGCCTATTCCCCCGAGCGAGTCGATCCCGGCAATCGGACTTTTGGAACCAAGAACACAAATAAAGTTGTCGGCGGTGTCGGACCAGGTTCACTGGAAGTAGCAATGCACTTCTATAAAGCTGCAATACTGGATGTCGTGCCAGTTTCAAGCACCAAAACTGCAGAGTTGGTTAAGGTATTCGAAAACACGTTTCGAGCCGTGAATATTGCACTGGTTAACGAACTTGCAATGTTATGTGACCGGATGGACCTCGATGTGTGGGAAGCTTTAGATGCGGCATTTACAAAACCTTTCGGGATTATGCCTTTCTATCCTGGTCCCGGTGTCGGCGGACACTGCATTCCACTCGATCCGCACTACCTAGAATGGAAAGCCAAGGAGTACAATTTCAACACTCGATTCATAACTTTAGCTGGTGAGATTAACCGAAAAATGCCTGAGTTCGTCGCAACGAAAGCTTATCGATGCCTTAATACCCTTGGAATTGCTCCTTCACTGGCCAAGGTGCTGGTACTGGGGCTGTCATACAAAAAGGACCTGGACGATGACCGTGAGTCACCAGCTTATGATGTAATACGGAATTTGTGGAAGGAAGGCGTCACCGTTAAGTATCACGATGACTACGTTCCAATTGCTACCCATCCAGAGTTTGACTTGCAAAGTGAACCTCTAACTAGTGATCTTCTGCAAGACACAGATCTCGTCATTATTACAACGTCGCACACAACTGTGGACTACCAATTCGTAGTGGACCACTCTCGGCTGGTACTTGATACTCGATATGCAACGAAAAATGTCGCACGCGGCAAAGAAAAGATCATACGTCTCTAGGCAGCTGGCATCTTGGGCTTCCGTTACTCAGAAAGCTAAAGATTTGAGTGCATGGTCATCCGGGAGAGGAACTGATCACAACCTGTGCGTCACTTTGCTAGCCTGAGGAACACCATTTATTGGGGGAGAATTTGAAGCGCAACTGGTGAATAACTCCGGATTGTGCATCCGGGGGTATGATTTATCCTCTGGTCAACTATCTCTTTCTATGTGTCAGACTTGCTCGATCACTTTAGTTTCAGAGCACATCTGAATCAAAGGCGGCTAAACTTCTGCCAGCCTTAGCCGGGTCTATGGGGTTTTCCGTGGGTTGAGTTCAAGCTTTCCGAGGAAGAAGAGTATGGCAATTCTGAAGCTTTCAAACTGTCTAAAACCTCTTGCGACGGTCTTAACTTCTTGAATGGATGCATTGATCGACTCTGCATAA